>NZ_JBHVQT010000014.1:0-201184 GCF_042886315.1 Streptomyces sp. NPDC058001
GCGTTCGGCGCCGCGCGCCACGTCCACGAAGAAGGGGTTGCCCATGTCGAGGACGAGGAGGGACATGATCCGGCTGCGTCCGGCACGCAGTTGACGCGCCGACTCGCTGCGTACGTATCCGAGCCGCTCTATGACGGACAGGACCCGGCGCCGGGTCTCCTCGGAGACCATGTCGGGCCGGTTGATCACATTCGACACGGTGCCGACGGACACCCCGGCGTGCTTCGCCACGTCCTTGATGCCGACCATGTGTGCCACGTGCTCCGTCCTGCCGCGAGGGCGGCCCGCTCCGGGCCGAGTGTGTCAGGGTATGCCGCCCCGGGCACCTCCGGGGCGGCATGTCATCCGAGGTGGAACACCTCTTCGAGGGGACGCATGGCGGCATCCGGTGCGGAGCCGTCGAGCGCCTCGAAGAATTCGGCCATCTCGCGCTGCCAGCGGGCGTTGACGTCGGTCGCGTCCATGGCGGCGCGGGCGCGGTCGAAGTCCTCGGTCTCCAGATAGCCGACGAGCAGCCCGTCGTCCCGCAGGAAGAGCGAGTAGTTGCCCCACCCGGCTCCGCTGAGCGCGTCGAGCATGGCGGGCCACACATCGGCGTGGCGCTCCCGGTACTCCTCGACGCGGTCGGCGCGGACCTTCAGCAGGAAACAGACGCGCTGCACGGCTTGGCCTCTCGGAACGTGAACGCTCAGAACTTGAACTGGTCGATGTTGTCCTTGGTGAACACCGTCGGCGCGCCCAGATCGATGACGCCCTTGTCGCCGATGGTGAAGCTGCCGAGGTCACCGGCCTTGAAGGTCTCGCCCTTGGCACCCGTGATCTGCCCGGACTTCAGCGCGACGGCGGCGTGCGCGGCGAGGGCGCCGAGCTTCGCCGGGTCCCACAGCTCGAAGCCCTCGACGGTGCCGTTCTTGACGTACTGGCGCATGTCGTTGGGCGTACCGAGACCGGTCAGCTTGACCTTGCCCTTGTACTTGGAGCCCGCCAGGTACTGGGCCGCCGCCTTGATGCCGACGGTGGTGGGCGAGATGATCCCGGCGAGCTTCGGGAACTCCTGGAGAAGGCCCTGCGTCTGCTGGAAGGACTGCTGGGCGTCGTCGTTGCCGTAGGCGGTCTTGACCAGCTTCATGTCCTTGTACTGGGGCTTCTTCAGCTCGTCCTTCATGAACTCGATCCAGGTGTTCTGGTTCGTCGCCGTCTGCGCGGCGGACAGGATCGCGATCTCGCCCTTGTAGCCGAGCTGCTTGCCGAGCAGTTCCACCTGGGTGCGGCCCAGGGCCTCGGCGCTGGCCTGCGAGACGAACACGTCACGGCACTCGGGGTTGGTGTCCGAGTCGTAGGTGACGACCTTGATGCCGTTCTTCATGGCCTGCTTGAGCGCGGTGCACAGGGCGCCGGGGTCCTGCGCGGACACGGCCATCGCGTCGACCTGCTGCTGGGTGAGCGTGTTGACGTAGGAGACCTGGCCCGAGGTGTCCGTAGCGCTGTTGGGGCCCGTCTCCTTGTAGGTGGAGCCGAGGTCCTTCAGCGCCTGCTCGCCGCCCTTGTCGGCGACCGTGAAGTACGGGTTGTTGACCTGCTTGGGCAGGAAGGCGACCGTCAGGCCCTTCTTGGTGGCCGCGTTCGGGTCGGCCTTCACATCGGACGTCTTGGCGGTGTCCTCCCCCTTGGAGGAGTTCTTGGTGGTGCCGCCGCACGCGGTGGCGGCGAGGGCGAGGGAGGTCACCGCGGCGAGCGCCGCGCAGGAGCGGCGGAGAGCGGGAGAGAACATCGTCGGTCCCTTTCGAACTGTGCGTTGAGGGTGGTGGCAGGGCAGGGGGGCTACGGGTGACGCGGGTGGTGCCGTGGGGTCAGGGGACGGGAGCGGTGGCCTGGTGGCCCTCTCCCTTGACGGGGCCGCCGCCGGCCCTGCGGCCGGCGCGTGCCGTGCTGATCTGCCGGGCGACGCGCGGCCCGAGGACCGAGACGACGAGCAGGACGCCGGTGACGACGATCTGCGACTGGGCGGAGACGTTGAGCAGGCTCATAGCGTTCTGGAGGGCGCCGAGGAGGAACACTCCGGCGATGGCGCCGCCGAGCGTGCCCTTGCCGCCGTCGAAGTCGATGCCGCCGAGCAGGACGGCCGCGACGACGGACAGTTCGAGCCCGGTGGCGTTGTCGTAGCGGGCCGAGGCGTAGTGCAGGGCCCAGAAGACGCCGGTGAGCGAGGCCATCAGCCCGGTGGCGACGAACAGCCACAGCTTGTGCCGCTTGACGCGGATCCCGGCGAACCGGGCGGCCTCCTCGTTGGCGCCGATGGCGAACAGGGAGCGGCCGAACGGCGTGGCGTGCAGCACGACCACGGCGATGGCGAGCAGCACCAGGAAGGGCAGCAGGGCGTACGGGAGGAAGGTGTCCCCGATCCGGCCCGCCGCGAAGTCCAGGTACTGGGTGGGGAAGTCGGTGACCGCGTCGGAGCCGAGGACGATCTGCGCGATGCCCCGGTAGGCGGCCATGGTGCCGATGGTGACGGCGAGCGAGGGCAGCCCGAGGCGGGTCACCAGGAGGCCGTTGACCAGGCCGCAGACCACGCCGAGCAGCAGACAGATCGGGATGATCGTCTCGATGGACAGGCCCGCGTTCCACAGGGAGCCCATGACGGCGCCGGAGAGTCCGGCCGTGGAGGCGACGGACAGGTCGATCTCGCCGGAGACCACGAGCAGCGTCATCGGCAGGGCGATCAGCGCGATCGGCAGGGTGTTGCCGATGAGGAACGACAGGTTGAGCGCGTTCCCGAAGCCGTCCACGAAGGAGAACGACATCAGGAGCAGTACCACCAGGAGGACCCCGACGGCCGTGTCCCAGCGCAGTGGGAGGGAACGGCGGGCGAGCGGCGCTGAGGTGTCAGCCATGGCGGGCGTTCCTCTTCTTCAGGGCCTTGGCGACGCGCAGGGCGACGATCCGGTCGACGGCGATGGCGAGTACGAGCAGCACACCGTTGATGGCGAGGACCCAGACCGAGCTGACGCCGAGCGCGGGCAGCACGCTGTTGATCGAGGTCAGCAGGAGGGCGCCGAGCGCGGCCCCGTAGACGCTGCCGGAGCCGCCGGTGAAGACGACACCGCCGACGACGACGGCGCTGACGACGGTCAGTTCGTAGCCGGTGCCGGTCGAGGAGTCGACGTTCCCGAAGCGGGCGAGGTAGAGGGCGCCCGCGAGTCCGGCGAGCGCGCCGCAGGCCGTGTAGGCGGCGAGGATGCGCTTGCGGACGGGGATACCCGCGAGGCGCGCGGCCTCCGGGTTGGAGCCCAGCGCGTACAGCTCGCGTCCGCCGCCGAACTGCCGCAGGTAGTACGCGGTGGCGGCGACGACGGCCGCGGCGATGAGTGCGAGATAGGGCACCGCGGAGATCCCGCCGGAGCCGAAGTCGACGAAGCCGCCGGGCAGGTCGGACGCGGTGATCTGGCGGGAGCCGACCCAGATCGAGTCGATGCCCCGGATGATGTAGAGGGTGCCGAGGGTGACGACGAGGGCGGGGACCTGGCCGAGGCTGACGAGCGCGCCGTTCAGGAGGCCGCAGCCGATGCCGAGCGCGACGGCGATGACGATCGCGACGACGCCGTTGCCGCCGCCCTGGAGGTAGGTGCCCGCGGCGAAGGCGCTGATACCGAGTGTGGAGCCGACGGACAGGTCGACGTTCTTGGTGATCACCACGAGGGCCTGCCCGGTGGCGACCAGGACCAGGATGGTGGCGTTGAGGAGCAGGTCCTTGATGCCCTGCTCGGACAGGAATTCGCTGTTGCCGGCCTGGGTGACGCCGATCATCACCAGGAAGACCAGCAGGATGGCGAGTTCCCGCATCTTGAAGACCCGGTCCACGAGCCGGGTACCGCCGGCCTTCTCGGGGTCGACGGCGGGCGCCGCGGGGCGTTCGGTGACGGTCACGCGGCCCTCCCGTGGTCGCGTCCGGTGGCAGCGGCCATGACGGACTCCTCGGTGGCGTCGGCGCGGGGTATCTCGGCGGTGAGGCGGCCCTCGTGCATGACGAGGACGCGGTCGGCCATGCCGAGGATCTCGGGCAGGTCGGAGGAGATCATCAGGACGGCGACGCCGTCGGCGGCCAGGCCCGACAGGAGCCGGTGCACCTCGGCCTTGGTGCCGACGTCGATGCCGCGCGTGGGCTCGTCCACGATCAGGACCGTGGGTCCGGTGGCCAGCCACTTGGCGAGGACGACCTTCTGCTGATTACCGCCGGACAGGGTGCCGACGGCGTCCGCGATGCGGGCGTACTTGACCTGGAGGCGCACCGCCCAGTCCAGGGAGCGGCTGCGTTCGGCGCGGCGGTCCATGAGGCCCGCGCGGACGGTGCTGCGCAGCCCGGTGAGCCCGATGTTCCGCTCGATGGACATGTCCATCACGAGGCCCTGGGCGCGCCGGTCCTCGGGGACGAGGGCGAGCCCCGCGGCCATCGCGGTGCTGGGCGCGCCGTTGACGAGCGGGCGGCCGTCGACCTCGACGGTGCCGGCGTCCCAGCGGTCGACGCCGAAGACGGCCCGCGCGACCTCGCTGCGCCCGGCGCCGACGAGTCCCGCGAGCCCGACGATCTCGCCGCGCCGCACCTCGAACGACACATCCGTGAAGACGCCCTCACGGGTCAACCGGCGCACGCTCAGGGCGACTTCACCGATCTCGGTGGCCTGCTTGGGGTACAGCTCGTCCAGCTCGCGGCCGACCATGCGGCGTACGAGATCGTCCTCGGTGAGCCCGTCCAGGGGCTCGCTGGCGATCAGGGCGCCGTCGCGTAGCGTGGTGACGCGCTGGCACAGCTCGAAGATCTCCTCCAGACGGTGCGAGATGAACAGCACCGCCGCGCCCTGGGCGCGCAGGGTCCGTACGACGCCGAAGAGGCGGGCGACCTCGCTGCCGGTGAGGGCGGCGGTCGGCTCGTCCATGATCAGGACGCGGGCGTCGAACGAGAGGGCCTTGGCGATCTCGACGATCTGCTGGTCGGCGATGGACAGTCCGCGCGCGGGCTGCTCCGGGTCCAGGTCGACGCCGAGCCGCGCGAAGAGGGCGGCAGCGGCGGCGCGTACGGCCTTGTGGTCGACGCGGCCCAGGGAGCGGCGGGGCTGGCGGCCCATGAAGATGTTCTCGGCGACGGACAGGTCCGGGAAGAGCGTCGGCTCCTGGTAGATCACGGCGATTCCGGCGTCGCGGGCGTCGGCGGGGCCGTGCAGGACGGCCGGCTCGCCGTCGAGCAGGACGGTGCCGGTGTCCGGGCGGTACACGCCGGCCAGGGTCTTGATGAGTGTCGACTTGCCGGCGCCGTTCTCACCCGCGAGGGCGTGTGCCTCCCCCGCGTACAGCCGCAGGGACACGTCCCGGAGCGCGCGCACGGCGCCGAAGGATTTGCTCACCCCCCGGAGCGCGAGGACCGGAGCGGTGTCCGGTTCCGACTGGGTCATGAGGCTGCTCCCGCTGACGAAGAGATGAAATGTTTCAATCGAGTTGCCGGGAAGCTAACCGTGGGCCGGAACCACGTCAAGGGGTTCCGCTCGCCAAATTCCAGAAAGACCGCAAGTGCGGGCTGGGGTCTTGACGTCGGGGCCGAGTCGCGCAAGGGTGCCGGTTGTTCGATTGAATCGTTTTCAGAGGTGGCCTCATGCCAGACCTGTCGGCCGTGAAGTCGGCGCTCGCGACCCAGCGGATCGAGACACCCTCCTGGGCGTACGGGAACTCCGGCACCCGGTTCAAGGTGTTCACGCAGCCCGGGGTTCCGCGCGACCCACGCGAGAAGCTCGACGACGCGGCCCGTGTCCACGAGTTCACCGGCGTGGCGCCGAGCGTGGCGCTGCACATCCCGTGGGACCGATTGGAGAGCGAGGACAGTTACGGCGCGCTCGCCGCGTACGCGGCCGACCGCGGCCTGCGGCTCGGCGCGATCAACTCCAATGTGTTCCAGGACGACGACTACAAGCTGGGCTCGGTCACCAACCCCGACCCGGCGATCCGGCGCAAGGCGCTCGGGCATCTCCTGGAGTGCGTCGACGTCATGGACGCCACGGGCTCGCGCGATCTCAAGCTGTGGTTCTCGGACGGCACCAACTATCCGGGCCAGGACGACCTCCGCGACCGTCAGGACCGGCTCGCCGAGGCACTCGCCGCGGTCTACGAGCGGCTGGGTGAGGGGCAGCGGATGCTCCTGGAGTACAAGCTCTTCGAGCCCGCGTTCTACGCCACCGACGTGCCCGACTGGGGCACGGCGTACGCGCACTGCCTCAAACTCGGCCCGAAGGCGCAGGTCGTCGTGGACACCGGGCACCACGCGCCCGGCACCAACATCGAGTTCATCGTGGCGACGCTGCTGCGCGAGGGCAAGCTCGGCGCCTTCGACTTCAACTCCCGCTTCTACGCGGACGACGACCTGATGGTCGGCGCCGCCGATCCCTTCCAGCTGTTCCGGATCATGTACGAGGTGGTGCGCGGCGGCGGGTTCACCGACGACACCGCCTTCATGCTCGATCAGTGCCACAACATCGAGGCAAAGATCCCCGCGATCATCCGCTCGGTGATGAACGTCCAGGAGGCGACCGCGAAGGCGCTGCTCGTGGACGCGGACGCGCTGCGCGACGCGCAGTCGACCGGCGACGTGCTGGCCGCGAACGCGGTGGTGATGGACGCGTACAACACCGATGTCCGGCCGCTGCTCGCCGAACTGCGCGAGGAGTCGGGGCTGGCCCCCGACCCGATGGCCGCCTATCGGGCGTCGGGCTGGCAGGAGCGGATCGTGGCGGAGCGGGTCGGCGGCGAGCAGGCCGGATGGGGAGCGTGAGCGGGATGACGGGGAGCGGAACGGCAGGGAGTGACAGCGGGATGACGAAGCGTCAGAATCCAGTGCCGGGTGAGCTGTTGGACCGCTCGCACCGGCTCGGGGCGGACCCCCGCAACACCAACTACGCGGGCGGCAACACCTCCGCGAAGGGCTCCGAGCCCGACCCGGTCACAGGCACCGACATCGACCTGATGTGGGTCAAGGGCTCCGGCGGCGACCTCGGCACACTCACCGAGGCGGGTCTCGCCGTGCTGCGTCTGGACCGGCTGCGCGCCCTGAAGGACGTGTACCCGGGTGTGGCGCGTGAGGACGAAATGGTCGCGGCCTTCGACTACTGCCTGCACGGCAAGGGCGGCGCCGCTCCCTCCATCGACACGGCGATGCACGGCCTGGTGGACGCCGCGCATGTCGACCATCTGCATCCCGACTCCGGTATCGCGCTGGCCTGCGCGGCCGACGGCGAGCGGCTGACCGCCGAGTGCTTCGGCGACACCGTGGTGTGGGTGCCCTGGCGCCGCCCCGGCTTCCAACTCGGCCTGGACATCGCCGCGGTGAAGGAGGCTCACCCCGAGGCGATCGGCTGTGTGCTCGGCGGTCATGGCATCACCGCCTGGGGCGACACCTCCGCCGCGTGCGAGCGTAACGCCCTGCACATCATCCGCACCGCCGAGACGTTCCTCGCCGAGCGAGGCAGGCCGGAGCCGTTCGGCCCGGTCGTCGCGGGGTACGAGCCGCTGCCCGATGACGAGCGCCGGGCACGGGCCGCCGCGCTCGGGCCCGTGGTCCGGGGTCTCGCCTCGCAGGACAGGCCGCAGGTCGGCCACTTCACGGACTCCGACGTGGTCCTCGACTTCGTCGCGCGCGCCGAACACCCGCGCCTCGCGGCCCTCGGCACCTCCTGCCCCGACCACTTCCTGCGCACCAAGGTCAGGCCGCTGGTCCTGGATCTGCCGCCGACGGCGCCCCTGGAGGAGACGGTCGCACGGCTGCGGGAACTGCACGAGGAGTACCGGACGGAGTACGCCGCCTACTACTCGCGGCACGCCGACGCGGACTCGCCCGCGATGCGCGGCGCCGACCCGGCGATCGTCCTGGTGCCGGGCGTCGGCATGTTCAGCTTCGGCAAGGACAAGCAGACCGCGCGGGTCGCCGGTGAGTTCTACGTCAACGCGATCAACGTGATGCGGGGCGCCGAGGCCGTGTCCTCGTACGCGCCGATCGAGGAGTCGGAGAAGTTCCGTATCGAGTACTGGGCCCTGGAGGAGGCGAAGCTGCGGCGGATGCCGGCGCCGCGTCCGCTGGCCACCCGGGTGGCGCTGGTGACCGGGGCGGGCTCCGGGATCGGGCGGGCCATCGCGCACCGGCTGGTCGCGGAGGGCGCGTGTGTCGTCGTCGCCGACCGGGACGCGGCGACCGCCGAGAGTGTCGCGAAGGAACTGGGCGGCCCGGACAAGGCGGTGGCCGTCACGGTCGATGTGACGAGCGAGGACGAGATCGCGGCGGCGTTCCGTACCGCGCTGCTCGCCTTCGGCGGGGTCGACCTGGTCGTGAACAACGCCGGAATCTCCATCTCCAAGCCGCTGTTGGAGACGACCGCGCGGGACTGGGACCTCCAGCACGACATCATGGCGCGCGGTTCGTTCCTGGTGTCCCGGGAGGCCGCGCGGATCATGTGCGCCCAGGGCATGGGCGGCGACCTGGTGTACATCGCATCGAAGAACGCGGTGTTCGCCGGGCCCAACAACATCGCCTACTCTGCGACCAAGGCGGACCAGGCCCATCAAGTACGCCTGCTCGCGGCCGAGTTGGGAGAGCACGGCATCCGGGTCAACGGTGTCAACCCGGACGGTGTGGTGCGCGGCTCCGGCATCTTCGCCGGCGGCTGGGGCGCGCAGCGCGCCGCGGTGTACGGCGTGCAGGAGGACCAGCTCGGCGAGTTCTACGCCCGGCGCACCCTGCTGAAGCGCGAGGTGCTGCCGGAGCACGTGGCCAACGCGGTGTTCGCGCTGACCGGCGGCGACCTGTCGCACACGACGGGCCTGCACGTCCCGGTCGACGCGGGTGTGGCCGCCGCGTTCCTGCGATGACGGCTCAGCCACCGACCCGCACCACGAAGCCGGCCGCCGCATCGGCGGCCGGCACCTTCGCCGCCGTGGACCTCGGGGCGTCCAGCGGCCGGGTGATCGTCGGCCGGGTGGGGCCCGGGACACTGCGGCTCACCGAGGCCCACCGGTTCCGCAACCGGCCCGTACGCGTCGCCGAGGGACTGCGGTGGGACGTGCTCGGGCTGTACGCGGGTGTCCTCGACGGGCTGCGCGCGGCGGGCCAGGTCGACTCGGTCGGCGTGGACAGCTGGGCCGTCGACTACGGCCTGCTGGACGCCGACGGCGCCCTGCTCGGCAATCCGGTGCACTACCGCGACGCCCGCACCGAGGGCGTCGCCGAGCAGGTGTGGGCGACGGTCCCGGCGGCCGAGCTGTATGCCGCGACAGGCATCCAGTACGTGCCCTTCAACACCGTGTACCAGTTGGCGGCGGCTCGTGGAACCCGTCAACTGGCCGCCGCCGAAAGCCTGTTGCTGATCCCCGACCTGATCACGTACTGGCTGACCGGCGAGGCGGGCACCGAGCTGACCAACGCGTCGACGACCCAGCTGATCGACCCGCGCACCCGCGACTGGGCGCACGGCGTCGCGGCCCGACTCGGCGTCGACCTCGGCCTGTTCCCGCCGCTGCGGCAGCCGGGCGAACGGGCCGGGCTGCTGCTCCCCCGCGTCCTCCAGGAGACCGGGCTCGACGGGCCGGTCGCCGTGACGACGGTCGCCTCGCACGACACGGCGTCCGCCGTCGCCGCCGTCCCGGCCGCCGACGGTGAGCGCTTCGCGTACATCTGCACCGGCACCTGGTCCCTCGCGGGCCTGGAGCTGGACGCGCCCGTGCTGACCGAGGCGAGCCGGGCCGCCAACTTCACCAATGAGCTGGGGATCGACGGCACGGTCCGCTATCTGCGCAACATCATGGGCCTGTGGCTGCTCCAGGAGTGCCTGCGGGAGTGGGGCGAACCGGAGTTGGCGCCACTGCTGCGGGCCGCGGCGGACATACCGGCACTCCGCTCCGTCGTGGACGCCGGGGATCCCGGTTTCCTGGCACCCGGCCGCATGCCGGAACGGATCGCGGAGGCGTGCCGCGCGTCGGGACAGCCGGTGCCGGACGGCCCGGCCGAGACGACCCGGTGCATCCTCGACTCACTCGCCCTCGCGCATCGCCGCGCGGTCGAGGAGGCCCAGTCGCTCGCCGGCCACCCGGTCGACGTGGTGCACATCGTCGGCGGCGGCGCCCGTAACGCACTCCTGTGCCAACTCACCGCCGACGCCTGCGGATTGCCGGTGGTAGCGGGCCCGGCCGAGGCCGCCGCACTCGGCAACGTCCTCGTCCAGGCCCGCACCCACGGCACCCTGAGCCCGGACCGCACGACACTGAGACAACTCGTAGCCGACACCCAGGAGGTACACCGCTACGAGCCAAGGAACACCAGGACCCACTGGCAAGAGGCGGAATCCCGAATCACCTGACCAAAAAGGGCAGGCACCGAAAGAACGACCGACGCCCCGCACCCGCACACCACAAGGCCGCCGTGGACGCCACCGCGCACCCGCACACGACAAGCCCAGAAACCGGCAGCCGCCGACGCACCACCGCCCACCACAAGGCCAGAAACGGGCAGCCGACGACGCACGCCCGCCCACCACATGGGCGGGCGGGTGGGATCACCCCGCTCCGAGGAGAGGAGCCGCTACGACCCGAAGGGCGGCACCGGCCGCCGGGCACGCGGCAGCGTCCCTCGTCAGCCGACCAGAGGCACGCGGCCGACGACGCAGCGTCACACACCACACGGGCGGGCGGGTGGGATCACCCCGCACCAAGGAGACGGCACCCCAGATCTCCCGGTCAGCCCGCCGCAAGGCGTACTCTGCATCCATCCGATGACTGATGAGGAGGAACCAGCGATGCGTGTCGCCCTGTTCCTGACCTGTGTCAACGACACGCTCTATCCCGATACGGGCCGTGCCGTGGTGAAACTGCTGGCCAGACTGGGGGTCGAGGTCGAGTTCCCGAGTGCCCAGACCTGCTGCGGACAGGCCCACTACAACACGGGTTATCGGCATCAGGCGGAGCCCATGGCCCGTCATTTCTCCGATGTTTTCGGTGAATACGACGCGATCGTGACTCCGTCGGGTTCCTGCGGGGCGATGGTGCGGGAGCTGTATCCGAGGCTGGGCGAGCGGGCCCGCGCGGAGGGCCGGGGCGACACCCTGGCGACGGCACTGGCCCCGGTGGTGCCGAAGACGTACGAGTTGACGGAGTTCCTGGTGGACGTCCTGGGCGTGACGGACGTGGGCGCGTGCTACCCGCACACGGTCACGTACCACCCGACCTGTCACGGGCTGCGCTCGCTCGGCCTCGGGGACCGTCCGACGCGGCTACTGCGGGCGGTGAAGGGACTGGAACTCCTGGAGCTGCCCGGCGCCGACGAGTGCTGTGGCTTCGGCGGCACCTTCGCCATGAAGAACTCCGATGTCTCCGCCGCGATGGGCGCCGACAAGGTGCGCAACGCCGCCTCCACGGGCGCCGATGTGCTGTGCGCCGCGGACAACTCCTGCCTCATGCACATCGGCGGCACCATGACCCGGCTGCACACGGCCCAACGCCCCGTCCACATCGCGGAGATCCTGGCGAGCACGGAAGAGGAGCCCCTGGCATGAGCGGGACCTTCGTCGGGATGCCGGCGTTCCCGGTGGCCGCGCACGACGCCGTACGCGACGAGACGCTGCGCGGCAATCTGCGGCACGCCACCCACACCATCCGCGACAAGCGGGCCCGCGCGGTCGCCGAACTCGACGACTGGGACCGGCTGCGCGAGGCGGGCAAGCAGATCAAGGACCACACGCTCCGCCATCTCGACCGGTATCTCGTCCAGTTGGAGGAGTCGGTGACCCGCGCGGGCGGCGTCGTGCACTGGGCGGCCGACGCGGACGAGGCGAACCGGATCGTCACCCGCCTGGTCAAGGAGACCGGCGAGAGCGAGGTCGTGAAGGTCAAGTCGATGGCCACGCAGGAGATCGGCCTCAACGAGGCGCTGGAGGCCGAGGGCATCCACGCGTACGAGACGGACCTCGCGGAGCTGATCGTGCAGCTCGGCAAGGACCGCCCGTCGCACATCCTGGTTCCCGCGATCCACCGCAACCGTGGCGAGATCCGGGACATCTTCGCGCGCGAGATGGGCGCGTGGGGCCGCCCGGCGCCGGACGGTCTCACGGACACGCCGGCCGAGCTGGCGGAGGCCGCGCGGCTGCATCTGCGGGAGAAGTTCCTGCGCGCCAAGGTCGGCATCTCCGGCGCCAACTTCATGGTCGCCGAGACGGGCACCCTGGTCGTGGTGGAGTCCGAGGGCAACGGCCGGATGTGCCTGACGCTCCCCGAGACACTGATCTCCGTCGTCGGCATCGAGAAGATCGTGCCGACCTGGCGCGACCTGGAGGTCTTCCTCCAGACCCTCCCCCGCTCCTCGACCGCCGAGCGGATGAACCCGTACACCTCGATGTGGACCGGCACCACGGACGCCGGGACCGCCGACGGGCCGCGCGTCTTCCATCTCGTGCTCCTCGACAACGGCCGCACCGACACCCTCGCCGACGAGGTCGGCCGCCAGGCCCTGCGCTGCATCCGCTGCTCGGCGTGTCTCAATGTGTGCCCGGTGTACGAGCGGGCGGGCGGCCACGCGTACGGCTCGGTGTACCCCGGGCCCATCGGGGCGATCCTCAGCCCCCAACTCCGGGGCACGGCAAGCGAGATCGACGCGTCGCTGCCGTACGCGTCCTCACTGTGCGGCGCCTGCTACGAGGTGTGCCCGGTCGCCATCGACATCCCCGAGGTGCTGGTACGACTGCGGGAGCGGGTCGTCCAGGGCGGTCCGGTGACGCTGCACGGCGCCAAGGTCACGCTGAAGCCGGCGAAGGGCCACGCGGCCGAGCGGGCCGCGATGCGCGCCGCGGGCTGGACCTTCGACCATCCGGGCGCCCTGCGCGCGGGCCAGCGCCTGGCCTCACGTACCCGCCGCTTCCATCCGCGACGGCTGCCCGGTCCCGGCAAGGCGTGGAGCGCGACCCGCGATCTGCCGAAGGTGCCGCCCGAGTCGTTCCGCGACTGGTGGCGACGGACCGACGGCGGAAAGAAGGAGACGCGATGAGCAGCAGGGACCTGATCCTCGGCCGGGTACGCCGCGCCCTCGCCGACGCCCCGCCCGACGCGACCCCGTACGAGGAGGCGGTCGACCGGAGCTATCTGCGGGAGCACGGGCGGCGGACGCCCGCCCAGACCGTCGATCTGCTCGCCGAGAACCTGGCGGACTACCGGGCGATCGTGCACCGCGTGGACGCCGGGGAGCTGCCGATGCTGATCATGCGGCTGCTGGCCGAGCGGGGTTCGGCGTCCGTCCTCGTACCGCCGGGACTGCCGCAGGGGTGGATGGCCGCCGCCGATCCGACCCTGGTGCACGACCGGGCGGTCAGTACCGCACGGTCCCTTGACGAGGTCGACAGCGTGGTCACGGGCTGCGCGCTCGCGATCGCCGAGACCGGCACGATCGTCCTGGACGGCGGTCCCGATCAGGGCCGCCGCAGGATCACCCTGATCCCCGACCACCACATCTGTGTCGTACGGGTCCCGGACCAGGTGGTCGCTTCGGTGCCGGCCGCGATGGAGCGGATCGACCCGGTCCGGCCGCTCACCTGGATCTCGGGCCCGTCGGCGACCAGCGACATCGAACTCGACCGGGTCGAGGGCGTGCACGGTCCGCGCACCCTGGAGGTGGTGCTGGTGAGCGGCGACTGACGGACCCGGCTAGCGTGAGGTCATGATCCGGTTCGAGCAGGTGAGCAAGCGCTATCCGGACGGCACGACCGCCGTGGACGACCTCTCCTTCGAGGTCGGCGAGGGTGAGCTGGTCACACTGGTCGGCCCCTCCGGCTGCGGCAAGACGACCACCATGATGATGGTGAACCGTCTCATCGAGCCGACCGGCGGCCGGATCTTCGTGGACGGCGAGGACATCGCGAAGGTCGACCCGGTCCGGCTGCGCCGCCGTATCGGCTACGTCATCCAGCAGGTGGGCCTCTTCCCGCACCGGACCGTCCTCGACAACACCGCGACGGTGCCCTCGCTCGTCGGCTGGAAGAAGGCGAAGGCCAGGGCGCGGGCCGCCGAACTCCTCGACCTGGTCGGCCTGGACCCCAAGACGTTCGGGTCCCGCTACCCCGACCAGCTTTCCGGCGGCCAGCAGCAGCGGGTCGGTGTGGCGCGGGCGCTCGCCGCCGATCCGCCGGTGCTGCTGATGGACGAGCCGTTCGGCGCGGTCGACCCCGTGGTGCGGGAGCAGTTGCAGGACGAGTTCCTGCGGATGCAGGCCGCCGTACGCAAGACGGTTCTGCTGGTCACTCACGACATCGAGGAGGCCGTCCGGCTCGGCGACCGCATCGCCGTGTACGGGCAGGGCCGTATCGAGCAGTACGACACACCGGGCGCCGTACTCGGGAACCCGGCGACCCCGTACGTCGCCGGGTTCGTGGGCGCCGACCGGGGTCTCAAACGCCTGTCGGTGACCGAGATCGAGCCGGCCGACCTGGAGCAGCCGTCCGTCCTCCGGGTCGACGCGTCCGCCGCCGACGCCGTCGCGCGACTGCGGGAAGAGCATGCGCGCTGGGCGGTGGTCCTCGACGAGCACGGCGATCTGCACGGCTGGGTCGGCATCGACGAGGTGACCCTCGCTGGGCCCGACGGCACGGTCGGCGAACTGGCGCACCGGATGAACGCGTGGGTTCCCGTGGGGGCGCCGCTCAAGCAGGCGTTCGGGGTGATGTTGCAGCATGACGCCGGGTGGGTCGCCGTGATCGACGGCGCGCGCTTTCTCGGGGTCCTGACTCCGGCGAAGTTGCATGAGGCGTTGCGGCGGTCGGTGGACGCGGACGCACAGGGCGTTTCCCGGGACGAGGTCCGATTCGACTCGGTGTCAGATGCGTAGCTGGTCAGATCAAGCCCTTGTTCTTCAAATACGTGCGGGCCACGTCCTCCGGTAGGCGGCGCCAGCTGTCGATCTGTTCGTTCAGGGAGGCCAGGTCCTGGGTGGTGAGGACCTTGTTGAGGGTGTCGAGGGTGCTGGTGACCCGTTCGCTGCCCGCGCGGGAGCGGTTGACGACGGGGACGATGTAGTCCGCGTTCTGGAGGTGCTTGTCGTCGGCGAGCAGGACCAGGTCGAAATCCGAGAGCGTGGCGTCGGTGGTCGTGGTGAGCACCATCTGGTCCTGGCCGCGCTGCACGGCCTGCTTCGCCTGGGTGGTACCGACGCCCTTCGGGTCGATCCCGGTGATGTCGATGCCGTACACCTTCCTCAGGCCCGGCTCGCAGTAAGGGCGCTGCACGCATTCGTCGCCCGCCGCGAGCCGCACCTTGAGGCCGGACTTCCCCAGGTCGCTGAGGGTTTTGAGGTGGTGCTGCTCGGCGTAGGAGGCGGCCACGGCGAAGGCGTTCTGGTCGACGGCACGGCCCGGGTCGAGGACGGTCAGGCCCCGGGGCGTGGCGAGCTTACGCAGGGCGGTCATCGTGGTGTTCAGGTCGGGTGAGCCGACCGGCGCCGCGTGGGGTCCGTTGGTCTTGGTGTTGAGCCAGTCCGCGAAGGTGGCGGCGTACTCCGGGACGACGTCGATCTGCCCGGATTCCAGGGCGGGTTCGTAGAGTTCGCGGTTGGACACGGTCAGCAGGTCGGTGCGGTAGCCGGCCTTGCCGAGGAGCAGCGCGTACATCTGCGCGAGGACGTCACTCTCGGTGAATCCGGCGGATCCGATGGTCAGATGCTTGCTGTCGCCGGGCGGGGCGGTGACGTTGCCTCGGGTCTCCAGGGACGGTCCGGTGGCGCAGCCGCAGGCCAGGCAGAGGAGTGCGGCCAGCGGAGCCACCGCGCGGCGCTTCATCCGGCCCTGCTGCGGCGGACCAGGCCGGGTACGACCCGCTCGGTGATCTCGAAGACCGCCTCGACGAGCAGGGCGAACACGGCGACGAGGAACGCGCCCGCGACCACCTGCGGCGTACTGGCCAGATTGAACCCGGCCGTGATGATCCGGCCCAGTCCGCCGCCGCCCGCCAGCGCGGCGATGGTGGCCGTCGCGACGAGTTGCACGGCGGCGATGCGGACGCCGTTGAGTACGAGCGGCATCGCGAGGGGAAGTTCGACGCGCCACAGCATCTGCCCGCCGGTCATGCCCATCCCGCGCGCGGCACCGACCACGCTGCGGTCGACCTCGCGCATGCCGACGTACGCGTTGGTGAGCAGAGGGGGTACGGCGAACAGGACCAGGGCGACGACGGTGGGCCCTTCGCCGTACTGCCCGAGCGGGGTGAGGAGCAGCAGTACGAGGACGGCGAAGGTGGGTACGGCCCGGCCGATGTTGGAGATGTTCACGGCGAGCGCGCCGCCCTTGCCGAGATGGCCGAGGACCAGGGCGACGGGCAGGGCGATGAGGCAGCTGATGATCAGGCAGACGACGGTGAGTACGAGGTGTTGGACCAGCCGGTGCCAGATGCCGTCGTCGCCGGCCCAGTGCGCGGGGTCGGTGAGCCAGTGCCAGGCGTCGGTCACGGTCGTCACGCGCGGGCCGCCCTCGTCCAGGGGGTGAGGAGGCGCTGTACGCCGAGCAGCACCAGGTCGGCCACCACGGCGATGATCACGCACAGGACGGACGCGGTGAGGACCTGGGCCTTGAAGTAGGTGTTCATGCCCGCGTAGATGAGGTTGCCGAGCCCGCCGAAGCCGACGATCGCGCCGACGGTGACCAGGGAGACGGCGGAGACGGTGGCGATCCGCAGTCCGGCCATGGCGGCGGGCAGGGCGAGGGGCAGTTCCACGGTGAGCAGCATCCTGACGGGCCCGTATCCCATGCCGCGGGCGGCCTGCCGGGTGTCCTCGGGGACGGCGCGCAGGCCGGCGAGGATGTTCCGCACCAGCAGGGTCAGCGAGTACAGCACGAGGCCCGCGACGACGAGCGACGCGGAGAGACCGTACGCCGGCAGCAGCAGCGAGAACATCGCGAGCGAGGGGATCGTGTAGAGGATCGTCGTGATCGCGAGGACCGGTCCGGCGGCCCACCCCCAGCGGCGCGCGGCGACGGCCAGCGGTACCGCGAGGACGAGGGCGATCAGCACGGCGAGGAACGTGAGCTGGAGATGCTGGACGACGGCGTCCGCGAGGATGTTGCGGCGGGTGGTCAGATACGCGCCGCAGATCCAGTCATTGCGCGCGAGGCAGTCGTCCGGGGGCGCGGTCACCCGTCCATTGCACCGGGTGGCGACGGGGGACGGCGCGTTGTGGTGACCCGTACGGGCGGTTTCCCGGCCGGCAAGGCAGGGATGGCACCGTTGTCAGCGAGTGCCGCCCAGGCGCAGCGCCGACTCCTGCTCCGGCTCCCCGTGCCGTCCGGCCGCCCAGAGGGAGCGGACGTGGTCCAGATGGCGAGGGGCTGTGCGATGGGGTCAGGCGGGCTGTCGTCCCGGATCAGGCCGGCTGTCCGCTCGGCAGCAGGGACACGGTCCGCAGCGCGGTGCAGAAGTCCAGCGGGTGGCCGTCGGGCACGTCCGCGAGGAGTACGGGATCGACGTACCAGCCGGTGGATCCGGCATCGCCCGTGCCGGGGGTGCCGTCGCCGGCGAGCAGGGCCGCCCCGGCCGGCTGCCAAGGCCACGGAACCGGCCTCGTAAGCCCTTGATGAACCCCTTCGTGCGGGCCCAGTCATGGGGAGGGCGGGGACCCGCGTCGCCGTCGACCACGGATCCCCGCCCCCGCTCACCTCAGGGCCTCCCGCCCTGTCAGTACTCGGACTTGACGGTCACCCCCGAGAAGTCGGTGACCCCGGCGAGGCTGATGTAGTGCCAGCCCGACGCGGGGCCGTTCACGGTCAGCGTCTCGGCGTTGCCGGAGCCGGTGGACCGGCTGGTGTACGAACTCGTCGTGGCCCAGCCGCTGTTGCTGTAGTAGAGGTCGGCGTTGCCGGCGCCGCCGGTCGTGGTGACCTTGAACTGCTGGACCCCGGCCGGCAGATACACGTAAAGATAGGAGTAGTTGCCCGGCGTCCCGGACACGCCGGATCGCTGGCAGTTGCGGTCGAGTTGACGTACGTCGGCGCCGGTGCACCCGGGGAGGTTGGTGCCTCCGCCGCCGACGGTGACGCTCTGGGTGGCCGTGCCGGTGGCGCCCTTGTCGTCGGTGACGGTGAGCTTGACGGTGTAGGTGCCGGCCGTGGTGTACGTCTTCGACGGGTTGGCCGCGGTGGACGTACCGCCGTCGCCGAAGTTCCAGGAGCGTGACGCGATGGTGCCGTCGGAGTCGGTGGACGCATCGGTGAAGGAGGCGGTCAGACCACTGACGGCCGCGCTGAACGAGGCGGTCGGCGGCTGATTGCCCGGCGGGTTGGTGGAGCCCCCGCAGTTCCCGGCGGCGCAGGCCGCGAGCCAGGTGTACCAGTCGCTGTCGTAGCGCGAGCCGATGGTGCCGGTGAGATAGCTGCGGGCCGCGCTCCAGTTGCCCGCGCGGTAGTACCCGAGCACGGTCGCCATGTCATTGGGGTGCGACTGGAGCATGTACCGCACGGCGAGATAGCCCCACCGGTATATCCGGGTGGTGTCATGGCTGTACGTGGTGTCGAACAGCGTGCTCAACGCATAGGTGCGGCGCCCGGCTTCGGTGATCGCGGCGTCATAGGTGACGTTGCGGTACGAGTAGGACACGTACTCGGCGAAGCCCTCGATCCACCAGATGGTCGGCGTGGTGACATTGGCGTTGAAGTCGCCGTACATGTCGAACCGGCCGTCCAGGTAATGCGTGTACTCGTGGTTGAGATTCCAGATCTCGAATGTCGGCTGCCACTCGGCCTCGTACGCGATGAACCGTGGCTGGTTCCCGGTGGCGGACGGGTCGCCTTCGAGATACATGCCGCCGTTGTTCGTGTCGATGCCGAACATCGCGCCGGCGTAGGTCTGGTAGTCGGTGCTGGAGTTGAACGCCACGACTTCCAGCATGGTGTTGCGGTCGCCGGAGACCGGGCCGCTGTCCTTGACGATGCCGTGGAAGTAGGCGTCCTGGTTGGCGAGGCCGGCGCAGGTCGCCGAGAGCTGGGCGGCCGTCATCTCCTGTGCGCGGACCCGAAGACTGGAGCTACAGGTGTGATTGATCGGAAGCACCTCGGCCGCCAGGCGGTTCTGGAGGTCACAGGTGCCGTAGAGGGAGCAGTTGGCCTTGTCGTAGTAGTCGGTCATCTCGGCGACGCCGACCCACAGGGGGGCGGTGCGGCCGGAGATGGAGGTCTGGTTCAGCAGCCCGATGACCAGGGGGCGGACCTTGCCGAACATCGCGCTGTGCTGGAGGAAACGGCCGAGCTCACGGCCCGCGTTGGAGACGAGATAACCCTGGTCGGTGCCGAGCAGCGCGGTGTGCGAGGACGCGAAGCCGTACACCGTGTCGGTGATGCTCGGGTCGGACTGCACGGCGGTGACGAACTCGGGCACCTGGTGGCCCCGGAACAGCACCGTGTACACGTTGTTCACCGCGTTGAGCATCCACCACGACGCGTTGTACGAGCTGTCATAGCCGTTCAACAGCCGCTTCACGACGTAGAGATAGCGGGCGTTCTCCTCGGCGCTGTCGATCAGCGTGACCGCTTCGGACAGGGTCTCGCCGTTGGCGTCGCTGACGTCCTGCGCGTGGGAGCCGGCGAAGAACGCGTCCAGGCCGGACCGGATGGCCGTCTTCAGGGTCGGGCCGTAGGTGCCGACGGTCGACGCGTTGTACCAGTGCACGTAGTAGCCCGCCCGCAGATAGAGCACGAGCTGCGGCATCCCGGTGGAACTGTTGCCCGGATAGGCCGCCGAGCCGTCGCGCAGGGCGTAGGCGACGCTGACCATCTGTGCCTCACGGAAGGCGTTGTACGCGTCGCCGCCGGTGAGGTTGAAGAGGGTGTTGACGCAGTCGGTGGTCGACGCCTTGATCTGCTGGACGAGTGCGGCGCCGGTCCGGCTGGTGAAGTCGGCGGCGCTACAGGCGGCGCCCTCGGCCTTGGTCGAACTCCCGTGGGCGGACTGGCCGTTGATCGTCCGGGATGCCTTCATCGAGGGGCTGAGGCGTGGCGCCGGTAACGCCGGGTCGTCGTAGTCCCGCTTGAGCGCGTTCTTCGTCGAGGGCAGCGGGGGACGGTCCTTGGGCTTCAGTGGGGTCTTGCGGATGTGCTCGGGGTCGTCGCCGCGGGGGTCGACCACGGAGGGCGCCGGCGGCGCCTTCATCGGGGTCGCCGCACCGGACGCCTTGCCGCTGACCGAACTCAGGGGGCTCGCATGGCCCGGCGCCGCGAACACGCCGATTCCCAGACACAACGCCAGTGCCATGACGAGGAGTTTGACGACGGATGGTCGTCGTACCTTCGGTCTCACTTTCCGCCTCCAGCGGGGATGGGGGGAGCCGCGCCGAGGCGCGACCCGGTGAGGGTGTGGTCGCGCACGAGGGCTGATGAACCGGAGAGTTCGCCCTGAGTTCACCCTTGACATGCCCATGCGTGCGCCATGCGACATGTACAATGGCACACATCACATGCCGCTGGAACCCGGGATACGAGATTTCCCGGCACCCCGAGATCGAGGGGCCTGGACGGGGTGACCCGCACACGCCCGCCACCTGGGAATCGAATTAATCTCGCCGTCACATTGCGGGCACCCGGGACGAAATCCCCCGTTCACACTTGACGGATCACATACCTCGACTTCATAGTTCCTTTACGTTCATTGGGCAGGCTTTTCCGGGCTTTACCGCCACATTCAGACACAGGAGCCTGCATCGAGCAGGAAACGAGGATGTGGAAGCTGTGAAGCGCCTGCGGCCCTGTTCCGGGCGATGCGCCGCGCGTGACGGATAGCGGGCCGCGCGTGACGGACAGCGGGATGCGCATGACGGACAGCGGGATGCGTGTGACGGACGGCGAGAGATGACCGCTCCCCCGTCGGGCATTTCTTGACCATCACTCATCTTCCGCCGCAGCACGTCCATTTCGCCGTATCGCCGCCTTTCACCCGCGCGATCGGCTCTCTCCCTTTCTCGATCCCGATCTCCCTCTCCCTTTCACATGCGCCAGGTAGGAGCAGGCATGCCGTCACGCGTCACGTCACTCGGGGGGCGTCTGCTGCCCGGCCGCATACGCGAGCAGCGCGCGGTGGAGCGCGCTGCCGTCCGGGACGCCGCCAAGGAGCGTAGGCGCGACGAGCGGATCGCCGAGCGGCGGCGTGACCTGCTGGCGTCGGACTACACCGTGCGGACCCTGACGGTCGACGGGCACACCTTCTACGGCCGACAGGTGCGTAGCTTCACGGCAGCCGGCGCGTCGGCCCACAACCTGGGCCTGGTGACCGACGCGCTGGCCCACGCCGGAATCGACTACTTCCTGGTACCGGGCCGCTCACTCAACCGGCATGTAGTGGGCGTCCGCCGCACCGACCGCAAGGACCTGCTGGCCGCGTTGCGCTCGCTGTACGGATCGGCGCCCCTGTACGCGCTGAGGACGGGCGGTGACCGGCTGCCCACCGACGCCGTCCTCTACGCCGACGGCGCCCTGCCCACCACGCTCAAGCGCCAGTCCGTCATCCGCTTCGGCGAGATACTGCTCGGTCCTGACGGCCAACTGCTCTCGGATCTCACCTACGGCTGCGATGTCGAGTTCTGGCGCGACGGCCAGGCACTCCTCGACGACGAGGAGCACGGCGCCGATCACCTGAGGGCCCTGCGCCACCAGGCGCCGCCCTCCGTTCTCGCCGAGTCCCTGGTCGCACCCCGCCCGAACCCGGTGACCGACGTACTGCCCACCAAGGCGCTCACCACCGCGGTCCGCACGATCGAGGGACGCGCCCACCCGACGTACGAAGATCTCTTCCGGCCCCGGGTCGACGTCTCGGACATCCCCCTCGACGTCGTGTACACCTGGGTCGACGGCGGCGACCCCGAACTCGCCGCGCGCCGCCAGGCGTTCCGGAACTCCGGCGGGATGCCGCGCATTCACGGCCGCGAGTCGGGCGCCTCCCGCTACACCAGCCATGACGAGCTGAAGTACTCACTGCGGTCCCTGGAGACATTCGCCCCGTTCGTCCGCAACGTCTACATCGTCACGGACGGTCAGAGACCCCCCTGGCTGAACACCGACGCCGCCGGTATCCAGATCGTGGACCACAAGGACATCTTCGCCGACGTCAACGCGCTGCCGGTCTTCAACTCCCATGCGATCGGCACCCAGTTGCACCACATAGAGGGCCTGTCGGAGCGGTACCTCTACTTCAACGACGACGTGCTCCTCGGCCGCCCGGTCACCCCCGATCACTTCTTCCACTCCAACGGCATCGCGAAGCTCCCCTTCTCACCGTCCCAACTCGGCCTGGGATCCCCGCACCCCGACGAGCCCGCGCCCAACTCCGCGGGCAAGAACGTGCGGGAGCTGCTGCTCGGGACCCACGGACGGTTCACCACGAACAAGTTCATGCACACCCCGCACCCCCAACTCCGCTCGGTCATGGCCGAGTTGGAGGAGCGATTCGCGGAGGACATCGCACGCACCAGCCGGTCCCGGTTCCGGGCCGTGACCGACATCGCGATGGGTGCGTCGCTGCATCACCACTACGCGTATCTGACCGGCCGTGGCGTCCCCGGCAAGTACAAGCTGCGGTACGTCGACATCGCCCGGCCCGACGCCGAAGAGCGACTCGCCGATCTCTCCACCACACGCCGTTTCGACTTCATCTGCCTCAACGACGTCAACACCCCCGAGGACGAGAAGGAACGCGTCAGAGCCCGACTGCACGCCTTCCTTGAGTCGTACTTCCCGTTCCCCAGCCGGTACGAGCGCTGAGCGGTCAGGTCCGGTCGCCGGTCCCCAGGTCGGGGACCGGTGTGTGGCCCCCGGGGGCGGTCCGCGCACCGGTGTGCTCGTCGCGCGCGGGGGCGAGTGCGCCGGCCAGTGTGGCGGCCACGACCAGGAAGGCCAGGACGACCGTCATCGTGAGGCGCAGGCCGATATGGCCCGCGAGAAATCCGAGGGCGGGCGGGCCGACCAGGAACGCGACGTAACCGGCGGTGGCGACGGCCGCCACACGCGTCGCCGCGTCGTGCGGGTGGTCGCCCGCGGCGGACATTGTCACCGGGAATCCGAGCGACGCGCCGAGGCCCCACAGCACCGTCGCGGCCCCGGCGACCAGCGGACTGGGCGAGACGATGACCAGCGTCAGTCCGACCACGGCGACCAGCGCGCTGACGCGGACGACATGGACCCGACCGAACCGTTCCAGGAGTGGGCCGCCGGTGAATCGGCCGACGGTCATCGCCGAGGCGAAGGCAAGGAAGGTCAGGGACCCGGCGGTGGCGCTGACGTGATGTCCGTCGACCATCAGCAGCGGCAGCCAGTCGTTGGCGGCCCCTTCCGCGAAGGCCATCGCCAGGACGATCAGCCCGATGCAGACGAGCCGCCGGTCCCGCCACACCCGCGCCTGGCGACGCCAACCGCCCTTGTCCCGCTCGCTGTCGCGGTCGGCGGTGGCGTCCTTCCCGGTACCGGCCGGGATCGCCAGGACGGCCCACACCGCCGCCACCGTGATCAGTACCGCGACGGCCGACAGATGCCACCCGACCGGAAACCTGGCCGCCGTCAGCCCCATACCCAGCAGCGCGCCGAAGACCGTGCCCAGGCTGAAACACCCGTGGAGCACGGGGAGTACGGGCCGTTCGACGATCCGCTCGACGGCGGCGCCCTCGATGTTGAACGCCACCTCGGCCAGCCCGAGACCCGCGCCGAACAGCGCCAGACCACCGAACACTCCCGCGGCCAGCGACAGACTCGTGGCGCCCGCGACGACGAGCAGACCGGCCACGATCAGGGCGGCACCGGCACTGATCGCCACCCTGCCCCCGTGCCGCCGGACGACCTGGCCCGAGAGCGTGACTCCGACCATCGACCCCGTGGAGAGCCCGAACAGCACCAGACCCATGGCGCCCGTGGACACCTCAAGACCGTCCCGGACGGCGGGGGTCCGCGCCACCCAGGACGCCATGCCCGTACCGGCCGCCAGCATGAAGAGGAACAGGGCGGCACGCCAACGGCGAGTGGCAGCATCCATCACAGCGGGGCCTCAGCAGACGAGTCGGGACTACGGATCGGGAACGCGAGGGCACGGCAGCACTGGGGAATGTACGACCGTACGCCTTGAGTGTACGATCGTACGCGTGAAGGACTACTTCGCGGGAGACCCCCGTACCCAGCACGAGCGGATGCTCGCCGGAGACCTGTACATCTCGGACGACCCCGACATCGCCAAGGCGCAGCAGCGGGCGGTGCGGCTGGCGGCCGAGTACCAGACCCGCTACGCACAGGACGCCGAGGCCGCGCAGCCCGTCGTCCGGGAGCTGATCGGAAAACTGGGCGCGGGAGCCCACATCAGGCCGCCGCTGTTCGTGGACTACGGTTCCTACATCACCGTCGGCGACGACACTTTCATCAACTTCAACCTCACCGCGCTCGATGTGGCCCCCATCACCATCGGCCGTGACTGCCAGATCGGTCCGAACGTGCAGTTGCTGACGCCGACCCACCCGGTGGAGCCCCAGCCGCGCCGGGACAAACTGGAGGCGGCGAAGCCGATCACGATCGGCGACAATGTGTGGCTCGGCGGCGGAGCGATCGTGCTGGCCGGGGTGACCATCGGGGACAACAGCGTCGTCGGCGCGGGAGCGGTCGTCACCAAGGACATCCCCGCGAATGTGGTCGCCGTGGGCAATCCGGCCCGGGTCGTCCGCTCGATCTGACCCCTCCAGGAGGCAAGCACACCGTGGCGACCGGACGGACCGATCCCGAGCGGCGGGAACGCATCATCACCGCCACGCTCGACCTCATCGCGGAGGAGGGCGTCGCGGGCACCTCGCACCGCAAGGTCGCCGCTCGCGCCGGTGTGCCCCTGGGTTCGATGACGTATCACTTCGACGGGATGGACGAGTTGCTGCGGGAGGCGTTCACGCGGTTCTCCAGCGGCATCGTCGCCGTGTTCGAGGAGCGGCTCGGCGCCGCCTCGACGCCCGACGAGGCACGGGAGGCGGTCGCGGACCTCGTCCACCATCTGTCCAGCGGCAATCAACGGGAACTCGTCCTCACCCACGAGCTGTACACCCTCGCGGCCCGCAAGCCCGCGTTCCGGGAACTCACCCGGGAGTGGATGGGCCGCAGCCGCCGGGCTCTCGAATGGCACTTCGACCCGGCGACGGCACGCCAACTCGACGCGCTGATCGAAGGGTTGTCGATCCACCGCGCCCTGGAAACGAAACCCCACGACCGTGCCTTGACCCTGGAAGCCGTCACCCGCATCACCACCGCCCGCACCACCTGAGGGACGGCCCCTCCCCCTACGCCTGACCGGCGCCCGACCTGACCAGGGCGCCGGTCAGGTCCCCTCTCTCTCCTCGGAAGCGCACGCCGCCTTCCCCTCGCGCGCCGGTCCGGGCAGGATCGGGACCATGGATCAGGGGGTTGCCGCGGTGTGGGCCGCGGGGGTGGCCGGATTCGCCAGCGCGGCGGGGGTAGTTGTCGGTGCGGGGCTCGCCGGCCGGTCGGCGCAGAGACAGGTCACCGCGCAGGGATCGGTCGACAGCGCACGCCGCGTGGAGGACCACCGCCGTCAGGGCTACGCGAGGTTTCACGAGCGGATGAACGAGGCGATATTGGCCATTGACGAGTGGGAGCGAGCGATCCGGCATCCGGCGGCACCCCCGTCCGCCGACGCCGAATCCGCCGGCCACACGACATGGCACGCCGCATTCGCCTGCACCTTCGAAATACGGACGTGCGGGCCGGCCGAGGCGGCCGATTTCGCGAACTGGGTCTGTATGGCCCTCCGGGAGTCCCGCCTCGCACTCGCCGGACTCCGGTCGGCGCCCGACGCGATCACGGACCCCGACTCCCCCGCCAGCCGCGCCTGGGAAGAGAGCGGGCTCAGGGTCACCTCCTGGTACGCGATGTTCTCGGACGCGACCCGCCGCGCGGTGAACGAGGCCGGCGCCCAGGGTCGCTGACGAGGTCTGACGAGGGAGCCCGGCGCGCGGTACCCGGGTGCCGCTGATCCGGGCTGTCATAGGCTCGCGGTATGGCGAGATGGAGACGCTCACTGGCGGAAGGGTTCTGGGCCCTGGATCGGGCCCTCGGCGGTCGGCTGCCCCCGACTCGTCTCCAGAAGTGGGTGGCCCGGCATCCGGTCGGTGCCGGACTGTGCGCGGGCGTACCCTTCGCGCTCTTCCTCTTGGCGCTGTCCCCCGAGGACGAGCCCTACGACGTGGTGTTCGCCATCCTGTTCGGGCTCGCGATGAGTGTTGTCTTCGGCCTGACCGCCCTCGCCGAGCGCTTCCGTCAGCGTCGGCTCGCCCGTCCGGAGACCGGGAACGGCTCGTGACCGGCGGTCGGCCAACTCGCCCAACGCGTGGACGAGTTGTCGCCGAACAGTCGTCACGAAAGGGAACTGCGTGACGGGAGTGGCGGGGTGACGGGACGTCAGTCCTTCTTCTCGCCCAGTCGTTCGACGAGGTCCTGAGCCTTTTCCACGCCGCTGTCGATCTTGTCGCTGTACTTGCCGCCGGTCTTGTCGTCGATGAAGTCACCGGCCTTCTCAAGGCCCTCGGTGATTTTCTCGCCGTGCTCCTCCGCGATCTCCTCGGCCTTTTCCTTGAGGTTCTTCAGATGCTCCAACATGTGTTTCCTCTTCAGCGGGGGGTACGTCAGGCCCGGGACACCGTGTGCCCCGGGCCGTTCCGTTCCATGATCCCATGCTGACCGGAACCGCGGGCTCAGACGATGAGAGCCTCCCTGATCAGCTGTACCGGGTGCCAGGCGTCGCGCCAGGTGCCGTGGTAGATCTGTTGGCGGCAGGAGACACCCGTGGCGACGATCACCGTGTCCGCGGGTTCCGCCTCGACCGCGGGGAACAGTCGGTCGTCGCCGACCGTCATGGAGACGTCGTAGTGCTCCGACTCGAAGCCGAACGAGCCGGCCATTCCGCAGCAGCCCGCGTCCAGTTCGACCACGTCCACGCCGGGGATGCGGCTCAATAGCGCGATGGTGGCGGCGGTGCCGACCTCGGCCTTCTGATGGCAGTGACCGTGGTACAGCAGCCGTCGTCCGGCCGGCCAGGCGGCGTCACTCAGGCGGATACGGCCGTCGTCAATGGCCTCCACCAACAACTCCTCGACCTGCCGTACCCCCATCTGCCGGGTAACCCAATGCTGTTGTTCGTCAGTTCCTTCGTCTTCAACGCGCTGCTCTGTGTCGTGGTGTTCTTCCTGTTCGGCGGAAGGAAACTCATCGGGCGCCGGGCCGACGACATCGATGAAGCTCTCGCCGGCAATGCGGGTGATGGCGGTGCGGGAACGGGAGGTTCGGGCGCAGGGGGCGCGGGCGACCTCCCGAAGGCCCGTCCCCAACGTGGCGGGGGCGCCGAGGTCCCGGTGGGCGGTCCGGTCGCCCTTCAGACCGCGACGACGGCGACGACGGCGGCGACCACCGCGACGACCTTCTTGTCCGACCCCACGGAAGCCGACGGCGACCCGTCCGCCCTCCGTCTCAACCGGGTCCGGGTCCTCACCCTGATCGGACTCCTCAGCCTGGTCGTCGGGGCGCTGTTCTTCGACCTGAACGTGGGACTGCTCGCGCTGACCGTGACGGTCGTACTGTCGCTGCTCTCCCCCGAGTCCGCGAAGGGAGCCGTGGACCGCTGCGCCTGGTCGACCGTGCTGCTCGTCTGCGGGATCGTCACCTTCGTCAGCATGATGGAACGTATCGGGACCATCGACTGTCTCGGCGAGAGCGTCGCCGACATCGGCGCCCCGCTGCTCGGAGCGCTGCTGATCTGCTGCATCGGCGCGGTGGTCTCCGCCTTCGCGTCGACCACGGGCATCCTCGGGGCACTCATCCCGCTGGCCGTGCCGTTCCTGCTGGGCGGTGAGGTCGGCGCGGTCGGGATGGTGATCGCCCTGGCCATCTCCTCGTCGGTGGTCGACTCGTCGCCCATCTCCACCAGCGGCGCCCTGGTCACCGCCAACGCCCCGGAGGACCAACGCGATGCGGTCTTCAGGCGGTTGATGACCTGGGGGCTCAGCATGGCCGTGACAGCGCCACTGGTGACCTGGGTGATCTTCGTGGTGCCCGGCTGGCTCCGAGCAAGTCCGGTAGGCCGACGGGGGCGCCCGGCGGTCGGGCGCCCCACTCGTCCGGGTCAGTGAGCCCGCAGGGCCCGTACCGCCAGACGTGCCACCGTGCCGATCGCCGCGTCGGCCGCGGGCTGCCGAGCCGCCGCGCGGGCCGCGCGGGTGAAGACGGCGACCGCGTACCGGCCGCCGTCGGGGTACTCCACCACCCCGGCCTCGTGGCGCAACGTCGGCAGGGTGCCGGTCTTGCCGTACACCCGGACGTCGTCGTACGGGAATCCGGCGGCGAGCCGGTGCGGCCAGACCTGGAGTCCGAGGACGGCGCGCAACTCCCGTGCCCGGTCCGGTGAACACGCCTCGTCGCGCCAGAGCGCCGTGAGCAGCCGGGTCATGTCCCGGGGGGTGCTGTGGTTGGCGCGGGCCGGGTCGAGGACGCGCAGCCGGGCGAGCAGCGCCGGGTCGGACCTGAGCCGGGCCTCGTCGCCACCGCAGTCCTCGTCGACGGCGGCGATGAGATCCCGCATCGTGTGCACCGCGACCGTCCTGCGCAGGCCGATGGCGCGCATCGCGTCGTTGACCGCGGCGAGTCCGACCCGGTCGAAGAGCAGATCGGCGGCGGTGTTGTCGCTCACCGTCAGCGCCATCGCGAGGAGATCCCGCACCGACATCCGTACCGGACCGCTCAGCATCGCCAGACCGGTGGGCCCCGGGGTGCGGTCACCGGGGAGCGACTCCACCTGCGCGTCGAGGTCGAGACGTCCCTCGTCGGCGAGCCGCTGCACGGTGACCGCCAGACACAGCTTGTGCACACTGGCCGTGCTCACCGGCGTTTCCGCGCCGACCGCGACCTCGGCGCGGGTGCCGGTGCCGGCGTCGATGTCCACCGCGTGCATCCAGCCGGTGACCCCGGCATCGGCGAACACGGTCCGGATACGGGCCCGGACACCGGACATGCCCGGGTGGGCCGCCTCCGCCGCGTTCGGGCCGACCGCCTCATCCATGCCGGCCGCCTCCGCCCCGCTCATATCGTGTAGCCGTAGGCCGGGTGTGGCCGGGCGGTGCGCCGCGCCACGGCCGTCTCCATCACCGGGACCATTCCTCCTCGTTCGGTGAGCACACTCTCCACCACCTCGGCGAAAAGGCGTACCACTGGGTCGTCCTGCCGTCCCCGCAACCAGGCCGTGGACACCTGTTCCAGCAGGGGTTCGCCCTCCAGGGGGTGCCAGACCGTGCCGGGCGGCAGTTTGCGGTCCCGCGACGCGAACGTCACGGCCGTCCCGGACATGACCATGCCGTCCACGAACTCGGGGTCCTGACCGGCGATCACCGAGCCGGGTTCGAAGCCGTGCCGCCGGCAGACCGCGAGGGTCTCCGCGTGCAGGGCGGGCGCCGACTGCTGCGGGAACAGCACCAGGTCGAGGCCGCTGAGCGAGGCAAGCCACACCGGCGCACCCGTACCCGTGCCCTCGCCCTCGCCCAGATCCGGTCCGTCACCGTCGCCGTCGGGATTCCCGGGCCTCGGTCCCCGGGGCAACAGCACACCGTACGGACGGCACAGGACCTCGCCGAGGCCGAGTCCCGCCACGTCCACGGGATGCCGCACCACGCCCACGTCCAGGGTCTCCGCCCGCAGTTCGGCGAGCTGCACCTCGGCACCCAGCTCGCGCAGAGCCAGCCGTACGCCGGGCGACCGCTCCCGGAACTGGCCGACCAGGGCCGCGACGACCGCACTGCCCAGCTCCGGCGGAACGGCCGCCCGGAGCACACCCGCCGCACCGCTGCGCACCCGTGCGGCGACCCCGAGCAGGGCGTCCGCCTGGGCGATCAGGGGCCGTGCCTCGGCGAGCAGCAGCCGTCCGCCCTCGGTCAGTTCGACGCCCCGGCTGGTGCGGTCGAAGAGGCGCACGCCCAGCTCCCGTTCCAGCCGCTGGATGCGCTGCGAGAGCGAGGGCTGGGCCAGCCCGAGCCGGGCCGCCGCCCGTCCGAAGTGTCTTTCTTCTGTAACAGTGACGAAGTACCGGACATGCTTCACCAGGTCCACAGCCAGCAATGATAGCCATTCGGCTATCGGTTACGTCCACATAGGACTCTTGGCTCCGCAGCGCACCGGCCTGCTGGGGTGAACCCATGTCCGACTACACCCCAAACCCCGGGCCCCCGCACACCGACCCCGCTGATCGCGGTTACGACCCGATACCTCCCGTACGCCGTCGGCGGCGTCTGCTGCCCGCCGTGATCGCGCTGGCCGTCCTGGGCGGGGGCGGGTACGGCGCGTGGAGCCTGTTCGGTGGCTCCGACAAGAAGACCGACGAGCGGGCCGCCGCGGCCGACGCCTTCCTCAGCGCGTGGGCGGCGGGCGACGCCGACCTGGCCGGGCGGCACACCGACGCACCGGCCGCCGCGACCGCCCGGCTCACCGCGCTCGCCAAGGACGTGCCCACCGGCAAGGTGTCCTTCACCCGCGGTGACGCCACCGAGAAGGGCGACTACGCCTTCCGTGCCACATTCCGCCTCAAGGGCGGCAGCACCTGGACCTACGCGTCGTCGGCGCCGGTGATCCGCAAGGACGGGCGGTGGGTGGTCCGTTGGAGTCCGGCCGTCATGCACCCCCGTCTCACCGAGGGCAGCGCACTCGCCCTGCGCGAGGACACCGACAACCGCGGGGACGTCCAGGCCGCCGACGGCACCCCGCTGGACGGCCTCGCCCCGGCCCTGGTGGGCACCCCCGGCAAGAGCGGTCTCCAGTACCGCTACGACAAACAGCTCGCCGGGGCGCCCGCGGACTCGGTCGCCATCGTCGGCACCAGCAGCGGACGCACCCTCGCCACCCTGCACACCGCCGACGGCACCCCCGGCAAGCCGGTCCGTACGACGCTGGAACCCGGCGTTCAGCGGGCCGCCGAGAAGGCGCTGCGCGGGATGGACAAGAACGCCGCGATCGTCGCCGTACGGCCGAGCACCGGGGAGATACTCGCCGCCGCCGACAACCCGCCGACCGGCGAGAACCGTTCCCTGCGCGGCCGTTACGCGGCGGGCTCCGACTTCAAGGTGGTCACCGCGGCGGCGCTGATCAAGAAGGGGATACGGCAGAACACGCCGGTGCCGTGTCCTCGCTACGAGCGGGTGAACGGCCAGAGCTTCGAGAACCAGGACCTGTTCTCGCTTCCCGCCGGTTCGACCTTCCGGGACGGATTCGCCCGGTCCTGCAACACCGGCATCATCGGGCTGCGGGACCGGCTGGACAACAACAGCCTGACGGAGGCCGCCGGACTGTTCGGCATCGGCCCGGAGTGGAGCGTCGGCGCGACAACGTTCGACGGGTCCGTGCCGCCCACCACGAGCGAGAACGACAAGGCCGCCGCGATGATCGGGCAGGGCCGGGTCGAGGCGAGCCCACTGGTGATGGCGTCGGTCGCCGCGACCGTGAAGGACGGGACCTTCCGCCAACCGGTCCTGGTGGAGGACGCGGTGAAGAACCGCGCGAAGCCCACAGCGCCGCTCGACTCCGCCACCGCGAGCGAACTGCGGTCCCTGATGCGGGCGGTGGTCACCGAGGGGTCGGGCAAGGCGCTGCGCGGGATGTCCGGCGAGCCGGGCGCCAAGACGGGCACCGCCGAGTACGGCACCGAGTCCCCGCCGCGCACCCATGCCTGGTTCATCGGCTTCCGGGGCGATCTGGCGTTCTCGGTGCTCATCGAGGACGGCGGCTCGGGCGGCGCGGACGCGGGTCCCGTGGCCGCCGCGTTCCTCAAGGGGGCGGCGGCGAGCGGCTGATGAGGGGCCGGGTCAGTGCAGAGTCGACTCCTCCGGGGCGACCACCTGGTCGACCATGCGCTGGATCTTCGCCGTGGGCAGGGCGACCGCGAGGGCCCAGTAGTAGATGCCGAGGCTGAAGACCGCGACCGCCACCATGTCCCACCACAGCGGGAACCAGGGATGCTTGAGCGGTCCGAAGTCGCTGGCGTAGACGATGAGTCCCATGCCGATCAGATAGACAGGGAGCCACTGGGCGGCGCGCAGGTCGAGTTGGGGTTGGATCGGGTTCATCTTGAACACACGGTTCGCGATGAGGACGACATAGCCGATGAGGATCGCGATGCCCAGTTTCCAGTCGGTGGTCCAACCCGACCACAGGATCAGGAAGTTGGCGACGACGAACGCCAGCGGGGACATCCATCTGCCGCCGGGCAGCCGGTACGGCCGTTCGGTGTCCGGCAGCCGGCGCCGGAACACACCGAACGACAGGGGCGCGCCCGCATACATCAGCACGCTGGCGCTGGTGATCAGCCCGACGAGGGAGCGCCAGCTCGGGAAGGGCAGGAAGCAGATACAGCCGATGACGAAGGCGACGACGAGGCCGGCCCAGGGCACCCCGCGCCGGTTGGTCGACTCGAAGGCCGACGGCACATAGCCGTTGCGGCTGAGTCCGTAGGAGACGCGGGAGGCGCCGGTGATGTAGATCAGGCCGGTGCCGCCCGGTGAGATGACCGCGTCGAGGTAGAGGATCGTGGCCAGCCAGCCCAGGCTGATGAGGGTGGCGACCTGTGCGAACGGGCCGGTGAGTGTGTTGAAGGCGGCGGTCGCCCAGGTGCCCTGGATCTGCGAGGCGGGCAGCGCGGCGAGGAACACGACCTGGAGCAGGATGTAGATGATCACGCCGATCACGATGGAGCCGATCACGGCCCGGGGGATGTCGCGTTTCGGGTTGGCGCTCTCACCGGCCAGTTGGTCGGCCTGTTCGAAGCCGAGCAGGGCGAAGATGATGCCGCTGGTGGAGACCGCGGAGAGGATGCCCTTGGCACCGTAGGGGTCGAATCCATTGGCGGCGGTGAAGTTGCTGCCGTGGAACTGGGCGATGGCGAACACGAAGATCGTCAGCAGCGGGACGCCGACCTTCCACCAGGTCGCCACGCTGTTGGTGCGGGCCAGCAGACGGATGCTGAGGAAGTTGATGGCGGTGATCACCGCCATCAACAGGACGGCGACGATGATTCCGGACGCGGTCAGGACATGCTGGCCGCCCTGTGTCTTCAGCCAGCCGTTCGCCCAGGAGTAATGCTGGCCGTACGTGATCATCGCCAGCACCTCGATCGGTGCCACGGTGGCCGCCTGGAGCCAGGAGAACCAGCCGAACGACGCTCCGGCGGCGCCGCCGAACGCGTAGTGCGGGAAGCGGGCCGTGCCACCTGACACGGGGTACATTCCGCCCAACTCAGCGTGGACCAGGGCCAGGATGAGGATCGCGATGCCGCCGATGCCCCAGGAGATGATCGCGGCGGGCCCGGCCACACCGAGCGCGCCCTGCGCTCCGAACAGCCATCCCGAGCCGATGATCGAACCCTCCGAGGCCCAGATGAGCCCGATGAACCCGACCTCGCGCCGCAGGCCCGGACGCCCGGCGCGCGACGGGGGCGCGGGGGGCGTGGAGGGCGCCGTTTCGGAAATGCCCATGGCCCTCACCCCTCCACCAGAGGGGACGTACCATCACAAGTCTCTCAAATTGACATACTATACGCCGTCGGACCGCGCCGCCCTGCTCAGATGTTCAGCGAGCGCGGCGTTGGCCCTGGCACTGGCGACGTCGGTGGCGCCGGCGGTCGGTGAGGTCGCGGACCTGGCGCCCCAGGCCAACAGATGCCGACGGCGTGACCAAGGGTCCTGGAGGTCGCACACATCGAGCGGCTGCCCGGGGTCGATGGCGCGACGGGGCACGACGGCGAGCCCGACGCCGGCCGCCGCGAGAGCGACGACGGTGCCGAGGTGGGCGACGCTGGTGCGGTACCGCGCCACCGGAGCGTGCGGGCCGAGGTTCTTCTCGATCCACCGTCGTAGCGAGGAGTCGGCGTCGAGCCCGACAAGCGGGTGCTCGGCGACCTCGCTGTACATCAGCGCGGTACGCCCCGCGAGGATCCCGCCGGCCTGGCCGATCACCACGAGGGAGTCGTCACCGAGCGGTTCCGTGTCGAGGCCGCCGCCCATTTCCTCGTCGTCGATCACGATCCCGAGGTCCGCCTCACCGTCGGCGAGCATCCGTACGGTCCGTGGGGTGCGGCTTTCGGAGACCGCCACGTCGACGTCGGGATGCGCGGCGAGAAACGTGACCAGGGCCCGCGGCACCAGTCGGTGCAGCGCGGACCCACCGCACAGCAGGGTCAGCGGAGCGGCCGGGGACCGGGTGTAGCCGGCGACGGCGCCTTCGAGCCATGCCGTCTGCGCGAGGACCTCGCGCGCGTGGCGGGCCAGTGTCGTGCCCGCCGGGGTGGGTCGCACGCCCCGGCGGCCACGGATCAGCAGGGTCACACCGGCGTGGTGCTCCAGCGAGCGCACCCGGGCGCTGGCCGACGGCAAACTCAGATGCATCCTGCGGGCTCCCGCGGTGATCGAACCCTCCGCCACGATGTGGAGGTAGAGCCGCAGGTCGTCCAGGTCGTAGCGCACGCGTCCGAGCGTAGGGCACACACGTGACCTCAGCCTATGGCACAGCCTTAGCCTCGCTACGCCGATGACGCATTGTGGGCCCACGGGTCACGGGGCGATGCTCGGCGGGTGTCCGAGATCCTGCTCGTCCTCCTCGCCGGTGTCGCGGCCGGAGCGCTGAACGCCGTGGGCGGTGGCGGCACGTTCGTGGCGCTGCCCGCCCTGGTCGCGGTCGGCCTGTCCCCCGTGACCGCGAACGCGTCGTCGACGGTCGCCCTCGCGCCCGGGGCGCTCGCCGGTGCATGGGTCTACCGGCGCCAACTCGCCCCGGTCGGGACGACGTCCACGGGTTCACTCACCGCGATCAGCGTGGTCGGCGGTGGGCTCGGTGCCGGACTGGTCCTGTTGTTGCCCGCGGTGTCGTTCGCCGCCGCGGTGCCCTGGCTGCTCGCGTTCGCCACGCTGATCCTCGCCTTCGGGCGCCGCGTCTCGCGTGCGGTGGGCGAGGCGACGGGCCGCTCGGTCGGCATGAGTTCCCGAGCGGTGCTGATCGCCCAGTTTCCGCTCGCGGTGTACGGCGGATACTTCGGCGGTGCCGTAGGCATCATAATGCTGGCCCTGTGGAGCATCGGCCTCGGCCTCGACACCGCGGCGAGCAACCCGATGCGGATCGCCCAGCTCGCGGCCATCTGCCTGAGCGCCTCCGTACTGTTCCTCGTCGCGTCGGACGCGCTGGACTCGCCGCTCTTCCTCACCACGCTGCTGGCCGGAGCGGTGACCGGTGGCTTCGCCGGCGCCCACGTGGCGCTCCGACTTCCCGCGCGGCTGCTGCGGGGCGTGGTCCTGACCACCGCCGTGACCATGACCGTCCTGTATTTCCTGCGCGGGTGAGGGTGGCCGACATGCCCGAACATGACACCGACCCGTCCGAAGAAGACACCGGACCGCCGGCCGGACCGTACACGGACGCGACCCGGGCCAGGGTGGTGGCGTCCTACGAGGCGTGCGAGCTGGCCGAACTCGCCCGCGCCGCCGTCCCCATCGGCGCACACGAACTCAACCCCGACGGCACCGTCCGTTCCGCGGGCTCCCTACTCACCGACGCGGCACACGTACTCGCGGCAGCGCACCGGTTCTTCGAGGCCGCAGCCGTGTACGAGCGGCTGGGTGGCGCCGACTGGGAGTGCGTCGGTGACGTCCTGGACGTATCGGCGCACACGGCGCGGGAACGCTTCGCGCCCGCCGAGGCCCGCTTCCGCGCGGAGCCGCACTCCCCCATGGCCACGCGTGAGGGGAACGGGTGGCGGGCCCACCTGGCGAGGGAACCCCTGGAAGCGGCGCTCGACCTCGACGACTGGGTACGGCGCCACGCGGACGGCGACACCGACCTCGGCGTCGCACCGGTGTCGGGCGGCCTGGTCCGCCAAGCGCCCCGGTGACGGACAGGGCTCTCACTCGCCGCGGTCTTCGGCGAGGGTGTGCGCCACCAGCGCGTTGGCGTGGCCGTGCCCCAGACCGTGTTCCGTCTTGAGCCAGTTCACGATGTCCATGTGCTTGGTCAGCGGTGAGCTGCGGATGAGGTCCTTCCACTCGGCTATGGGGCGGCCGTACTTCTTCTCGATCGAGGGGAAGTAACTGGCGGGGCCCTTCACGGGTGACGTCATGGCGCGGTGTCCCAACTGAACGGTTTCGGGTACTGAACGGTTTCGGGTACTGGACGGTTTGATACTGCATCGGAACTGGACGGTTCGGTACCGCGCATCGGACTGGACGGTGACCGCTCACCCACCCGGACCGGCACGGCTCAGGGGCCCGTGACCCGTGGGTCGGCGAATACCGCGCCACGTCGAATCCGAGTACGTCACTTCCGCCTGTCGCAGTTCCATCCGGTCAACGTATCTTTCGCGTCCCGCACGTCATGAGGCCGGTCGGCCGAGGGCGAGGGCGATGATCGCGTGCCAGTCCACGGGTGGAGCGGCGCCCGCGGTGCCGGGTCGGTGTCTGGGCACCAGGACGCGCAGGGCGCGCGGGCGGATGGTGCAGGTGACGGGCGTCGGCAGGTTGAGCGCTTCGCCGTCGACGGCGACCGGGATGGTCTCCGCGTCGGAGGCGAGGGTGATCCGGGGAGCCGTCAGGACGTGCAGGGCCGCCGCGCGGCTGCCACGCAGGGCGACCTCCGCCGCCTGGGCCGCGGTGGTCACCCGGACCGCGACGACCCCGAGGGTCCCGCGATCGAGCCGGGGTCTGCGGCCACCGGCCGTCATCGGTTCGGGGCGCGCATAGGGGTTGTTGCTGACCAGTACCGCTTGCTGGGTCTCCAGCCGGGTGCGGTCCGTACGGGCATGGAGCGCGGAGCCGGAGTATCCGAGCAGGAGGTCGGGCAGGACGTCCAGTGCGGTGTCGGCCTTGGCGTCGCGGTATTCGGGGCGCTGCACGATCTGCGCGTAGACCCCGAACGAGACCGTGTTGACGAAGGCCCGCCCGTCGACCATGCCCAGGTCGACACGGAGTTCCTCGCCGTCGGTCAGCGCGTCCAGGCAGCGGGACGGGTCGTCGCGGTCCAGTCCCAGGTCCATGGCGAAGTGGTTCCTGGTGCCCGCGGAGACGACCAGGAAGGGCACTCCGTGCTCGGCCGCCACCTGGGCGACCCGGGCCTGGGTGCCGTCGCCGCCCGCGACCCCGAGCAGATCCGCGCCGCCGGCCACGGCCTGGCGTGCGATCTCCGCGACGTCCGTCTCGACCGAGGTGTCCAGGAGCACCACCCGCGCGCCCAGTGCCTCGGCCTTCTCCACCAGCCCGAAGCGGCCGACCTTTCCGCCGCCGGACTTCGGGTTCATGATCAGTACGGGGTGCCCGGGGGGCGCCGACGCGACAGCCCGTATGCCGTGCTGCCGTACCCGGCCGAGTGCCGCCCGCATGCACGCCACCGCCGCGGCCAGCAGGAGGACCGAGATCAGGGCGGCCGACCACAGGTTCGCCCAGGCGTAGAGGACGACGACGCCCGCCGGCGCCGCCAGTGCCAGCAGGGCGGCGGCGACGCGTACCGCGCCACGGCGCGAGAGCACCCACCAGATCCCGGCCGCCGTGACCGCGAGGCCCGCCATCCCGGCGGGCAGGATCAGCAGACCGCCGAGCCCGCTCACGGCCAGCAGCGCCACCACGGCGGCCAGTACGCAGACGAGTGCGAGGCGGGCGAGGAAGCGGGCCTGCGCCTGCGCGCGGGAATCCGTCGAACCCACCACGCCCGCTCCTTCCGCCACGACCGGCGATGCCCCCACACCGCATGATGCGCTGCGGGGCCCGCCCCGGGCCGCCGACCTGCGCGGATGTACGCCTTACGGACGGGACTCACCGGTCATACGGACGGGACCTCACTCGGCGAGGGGCCGGTCACACGGCTGGGTCCGGGTCCGGATCCGGGTCCTCATCGGTCGAGAGGGTGGGACGGTGCGGCCTGAAGGCGTCGGAGACCCATGTACTCGACGTCGGCGAAGGCCGCGACGACCAGTGCTCCGACGACCATGAAGGTGGTACCGAGGCCGGTGAGCGGTACGACGCCCGTGAAGGTGAGGACGAGCATCGCGACACAGGACAGGGTGTTGCCGATGACGACGGTCGCGCCGAGGCGCGGCGGGATACGGGGATAGCCGGCGATGAGGGCGAGCGCGGCGGCGCCGCCGAGCATGGCGATCCCGAACGGGATCGACCACGTCGTCGGCAGTCCGAGCGGGTCGCTGAGCCACTCGCCGCCGACGAGCATGATCAAGCCGAAGGCGGCGGTGCACCAACTGTCGACGCGCAGGCTGGTGCGGAGCAGGTCGGACGCGGCGGTGCCGGTGGCCTGGTGCTGGGCGGTCGTGGCGGTGACGGACATACGGGCCTCCTTGATCACGGGGGTCCCGGGTGGGTCCACCGGGGTCCCGGGCCGGGGATCGCGTGCCCGGCCCTGGGGAGACGGTGACATCGCCGGGGTCACGGGCTCAATGACCTCCGAGGTCATGGTCCAGGTGATCAAGGGCCGGTTATTCTCGCGGACATGGATGCGCAAGGGCCGTCGCGGGTGGGTGCTCTGCTACGGGACTGGCGTCGGCGCCGCAGGTTCAGCCAACTCGACCTCGCCCTTCTGGCGGACACCTCCGCGCGCCATCTGTCCTGCGTGGAGACCGGCCGCGCACATCCGAGCCGAACGATGCTGCTCCGTCTGTCGGCCGCCCTCGACATTCCGCTGCGGGAGCGCAACACCTTGCTGCTGGCCGCCGGCTACGCGCCCGCGTACCGGGAGAGCAGTCTCGACGACGCTTACATGGCGTCGGTCCGTTCCGCGCTCGACGCGATGCTGACGGCGCACGAGCCGTATCCCGCCGTCGTGATCGACCGCTGCTGGAACATACTCACCGGCAACCGGGCCATGGCCCTGCTCATGGACGGCATACCGCCGGGTCTCCTCGATCCGCGGCCGAACGTGTACCGGCTGACCCTGCACCCCGACGGGCTGGCGTCACGGCTGGCGAATCTCGGCGAGGTCCGTGCGCTCGCCCTCGAACGGCTGCTCCGCCAGGTCAACGCCACCGGGGACGAGGAGCTGCGGGCGCTGTACGAGGAAGTGCGCGGCTACCCGGTCCACGACGACCGGGAGAAGGTCCCCGAAGATTCGGAGCGGGCCGAAGCCGACGTACCGGCGGTGGCGCCGAGCCCGATCGAGGTGCCGCTGAGAATCACCACACCGATCGGCGAGCTGTCGATGTTCAGCACGATGGCGACCTTCGGCGCCCCGGCCGATGTGACGCTGTCGGAACTGGCGATCGAGCTGTTCTACCCGCTGGACGAGTTCACGACGAAGGTCCTGCACATGCTCGCCGCGGCGCCCGGCCCGGAGGGGCCGGGCGGAGATCCGGTCCTGTGACGGGCGTGACGGGCGTGACGGGCGTGAAGCGCGTCACGGCCGGGGCCACGGCCGGCCGGCGAGGCGTTCGATGTCCATGTTGAAGCGCCGCAGGTAGGACGCGAAGGCGGCGATGTCCTCGTCCGCCCAGTCGGCCATGACACGGTTCAGGCTGTCCACCATGTGCTCGCGTTCCACGTCGAGAATGCGCGCGCCCTCGTCCGTGATGCGGAACTTACGGGCCATGCCCCCCTCGGGGTCCGGGATGCGCTCCACCAGGCCCGCGCGCATGGCCGCCGCGGTCTGCCGGTTGAGGGTGGACGCGTCGAGGTTGAACGCCTCGCTGAGTTCCCCGATGGACATGGGGCCCTGGATACGGATGCGGCTCAGCAGGATGTAGGCGCTGCGCTCCAGGGTGCTGCCCTGGGGCCGGCCCCCTTGGTGATGCGCGAGACCGTGCCGGCTGAGCAGCATCTGCTCGTACTCCAGATCATGGGTGGGCCTGGCCATGCGTGTGCTGCCTCCTACGTCGCGCCATGGGGCGCCGCCGTGCGGTCGCCGGCGCCCTGTGCCTATCCTCCCACAGCCATATGCATCCCCCACATAATATGTACGTTACATAGCGCGTGTACGATGCACATCGATACTTCGTGACGCACCTCGTTACTTCGCACAGACACTCCGAGGAGTCCCCTGATGGACGCCCCCCAGCCGTCGGCCCGTGCCGGCGGCGTGGTCGCCACACTGGCATTCGCCGGTACCACCGCAGCGATCATGCAGACCTTGGTCACTCCGCTCATCGCGGAGCTGCCAAAGATCCTGAACACCACGTCATCGAACGCCACTTGGGTGATCACCGTCACGCTCCTCGTGGCCGCGGTCTGTGTGCCGGTCACCGGGCGCCTCGGCGATCTGCTCGGCAAGCGCCGCATGCTGATCGCGTGTTCGGTCCCGCTCATCGCGGGCTCCGTGGTGTGCGCGCTCTCGTCCTCGGTCGTCCCGATGATCGTCGGGCGCGGCCTCCAGGGCATGGGGATGGGCATGGTGCCGCTGGGCATCGCCCTCCTGCGGGACGTGGTGCCACAGGAGAAGCTCAGCTCCTCGATCGCCCTGGTCAGCGCCTCCATGGGCATCGGTGGCGGTCTCGGTCTGCCCATCGCCGCCGCCGTCGCCCAGTACACCGACTGGCGTGTGCTGTTCTGGGGCTCCGCCGTGCTGGCCGTCGTGATCGCCGCACTGATCTGGTTCCTCATCCCGGATGTCCCGGCGAGCGCGAAGGGTCAGCGTTTCGACGTGCCCGGCGCGGTCGGCCTCGGTATCGGCCTGGTCTGTCTGCTGCTAGCCGTCTCCAAGGGAGCGGACTGGGGCTGGGGTTCGGCGACGACGCTGGTCCTGTTCGTCGGCGCCGCGGTCGTCCTGCTGAGCTGGGGCTGGTGGGAGACCCGCACCCGGGACCCGCTGATCGACCTGCGCACCACCGCTCGGCCGCGTGTGCTGTTCACCAACGTCGCCTCGGTCTTCGTCGGCTTCGGTATGTACGCCAGCATGCTGGTCATGCCGCAGTTGCTCCAGTTCCCCGAGGCCACCGGCTACGGCCTGGGACAGTCGATGCTCGCGGCGGGTCTGTGGATGGCTCCCGGCGGCATCATGATGATGGTCGTCTCCCCGCTCGGCGGGAAGCTCACGGACGCCCGGGGCCCGAAGTTCACGCTGATCTGCGGGATCCTGGTGATGGCCGCCGGATACGGGCTGTCGCTCGCCCTGATGAGTTCCGCGTGGGGCATCATGCTGGTCACCATGGTCATCAGCAGCGGTGTCGGCCTCGCCTACGGTGCGATGCCCGCGCTCATCATGAGTTCCGTGCCGCGCTCGGAGACCGCCGCCGCGAACGGCTTCAACACCCTCATGCGGTCGCTGGGCACCTCGATCGGTGCCGCGGTCGTCGGCGTGGTCCTCGCCCAGATGACCACCACCATGGGCGGCTTCAGTTTCGCCTCGGAGGCCGGTTTCCGTACCGCTCTGACGGTGGGTGGCTGTGTCGCGGTCGTCGCCGCGCTGATCGCGGCCGTCATCCCGGCGGTACGCACCACCACCGGCACCGACGCGGACTTCGAGCCCGCCCCGAAGGACAAAGCGACAGCGAAGGCCACGAGCTGACGTCCCCGATCGTCATGTGTGAAGCCCCGGGAGTGTCACAACGACCCTCCGGGGCTTCACACATGACGCGACGTCAACTACGTAGGGAGAACGCGCCTAACTCGCCCGCCACATGAGCGGCTTGACCTTCTCGCCCTCACCCTCGCTCTCTCCCTCGAAGGACACCATCGCCGGGTGGTCGCCCTTCGGGAGGAGGTGGATGGTGCAGAGGCTGAGCGTGGAGTTCGGCTGGAGGCGCGTGTTGGGGATGCTGCCTCGGCACTTGTCGATGCCCTCGCCTTCGCCGGGGCGAGAGAAGGACAGGTCGAGCAGGGACAGCGGTCGTACATCGAGGCCCCCGGCGCTGCGTACGCCCACGCCGTCGTCCATGACGGGGAGAAGCTTCCGCGTACCGGCGTTGCGGTACTCGATGGTCACGTACCACGGGACCATCTTGTTCTGTGTGTCGCTCAGTTCGTAGTCGCCCAGGTCGGCGAGGCTTCCCGCGCGCACACTCTTCGGGGTGACGCGGATGGGGACGGCTTCGCCCTTGGTGGTGACGTCCTCCGACGACGAGTCGGCGGTCGTGCCCGCGGGCAGCAGGTCGCCGTCGTCGCCCTTGCCGTCGCCGACCTTCCACAGGAGGGTGTCGCCGCCCTCGTCCGCGTAGGCGACGGTGGCGGCCTGTCCCTTGGGCAGCATCACGAGTTGGCACACGGTGGCCGAGCCGCCCGCGGCGACGGAGGCGGGAGCGGCCTTGTCACAGTTGTCCGGCAGGCCCGAACTCGATGCGGTGGCAAGGGGGTTGGAGTTCCAGAGGGAGATCGCCTTGCCCGGTGTGCCGTCCGCGAGGGTGACCGTGAAGTTCGACTCCGGATCCGGTCGACTCAGGCCCGCCGAACCGGTGTTGGTGTACCGGACGGTCAGGTAGTGCGGGACCATGCCCTTGAGGTCGCCGTCCAGCTGTACGTGTTCCAGATCTGCGGCCGTACCCCGCGCGAGGCGCTCGGGCGCGATCTTCAGCCGATACGTTCCGTCCGGCCCGGTCCATGTCGCCTGTCGTACGGCCGACTCGACCCGTAGTGCCTCGGCCGCGGCCGGCTTGCCCGACCCCTTGCCCGAACCGCCACCCGTGTCCCCGCCCGAGCCACCGGCCCCCGAGCCGCACGCCGTCACCGCCAACGCGAGCACTCCAACTCCCGCGAATCCCATCGTCATTCCGCGCCTACGCATCCGCACCCCCGTGCCACTTCCCTGTTCTTCTGTTCATCGTTACGTTCGCAACGCGATCACTTTACGTGCACGCCGGCGCCGCCCTGGAAGAGCCTGTCGAGGTGGTGGGTCAGGACACCGGCGGCGGAGTCCGGGCCGCGCTGCCCGGTGAGGACACTGGTCCCCAGCCCGGCCGCCATGGCGAGCAGACTGATCGCCTCCGTCCGTACGTCCATGCCGGGTTCGGTGAGACCGGCGTCCCTGGCCTTGAGGAGCAGGTCGGTCAGGACGTCCTCGGCGGCATCGGGCCTCTTGAGGAAGGGCTGCGCGGCGAGCGCCTCGTCCGTCACGGCGAGGAGGGCGTACGAGGTGTAGACGAGATGGAAGGTACGGCTCTCCTCGTCGCTGGGCAACGACGTCCACAGCAGCGCCTCAATCGTCTCGCGGGGCCCCGGATCGTCCCCGGCGGCGCGCAGCCGGACGGCGACCCGCTCACCGAACTCCTCGGCCAGTTGCTGGAGCCCGTAGAGCAGCAGCTTCTCCTTGGTCTCGAAGTAGTACTGCACCAACCGGAGGGACACCCCTGCCTCCGCCGCCACATCGCGCATCCCCACTGCGTGCAGTCCGCGCCGCCCCGCGACCCTGATCAGGGCCTGGGCGATCTCGGTGCGCCGTTCGTCATGGTCCACGCGCTTGGGCATCGGCCGCTCTCCGCCTGTCGGTACGTCCGGTCCACCCTGGCCGGACAGCTTGATGATACGCCCGTACCATCAACATGGTACGTTCGTATCATCAAAACGCCCCACTCCAGGAGGTGGCCCACCGTGCCCGAAGCCACGACCCCTGACCGCGCCGCGGCCGACATCGGCCGCTATGTCAACGACACCTTGCGCGACCGGTACTTCGCGGCCTGCGACGCGGTCTACGCGCTGGGCGCCCCCATCCGTGCGGAACTCGACGTGGAAACGACCTTCGGGACGACACACGTCTACCGGTACGGCCCCGCGGACCCCGCCGCCGCGTCCCGCACCCCGGTCGTCCTGGTGCACGGAGCGGGCAGTTGCTCCGCCATGTGGTACCCGAACACCGCCGCGCTCAGCGCCGAACGCCCCGTCTACGCGATCGACACCCCCGGCGACCCGGGCCGCAGTGTGCAGCGCGCTCCCATCCACCAGCCCGAACGTGCCGCCCAGTGGCTGGACGAGACACTCGCCGGCCTCGGTCTCGACCGCGTCCACCTCATCGGCTCCTCCTACGGCGGCTGGCTCGTGCTGAACCAGGCACATCGCGGACCCGAACGCCTGGCCTCGGTCACACCGCTCGACCCCGGCGGGCTGGAGAAAGTGGGGCTGCGCTTCTACGTCTGGATCTTCGCCGGCCTCTTCGCCACCTTCGCCCCCAAGGCCCTGCGCCCGCGCCTGGCGGCCTGGCTGGAGCAACCGGTGCTCGTCGTACCGGAGTTGCGCACGATGATCAGGTCCGCCGTCCGCGCCTTCCGCATCCGCCGCCCGGCTCCGCTACCGCTCACCGACGACGAACTGCGCACCATCCGCACACCACTGCACCTCCTGTTCGGCAAGCGGAGCCTTCTCGTGCACCCGCAGCGGCAGATGGAGCGCGTTCCGCGGCTGATTCCTGGCGTCCGCGCCGAGATCGTCGCCCAGACGGGCCACGGCCCGCAGATCGACCACGCCGACTACGTCAACGACCGGATGCTGAAGTTCCTGGACACGATCGACGGCACGACACAGCAGTCCGGGAGCACCTCGGACAAACCCTGAACACCGACTCCGGAACTCGGCCACCACTGCTCGCGTACCCCCGACACATATCCGACTCCTGTGCCGTGATCACCGCGCGCGGACCTGCTGATCGCTCGCCGTCCCGCGAAGGCGCGGGCAGCCCGGAGTCGCTGTGTCTGTCCGGTACGGGTGTGCCGGTCTACGGTTCCGTCGCGGTGGCGGAGATCCCCTGTCTGGTCAAGCGGAACGACCCGAAGCGGCAGGCCCTCCAGCCGAGCCAGGGTCTGTTCCCCAAGCCGGCGCTGTCCGGCGGCGGAAACATTCCGGCGCAGGTGGCGCTCGGCATCCTCGCCCAGGAGTCGAACTTCAAGCAGGCGTCCTGGCACTCGGTGAACGGCACGGCGGGCAATCCGCTCCACGCCGACTGGTTCGGCAACGGTGCGAGCATCCACACCTACCCGGACCGTGGCAAATCGGATTGCGGTTACGGTATCGGCCAGGTCACCACCGGCATGTCCGACATGCATCCGGAGCAGTTCAACGCGACCGAGGCCGGGGCGATCGCCACCGACTACACGGCGAACCTCGCGGCCGGTACGGAGATCCTCGCCGAGAAGTGGAACCAGCTCGGCGCGCTGGGGATGACCGCCAACAGCGGCGTCTACACCGACCCGAACAACAAGCGGGGCCTCGGCTACTTCAACAACCCGGCCAACCCGAGCTATTCGCCGGACCGGGACGGCAGCGCGGTGCCGCTTCCGGGTTCTCGGCGAAGCCCTCGTCCTGCCGCCGGACGAGACCGCCGTACATCCTTCGATGCAGCCCTACCATGCGGCCATGACGATCACATATGAGTGGCGCGGTGACTTCGACAACGCGTCCGTCAACGCGCTGCACGCGGAGGCGTTCGATCACGCCCCGATGCCCATCGACTGGCACACACAGGTGCGTCGTCACAGCCTCGGCTGGGTCACCGCTCACCAGGACGGCAGGCTCGTCGGGTTTGTCAACGTCGCCTGGGACGGCGGCGTCCATGCCTTCCTTCTCGACACGATGGTCGCGCGGGACCTGCGTAAGGCCGGTGTCGGGACCGAACTGGTGAGCACCGCGACGCAAGGAGCCCGATCGGCGAACTGTGAGTGGCTGCACGTCGATTTCGATGAGCATCTGCGCCCTTTCTACTTCGACGCCTGTGGCTTCGAAGCGACGGACGCGGGACTCATCGCCCTCCGCTGAACCCAGGCCCTCGTGACCCGGCTCAGCCCGCGAACGCCGTGGCCGGCAGGCCCACCGCGTCCACACGGTCGAAGGCGAAGACGGATCCGGCGGGGTCGTCGTCGGCGAGGTCGAGTCCTTCGCGGGCCGACGTGACGTACAGGACGTCGAGACCGGGGCCGCCGAACGTGCAGGACGACGGCTGATGCACCGGCAGCGGCAGTTCACCGAGCACGTCCCCGTCCGGAGAGATCCGCACGACGCGGTCGCCGCCCCACAGCGCCACCCAGAGACATCCCGCCGCGTCGACGGTGAGTCCGTCCGGCATACCCGCGTGACCGGGCGTCCGGAACAGTGTGCGCCGCCGGGTGAGTCCGCTGCCCTCGGGGTCGGCGTCGAAGGCGTAGATCTCGCCCGCCATGGAGTCGGCGAGGTAGAAGGTGTGTCCGTCCGGGCTCCAGCCGAGCCCGTTGGGCAGGGTCAGTCCCTCCAGGACGACGCGGCTCGTCCAGTCGGGCATCAGGACGTGCAGCGCTCCCTTGCCGTGGTGGAAGTCCATCGTGGTGCTGCCGGCCCAAAGGCGCCCGTACTGGTCGCATTTCGCGTCGTTCATGCGCTCACTGTCCAACAGGATCGCTCGCCGTACGGTCATGCTTCCCTCGGTGTCGACGGACGCGAATCCCTCGGACGTCGCGGCGACGAACCCTCCGCCGCGTCGTGGTACGGCGGCGCCGACCTGCGTCGGCAGCGCGAGACTGCTGGTCCGACCGGTGACCGGGTCGCCGGTGTGGAGGTGTCCGGCGGGGATGTCCACCCAGTGCAGACGGCGGGCCCCGGCATCCCATACGGGTCCTTCGGCGACCCGGGCCTTGCCGGGGAACACGATCTGGGGTCCCGTGGACGCGGCGGCGGCACTCATTCGGGAAGCACCACAGCGGCGTTGGCGAGCAGTCCGCCGTCGACGGGCAGCGAGACACCGGTGATGAAGCTCGCGCGGTCACCGGCCAGGAAGGCGATCGCTTCGGCGACCTCGTCGGGGCGCGCCACCCGTCCCATCGGGTGCATCCGCCCCCAGGACTCGACCAGTGTCCGCGTGCCCTCGTCGCTGCCGTCGGAGAAGGCGCGGGCCGATGCCCGCAGCATCGGGGTGTCCACCGAAGCGGGGCAGACCGTGTTGGCTCTGATCCCGTTCTTCGCCTCGTCGATCGCGATCGATCGTGCGAGCGCGGTGAGCGCGCCTTTGCTGGTGGTGTAGGCGGCGACGGCGGCCTGGGTGACGAATGCCTGGACGGACGAGACGATCACGATCGAGCCCGCTCCACGGGAACGCAGGTGCGGCACAGCGTATTTGACGGCGTGAAAGGTGCCGGTGAGATTGACCGCGAGTACCTCGTTCCATTCATCGGCGCTCGTCTCCGCCGCCGTACCGTAGCGCTGGATTCCGGCAGCGGCGACGAGGATGTCGAGTCCGCCGTGCTGGCTGACGACGTCCGCGACGAGTCGGGCGACGGCGGTCTCGTCGGTGACGTCGACCTCGGCGTCTTCGACACCCGGAACCGGGGTGTCGGTGCCCTGCTTCGGTGGGACACCGGCGGCCACGACCGTCGCACCGCGCGCCGACAGCAACTGGGCTGTCGCGCGTCCGATGCCGCTCAGTCCACCGGTGACCAGCGCGACCTTGCCGTCGAACTCCGCCACTGTCCACTCCCCTTGCTCTGTTCACGGACCTCGGGCCGAGCGGGCGCGGAGGCGGCTGGGATGCGCGGTTCCGGTGGGACGGTCACCGCTTCGGACGGGCCGGGCGGTTGCGTTCCGGTGGCGCGGACGTCACTCTAAAACAACGTTGTCTCAACCGCTAGGGTGAGCGCGTTCAGCACGCTCGGGCCGCTCCGGGCGGACGTGTGACGGGCAGTTGTGCCGAGCAGTGGGGAGAAGAGCGCGTGACCGCAGAGTGGATCCGTTGGCCCGCCAATGTCCTGGCCCGGTACGGCGGCCGACCCGTGGCGTTCGGCGGCGACTACAACCCCGAGCAGTGGGACGAGAGCGTGTGGCCCGAGGACGCGCGCCTGATGCGCGAGGCCGGGGTCAACCTCGTCACGGTCGGTGTCTTCTCCTGGTCGACGCTGCAACCGGCGCCCGACCGTTGGAACTTCGGCTGGCTCGACCGCGTACTCGACCTGCTGCACACGCACGACATCGCGGTCGATCTCGCCACGGCCACCGCGTCACCCCCGCCGTGGCTCACCACTCGGTTTCCGGAGGTCATGGCTGTCGACCGGGACGGGCGGACGATGGCGCAGGGTGGACGTCAGGCATGGTCGCCCTCGTCCGAGGTCTACCGCGAGCAATCACTGGTGCTGGTCGAGAAGTTGGCGGAACGCTACGGCGAACACCCCGCTCTCGCGCTGTGGCACGTCTCCAACGAACTCGGCGGTCACAACTCGCGGTGCTACGACGAGGCCAGTGCCGTGGCCTTCCGGAGCTGGCTCAAGGAGCGGTACAAAGACTCACTCGACGAGTTGAACGCCGCGTGGACGACGAGCGCCTGGAGCCAGACCTACTCGGCGTGGGAGCAGATCCAGCCGCCGCGGGTGACGTTCACCGACTCGAACCCCACCCAGGTGCTGGACTTCGACCGGTTCAGCTCCGATCAACTGCGGGCACAACTACGGGCGGAGACCGCCGTGTTGCGGCGGATCACGCCGACGGTGCCGATCACCACGAATCTGGTGTTGTTCGACGCGGGCAAGAACATGAACTACAGCTCGTGGACCGACGACATGGATCTCATCGCGAGCGACCACTATTTGCGACCGGCCCCGGACGCCCATGTCGAGCTGGCGTTCTCGGCCGACCGGGCGCGCGGTCTGGCGCGGGGGAACTCATGGCTGCTGATGGAGACGGCCGTGGGTGCCACGAGCTGGCGTCCCGTCAATCCCGCGAAGCGGCCGGGACAGCTCCGGCGGGACGTGCTCTCGCATCTCGCGCGTGGATCCGACGGGATCTGCTTCTTCCAGTGGCGGGCCGCGCAGGCGGGCGCCGAACGGTTCCATTCCGCGATGCTTCCGCACGCCGGGCCCGACAGCCGGATGTTCCGCGAAGTGTCCTCGCTCGGCCGCGAGTTGGCGTCCTGTTCCGACGCGCTCGGAAGCAGGGTGGTCGCGGACTGCGCGGTGCTGTTCTCCGAGGAGGCGTGGTGGGCGGCCGACCGCGATTCCCATCCGCACAACGGCCTCTCGTACATGGAGAGCGCCCTTGATTGGTACAGGAGTCTGCGCGCCGCGGGCATCACCGCCGATGTCGTACCTCCGTCGGCCGATCTGTCGGAGTACCGGCTGATCATCGTGCCCATGCTCTACCTGGTGTCCGACCAGGACGCGGCCCGTATCGCCGCCGCCGCCCAGGCGGGGGCGACCGTCCTGGTCACGTACTTCTCCGGCATCGTCGATCCGCTCGACCGGGTGCGGCTCGGCGGGTATCCGGGGGCGTTCCGTGAACTCCTCGGCGTACGGGTGGAGGAGTTCGCGCCGCTCCTTGAAGCGGACCACGTGGAGGTCGAAGGGGTGACGGGGCCCGCCCGGGTCTCGACCTGGCACGAGGAGATCGACCTCACGGACGCGGAGGCCATGGCCCGATATGTCGGCGGCGACTTCGCGGGCGCGCCGGCGGTCACCCGCGCGGCCCGGGGCGAGGGCGAAGCCTGGTACGTGGGCGTGGAGTTGGACGAGGAGGCCCGTACGCGTCTGGTGGGTGTGCTCGCGCAGCGGTCCGGGGTGACGGCCGTGCCGCGCGACGGCGGACTCGACGTGGTGACGCGCCGCTCGGCCGATCACGACTACGTCTTCCTCATCAACCACGGCGACACCGAGACCACCGTGCCCGGATCGGGAACCGACCTGCTGGACGGGTCCGTTCACCGGGGAGAGGTCACTGTCCCCGGAGGCGGGGCACGGATCGTCAAGCGGGCCCGCTGACAGGGGGCGGAGTACGAACAGAGGGTGAGGAACAGGTGGCGGAGTACGATCGATCGGCAGCAGTCGTCGGCTGGAGACCACGGTGGCGCGCAACCCCACGATGAACGACGTCGCTCGCGAAGCACGGGTCAGCCTGAAGACCGTCTCGCGTCACGTCAACGGGGCGACGAACATCGATCCCGAACTCGCGGCACGGATCGGTGCGGCGATCGTGAAGCTGGGATACCGCCGCAATCTCTCGGCGGCGAGTATCCGGCCCGGTCGGACGAGCAAGACCATCGGCCTGGTCATCAGCGACCTCGCGAACCCCTACTACTCGTCGCTCGCCCGAGCCGTAGAGAGTGTGGCCGACGCGGCGGGCTATCTCGTCACCATCGCCAGTTCCAACGAGGAAGGGCCGCGCCACGACCGTCTGATGGACCGGCTCATGGAGCAGCGGGTGGACGGCGTGATCGTCGTCCCGCCCCGGCATGCCGCCCGCGACTGGTCCGAGGTCGCGCTGCCCATCCCTCCGCTGGTCTTCCTGGACCGGCCCGCGTCGTTCGCCGACGCCGACACCGTGCTCGCCGACAACGCGGGCGGGGCCCGTGCGGCCACGCTCGCGCTGTCCGGCGCCGGTGCGCGGCGCATCGCCTTTGTCGGTGACTCGCCCGACATCCACACGATGCGCGAACGGCACGCCGGATACGCCACGGCGCTCGCCGAGGCCGGGCTGGGCGCCGGCGACTCGCTCACGATCACGACGGCGCACACCCGGGAGCAGGCGGAACGCGCGGTCGGCGCGTTGCTGCGTGACGACGCGGCGGACGCCGTGTTCGCGGCCAACAACCGTGCCACGATCGGTGCGTTGCTCGCGTTCCAGGAGGCGGGTCGACGGCTGCCCCTCGTCGGCTTCGACGACTTCGAGACGTCGTTGCTCGGCAACCCCCCGGTGTCGGTGGTGAGTCAGGACGTCGAGCTGATGGGGCGCACCGCCGCCGAGTCGGTACTCGCCCGCCTGGGCGGCGACACATCGGCCTTCGCCACGCATGTGTTGCCCACGCGGCTCATCCTCAGGGGATCCGAGAAGCCGGAGCAGTGACCCCCGGTATCACCCGGACCCCCGACGTCACCGGACGCCCGGCAGACCTCCCGTATTGTCGTCGCGCTCGTCCAACCCCAGTCCGTTCAGGACGCCTTGCAGGTACCCGATCGCGTGGGCCCGGCCCCGGCTGCAGTACGCCTCGGACGATATGTCGCCCCAGGTGTCCAGGTCCCCGATCATGGCCGGTACGTGGTCGTCGATGAGGAATCCGTCGAACCCGGAGTCGTGGAGCCGGCGGATCACGCGGGCCGGGTTGAAGTTGCCCTCGCCGAGGAAGCATTCGCTGAAGGCCGGCACCGTGCCCTGGACGTCCCGGAAATGGACGTAGAAGATGGCCGGTCCCAGAAGATCGATGACCTTGTTGACGCTCTCCTCACCGTCCATCTCCGACACCGTTCCCAGGCAGAGGTTCAGCCCCCATGACGGGCTGCCGCCCGCTTGCCCGTGGGCCCGCCCGATGGCGTCCGGGGAGGTGAAGATCCGCGCTATGCCGCCCAGGGGCTCGGCCGTGGGCGGATCGTCGGGGTGCAGTGCGAGCCGCACCCCGACCTCTTCGGCGACGGGCAGCACGGCGTCGAGGAAGTACTGATGGTTCGCCCACATCTGCTCGGCCGTGATCGGCTCGTCCACCGGATGGTCCGGGGTCAGCCGGTACCCGGCGAGCGCGTTGCCGGCGCCGATGTCCGCCAGGTCGAAGGCGGTGACCTTGGCGCCGCCGCGTCCCGCGGCGGCCATGTCGGTGCGCCAGACGTAGGTGGCGAGGAAGTTGTAGCCGAGCAGGTCGATTCCGACGGCGGCGAGGTTGCGGATGGTCCTGCGGTAGTTCTCGATCTGCTCGTCGCGGCCCGGCAGACCGCGTTGGATCTTCCAGAAGTGGGCGAGCGGAACGTTTTCGAGGCCGTCGATCCTCAGTCCGTCGGCGTCACAGCGGTCCCGGAGCGCCCGCAGTTCGGCCAGGCTCCAGAAGCCGTCGACTCCGGGCAGCAGGTCCGGGGTGTGCAACTGCACGCCGGACAGGCCGAGTTGATGGGCGAAGGTCGCTATCCGTGCGTCGTACGTGTCGACATGGCCGAGGGAGATGCGTACGGTCATGCCTGGCCGACCCGTGGTCGCCGCCGGACGGACCCGTCGGTCTCGAACTCCATGACATCGCCTTTCTTCGGATGGGAGAAACGGCCGGACAACGCGACGCCTTCGGGCGTGCCGGTGTGGATGACATCGCCCGGTGCGAGGGCGGTGCTCTTGATCATGGTGATCCGTTCCTGGTGAGGGCCCTCAGCCGGCCATCAGGCCGCCGTCCACGACCAGTTCGGTGCCGGTGATGAACGCGGCCTCGTCGGAGGCGAGGTAGACGGCCGCCGCCGCGACCTCGGCGGGTGTGCCGAGGCGCCCCATCGGCTGTCTGGCGACCAGGTGGGCGCGGGCCTGTTCCGGGTCGTCGGCCGCCGCGAGGAGCCGCCCCACCCAGGGCGAGTCGACGGTCCCGGGACAGATGCTGTTGCACCGCACACCGGTGCCCGCGTACTGCACGGCGACCTGGCGGGTGAAGGCGATCACCGCGCCCTTGCTGGCGCAGTACGCGGCACGGTCCTTCAGCCCGACAAGACCGGCCACGGACGCGGTGTTGATGACGACCCCGTACCGCTGGGCGAGCATGTGCGGCAGCGCGAACTTCGTACCGAGGAACACACCACGGCTGTTGACCGCGAAGGTGTGCTCCCATTCCTCGACGGTGCAGGCGATCGCGTCGGTCGTCGAGGACGCTCCGGCGTTGTTGCACAGGACATGCAGTGCGCCGGTCTCGGAGACCGTACGGGACACCGCCGCCGCGAAGGAGTCGGGATCGGTCACGTCCACCGCGAGAGGGGTGCTGCCGTCCGGCACACCGGCGGGGTCGAGATCCGCCGCGTACACCGTCGCCCCTTCGTCCAGGAATCGGCGGGTCATCTCATGACCGATGCCCGAACCCGCGCCTGTGACGAGTACCGTCCGCCCGTCGAATCTGCTCACGTGGTGACGTCCCTTTCCGGAACCATGTGTCCGTGTGTCGTGTGTGTCGTGTGTGTCGTGTGTCCGTGTGGTCAGTCGGTGAAGTAGCCCGGGTACTCGGAGCGCAGCTCGGGGCCGCGTTCCAGGGCGCGTCGGGCGTGCCGGCTGATCAGGGCGCGACCGGCCGGGAGATCCGCCTCCTCCAGCGCGTCCACGATCAGCCGGTGCTCGTCGATCAGTTCACGCATCGCGGGGGCGCCGGGCAGGGACAGCCGCCGGAGCCGGTCGAGTTGCAGCTTCATCCGCTGTACGGCCTGCCACGCTCCGGGGTAGCCGCTGAGCGTGAAGATCTCGGTGTGCAGCGCCTCGTCGGCGGTGAAGAAGGCGTCGTAGTCCTCGGTGCGGTAGCAGTGTTCCTGCCGTTCCAGCAGTTCGCGCAGGACGGTGACGTCCGGCTTCGGACCGGCGCAGACGACCTCGAAGGCCGCGACCTCCAGGCTCTCGCGGACGAAGCGCGCCTCTTCCACGTCCCGCAGACGGATCAACCCCACGCGGGTGCCCACTTGGGGCACGACATGCACGAGTCCCGCGTCGACCAGCCGCGCGAGTGCCTCGCGTACCGGAGTGCGGCTGACGTGCAGTCGCGTGGCGAGATCCGTCTCGGACAGCGAGGCTCCGGGGGCGAGCCTCAGTTCACGGATCGCGGAGACCAACTCGTCGTAGACGCGGTCGGACGTCCGTGCCCGCACGCCGTCCCGGGTGATCGGGGACAGCCTCGGATCGCCCTGGACCGGTGCCCGGTCGGGGCCGGGTGAGGGAGGAGGGGGAGGAGGGGGATTCACGAAATGATCGTTGCATGCCAGGCACTTGTATGCAAGTATCCCGCCGTTACCACGACCCCCCATGGATCGATCGTCGCGTCCCGGCGCATCCGCCCATCGCGCCCGCTCCCCCGGACTCGGCAACGGACCGTGCGGCTCGCGATCGGGAACGCACCGAAGCAGTTCAACGGCGTCAAGAGCAGCCGTACAAACAGGAATTGAGAGGCAGTCATGGTCATGCGCAGGGCGAGACTCGCCGGGGCGGCCCTTCTGGCCGCCGCCGGCATCATGCTGACCGGGTGCGGTGGCGGTAACACCGAGGCAAGCGACACCAGCGGCCCGGCGAACATCACCTTCTGGGGATGGGCGGAGGGTTACGAGAAGTCCGTCGAGCTCTGGAACAAGTCACACCCCGACATCCAGGTGAAATACGAGAGCATCACCAACGGTGGCGCGGGCGGCTACGACAAGATGTTCACGGCCGCGAAGGCGGGCAAGGCTCCGTGCCTGGCGCAGATCGGCTACGAGAGCTTTTCAAGTTTCCTGGCCGCAGGGGTCCTTCAGGACATCAGCGAGCATGTGAAGCCGCAGCGGGACGAGTTCGCCGACTGGGTGTGGGGCAATGTCGGCGTCAACGGCAAGGCGTACGGTGTGCCGGTCGACACCGCGCCGATGGCCATGTTCTACCGCGCCGATCTCTTCAAGGACGCGAAGATCGCCGTCCCGAAGACCTGGGACGAGTTCACCGCTGCCGCCGCGAAGGTGAAGGCCGCTGATCCGTCGGCGCGCATCATGAACCTCCCCACCGACCCGTACCTCTACGCCGGGTTCGCCTGGCAGGGCGACGCTCCCTGGTTCGGGGTCAAGGGTGACGCGTGGTCCGTCTCGCTCGACAGTTCCGCCAACACCACGGTCGCCGACTACTGGCAGGGGCTCTTCGACAAGCAACTCGTCTCCTCCTACCCGGCGTTCGACGCGGCGCTGTACTCCGCGTGGAGCAAGGGCGAGGTCTGGTCCGAGGTCGGTCCTGTCTGGTCGGCGTCCCTCATCAGGGACAACGCCGGCGGCTCCGCGGGCAAGTGGGCTGTCGCGCCCATGCCCCGGTGGGGCAGCACGGACGCGGTCGGCAACTCGGGTGGTTCTGCCACGGCCGTGATGAAGGACTGCGACCGGCCGAAGGAGGCCACCGAGTTCGCTCTGTGGATGTCGACCCATGACGATTCGGTGTCCAACCTGATCGCATCGGCCGCCATCCTTCCGGCCTCCAAGTCCGGGCTCGCCAACAGCGCGCTGGACGCTCCGCAGAGCTACTACGGCGACCAGCCCATCTACCAGACGTTCCGTGAGGAAGCGGCCAAGGTGAACGACAGCTGGCGGTGGGGGCCGGTCATGTCGACCACGGCCACGGCGCTCGGTGACGGTCTGGGCAAGGTGCACACCAAGAAGTCGACCTTCGCGGACGCACTCGCGGGTGCCCAGAAGGGCACGGTCGACGCGCTGCGCGCCCAGGGATTCTCGGTGAGCAAGTAGCACGTAGCTCCTCGCGGGGGCCGTGAGCCGCACGACCCCCGCGCATCGGCAGCTCCGTACGCACTTCCCCGAACACACATCCCCGCACCCGCATTTCCGCACCCGCAACTCCGCACCGCCACAAAAGAGGTGACCGTGTCTCCCGTGACGATTCGGCGGCGCCGAATCCGCGAGCTTCGGCGAGCCGCGCCATTCGTTCTGCCGTTCCTCCTGCTCTTCGTCGTCGTCTACCTGGTACCCACCGCGTACTCCGTCGGCCAGAGCCTCTTCACCGTGAAACGCTCCGGACTCGGCCTCGGCGGGTCCGAGACCGTCTTCGCGGGCTTCGACAACTACGTCCGGGTCTTCCAGGACGGGGACTTCATCGCGTCCCTCGGCCGGGTGGCCTTCGTCGGTGTCGTCCAGGTGCCCGTGATGCTCGGTATCGCGCTGGTCCTCGCCCTGCTCATCGATTCCGCGACGTCGAAGGGGCGCAAGTTCTTCCGTATCGCCTACTTCGTGCCCTACGGGCTGCCCGGGGTGATCGCGGGCCTGGTGTGGTCGTTCCTGTACGCGCCCACGCTGAGCCCGATCACCAGAGGGTTCGGGGCGATCGGCATCGACGTCAGTTTCGTCAGCGACGGTGCCCTGCCGTTCTCGATCGCCAACATCCTGACGTGGGCCTGGACCGGCTACAACACGATCCTGATCTACGCGGCTCTGCAAGCCGTCCCCGAGGAGACGATGGAGGCCGCCGCCCTCGACGGCTGCTCGGGCTGGAAGGCCGCGCTGCTCATCAAGGTGCCGCAGATCCGCCCGGCCCTACTGCTCACCCTGGTCTTCTCGATCATCGGCACATTCCAGCTCTACAACGAGCCGGCCACCATGAAAGCGGTGGCGCCGAATCTGTCGTCCACCTACACACCGATCATGGCCGCCCTCCGTTCCCTGTCGGCCAACGACTTCAACTACGCCGCCGCGCAGTCCGTGGTCCTCGGCGCGCTGATCTGTGTCGTGTCCGTCTTTGTCTTCCGCGCATCGGCCAGGAGCGTCGACTGATGACCACCAGCACGCAATCGCCCCCGCGTACCGCACCCGTGGCCGAGGAGAAGAAGCAACGGCGCCCCCGGGCCCACCCGTTGACGACGGTGAATCCCGCCTCGCGCCTGTTCGTGCTGGCCGTGATGTCCCTGTTCGCGCTCTACTTCCTGCTTCCGGTGTGGTGGTTGGTCGTCTCCGCCACCAAGGGCAGCGGGGAGATCTTCTCGGGCAACGGCTTCTGGTTCGGCGAGCACTTCGCCCTGGTGGAGAACATCCAGACCCTGTTCCAGGCCCAGGGTGGTATCTACTCCCGCTGGTTGCTCAACTCGCTGCTGTACGCGGTGGGCGGCGGGATCGTGTCCACGCTCCTGGCGTCCCTGTGCGGGTACGCGCTCGCGAAGTTCCCCTTCCCGGGGCGCGAGGCGGTGTTCGGCACGGTCCTCGCCGCCGTACTGCTGCCCGCACCCGTCCTCGCCATCCCGCTCTACCTCGTGTTCAGCTACACCGGGACCATCAACACCTTCTGGGCCGTGTTCATCCCGAGCATCGTCAGCCCCTTCGGTGTGTATCTCAGCCGGATCTACGCGGCGTCGTCGATTCCGGACGCGCTGATCGAGTCCGGGCGTATCGACGGGGCCGGTGAACTGCGCATCTTCGCGATGTGCGCACGGCTGATGGCACCCGCCATGGTCACGATCTTCCTGTTCCAGTTCGTCGCGATCTGGACGAACTTCCTGCTGCCCTCACTCATGCTCGCGGACACCACGCTGCAACCGGTGACCGTGGGCCTCGTCGGCTGGCGTGAACTCCAGGGCTATCCCATCAGCTACACCACCGTCGTCACCGGCGCGCTCGTCTCGGTGGTGCCGGTCGTCGCCATGTTCATCTCGTTGCAGTCGTTCTGGAGCAAGGGCCTCGTCACGGGAGCCGTCAAGTAGCTCACCCGCATCAACGAATGGATGATTCATGAACATCCTGACGCGAACATGGGCGTGCCTGTGTGCCGCGGTGCTCCTCGCGGCACCGGCCACCGCCGCACAGGCGGCCGACCCACCACCCACCGACCCCCGCGCCACCAACCTCGCGGCCACCAACCTCCTCGCCGCCGACATGGACACCGGCTTCGACAGCGGCACCAGCCCGCTGACCCTGACGAACACGGGGACAGGAGGGACCCAGCAGATCGTGAGCGTCGGAGGCGACAACGCGCTCGAACTGCGCGACGCGTCCCTGGGCACGAACCTCTCCAGCTACTTCTACAAGCGGTTCTCCACCGGCGCGCTCAAGGACCGCGTCAACGCGGTCTACGGCCAACCGGTCGGCAGCCCCGCCCAGCAGTTCGTCCTCCAGTACGACCTCAAGCGCAGCGCGAAGAGCGACAAGCCGGTGGCGAAGGACATCTACGCGCAGATCCAGTTCGGCAACTTCGACAACAACCTCGTACCGCGGTTTCCCGTTCCGGCCGTGAGTGTCACGACCACGCCCGCCTACAAGGACACCTCCGGGAACCTGTCGAGGATCGATGACACGGTCATCCAGGAGTACCGCTTCACGATCGTGCCCAACGGCGGTCAGCGGCTGATATCGACGGTCGAACTCGGTTTCTCGGTACGGGTCGACACCGGTGGCACCGACGAGGCGATCACCGTCGACAACCTCGACATCCACGAGGACGGCGGCGGTATCTCCGACACGGAGCCGCCGACCGCGCCGACCGCGCTCACCCGCGCCGCCGCATCCGGCAACAGCGTCTCCCTCAGCTGGACGGCGTCGACGGACAACATCGGCGTGACCGGGTACGACGTGTTCCGTGACGGCTACCAGGTCGCGTCGGTCACCGGGTCCACCACGTCGGCGGTCGTCGGCGGTCTGATGCCCGACACGAAGTACACCTTCACCGTGCGGGCGAGGGACGCGAGCAACAACGTCAGCGCGGCGAGCGCACCTCTCGACGCCTCGACCGGACCGTATGTGCCGGAGAAGCCAGCCCCTTATCCCGGCACCGAGCAGACCAGGACGCAGTGGCTGTGGGGCAAGGCCAAGGCCATGAAGGAGGAGAGCGGCGCCGTCAACGTGGCCGCATACACGGCCCAGTTGGCGGACGGCGAGAACGCGGCGACGAACCTCGCCAAGCTCGACGCGCAGTTCCAGCTCTACGACTACGAGCAGTACAAGACCATGGCGAAGATGTACTCGTACCTCATGGTCGGTGAGAAGTTCGACGCCACCATGCTGGCGCACGTGCGTAGTTACTTCGGCTCGTACGCGTATCAGAAGCTCCCGCAGACCGAGAATCTGCGGATGAGCAACTACGCCACGGGATACCTCGTCGGCCAGTACTTCCCCGATCTCGCCGACCTGAACGGTAATTCCGGGGCGCAGTTGAAGGCAGCCAACAAGGCCAACATCCTGGAGATGGTGAACGCGGGTGTGCGGCGCGGTTGGGCCGAGTACCAGAGCCCCGAGTACACCTTCATGACGTACTTCTGCCTCAACGCCATCTACCAGTGGGCCGACGACGAACAACTCCGTAACCAGGTGAAGATGGCCATGGACGTGATGTGGTTCGAGTGGGCGAACGACTGGATCGACGGCTACATGATCTCGTCGGAGAGCCGCGCCAAGGGCGACTCTGCGGCGGTCAACGATCCCACCTGGCGGCCCGCGGACCACTCGACGCTCGCCTGGACGTACTTCGGCGCCCACCGCGCGCAGTTGGGGGTCGGTGAATCGGACAACCCGGCGCCCTCGGCGTATCGCCCGAACCTTGAGTACGGCGCTCTCGTCGCCTGGCAGGGGACGCGTTACTCACCGCCCGCGCTCGCGGTGAAGATCGGCCGGAAGACCGACAAGTCGTACACCTCGCACAAGACGAATCTCCAGAACTCCAGCGGGCGCGCGATGGACATCTACCGCACGACCTATGTACGGCCCACCTGGGGCCTGGGGACCGAGGTCCAGTACCGTCGGGTCGACAACTGGATCGAGGATCTGCCGGTCGTGCTGCGCTGGCAGTCCAACGCGGCGAACCCGCTGTTCCGGCTGTCGGTCGACCAGGGCACCGCTTCGATCGGTTCCTACAACCAGCCCGCCAACCAGCGGGTGATGCAGAGCGGTCCCACCGCCGTGGGTGTCTACAAGTCATCGGGTGACCAGACGTCGAACTACGTCAACGCGCTGTTCCCGACGAACGGTTCGATCCTGGAACGGCGTCAGGCCGACGGTTGGACGGTCGCGAACACGGGGTCGATGTACTTCGCCTACAGGATGGCGAAGCCCGGCACCTGGTACCACCAGACGCCGAACGACCCGGCGAACAAGGTGAAGACGACAACGCAGAACCACCCGACCGCCAGCCTCAGTTACAGCTACGACATCCTGCGCAGCCAGGCCGACACCAACGGTTGGGTGCTGGAGACGGCGGACGCCTCCGCGTACGCCGACTTCGACGCGTTCGTGACCGCCCTCACCAGAACCAGCAGCCTGGACCTGAGCCACTTGGAGGACGCGAACCCGCGCATCGTCTACCACAGCTTGAAGGGCGACGACCTCGACATCACCTTCGACTCGGCGTCGGCGGCACCTGCCGCGACGCACCTCGTGAACGGCGAGGCTGTCGCCTACGACTCCTACAAGCTGTTCGACACCCCGTGGCTCCAACAGGACAAGCTGGGCTCCACGTTCAAGGCGACGGTGGACGGCCAGTCCGTCGTCTATGACTTCGACCAGTGGACCGTGACCGCCACGGCCCACAAGGCGAGGGCGGGGCGCGACTGGGATCAGCGGAGGGACCAGCGGGCCGTCCGGCGCGGCCGGTAGACGTAGCCCTTCATGAACGGGTGCGGGCCCTCGGCGACCAACGCGCCGCGGGCCCGCACCCAGTTACCCGAGGAGTGCCACGATCTTCCGCGCGGCGTCCGACGAACTCGTCAGCCGGGCCCAGGAGCCGTCCCGGAAGGAGAGCGTGAAGTCGGACTCGGCCATGCTGAACCGCTTGACCTCCGCGCCGACGATCTCGTCCCGGGACAACGACCAGAGAACAGCCTCGGATCCCGGCACCGTCTCGCCGCTGCCCCATGACACGTACCGATTGCCCCGCGCCACGTACTCGTGCGACGTGATGCGCACGAGCCCGCCGGACCCGGCCACTTCGATCTCGGTCACCGTGCGCCAGGGCCGCCGGGAGGGATCGAGCTGCCAGGGCAGCGTACGAGCCGTCTCGCCCACGCCCGCCCAGAGGACGGGGAAGTCGTCGACCTCGTTCTCACGGTCCTCCAACTTCCCCCGCTTGTCGGGCGTCTGGGAGCTGATGGCGTAGATCGGCAGCAACAGGAGCCCGGTGAGAACGGCGAGGGCGTACCGGCCGAGCCTGCCGAAGAACCCCCGCACCGCGAAGGCCGGTCCAGGGGGCCAGCCGGGCAGGTCGCGCTCTATGTCGCGGCGCTCGTGGTCACGGAAGGAGCGCCGATTCTCGACCGAGGCGGCGCTGCCACTCGCGAACTCGACCCGAAAGCACGCCGGTTCCTCGTCCATGCCCGTCCTTCCCCCCGTCACTCCGGCCCTGTCACTCCGGTATCACTCCGGCGGGGTCCACTATGCCAAGTGAGGCCGACCGCGAGGGATGTGCGGGGTCAGCGGACCCTTCCCCGTGGCTTCAGCGGTCCCGGCGGGAGGGCCGGGGCGGGGAGCGGGGCACCGTCGTAGCCGACCACCTCGCCGAAGCGTGAGCCGGACATCCAGTCCGATCGGGCCTGGGCGATGTCCTCCTGGGTACGGCCGATGAAGTTCCACCACATGATCAACTCTTCCTCGAAGGGCTCGCCGCCGAGGAGCATCAGGCCCGCGTCGGACGCGGCGCGCAGGGGCAGTTCGGTGCGGCCACAGCCGAGGTAGAGCATCGAACCCGGGAGTACGGGCACACCGTCGACATGGGCCTCGCCGGACATGGACAGGACCGCGTACTCGAAGTCCGGCACCAGCGGGAGGCGGACATCGGCGCCCGCTGCCAGGGCGAGATCGGCACCCACGATGGGTGTGTACGTCGTACCGGGCGATGTCGTGCCGTCGATCGAGCCGAGGACGAGTGTCGCGGTGAGGCCGGGCGCCGTCACGGTCGGCAGCTCCGCGTGGTGCTCGAAGTGCGGTTCGACATGCCGGTCCGCGTCGGGCAGCGCGACCCACAACTGCGCGCCGTGCAGCAGCCGGGCGTGCGCCTTGGGGCTCTCCTCGGAGTGGCTGATGGCCCGCCCTGACGTCATCAGACCGAGCTGCCGGGGCCGGATGGTGCGGAGGCTGCCGGTGGAGTCGCGGTGCAGGACCTCGCCCTCGTGCAGCCAGCTGACGGTCTGGAGGCCCATGTGCGGATGCGGCGGCACCTGCATTCCGGGCTCGTCGGCGATGTCGTCGGGCCCGTAGTGATCGACGAAGCACCACGCGCCGACCATGCGCCGACCGAGGTTGGGCAGCAGACGGCGGACTTCGGTGGACTCCCCCAGCTTGACGTGCCGGGGGCTGAGAAGCTCACGCACCGGCTCGGCGACGACGAACCCACGGCCACCGCACTGCGCCGGCACCGCCTCGCGATCAAGATTGCTCATGCCGGACAACCTAGCCCCGTCGGGGACATCCCGTCAGGCCCGGCCACCCCGCGCGGACGGTGGAATATTCGTGCCCCCGGGTCGGTTGCGGCGGGCGAGGAGGTTGGAGTGAACGAGACCTACGGCGAGACATACAGCCGGGAATATTTCGAGCACGGGACGGCCGCGGAGCGCTGGGAGCGTGCGCGGATGTTCTTCGACGCCAAGGAGTACGTGACGGCGGCGGGCGTCCTGGAAGGGCTGACCGACGAGGTGCCGGAGCAGGTCGCTCCCCGGCTGCTGCTGGCGCGGGCGTACTACCACTCGGCCCAACTCCGGCGTGCCGAGGAGCAGTTGCTCCTCGTTCTGGAGCGGGACCCGGTGGAGAGCTACGCGCGCCTGATGCTCGGCCGCACGCTGGAGCGGCAGGGCCGGGACGCGGACGCGGCGCCGCATCTGCGGATGGCGGCGGCTCTCTCGGGTGAGTTCACGCCTACCGGTGCCTCTACCGGCGGCTGAGGTCACAGCTCAGCGGTCCGTACCGCGGAGGTGAGTCCGACCGCCGCCGCCAGCGCGCACACGGCGCCGCAGGCCGTGAAGAACACCCCGGTCCCCCAAGCGGCGGCGACCAGGCCGGTGACCGGATAGAGCAAGGGACTGAGCCCCAGGGTGCCCAGGGTCGTCACGGAGGTGACGCGGCCCAGGTACCGGGGCTCGGTCCTCTGCTGCACCAGCGCGTGCCCGATCGCACCGCAGACCCCGCTCGCCGCGCCGACCACCGCGCCCAGGGCCATCGCGGCGCCCGGTGTGCCGGCCTGGCCAAGTGCCGTGACCAGGATCCCGGTCACCACCAAGGACCCGGCGAGTGCGGCGCCGGCGTGCGGGACGCGGCGTGCGGCGGTGAGGGCGAGCCCGGTCACGGCGCCGCCGACACTGAACGCGGTGAGGACCCCACCGAGCGCGGTCGGACCCCACGCCCGCTCGTCGGCGAGGAGGACGAGCCCGGCGGCGAGCGGCCCACTGAAGCACATCTCGCCGAGCGCGACGACCAGCACGAGACGGCTGAGGCGGCGGTGCCGGCGCAGGTGCCGGAGTCCGTCGCGGAGATCCGCCCAGGGGCCGGGCGCCCCCTTTCGTGGGGCGATTTCGGGTACACCAGGTGAGTTGTCGGGTACGTCGGGTGCGTCGGGTGCGGCTTCCGGTACGTCAGGTGAGGCGGTGGGCCGGACCCGTACCGCCGTCAGCAGCCCCAGCGAGGCCACGAACAGCAGCGCCACCACCCCGAAGGCGGCGCCGGGCCCGCGCGCCGCGAGCACGGACGCGGCGATCAGCGGCCCCACCGCGTTACTCAGCCGCACGGCCAGGGAGCGCATGCCCTGCACCCGGGCGAGCTGTCCGCTGCCGGTCAGCCGGGGCGGTACCGCGCCGACCGCCGGCATGAACACCGCGTCGACCACCCCGAACACGAACGCCAGCACACACAGCGGCAGCAGCCGGGGGCCCTGCGCGTAGGTGAGCACGGCGACGGCGAGTACCACCGCGCAGCGCACCAGATCGCTGGCGATGAGAACACGGCGTGGCCCGAACCGGTCGGCGAGGACACCGCCGCCGAGCATCAGGACGGCCCGGGGTATCGCCCCGACGGCGAGCACGACCCCGACCGTGGCGGGACCGGCGACCTGGGCGACGGCCCAGGACAGCGTCAGATAGTAGGCGACGTCACCCGTCACGGACGCCGTGTAGGCGCCGAGCCAGCGCAGTACGTTCAGGTCCCGGTACGCGGCCCGCTCCCGCCCGCGCACCAGGGCGCCGCCGTCCCCCCGCACCGCTCAGGTCCCGTCGGTGAGCAGGGGGTACGCCTGCACGCGTACTGTCACCGGTTCGGCGTCCCCGGACGCCTCGCGTTCCCGGTAGCGGTCGACAACGGCGAGCAACTCGGTCTTCATCCGGCCGAGTTCGGCGGGTGTCAGGCGCAGGGTGTGGTCGGCGAAGGCGGACACCGCGAACCAGTCGTCGGCCATCACCGGCACGGTCTCGGCGGCGACCCGGCGCAGGGCCTCGCCGTGCGCCATCGCCACCGCCTGGACATAGGCCCGGCTGTCCGCCGCGTCCGTCGGGTCCGCCGGGTCGGTGCGCGCCGGGTCGTGCCACGAGGTGCGGTGCCGGGCCCGCCACCAGCGGTCGCGCCGGTTGCCCCGGGCGGTGTCCTCCTCGATGAGCCCGCCGGCCGCCAGCCGCCGCAGGTGATAGCTGGCCGCACCGGAGTCCAGGTCGAAGTGGTCGGCGAGCCGCCGGACGGTCGCCGGGCCGTGCTCCCGCAGCCGGTTGAGCAGCGCGAGTCGCGTCGGGTGCGCGAGGACACGGAGAGCCGCGGTGTGGAGGGTGATGTCGCCCATGGGTTCGTCGGGTGCGTCGGTCATGGCCCGCATCCTAGATTCAGAAGAGTTCTTCGCGAAAGGATGTTCGCGAACACTTCTTCGCGAATATGCCTTCGGGATCTCGGCTCACGGCAGGCTTGCCGATGGTGGTGCCGGCCGTTTCCCGGCCGGGGTCACGCCCCCTGGGGGGTGTTCGCGAGGCGGGTCAGCCACTCCGTCAGGAGCGTCGTCTCGGCCGGGGTGAGGTCCGTGCCCTGTTGTTGGCGCAACATCGCGGCCAGCCGGGCCGCCGTGGACGCGACGCGCACCTCTTCGGTCCCCGCACCGTCCACGGCCACCGGGGCGAGATGCGGGACCAAAGCCTCCGGGGTGAAGACGACCGCGTGCACGGCGTCCCGTACCCGCATGGACATGGTCCTGTCCGTGAACGTCGCCGGACGGGCCACCAGCATCAGCGCGACTCCGACATTGGCCGACATGACCATCTGGGCGGCCAGTTCGGGAGCGAGGCGCACCTTGCCCTGCGCGGCGGCCCGCTCCAGGTCCCGGGTGAGGATCTGGTGGGACTCCAGGGCCGCCGCCGGGGGTGTGCGCATCGCCGGGGAGTTCATCAGCCGGTACAGATTCGGGTTCGCGAGGGCGAACTCCACATGACTGTCCCAGCCGTCCCGCAGATCCTGCACGGGGTCGGCGCCCGGCCGGTGCTCCCGCTTCGTCGCCAGGTACTTGTCGAACCCGAAGTCGACTACGGCCGACAACAGCCCTTCCTTGTCCCCGAAGTGCCGGTACAGGGCGGGGGCCCCGACCTGAGCGGCCTCGCACACGGCCCGGGTCGACACATCCCCGTCGGGTGACTCGGCGACCAGGTCGGCGGCCACTTCCAGGATCCGTGATCGCGTGCTCATGGACCGGACGCTATCAAGGGCGCCGCGGCGGCAGCACCGACCGGGTGCGGGGCGAGGAGGTCGTCCAGGCCGATGCGGGTGAGGAACTCGGCGCGGATGTGGTCGGCGACGGCGCTGACGGTCTCACTGCCGTCGTCGGCCGGGTCGACGTGGACCCGGAACGGCCGCTTGCCGTGCGGGGTGCCGACGACCTCGACGATCGCGTCGGCGACCTGGGAGACATCGGCGTCGGCGGGTGCGAGATCGGCCAGCCGCTGGGAAATCTGGTCCATGAGCCCGGCGTACAGGGCCTCGTAGTCCGGGACGACGGTCTGGTCACAGGGGTGTCCGCCGGTGGCGAAGTGTTTGGTGCCGGAGGTGAAGGAGCCCGGGACGACGATGGTGGTCTCGATGTCGAAGCGGGCCAGCTCCGCCGCGTACGAGACGGCGAGGGCATCCATCGCGGACTTGGCGGCGAAGTAGGGGGCCAGGTAGGGCGGGGTGCCGCCTCTGGTGGAGGTCGAGCCGACCCACAGGACCAGTCCGTGCCGCTGGGCGCGCAGGTGGGGCAGGGCGGCACGGTTGACTCGCTGGGTGCCGAGGACGTTGGTGTCGTAGACGGCGGCCAGTTCCTCGGGGGTGAACGCCTCGGTGGGGCCGGTGACCATGTGCCCCGCGTTGTGCACGAGGACGTCCAGCCGGCCGGCCTCTGCCAGCACGGTGTCCACGGCGGCGTCGGCGGACTCCTGGGACAGCACGTCGAGTTCGACCGTGCGCAGGTCCACGGCGTGTTCGGTGGCGTATGTCGTGGCGTCGGCGACCCGGCCGGCGTTGCGTCCGGTGGTGTCGCGCATCGCGGCGTAGACGGTGTGCCCGGCGCGGGCCAGGGCACGGGCGGACAGCGCGCCGAAGCCGGAACCGGCACCGGTGATCAGGACGACGGACATGACGGAACTCCTTAGTGGCGGCAGAGGGAAAGCGCCGGTACGGCAGGTACGGCAGGTACGTACGACTGAGGGCGGCAGGGGGGCAGGGTTACGCGATGCCGCCGTTGGCCCGGAGGACCTGGCCGTTGACCCAGCGGGCCGGTCCGGCGAGGAAGGACACGACCTCGGCGATGTCCCGCGGTGTGCCGAGACGCTCCAGCGGAGCCTGCGCGGCCAACTTCGCTACGGTCGCCTCGTCCTTGCCGTCCAGGAACAGGGCGGTGGCCGTGGGCCCGGGGGCCACGGCGTTGACCGTGATGTCCCGGCCGCGCAGTTCACGGGCGAGGACCAGGGTCATGGCCTCGACGGCGCCCTTGGTCGCGGCGTACCCGCTGTAGCCGGGGAGGGCCAGCGCCACCACGGAGCTGGAGAAGTTGATGATCGTGCCGCCGTCCCGCACGCGGCGCGCGGCCTGCTGGTCGACGACGAACGTGCCGCGGATGTTGGTGCGGTGCATACGGTCCAGGGCGTCGAGGTCGGTGTCGACCAGCGGCGCCAGGGTCATGACTCCGGCGGCGTGGACGACGACGTCGACCCCTCCGAAGGCGCGCTCCGCGGCGTCGAAGACCTCCGCCATCGCGGTCTCGTCGGCGACATCGCCCTGCTGGGCGATCGCCTCGCCGCCCGCTGCGGTGATCGCCGCCACCGCGGCGTCGGCCTCGGTCTTGTTGCCCGCGTAGTTCACGACGACGGCGAACCCGTCGGCGGCGAGGCGCTCGGCGCTCCCCCGCCCGATGCCCCGGGACCCTCCGGTGACGACGGCGACGCGGCGCGGTGTGGTCGGCTGCTCGGTGCTCGGCTGCTCACTCATGGCACGGCTCCCTGTCTCCTGGGGCGCGATCGCCGCTCCCCGACAAGAACAACGCTAACATCATTGCGTTAGCGTTGCTACCCCTGGGCGTAGCAACGCTACGCCCAGGGTGAAGGGTGCTACCGGGTGAATCCCACGGTGGGTCCCGCGCCGCCTTACCCGCGATACGTCTCCAACAGCCGCAGCCAGACCTCGCTGATCGTCGGATACGCCGGAACCGCGTGCCACAGGCGGTCGATCGGGACCTCACCCGCGACCGCGACCGTCGCCGAGTGCAGGAGTTCGCCGACGCCGGGGCCCACGAAGGTGACGCCGAGGACGATCTCGCGGTCCAGGTCGACGATCATGCGGGCCCGGCCCCGGTAGCCGTCGACGTAGAGACCCGAGCCCGCGACGTGCGCGAGGTCGTAGTCGACGGCGCGGACCCGGTGGCCCGCCGCCTCGGCCTCGGCCAGCGACAGGCCCACGGCGGCGGCCTCCGGATCGGTGAACACGACCTGCGGCACGGCCGCGTGGTCGGCGGTCGCCGCGTGCGCGCCCCAGCGGTCCGTCTCCAGGAGCGGCACTCCCTGGGCCCGCGCCGCGATGGCGGCGCTCGCGATCCGCGCCTGGTACTTGCCCTGGTGGGTGAGCAGCGCGCGATGGTTGACGTCGCCGACCGCGTACAGCCAGCGAAGGCCCTCGACCTGGCAGGTGTCGTCCACGGTGAGCCAGGAGCCGGGTTTCAGGCCGATCGTGTCGAGGCCGAGGTCGTCGGTGTGCGGGGCACGGCCGGTCGCGAACAGGACCTCGTCCGCCTCGATTCGCTCACCGCCGTCCAGCGTGACGGTGACGGTCGCCCCGTCGCGTACCGCCGAGGTCGCCGAGGTGCCGAAACGGACATCGACTCCCGCCTCGCGGAGGGCGTCGGCGACCAGTTCGCCGGCGAACGACTCCATGCGCGGCAGCAGCCGGTCGCCGCGCACCAGCAGGGTGACCTGGGAGCCGAGTGCCTGCCAGGCGGTCGCCATCTCGACGCCGACCACGCCGCCGCCGATCACCACGAGGCGCCCCGGCACCCGGTCCGCGCTGGTGGCGTCCCGGCTGGTCCACGGCTTGGCGTCGGCGACACCCGGCAGGTCGGGCACGACCGCGCGGGTGCCGGTGCACACGGCGACCGCGTGCCGTGCGGTCAGCACCTGGATCTCACCGTCCGTGCCGGTCACGGTGACCCGGCGCGGTCCGTCGAGCCTGCCCTGCCCCCGGTAGAGCCGGGCGCCCGTGGCGTCGAGCCAGGCGACCTGCCCGTCGTCCTTCCAGTGCGCGGTCTGCTCGTCCCGGTGGGCGAGGACCGCGCGCGCGTCGAGCGGCCCCTGCGCCGCCTGGACGAGGCCCGGCGTGCGACGCGCGTCCGCGCGCGCGATGGCGGACCGCAGCAGCGCCTTACTGGGCATGCACGCCCAGTAGGAGCACTCACCGCCGACCAGTTCGCTCTCCACCACCGCCGTGCTCAGCCCCGCCGCCCGGGTCCGCTCGGCGACGTTCTCCCCCACCGGGCCCGCGCCCAGCACCACCACGTCGTACTCGATCGTTTCCGTCATGGGATCAGTCTGGTCGTAGGTGTGCGGCGTGGCCACACGGGTACGCGCGCGGGACACCCCGCGGAACCCGCCGCGTGGAATACGCGGCGTGGAATACGCGGTGTCCCGGTGCCGTTGTGCCCATCGGCGTCACCGGACCAATAACCGGACACCAGGAAGAGGGATGCGGGACATGACCAGCACCGTGGAGCTGACCAAGGAGAACTTCGACCAGACGGTCACGGAGAACGATTTCCTGCTGATCGACTTCTGGGCGTCCTGGTGCGGGCCGTGCCGGCAGTTCGCGCCCGTGTACGAGAAGGCCGCCGAGGCCAACCCGGACCTGGTCTTCGGCAAGATCGACACGGAGGCGCAGCCGGAGCTGGCCCAGGCGTTCGGTATCCAGTCGATCCCGACCCTGATGATCGTGCGGGACCAGGTCGCCGTGTTCGCGCAGCCGGGCGCCCTTCCCGAGTCCGCTCTGGTGGATGTCATCGGGCAGGCCCGGAAGCTGGACATGGACGACGTCCGCAAGTCCATCGCGGAGGCCGAGGCCAAGGGAGAGGGCCCGCAGAGCGCCTGAGCGGAGTCTGCGGCGCCTGAGCGGCGCCTGAGCCACAAGACCGCTGCCGGTACGGCCGACGCCCCGTAGTGATCCGCGGAGCGCCGGCCGTCAGGCGTCAGGCGTCAGCGTGAGGCGGTCAGAACGGGTAACCCGCCACATCCCCCCGTACCGTCGTCCACCGCACGTCCGTGAACGCCTCCAGGTTGGCCTCGCCACCGAACCGCGCGCCCGTGCCGGAGGCGGCGACCCCGCCGAACGGCGCCACCGCCTCGTCGTTCACCGTCTGGTCGTTGATGTGCGCGATGCCGGTGGGTATCCGGTCGGCGAGCGCCAACCCGCGCGCGGCGTCCCGCGTGACGATGCCGAGCGACAGCCCGTACTCGCCCGCCGATGCGAGGGCCGCCGCCTCGTCCTCGGTGGTGAAGGACCGTACGGGCGCGACCGGTCCGAACACCTCCCGCGCGTACGCGGGCGTGTCGTCGTCCGCGCCCGCGATGACGGTCGGCCGGTAGAAGGGGCCCTCGTGTGTGCCGCCCGCCGCGAGTTTCGCGCCGCGTGCCGTACTGGACTCCACCAGGCCGTGGATCTTGGCGAGTTGACCGGCGTCGATGATCGGACCGAGGTGGACCTGGGCGCGGTGCGGGTCGCCGACGGCCAGCGAGTCGGCCTTGGCGGCGAGCCGTTCGACGTACTCGTCGTAGAGCGAGGCGTGCACGAGGTGGCGGCCGGTCGTCATGCAGATCTGACCCTGGTGGAAGAAGGAGCCCCACGCCGCCGTGGAGATCACGGCGTCGATATCGGCGTCCTCCAGGACGACGAGCGCCGAGTTCCCGCCGAGTTCCAGGTGCGCGCGCTTGAGATGACGGCCCGCCGCCTCGCCGACCGCGCGGCCCGCCGCCGTCGAGCCGGTGAACGAGATCACGGGGGTACGCGGGTCGGCGACGAGGGCCTGACCCACGTCCGCGCCGCCCGGCAGGACGTGCAGCAGCCCCTCGGGCAGCCCGGCCGCCGCGAACACCGCCGCGAGCGCCAGTCCTCCGCAGACCGCCGTACGCGGGTCCGGCTTGAGGACGACGGCGTTGCCGAGGGCCAGCGCGGGTGCCACCGAGCGGATGGACAGGATCAGCGGGGCGTTGAACGGGGCGATGACCCCGACCACACCGACCGGGACACGGCGCGTGTACGAGAGGCGGGGCGCCTCGCTGGGCAGCACCTGTCCGACGGGGCGGGACGCCAGCGCGGCGGCCTCATAGCACTCCTGGGCGGCGACATGCAGTTCGAAGTCCGCCTTGCCGGGTATCGAGCCGGACTCGCGGACCAGCCATTCCCGCAGTTCGTCGGCGTGCGCCGTGAACAGGTCGCCGGCCCTGCGCAGCACGGCGGCCCGCTCGAAGTGCGGCAGGCGCGCCCAGCCGGGCCGCGCCCCGGCGCCGGCCTCCGCGGCGGCCGTGACGTCCGGCGGGGACGCGAGCGTGACCGTGCCCAGTGTGTCGCCGGTGGCGGGCTCGGTGACGGCGTACTCACCGCCCGACAGCGGGCGGGACTGCCAGTTCTGCGGGTCGAGCAGGGCCATGCCGGATCTCCGATCGGTCACGTGCCCACGTCCCCTGAATTGGTTGCACGTCCCCCGAATTGGTTGAGCGCGCAACAGCCTAGTCACGGCGCCACATATCTTCGACCGCTTGTACGAGAACGCCCCCACCGGTATCGGGGCCCGCGTCCGTCCGCCTCAGCTCGACTCCCGCCGGACCACATTCGCGCCCAGGAGTTCCCTGACGAGCGGTGCGGTGCCGGGGTCGCGGACCACCCGGTCGACGAGTTCCGCCAGTTCCTGTCCGGAGGGCAACTCGATGCGTACGGTGCTCAGTCGGGGACGCAGCAGCCGCCCGAGCATGAGGTCGTCGGCACCGACCACAGCGGTCTCGTCCGGCACTCGGACACCTTCGTCCTGGAGGGCCCGCATCAGCAGCATCGCGTACTCGTCGTTGTACGCGAACACGGCGTCCAGGCCGAGGGAGCGCCAGCGGCCCGCGAGCCGGGCGGCGGCCGACTCCTCGTAGGCGAGGGGCAGTTCGACGACCGTGGCACCCAGCCCCTCGGCCGACTCCCGTACGCCGTCCGCGCGGGGGCGTGCGAACTCGTCGAGCCCGGACTCCTCGGGGATCACCACACCGATCCGGCGGCGGCCCGGTCTCGCGAGATGGGTGCCCGCGCTGCGGCCCACCTCGCGCTGGTCCATCAGCATCGCGTGCGCGCCGTCGACCTGGGCGGGGCCGAAGGTGACGACCGCTCTGGCGCCCGACCGCTTCAGCACGGCGACGCCCTCCGGGCCGAGTTCGCGGGCGCCGGGCGCCAGGACCGCCACGGGACGCAGCTCCGCCCAGGCGCGTGCCGCCTCGTCACCGGTGAGCCCGACCCGGCCGTACTGCACGACCGTGTAGTCCAACCTGCCAAGCGCCCACTGGAGTTCACTGAGGAAGCGGCTGTAGAGGGGACCGACGGGCACGTTCGGGGTGGGCATGAGGACCATACGGCTGTGTCCGGCGCGCAGACTGCGGGCCGCCGCGTGCGGCACGTACCCGAGTTCCTTCGCCGCTTCGTGGACCCGAAGCCGGGTGGGCTCGCTGATGCGGACGGCACTGGTGTTGTTCAGGACGTACGAGACGGTGGCCCGGGAAACGCCCGCGAGCCGGGCGACGTCGGCGCTGGTCGGCACGGGGCCCTGGGGCCGGGCGGGCGACCAAGGGGCGGGACCGGGGGCCGGGGGCGAAGGCGGTCGCACGGACGCCGGCGGTTCCGGGTGCGACGGCTCGCGCGCCTGGGGCGAGGGCCGCGGGGGTGGCGGGGGCTGCGGGGCCTGCCGTGACGGTGGCGGGGCGGGCTCTCGCGGGGAGGGCTCCCGCAGGGCGGGACGGGACTGCGCACGCGACGACGCGGGCTCTCGCGGCACCGGAATTCCGGCCTCTCGCGGTAAGGACTGCGCGGGCTCCCGCATGACGGGCTGCTCGGGTATCTGCACCATGACGCAGCGCATCCTTCCATGGCTCGGCACGGCGTTTTCGGCCTACCTGGAACCGGCCATGGTCATCTCGGTATTGACGCTGCTTATGATGCAAACCATTGGTGCGCAAAGGCAGTTCACGGCGCGGCGGACCTGCGGCGACACCGGCGGCCCCCTCCATGGCCTGGCCGATTTTCGATGTATCAGTGACCTCGGAGCGGCGAATGAGTCGGCGCCGCACGGGAGGTGGGGACACCCGGCGCACCGTAGGGTGTGACCATGGGCGAGCCGTCGATGGTGGGGCTGATGGGACGCGTGACCGGCACGGTCGGGCCCGGTCTGGTCGGTGAGGTGATCGTCCGGATCCGTGGCGGCGCCGAGCACTTCCTCGCCTACCCGGCGTCCGGTCAGGAGCGGATCGAGACCGGCACCGTGGTCATGATCGTGGAGCATCTGCCCCCGCGTACGGTGTATGTGGCGCAGGCGTACGACGGTTGACCCATAAGTGGCCTGGACCGCAGGGTTATTGACGGGCCGTCATCGCAGCTGGCGGGCCATTCGCGTCAAGATTGCGGCAAGGATCCGTCAACGCCTTCTCGCGGGCCCCGCCCAGGAGCACACTCCCGACCGTTCGGTGCCGAAAGGGCACCAGGCAAAGGGGGCGTATGCCGATGTTCGTCGGCGTCGTGGCGGGGGCAGTGGTCCTCGCGCTGATCGTTGTGATCACCTTGTTCAAGCTGATGTGGCGGGTGGCCGAACCCAACGAGGCTCTGATCATCTCCGGTTCCAAACACCGTACCGAGGGCCTTGAGGAGGGCATGGGCTTCCGTATCGTGACGGGGCGCGGGACGCTCGTCCTGCCGGGCGTCCAGGCGGTGCGCAAGCTGTCGCTCGACCTCAACGAGACCGAACTGTCCGTGGACTGCGTGACACACCAGGGCATCCCGCTCAAGGTGCGGGGCGTCGTCATCTTCAAGGTGGGCGACGACTTCGTGTCGATCGCCAACGCGGGGCGCCGCTTCCTCGACCAGCAGAAGCTGATGGCGGAACGGGTGCACAACGTCTTCGCCGGTCATCTGCGGTCCATCGTGGGCGGGTTGACGGTCGAGGACATGATCCGGGACCGCGAGAAGCTGACCGGTCAGACCCGGGCGGCCTGCGGCACCGAGATGGAGAAGCTCGGGCTGATCGTGGACTCCTTGCAGATCCACGAGATCGAGGACCCCACGGGGTACATCAAGAACCTGGCGATGCCGCACGCGGCGGCCGTGCAGCGGGACGCCAGGATCGCGCAGGCGGAGGCCAACCGGCTGGCGACGGAGGCGGAACAGGCCGCGTCCGCGCGGATGGCGGAGGCCACCCGGGACAGCGAGATCCTTCAGGCGGGCTACCAGGCGGAGCGCGACAAGGCCGGCGCCAAGTCCCGGCAGGCGGGACCGCTCGCCGACGCGGCGGCCCGGCAGGAGGTCGTCGTCCAGGAGACCCGGGTCGCCGAACTGGAGGCCCAGCGGCGCGAACAGCAACTCCAGGCCGATGTACGCAAACCGGCCGACGCGTCGGCGTACGAGAAGCGGACCCTGGCGGAGGCCGAGCGCGACGCCCGGATCTCCGCCGCGCAGGCCCAGGCCAAGGAGACCGAACTGGCCGCGAGCGCCGAGGCGACCCGGGTGAAGACGGCCGCCGCCGCCGAGGCCGAGGCGACCGAGGCACGCGGCGCGGCGGCGGCGACCGCGACCCGGGCGACCGGTGAGGCGGAGGCGTCGGCGGCGCGGACGAAGGGTCTCGCGACGGCCGAGGCGACCCGGGCCCAGGGTCTCGCGGAGGCCGAGACGATCAAGGCGCGGGCAGCGGCGCTCGCCGAGAACCAGGAGGCCGTGGTCGCGCAGCAACTCGCCGAGAACTGGCCGGAGATCGTCGCGGCGGGCGCGGGCGCCTTCAGCAGCGTCGACCACATGGTCCTGCTGAACGGCGCCGACGGACTCTCCGAGCTGTTCGCGAAGGCACTCACCATGGGCGGTACGGGACTGGGCCTGGCCCGGCAGTTGCTGGCCTCGATGAACGAGACGGACGGCACCGGCGGCGCCGGGACGGTCAACGGCTTCCCCGGGGCGGCCCGTACCCAGAAGGTGCCCGTCCAGGACGAGGGGAGCACCGGCACCGTCTGAGCCGAATGGTCCCGGTGACCCCGCGGTTCCCGGGAGATCCACAGGGGGCGGTGGCCGGTGTGATCGGCCACCGCTCTACCGTGACCGCGTGACTGCCTATCGCGAGGACCCGCCCGCCACCGAGACCCCGGGCCGCAGCGGCCCGACCGCCACCACCGAGGCCGAGCCGCACACCGTCGGCCGGGTGCGTACGGCGTACGCACCCGAGCACGACGGCGATCCCGATCCCGGCGAGATCGTCTGGACGTGGGTACCGTTCGAGGAGAACGACGGTCGCGGCAAGGACCGGCCCGTGCTCGTCGTCGCCCGCGAGACGGCCGGCACCCTGCTGGCCGTACAGCTGTCGAGCAGGCGGCACGATCACGACCGGGAGTGGGTGCCGATCGGCAGCGGGCCATGGGACCGAGAGGGCAGAGACTCATGGGTGGATCTGGACCGGGTGCTGCGGCTGCACGAGGACGGCATGCGCCGGGAGGCGTGCGCGCTGGACCGGATGCGGTTCAACCTGGTGGTCCTGCGGCTGCGGGAGCGCTACGGCTGGACCTGACGGTCACCCGTACGCGCGCCCGCGCACACCCCGGACGAACAGAGGTTCGACGTCCGATGGGCGCTCTTGTGCGGTTCGCGAGGAACGTCTTGGGTGGGAGGAGTGCCGTCCCGGGCCACCCCCGGCCCGGTCGGCCCATGGTTCTCCACTCGAGGATCAGGAGGATCCCGACATGACCGAGGGAGACGACTGTACGCGGTCCGGATCGCTGCCCACGGATGCCGATGTGGAGGCACTCGTCCACGGCATCTGCTTCAAGACCGGGCCACCCCGCACCGTCGGAGTCGAGCTGGAATGGCTTGTCCACACCCCCCGCGCGACGCACGACCCCGTATCACCCGCCCGCTTCGAAGCGGCCTGTGCCGCACTGCGGGAACTGCCCCTGAGTTCGGCGCTCACCTTCGAACCCGGCGGCCAGCTGGAACTGAGTTCCGCGCCCGCCGGCTCCCTGATGGAGTGCGTGTCGGCCGTCTCCGCCGACCTCGCCGCCGTACGCGGCGCCCTCCGCTCCCACCACCTCGTCCTCACCGGGCTCGGCACGGACCCCTGGCGTCCGCCGTCCCGGCTGCTGCGCGAGCGGCGCTACGACGCGATGGAGACCTATCTCGACCGAACGGGCCCGGCGGGCCGCCGGATGATGTGCTCGTCGGCGTCCGTTCAGGTGTGTCTGGACGCCGGGTACGAGGAGCCGGGGCCGCTCGGACTCGGCCACCGCTGGCGGCTGTCCCATCTGCTGGGGCCCGTCCTGGTCGCGGCGTTCGCGAACTCGCCGCTGTGCGACGGTCACCCGACCGGCTGGCGCTCCACCCGTCAGGCCCTGTGGGCCGCGCTGGAGCCCGGCCGCTCCGCCGCGCCGCCGCTGGACGCGGAGCCCCGCGCGGCGTGGGCCCGGCACGTCCTGGACGCCCCGGTGATGTGCGTACGCACCGAGGACGGGCCCTGGCTGGTCCCCCGGGACCTGTCGTTCCGTGACTGGATCAGGAGTGGCGTGCCCCGGCCGCCGACCCGTGACGACCTCGACTACCACGTCAGCACCCTGTTCCCGCCGGTGCGGCCCCGCGGCCATCTGGAACTCCGGATGATCGACGCCCAACCGGGTGATGACGGCTGGATCGTGCCGCTCGCCGTGACGACCGCGCTGTTCGACGACGCCCAGGCCGCCGAGACCGCGTACCGGTGCGTCAAGTCGCTGGCCGAGCGTGCGGGCCCGCTGCCCGCGCCCTGCAACGAACTGTGGCTGTCCGCCGCGCAACTCGCCCTCACCGAACCAGAGTTGCGGGACGCGGCGGTGACCTGCTTCGCCGCCGCGCTCGAAGCGCTGCCCCGGATCGGCGCGAGCCCTGAGGTACGGGACGCGGTGGCCGCGTACACCGAGCGGTACGTCGCCCGTGGCCGGTGCCCCGCCGACGAGCTGATCGAACGATTCACCGCGCACGGGAAGGACCTTCTCCCATGACCGAGCCCGCGACCACGACCACCGATCCGGAGACGCTCCGGACCCTCGCGAGGTCGGCGCTGCTCACCGCGCGCGACCGGACCGCCCTGCTCACGGACTGTGTCGAGGACACCGAACTGACCGCGCAGGTCTCGCCGTTGATGTCGCCGCTGGTGTGGGACCTCGCGCACATCGGCAACCAGGAGGAGCAGTGGCTGCTGCGGGCGGTCGCGGGACGTGACGCGATACGGCCCGAGATCGACCCGCTGTACGACGCGTTCGAGCACCCGCGCGCCGAGCGGCCCTCGCTGCCGCTGCTGCCGCCGGCCGAGGCGCGCCGCTATGCCGCCGACGTACGCGGCCGGGCCCTGGACGTGCTCGACGCGCATCCGTTCCACGGGTCGCCGCTGACCGACGCGGGCTTCGCGTTCGGCATGATCGCGCAGCACGAGCAGCAGCACGACGAGACAATGCTGATCACGCACCAGCTCCGCACCGGTCCCCTCGCGCTGACAGCGCCGGACCCGGACCCGGCGCCCCCGTTCACCGGACCCGCCGAAGTCCTCGTCCCCGGCGGCCGGTTCACCATGGGCACCTCGATGGAACCATGGGCGCTGGACAACGAACGCCCGGCGCATCACCGGCTCGTCCCACCGTTCGTGATCGACACGACACCGGTGACCAACGCCGCGTACCAGGCGTTCATCGAGGACGGCGGGTACGACGACGAGCGCTGGTGGGATCCGCGCGGCTGGGAGCACATCCACGCGCACGAGATCACCGCGCCGCTGTTCTGGCGCCGGGACGGCGGGCAGTGGCTGCGCCGCCGGTTCGGCGCGACCGAGCCGGTGGTGCCGGACGAACCGGTGCTGCACGTCGGCTGGTTCGAGGCCGACGCGTACGCGCGCTGGGCGGGCCGCAGGCTGCCGACCGAGACCGAGTGGGAGAAGGCCGCCCGGTTCGATCCGGCGACCGGCCGCTCGACGCGCTATCCGTGGGGCGACGCCGACCCGACGCCCGAGCACGCCAATCTGGGCCAGCGGCATCTGCGTCCCGCTGCGGCGGGCAGCTATCCGAAGGGCGCCTCCCCGCTGGGCGTACGGCAGTTGATCGGGGACGTCTGGGAGTGGACGTCGAGCGATCTGCTGCCCTATCCGGGGTTCATCGCGTTCCCGTACCGCGAGTACTCGGAGGTCTTCTTCGGCGGTGACTACAAGGTGCTGCGCGGCGGCTCGTTCGCCGTCGGGACGGTGGCCTGCCGGGGGACGTTCCGCAACTGGGACCATCCCGTACGGCGGCAGATCTTCTCCGGGTTCCGTACCGCCCGCGATGTCACGCCCGCCGACGGCGTAGGTCCGGAGGGCATCTGATGTGCCGTCATGTCGCCTATCTGGGGCCGGAGATCGCGCTCGGCGAGATCCTGGTGGAACCGCCGCACGCCCTGTACCGCCAGTCCTGGGCGCCCCGGCAGCAGCGCCACGGCACGGTCAACGCCGACGGGTTCGGCGTCGGCTGGTACGCGGACGGGGATCCGGTGCCCGCGCGCTACCGGCGCCCCGGGCCCATCTGGGGTGACCAGTCCTTCGCCGATCTGGCCAGGGTGATCCGCACTCGGGCGCTGCTCGCCGCCGTACGGGACGCGACACTGACGGGCGCGGACGGTGAGGCCGCCGCCGCGCCGTTCTCGTCGGGCCCGTGGCTGTTCAGCCACAACGGCGCCGTCGCGGGCTGGCCGCACTCCCTCGCCGGACTGTCCGCCGCGCTGCCGCCGGCGGCGCTGCTCTCCATGGAGGCCCGGTCCGACTCCGCCCTCGTATGGGCGCTGGTGCTGCACCGGCTCACGGCCGGCGACACGGCAGGCGAGGCGCTCTCCGACACCGTCACGGAGATAGCCGCGGCGGCACCCGGTTCGCGGCTCAATCTGCTGCTGACCGACGGCGTCACTGTCGCGGCGACGGCCTGGGGCGACACGCTCTGGTACCTCGCCGCCCCCGGAGGCGGCACGGTCGTCGCCTCCGAACCGTACGACGACGACGCGCGCTGGCGGCGGGTGCCCGACCGCACCCTGCTCACCGCCGAGCGCGCCGATGTCCTGCTGACCCCGCTCAAGGAGCACGCCGCGTGAGCCCGTTCCACATCACCCGCATCCTGCCCGAGGACGCCGCAGGCGCCGCCCTGCGCGCCGATGTCCTGGGCGGACTCCACCGCACCCCCAAGTCGCTGCCGCCGAAGTGGTTCTACGACGCGCGCGGCAGTGAACTCTTCGATGAGATCACCGAACTCCCCGAGTACTACCCCACGCGCGCGGAGCGCGAGATCCTGCTCGACCGGTCCGCCGAGATCGCCGCCGCGACCCGGGCGCGCACCCTGGTCGAGCTGGGCTCCGGGTCGTCCGACAAGACCCGGCACCTCCTGGACGAGCTGTCGGGGCTGCGGATGTACGTTCCCGTGGACGTCAGCGAGAGCGCCCTCGTGCACGCCGGTGAGGCGCTGATCGCGGAGCGCCCGGCGCTCGATGTGCACGCCCTGATCGCCGACTTCACGCGCGGAATCACGCTCCCGGACACTCCGGGTCCCCGGCTGATCGCGTTCCTCGGCGGCACGATCGGCAATCTGCTGCCCGCCGAACGGGCGACGTTCCTGTCGTCGGTACGGTCCCTGATGTCCCCCGGCGACGCGCTGCTCCTCGGCACCGACCTGGTCAAGGACGAGTCGGTGCTGGTCTCCGCGTACGACGACGCGGCGGGCGTGACGGCGGCGTTCAACAAGAACGTGCTCACCGTCGTCAACCGTGAACTCGGCGCCGACTTCGACCCGGACGACTTCGCGCATGTCGCCCTGTGGGACCGGGACCACGAGTGGATCGAGATGCGGCTGCGCGCCCGCACCGCGCTGACCGTGAAGGTCCACGCCCTGGACCTCGCCGTCGACTTCGCGGCCGGCGAGGACCTGCGCACGGAGATCTCGGCGAAGTTCCGCGAGGACGGCGTACGGAAGGAACTCGCGGCGGCGGATCTGGACCGCACCCACTGGTGGACGGACCGAAAGGGACGGTTCGCGCTGTCGCTGAGTGTGGCGCGGTAGGGATGGCCCGGTAGGGATAGGCACGGTAGGGATGGCCCGGTAGGGGCTGCGAAAAGGGCGCCGTGCCGGTCACGGCGCCCGTGGCGGTCGGCTCAGGACCCGCTCAGCGCGCTGGTGATGCGTTCCGACGCGTCCTTCGCCTCGGCCTTCGGGTCGCCGCCCGCCAGCACCTTCGACATGTACTTCTTGATGGGGTTGTCCGCCTCGACGGACGCCCAGTCGGGCGAGTTGGGCGTCGCGCGGCCGTGCGCGGCGCCCTCCGCCATCGCCGCGACGCCCGGCTCACCGGCGACGGCGGGCGCGAGCGTCGTCTTGTTCGGTACGTAGTCCATGGTTCTGGCGAGGTCGGTCTGCCACTTCTCGCCGGCCAGCGCCTCGATGACGGCGACGGCTCCCCTGCGGTCGCCGGTGTTCTCGGGGACGACGAGGTCGGAGCCGCCGGTGAAGACGGCGCAGGGCCGGTTCGCGGATCTGCCGGGGATCGGGAAGAAGCCGAGCTTGCCCTTGAGGTCGGGGTTCTTCTGCTCGATGGTCCGGGCGGCGCCGGGCACCGCGATGATCTGGCTGACGTCACCGCGAGCGAACACCTCGGCCTGGGGCGGGTGTTCCTCGTCTGCGTCCTTGGGTCCGTCACCGAGCGCTTGGAGGCGGGCGTAGAAGTCCATGCCGCGCAGGGCCGCCGCCGAGTCGAGGGTGCCCTCCCAGCCGCCGGCCCGGTCGCTGGCGAGGTCGCCGCCCTCGTCCCAGATGAAGCCGGCGAGGGTGTACCAGTCCTGGCCCGCGAGGTAGATGCCCTGGGTGCCGCTCTCGTTGAGGGACTTGGTCAGGGAGAGCCATTCGTCGCGGGTCGTCGGGTGCTTCTTGACGCCGGCGCGGGCGAACAGGTCCTTGTTGTAGATGACGACACGGTTGGCCGCGTACCAGGGGATGCCGTACTGGCGGTTGTTGAAGCGGCCTGGTTCGGCGAGCCCTGGCAGCCACTCCTCCATGCCGAGGTCGCGCGCGGACTCCAGGGTGAGTTCGAGGAGGCCGCCCTGGTCGACGTACTGCGCGACCTGGGTGTTGCCGACCTCGATGACATCGGGTCCGCCGTCGGTGCCTTCGAGCGCGGCGGCGACCTTCTCGCCGATGCCGGTCCACTCCTGGATGTGGATGTCGAGCCGCAGGTTGGTGTGTTCCTCCTCGAACGCGGTCCGGAAGCGGTCGAGGAACGCGTCGGACGCGCTGCCCTTCATCAGCCAGACGGTCACCGTGCGCCGCCCGTTGTCCCCTCCTGGCAACAGACCGCAGCCTGTGGCGAGGGCGGCGGTGGAGCCCAGGGCGAGGGTGAGAAGGGTACGGCGGCGGGGCATCACGTGGTTCGCTTTCTGCCTGCGGACAGGGCGGATCGAACCCGACGTGGGGGGAGGGGCACTTCGGTCGGTGCCCCTACGGGTGGGCTAGGAGTTTGGTATGTACCAACGCGCAGGTCAAGAGGCTGAGCGCGGTCCGGGCGATTACGGTGGAGTCACATCCCGCGACGAGGCGGAGAGGAGACCCCTCCATGTCCGACCACACCTACCGGGTCACCGAGATCGTCGGCACCTCCCACGAAGGCATCGACCAGGCGATTCGCAACGGAATCGGCCGGGCGTCGCAGACGCTGAGGAACCTGGACTGGTTCGAGGTGACCCAGGTGCGCGGCCAGATCGAGAACGGGCAGATCGAGCACTATCAGGTCGGCCTCAAGGTGGGCTTCCGCATCGACGAAGGGGACTGAGCGTCACGTACGCCCCTCGCGTTCCTGGGCGTCCTTGAGGGCGGCCGACGCGGTGGCCCAGCGGGCTCTGACGACCCGGAACCCGGCCCGTTCGACCTCGTCGCACACGAGGTCGTCGTCGTCCACCAGGACCCGGATCTCGCGGTCGCGTGCCAGCCGCCGCAGGATCTCCGGCTTGGTGCGCCGCGCGGGCCGCCGGTCGTCATTGCGCCGCATCCAGATCCGGCCGTCCGGCAGTTCCCGCGCGGCGAGCCAGGCGACGGTGTCCGCGCGGCACCGCTCAGGACGGCCCGTCAGATACGCGATCTCGCACTCCCGCGCGTACTCCAGCGCCAGGGCGACGCCCTCGGTCAGCGGCGGGTCGTCGGGTGCCGCGGCGAAGAAGGCGTTCCAGTCACGCGGCGAACGCTCCAGGAACCGCTGGCGGTGCGCGGTGTCCGCGAGCGTCCCGTCCAGATCGAACACGGCCAGTGGCCTGGTCTTTTCCGTCACGGGGACCACCCTATGCGGGGGCGCGCGCCGGGGTGCGGGAATCTTGGCGCGGCCCGGACGTTGAAGGAGGCGTGAGTGCTCTGATCGCATCGACCCGGCTGTCGTTCCTGGACCGTTCGCGCACCCGTGAGGGCCATGACGCCCCGGAGGCGCTGCGGGACACCGTGGCGATGGCGCGCGAGGTCGAGCGGTTGGGCTATCACCGGTTCTGGGTGGCGGAGCACCATGGGGTGCCCGGTGTCGCGGGGTCGGCGCCGACGGTGCTCGCCGCCGCGGTCGCGGCGGCCACCCGGACGATCCGCGTGGGCACCGGCGGCGTGATGCTGCCGAACCATCAACCTCTCGTCGTGGCCGAGCAGTTCGGCGTACTGGAGTCGCTGTTCCCGGGCCGGATCGACATGGGGCTCGGCCGCTCGGTGGGGTTCACGGACGGGGTGCGCAAGGCGCTGGGCCGGGACAAGGACGACGCGGAGGACTTCGCGGGGCAACTCACCGACCTGCTCGGCTGGTTCCGGGGCACCTCGCCGACCCGGGTGCACGCGCGCCCGCCGGAGGGGCTGACCGTGCCGCCGTTCGTGCTGGCCACCGGCGAGGGAGCGCTGATCGCGGCCGAGGCGGGCCTCCCGCTGGTCGTCGGCGACTTCAGGGGCCGCGAGCGGATGCTCCGCGCGATCGACCGCTACCGGGAGGCGTTCCGCCCCTCGGAGTGGGCCGCCGAGCCGTATGTGACCGTGTCGGGCACCGTGGCCGTCGCCGCGACCGAGGAGGAAGCCCGCCGTGTCCTCGTACCGGAGGCATGGTCGATGGCGTACTCACGCACGCACGGCACCTTCCCGCCGCTGCTGCCCGCCGAGCGCGTCGAAGCGCTGGGGGCGGCGGGACGGATGACGGAGAAGGAGCGCGGTTTCTACGAGTCCGGGCTGCGGGACCAGGTGCACGGCACCGAGGAGCAGGTGACCGAGGCACTGGAGACGCTGCTCAAGGAGAGCGGGGCACAGGAGATCCTGGTCACCACCAGCACCTATGACCGTGCGGCCCTGCTGGACTCCCTGCGGAGGCTGGCTCGGGTCGCGGGTCGGGTCGCGGACTAGAGTCGTGGGGTTCACGCATCCGGCGACCTCGGCCCCGGCGGCGATGACCAGGGCGGACGCGCTTCGGGCCACCCGGCGGGGGTCGCCCGCGACGGACAGCCGGACGGCGCCCATATCTCGCACGGGCGCTCGGCGGCTGACCGACGCGGGTGACCTCCGGTCAGTGGACGGCGGTGGGCGCGCGTCCCGGACCCCGCAGTGGCCGGAGTCGGGGACGGCGGGCCGGGGACGGAATCCGGTTCGGGGCGGGATGCGGGGCCCGTATGCCGGTCACCGATGTCTCGGCGGCGGCCGTGAGGTCGCGCCGGTGCCCCGCGGCCGTGAGCGCGGGTCTGACCTCGACGTCGGCGACGAGTCCGCGCGCGGTCGCGACCCGCCACAGCGAGGCGCCGAGATGGTCCTCGCCGACGAACGCGGGCGCGGTGCTCAGGCTCTCGCCCTGTGCGCGGTAGGCCAGCCGGACCGGCTGCACCGGTACGCCCGCGTCAAGGGCCGCCTGGAACACGGCCCGCCGGAAGGGGCCCTGGGCCCGGCCGCACCAGGTGCTGCCCTCGGGGAAGGCGGCGACGGCCGCGCCACCCCGCAGCGCCGACGCGATCACCGCCACCGTCCCGGGCAGGGCACGCAGCCGGTCACGGTCGATGAACAGACTGCCGCCCAGCTCGGCGAGCGCCCCGGCGACCGGCCACGCCCTGATCTCCGTCTTGGCGAGCATCCGGGCGGGCCGGACCACCGCGAGCAGCGGGATGTCCAGCCACGAGATGTGGTTGGCGACGAGCAGCACACCCCCGTCCGGCACGGCGGTACCGCTGATCCGCACCCGTACCCCCATGGCACGGACCAGGGTCCGGCACCAGCGCCGCACGAGCCGGTCCCGCCGCGCGGGGGCGCAGCGGGCGACCAACGGCACCAGCGCGATCCCGGCGACCAGGACCACCAGGAACACCAGCAGCCGCAGCACGGCACGCGGTACGGCGCTGCGGAAACCGGCGGTAGCCGCGCACGCCTGCGGGGTGCAGGGTGCGCTGGGCAGCCAGACGCTCACCAGGCCGGGACGAGCGAGAGGAAGTGCCGCAGGTAGCGGGGGTTGACGCGGCGCATCGACAGCAGGACGTACAGGTCGGCGACGCCGAACTCCGGGTCGTGCGCCGCGGGGCCGCACACCCAGGCGCCGAGCCGCAGATAGCCGCGCAGCAGGGCGGGCAGCTCGGTGCGTCCCGCGGGCCGTACGACGCCCTCGTCGGTCCAGGGGCGCAGGGGCCGTACGCGGTACTCCTCGGGTGCGAGGTGCTTGTCCTGGACGCGGTCCCAGGTGGCGGCGGCGAGGGTGCCGCCGTCGGCGAGCGGTACGGAGCAGCAGCCCGCCAGCCATTCGTGGCCGCCCGCGATCATGTACCGGGCGATGCCGGCCCAGATCAGGCCGATCACGGCGCCGTCGCGGTGGTCGGGGTGCACGCAGGAGCGGCCGACCTCGACCAGGTTCGGGCGGATCGCGTCGAGCCCGGTGATGTCGAACTCGGTCTCGGAGTAGATCCGGCCGGCGTCGGCGGCGCGCTCGGGCGGCAGCAGCCGGTAGGTCCCGACGACCTGCCCGGTGACGTTGTCCCGGACCAGGAGGTGGTCGCAGTACGCGTCGAACGGGTCGATGTCGTGGCCCGGCACCGAGGTGGTGAGCAGGGCGCCCATCTCGCCGGCGAAGACGTCGTGGCGCAGCCGCTGGGCGGCCCGTACGTCGGCCTCGTCGTGGGCCAGGGTCACGGTGTAGCGGGTCTCGGTGGCTGCCGGGGGTGTGGGCGCGGGGGGCGCCGCCGGGGTGGGGAGGGTGGGGACGGTCATGGGACTCTCCTGGTCCAGGCATGAGCGGGGCACGAGCACGAGGGGCCGTGGGGAGATCGGCCTTGGTTACCGTTGTGCCGGTGTCCGCTGGCGCGGACGTGACTCAGGAGGAGCTTGGCGGTGTGGGGCTGTTGAATGGCTGGGGCGGGGCTCTTCCGGGCGAGCTAGTGGCGACCTGCCCCCCGGGCTGCTCTCAGCCATTCCCTGTTCATTGATGTGATCGAGAAGAGTGGGATGCCCTTGGGGCAGGCTGTGGCGCATTCACCGGTGAGGGTGCAGCCACCGAAGCCCTCCTCGTCCATCTGGGCGACCATGTCGAGGACCCGGGTCTCGCGTTCGGGTGCGCCCTGCGGCAGGACATTCAGATGGTTGACCTTCGCCGAGGTGAACAGCATCGCCGCACCGTTCGGGCAGGCGGCCACGCACGCGCCGCAGCCGATGCACTCGGCGTGCTCGAAGGCGAAGTCGGCGTCCGGCTTGGGTACCGCCGTGGCGTGCGCCTCGGGCGCGGCGCCGGTCGGCGCGGTGATGTAGCCGCCCGCCTGGATGATCCGGTCGAAGGCCGAGCGGTCCACGACCAGGTCCTTCACGACCGGGAACGCCGAGGCCCGCCATGGCTCGATGTCGATCGTGTCGCCGTCCCGGAAGGACCGCATGTGGAGCTGGCAGGTGGTGGTGCGTTCGGGCCCGTGGGCGTCGCCGTTGATGACGAGGCTGCACGCGCCGCAGATGCCCTCGCGGCAGTCGTGGTCGAAGGCGACGGGGTCCTCACCCGTGAGGATCAGTTCCTCGTTGAGGGTGTCGAGCATCTCCAGGAACGACATGTCGGAGGAGATGCCGTCCACCTCGTACGTGGACATCGCGCCGTCGGCGTCGGCGTTCTTCTGGCGCCAGACGCGCAGGGTGAGCTTCATGCGTAGCTCCGCTGAGTGGGGTGGACGTACTCGAAGACGAGGTCTTCCTTGTGCAGGGTGGGGGCGGCGCCGGTGCCGGTGAACTCCCAGGCCGCCGCGTACGAGAACAGGTCGTCGTGGCGTTCGGCCTCGCCGTCCGGGGTCTGGGACTCCTCGCGGAAGTGGCCGCCGCAGGACTCGGCGCGGTGCAGTGCGTCGAGGCACATCAGCTCGGCGAGTTCCAGGTAGTCGACGACACGGTTGGCCTTCTCCAGGGACTGGTTGAACTCCTCACCGGTGCCGGGGACCTTGATGCGGCGCCAGAACTCCTCGCGGATCTGCGGGATGCGCTCCAGGGCCTTGCGCAGCCCGGTCTCGCTGCGGGCCATGCCGCAGAACTCCCACATCAGCTCGCCGAGTTCGCGGTGGAAGGAGTCGGGCGTACGGTCTCCGTCGACGGCGAGGAGGAGCCGCAGGCGGTCCTCGGTGTCGGCCACGGCCTCCTGGACGGCGGGGTGTTCACCGGTGACGGCGGTGTGGTGCGGGTTGCGGGCCAGGTAGTCGTTGATGGTGGACGGCAGTACGAAGTAGCCGTCGGCGAGGCCCTGCATCAGCGCGGACGCGCCGAGCCGGTTCGCGCCGTGGTCGGAGAAGTTGGCCTCGCCGATCGCGAACAGGCCGGGCACGGTGGTCTGGAGGTCGTAGTCGACCCAGAGTCCGCCCATCGTGTAGTGCACGGCGGGGTAGATCCGCATCGGCACCTCGTACGGGTTCTCGGCGGTGATCCGCTCGTACATGTCGAAGAGGTTGCCGTACTGCTCCTCGACCTTCGCCTTGCCCAGCCGGGTGATCGCGTCCGCGAAGTCGAGGTACACGCCCTGTCCGCCGGGTCCGACGCCGCGACCCTCGTCGCAGACGTTCTTCGCGGCGCGCGATGCGATGTCGCGGGGTACGAGGTTGCCGAAGGAGGGGTAGATCCGCTCCAGGTAGTAGTCCCGCTCGTCCTCGGGGATCTGGTTCGCGGGGCGGGTGTCGCCCTTGGCCTTCGGGACCCAGATCCGGCCGTCGTTGCGCAGGGATTCACTCATCAGCGTGAGCTTGGACTGGTGGTCGCCGGTGCGTGGGATGCAGGTGGGGTGGATCTGGGTGAAGCAGGGGTTCGCGAACAGGGCGCCGCGCCGGTGCGCGCGCCACACCGCCGTCGCGTTGGAGTTCATGGCGTTGGTCGACAGGTAGAAGACGTTGCCGTAGCCGCCGGACGCGAGGACCACGGCGTCGGCGAAGTACGTGTCGATCTTCCCGGTGATCAGATCGCGGGCGACGATGCCCCGGGCCCGGCCGTCGACCACGATCAGGTCGAGCATCTCGGTGCGGGCGTGCATCTCGACGTTGCCCGCGGCGATCTGCCGTGACAGTGCCTGGTACGCGCCGAGGAGGAGCTGCTGACCCGTCTGGCCACGGGCGTAGAAGGTACGGGAGACCTGGACGCCGCCGAAGGAGCGGGTGTCGAGCAGGCCGCCGTACTCGCGGGCGAAGGGCACACCCTGGGCGACGCACTGGTCGATGATCTCGACGGAGATCTGCGCGAGGCGGTGGACGTTGGACTCGCGGGCGCGGAAGTCACCGCCCTTGACGGTGTCGTAGAACAGTCGGTGCACCGAGTCGCCGTCGTTGCGGTAGTTCTTGGCGGCGTTGATGCCGCCCTGCGCGGCGATGGAGTGGGCGCGGCGCGGGGAGTCCTGGTAGCAGAACTGGACGACGTGGTAGCCCTGTTCGGCGAGGGTCGCGCCCGCCGAGCCGCCGGCCAGACCGGTGCCGACGACGATGACGGTGTGTTTACGGCGGTTGGCCGGGTTGACCAGCTTCGCCTCGAAGCGGCGGGTGTCCCACCGCTCGTGGACGGGCCCCTGGGGCGCCTTGGCGTCGGCGATCGGCGCACCGGTCACGTACTCGGCATAGTTCATGTCAGCTCACCAATCCGGTCATGACGCCGACGGGCACGGCGACGAAGCCGGCCGTCAGCAGCAGCGCGAGGACGTTCGCGACGGTCTTCAGGGCGCGGTCCCGGCCTCGGCTGCCCGCGCCGAGGGTCTGCGCGGCGCTCCAGAACCCGTGCCGGACGTGCAGCCCGAGGGCGAGCATCGCGGCGATGTAGAAGACGTTGCCGTACCAGGTGGAGAAGGTGTCCACGACGTTCTGGTACGGGCGGCCCTGCTCGAAGCCGCCGGGGTGGGCGGTTCCGGTGGTCAGGTCGAGGATGTGCCAGACGATGAACAGGGCGAGGATGATCCCGCCCCAGCGCATGGTCCGGGTGGCATAGCTGGCGCGCGGCTTCTTGTGCACGTACTTGCTGGGGCGCGCCCTGAGGTCGCGGCGGCTGAGCTGGTACGCGGAGACGGCGTGGGCGACGACGGCGACGACGAGGACCACGCGGATGATCCACAGGGCCCACTCGTAGTGCAGCAGCGGCTCACCGATGGTGCGCAGCCAGTGGGCGTACTCGTTGAAGGAACTGGAGCCGAAGAAGATCTTCAGGTTCCCGAACATGTGGGCGACCAGGTACGCCAGCATGATCAGGCCGCTGACGGCCATCACGGTCTTCTTGCCGACGGACGAGTCCCAGAGGTGACGCGTCATGGACGGCCGTCGGTCCGTCCGCGTTGCCAGTGCCATGTCCCGCACGGTAGGCCGGGGACGCCCGATCGGTCCAAGACATGGACCGGCTCATTTCCATAGGCCCTACCTATCGTGGCTGTAAGGTGGCCGTATGCAGTTGCAGCAGCTCCAGTACTTCGTCGCGGTCGCCGAGACCCGGCACTTCACTCGGGCCGCCGAGCACGTGCATGTCGCGCAGCCCTCGCTCTCGCAGCAGATCCGATCCCTTGAGCGGGAGTTGGGGGCCGACCTCTTCCTGCGGGCCCGGGGGAACATCACGCTGACGGACGCCGGTGAGGCGCTGCTTCCGCTGGCCCGGCGGATCCTCGCCGACGCGGACACGGCCCGGCACGAAGTGCAGGAGCTGGCCCAGCTGCGGCGCGGGCGGGTCCGGCTCGGGGCCACCCCGAGCGTCTGCACGGGGCTGCTCCCCGATGTGCTGCGCGCCTTCCACGACCGGTATCCCGGCATTCAGCTCCTGATCGAGGAGGGCGGCTCGCACGATCTGGTACGGGAGTTGGCGCGCGGCGCGCTCGATCTGGCGCTCGTGGTGCTGCCGCTGCCGACGCCGTCGCCCGCGCTGACCACCGTGGAGGTGCTGCGGGAGGACCTGGTGGTGGTGTCCTCGCCCGACGCGGCGGCGCCGGGACGGGGCAGGACGGTGCGGATCTCCGACCTGGAGGGCGAGCGCCTGGTGATGTTCCGGCACGGGTACGACCTGCGGGAGCTGACCGTGGCCGCGTGCCGTGCCGAGGGCTTCGAACCGGACTTCGCCGTCGAGGGCGGTGAGATGGACGCGGTGCTCGGGTTCGTACGGGCGGGGTTGGGCGTGGCCGTGGTCCCCCGCATGGTCGCCACGCGCGCGGGACGCGGTCTGCGGGTCACGCCCCTGGCCCGCCCCGGCCTCCACCGGACCATCGCCCTGGCCCACCGCAGCGACGTGGCCCCACCACGGGCGGCACGCGAATTCCAACGCATGCTCTTGCTCTTGCAGAGGGCCGACCAGTGACCTGAGGCCCCGCTGCGCGGGGCATCGCGGGGCCGAGCCCCCTCCCCCTCACCGGCGGACGCCCGCCGTCCCGACGGACCGGAACCGGCTGCGCCGCCGCCCCAAGGCCGTCGCGGACACCGCCGGGCCCTCGCCGTCGTGGTCACTCGCCGCTGCGGCGGAAAGAGGGAGCGCCGGAGCGCTCCCCTCCACACCGCAGGGGCCGAGCCTCCTTCGTCAGCCCGTCGCGTCGGCCAGCGCCAGCTCGTGGAGGCGTTCCGGTGGGCCCGGTCGGGCGTAGTACCAGCCCTGGGCCGTGTCGCAGCCCAGGTCGCGGAGTTGTTCGGCCTGGGCTCCGGTCTCCACGCCCTCGACCGTGACCGCGAGGTCCAGGCTGTGGGCGAGCGAGACGATGCCCTCGACGATCTTCAGGTCGACCGGATCCGCGGGGAACTGCTGCATGCCCTGTGTGAAGGAGCGGTCCAGCTTGAGGACACTCACCGGGAGCCGGCGCAGATTGGCCAGGTTCGAGTACCCCGTACCGAAGTCGTCCAGGGCGATGTCGACGCCCATCTCGGCGAGCCGGCGCAACGGCTTGAGCAGATCGTCGTCGGCACCGATCAGCGCGGACTCGGTGACCTCCAGGCACAGCGCGCCGGGGGCGAGCCCGACCCGCTCCAGGATCTCGACCGTGTCGGAGACGAGCCCGGGGTGCGTGAGCTGGCACGGCGACAGGTTCACATTGATCCGCAGCGGCCCGGCGGGGTCGGTGCCGTAGCGCTCCTGCCAGAGGCACGCCTGCCGTACGGACTCCTCCAGGACCCAGCGGCCGAGCGGCACGATGAGCCCGGTGCGTTCGGCGAGCGGGATGAACCGGTCGGGCCCGAGCACCCCGTGCTGCGGATGCGACCAGCGCACCAGCGCCTCGGCCCCGCTCACACTGCCGTCGCCGAGATGCACCAGCGGCTGGTACTCGATGAAGAACTCACCGCGCTCCAGGGCCGCCGGCAGCGCCGTGGTGAGGCCGTGCCGGGTGATCGTACGGGCGTCGACCTCGGCGTCGGCCATCTCGTAGCGATTCCCGCCCGCCGACTTGGCCCGGTACATGGTGATGTCGGCGCTGCGCAGCACCTCCGCGGCGCCGCGCTCCCCGGCCGGGCCCTCCACGATGCCGATACTGCCGCGCACGGTGAGTTCCCGGCCGTCGAGCCTGATCGGTGTCGACAGGGCGTTCAGGATCCGCCCGGCGAGTTCATCGACCTCGGACGCGGTGTCCGGTCCGGTGGTGAGGGCCACGAACTCGTCGCCGCCGAGCCGGGCGACCATCTCGCCGGGTGCGGTGGCGCATGCCTGGAGGCGGTCGGCGACCTCGACCAGGAGCCGGTCCCCGATGGCGTGGCCGAGGCTGTCATTGATGGTCTTGAAACCGTCGAGGTCGAGGTAGCAGAGCCCGAAGCGCATCCCGTCGCCCCCGGACAGCGCCTTCTCCAGCCGCTCGAAGAACAGGGTCCGGTTGGGCAGCCCGGTGAGCGCGTCATGGGTGGCCTCGTAGCGCAGCCGCAGATTGAGCAGGCGCCGCTCGGTGGTGTCCTCGATGAGCGCGAGTTGGTACTGCGGCCGGCCGTCCGTGTCCCGCAGCAGGGACACCGTCAGGTTGGTCCACAGCGCGGTCCCGTCGGGGCGCTGGAACGCCTTCTCGATGCGGTAGTGCTCGCGGTCGCCGCGGATGAGTTCGTTGTAGAGCTGCCAGACCTGCGGCGGGTCGTCGGGGTGGGTCCACTCGACGATCTTGCGTCCGCGCACCGTGCGCTCACCGCCGCCGAACATCCGTACCAGCGCGTCGTTCACTTCGAGGACGGTGCCGTCGAGCGCGGCGATCCCGATCCCTATCGCGGCGCCCTCGAAGACGGCGCGGAACCGGGCCTCGCTGGCGTGCAGGGCGTCGGCCACAAAGGTGTGGGCGTTGAGCGCGGCCCGCGAGATGGCCTCCTGCTCGATAAGGGTGCGTTCGCGCAGGGCCTGGGCGAAGCCGGCCGCCGCCGCGTGCTGGAGCCGGGCGGAGCGGGCCTGCAACTCCTCCTGGGAGCCGTCGCCGCCGCAGTAGAGCACGAGATACGCCTCGACCACGTCGAGGGTGCGGCTCAGCGCCTCCGGGTCGGTGCAGTGCCCTTCGACGAGCGCGGCGCCGACGCCCTTGCCCTCGCCGGCGTCGAAGGCGCGGGCCCGCAGCGCGTCCCGCAACCGCCGTGCCAGCGGCAGCAGTTGCCCCTCCAACTCGGGGCGGGTCACCGCGGTCGCCGTCACCGGGTAGATCGCCCGGCTCCAGATGGTGGCGAACCTGCGGAGTCTGTCCTCCGGCCCGTCCGGCTCCGCGGTCACGCCTTGCGCCCCACGCCCACGAACCCGGAGGAGGAGTACGGATCCTCCTCCTCGGGAGCGGTGTCGGGTCGCCAGCGCGACATCGGCACGAGCCCGGGTTCCACCATGTCGTATCCCTCGAAGAACCGCGCGATCTCTTCGCGCGTGCGCATGATCAGTGGGTTGCGTATGTTTTTGTAGACATTGACGGTGCCCGCGGCCTGCTCCTGTTGGACCGGAATCCCCTCGTAGGCCGCGTGCGTGACGATGAACAGGCTTCCCGGTGCCAGCGCGTCCCGCAGCTCTGCGACAGCAGCGTACGGATCGTCCGCGTCCTCGACGAAGTGCAGGACCGCGACAAGGAGCAGTGCCACGGGCCGGTCGAGGTCGATCAGCCGGTCGACCTGTTCGGCCGTCAGGATCTCACGGGGCTTGCGCAGATCGCCCATGAGAACGTCAGCTTCTTCGTTTCCGTTCAGGACGGCCTGGCTGTGCGCTACGGCCACCGGGTCGTGATCGACGTAGACGACGTGGGCGCCGGGGCTCGCGGCCTGGGCGACCTCGTGGACGTTGCCGAATGTGGGGATTCCTGAGCCGATGTCCAGGAATTGGGTGACACCCTCGTCCACCGCGAACCGGACGGCACGGCGCATGAAGGCACGATTCGCCTGCATGATTTTCGGGAGCCCCGGAAGGAACTCCATGGCTTTGCGGGCCGCTTCCCTGTCGACCTCGAAGTTGTGCGAACCGCCCAGGTAGTAGTCGTAGATGCGGGACACGCTCGGCACCGAGATGTCGATGCCCGGTGGAGCCCAGGTGGGTCGGTCCATCACACTCTCCTAGGCGTAGGCGATCCGGTGTTCGAGCTGAGGCTACTGATCGCCCGCCAACGGAGCGAGCCAAAACGGAAATTGGCGGTCCGTTCTCGGTCACTGCCAGCGGCACGTGCCGATGGAACAAAGATGGGAACTACGTAAAAACAACCTGAAGCGTTCCGAAGCATTGCGAAGTCTTCCGAAGAGAACCGAAAGAGCCGGTCCGTTCCTTCCGTAGCGGTGCGGAAGGAACGGACCGGCCGGTCCGTCAGCCCGGGGCCGGGCGGTCGGGAAAACGCGTCGGGACTACTTCGTCACGCCGATCGGCTTACCGGTGGGCGAGATCGCGTACCACGTGCCGCCCACGCCCTGGCCGTTGGTGTCGCCGGGGGCCTTGTCGTTCGCGAAGGTGTAGATCGGCCAGCAGTTGACGGTCATCTGCTTGACGCCGTCGGGGCGCGTGAAGCTCATCAAGCCCTTCTTCTGGACGCCCTTGGTGTCGTTCTTGTCGACGGGTGCGACCGCCGGCCACTTCTCGATGCAGTCGCCGGTGCAGTTGGACTTGATCGGCCACGCCGAGTCCTTCATGAACCGGTAGACCGTCATCCCGTTCTTGTCGACGACGATCTCACCGAGCTTCGGATCGTTACGGGTCGACAGGCCCGGCAGGTCGGCGGCGGCCTTGGCCTTCCGGCCGTCGGGCGACGAGGCGAACCAAGTGCCGCCCACACCCTGCCCGTTGGCGTCGCCGGGAGCGGTGTCCTTCGCGTACCGGTACATCGGCCAGCCGTCGAGGGTGAGTTGCTTGGTGCCGTCGGTCCTGGTGACCTCGCCGAGCAGGGTCTTGTCGACCCCCGGGGCGGCCTCCGCGCCGTCGGCGGGCACCGCGGGCCAGGCCGTGGCGCAGTCCCCGTCACAGTTGGACTTCGGGGGCTGGGCCGTGTCCTTGTCGAATCGGTAGAGGGTGAATCCGGCGTTGTCCGTGACGACCTTGCCGAGTTCCTTGCTGTCCCAGACCGCGAGTTGACCCGCGGCCTTCGTCTTGCCCGTGGCAGCCGCCGCGTCCTTTCCGTCGGCGCCCGCACCCGCCGTGGCCGCCGCGTCGCCGCTGCCCGAGCCGTAACCACCCGCCGCCGGGGCGGCGTTGCCCACGTTCTGTCCGTTCGTGGACTGGTCGCCGCCGTTCTCCTGACCGCACGCCGTCGTCAGCGCCAGCACGGCCGCAGCTGACGCCACGAGTGAAGCGCTCCGCCAGGTCTTCATGGTGAACTCCTGCTTCCCGCTGAGGGGTTGTGCGGCGCGGAGTGCGCCGCTCGTGGCCCTAGGTACGGCCCGGGGTGGGCCCGGTGTTCAACCGGCCGCCGGATTTCTTTCCGCGCGGGTGGGCGAAGACCGGTCCCGTGCGGCGGTCCGGCGCACACCGCCGGGGTTCCGGCACGGGATCCGCGTACGCCGACTCCAAACCTCTGACCTGCCAGGTCCGCCCGTTCGGGGCATTCGCGCCCGGCCCGCGCGTACCGGGGTCACGGGTCGCCCATGCTCTGGGTCGTGTACGGATACAGACGGACCCGTTCCGCCCTTCTGATACGTGTCCTGGCGCCTCTGGCGCTCGCTTGGACGCTCGGTTCCCCCACCGTCGCCGGGGCCGTGGCCCCCGCCGACAGCTGTGCCTACGCCTCGATCGACGGCGGCGCCGGATCCGGCGGCGCGACAGCGGTCTCCGGCGACGGGGTCATCTGCTCGGCGGGTCCGGTGACGCCCCTGCCCAAGCCGCCCAAGCCGCCCAAGCCACGGCCGGGGCCCGTCCCGCCGCCCGAACCGGCGCCGCCGCCACCTCCGCCGCCTGCGCCGCCTTCCCCGCCGCCACCTCCGACGCCCCCTCCCGCTCGCCCGGCACCGCCTCCGCCGCCCCCGGCACCCGCGCCCGAGCCGCCGAAACCGTCACCGAAACCCACGCCAAAGGTCCGGCCCAGCGTGCAGCCGGTGAGCTATCCCAAGTACCGGCCCACGGCCCGTCGCACGCCGCCACGCAGCGGCCCGTCCCTGGTTTCCCTGACCCTTCTCATCACGGCGCCCGCGGTGCTCGCCGTCGCCGCGCTGCGCCCGCGCTGACCCGCTCGGAGGTTCCCATGCCGGAATGGCTTGTTCTTGTCCTGGCGATGGTCGCCGTGTGCGCCGTCGTGCTGACCGTGACCGTCCTGCACAGCCGCAGGGTCGGGGAGGACGACGACCCGTCCGAGACCCCGGACGTCATCGAGTACATCACCATGATGATCGGCGTCGTGTACGCCATCGTCCTCGGTCTGGCGATCGCCGGGGTCTGGGAGGCCCGCAGCGCCGCGCAGGACCATGTACGCGCCGAGGCGCAGGCCCTGCACGAGGTCCATGAACGGGTCCGGCCCTACCCCGTCGAGGTGCGCGACCGCATCCGGGCCGATGTCGACGCCTATGTCCGCCAGGTCGTCACGACCGAGTGGGACACGATGGTCGACCACGGCCGTCTCACCGACCGGGGCGGCGAACTGCTGGAGAAGGTCCGCCACGACGTCACCGACTACCAGCCGAAGACCGACTTCGAGGCGCAGGCGTACCAGCCGCTCCTCGACCAGGTGACGGCGGCCGACGAGGCCCGTAACGCCCGCGCGGACTCCACGGGCGCGACGATGCCGGGCGTGGTCTGGTTCGGCCTGATCACCGGAGCGCTGGTGACGATCGGCATGGTCTTCGCGCTCCAGATCAGGCGCACCGCGAGAGAGCTGCTGCTCGCGGGGATCTTCTCGGCGCTCATCGCCTTCCTGCTGTTCCTGATCTGGGACTTCGACACCCCGTACACCCGCGGGCTCTCCGCGGGCGCCGAGCCCTTCCTGATCCTTTTCCCGCACATCGGGGGCTGAGGAACACCGGGTCCAGGGGCCGGGCGCGCGGTAACAGGAGTGCGCCGGTTCCGAATACGGGAGTGCGCCGGGCGGGCGCCCGGCGCACTCTGGTGGCATGAGCTGGCACGCACCGATCGTCGTAGGACCGCCCGCCCCCGACGGCGGGCGGCGCGTCACCGTCCGCGGCGAGTCCGTCGGCGTCGCCCGAAACGACCGTGACCTGGTGGAGTTCCTGCGCCGCGCGGGACTCGGCGACGCGGACATGGCGCTGGACGACCCGCATCTCGTGGAGTGGCGCGGTGCGGCCTCGCATCTGTGGGGCGCCGGAGACCCCGCCGACACGAATGCCACCGACGCGAATTCCACCGGCATGGACGGCGAAGCCCCGGAAGGCGGTTCGGGTTCCGGACGACCGGGCGCTTCCTGAGGCGCCACGCCGTGGCCGTCCCCCGTGCGGCGCACCCGGTTGCCCCATTCGCGCGACCCCGATCGCGGTTCCGCGCACCCGTACCTAGCGTTTCGGACATCGAGGCGCATGACCGACACGAGCGGAACGGATCCGCGGCTGCTCCTCGGAGACCGGAGGATTCACCATGCGCGCGATACGCGTCGCTTCGGCCGTTGTGATGGGCGTCACGACCATAGCCCTCACCGCCCCGGCCGCTTCCGCCCTCATCACCGGGGACCACGACTCCGACCCGTTCCAGGTCGGCGCCGAGCCCCGGACGATCGCCGCGGGCGGCCGGGTCATGCTCAACGCCACCGGCTGCGAGGGCGACACCACCGTGACGGCCGGTGTCTTCGACACCGTCACCCTCCGCAAGGGCGGTCGGCCCGCGCCGGCCACCATCGACCGGGACGCACGGCAGGGCGCCTCGTACTCGGTGGCGTTCCGCTGCTCGAAAGGCTCCACCCGTAACGTCGACCTGACCATCGCTCAGGGCCGCCAGGAGGGCGAGGACCGTCAGGAGAATGGCCGCGACCGCCAGGAGAACGGGCGCGACCGTCAGGAGAACGGGCGCGACCGTGAGGAGTTCGGCCGCGAAGGCGAGCACGAGTCGCAGCGGCACGGGGTACGCGCCGGGATCGGTGGCACCGTCGCCGGGTTCGACCTCCAGAAGATCGGTCTGGGCGCCGCGCTCATCACAGGCGCGATCAGCACCTCGTACTACCTGTCGCGCCGGCGCGGGACTGACGACGAGTCCTGAACCTCCCGTCCCCGCACCCCCGCCCGCACCCCCTCCGCACATCCCTACGTGACAGCGCCTCGCCCCGGTACCACCCGGGTCCGGGGCGAAGCGCTGTCACGTGCCGGGGAACACGCCCGGGCCGGGCGCGCTCACACCCGGTTGTCGGCGCGTCGGCGCATCCAGAACACGCCGCCGCCGAGCGCCGCCGCGGCCACGAGTCCGCCGCCGATGGCCATGTCGGTGCGGGTCGCGCCGGTCTCGGTGCTGCCGCCGATGCCGCCGCGCACCCCACCGACGACGGTGAAGGCGTTGGGCCGCGTCAGCCGGCGACCGTTGCAGTCGGCGGTGATCTCGTGGGAGCCCGCGCGTGCGTCGCGGTCGATGGTGACCGTGGCCGTCGCGATGTTGTTGCCGAGCCGGCCCGTACCGCTCAGCCGGGTCCGCTGGAACGCCGGGGACTCGACGGTGCCGTTGTCGCACCCGCCGCCTTCGACGGTGACCGCGAGCTGGCCGCCCTGCGGGACCACGTTGGGCGTTGCCACGATGTTGTTCAGGTCGGTGGCCCCGCCGGCGGCGGCGGTCGGCGCGGCGAGCCCGACCGCGGCGACCGCGGCGGCCGAGACCGCCAGGGCGCGATAAGTACGCATGGGTTGTCCTCCGCGGAAGACGCCCCGGGGAACATCCCCGGTCGATCGGCGAGAACGCCTCCCAGACTGACCCTCAGTTGGCAGCTGGAGAGCCGCATGTCGAGGTTCGTCCGTACTGGTGAGAGGACACGCCGAAAGGAATGCGGGACCGCCCTCATAGCCGCAGGTCACCGACCGTCAGAAATTTCCTTGTCGTGGCGCCTCGTATGGCGCACGGCCTCGGTGCCCGCCACCCGTTCGCCGCTGCGCTGTCGCTGACTACGCGCGCTGCGTTTAGCGTTTCGGATACGCATCAAGGCGTGACCGGCCCATGTGCCGATCGTGTCGAGAGGGGATAGGGAATGTCTTCGTCCCAGCCGGCCGAAGAGGAGGAACGGCAGAGGAAGCGCGCGCCATGGGGCGTGATAGCGCTTGTTCTGCTGACTGGCCTCGCACTCATACGCAATGGATCGGGCGAGTTCGACGTGGGCCCTCCGCAGCCCGCTTCGGCGGCGGCGGCCGACACCAGGGCACCGGCCGACGGCACCGTCACTGAGCAGGAGACGCTGCCGTTCTCGGTGGCCGACCGGGTCGCCATCCCGGCCATCCAGGTGGACGCGCCGATCACACCCGTAGGACTCGACGCGGACGGCTGGGTGGACGCCCCGCCGCCCGAGGACCCGAATCTCGCCGGCTGGTTCAGCGGATCGGCGTCACCGGGCGAGAAGGGCACGGCTGTCGTCGTGGGTCATGTGGACAACAAACGGGGCCCCGCCGTGTTCTACGGTCTCGGCGCCCTCCAAAAGGGAAACAAGATCGAGGTCCGCCGCAAGGACCAGAAGATCGCGGTGTTCGAGATCTACGGCATCGAGGTCTTCCAGAAGCAGAATTTCCCGGGCGACCGTGTCTACGGAAACACCGGGCATTCCGAGCTTCGGGTCATCACGTGTGGTGGCGGATTCTCCCAGCAGAGCGGTTACGACGGAAACGTCGTGGTGTTCGCCCGCCTGGTCGACGTCCAGTGAGAGGACGTCATGACCGGGCGGGCGAAAGCCCATTTCTGATGTTTCCGCTCGGACATCTCCGCTTGGAAATCTCTGCTTAGAAATCTTTGCGCTGCGGCAGCGTCAGGTGATAGCCCTCGTCGATGAGTTTCGGCAGCCAGGTGCGCAGGGCCGCGACGGTCTGGGAGCGGTTGCCGCCCGCGTCGTGCGACAGGACGATGACCCCGGGCCCGGCGCCCCGGACGACGGCCCGGGTGATCGCTTCGGTGCCAGGGGTGTCCCAGTCGACGGTGTCCACGGTCCAGGCGAGGGGTTCCATGCCGAGGTCGGAGCCGATCTGGAAGACCGCGCGGTTCCAGGCGCCGTAGGGGGCGCGGAACCAGAGCGGGCGCTCGCGGATAGTCTTCTCGACGATGTCGCTGGTGCGGCTGATCTCGGAGCGGATCCCTGACTGGGACATCGACGTCAGCAGCGGATGGCTCCAGGTGTGATTGCCGATCACATGCCCCTCGTCGGCCATCTCCCGCAGCAGGTCGCCGTTCGAGCCGACCTTTTCCCCGCAGACGAAGAACATGGCGCGGACCTTGTAGCGGCGCAGGGTGCGCAGGATGTCCGGGGTGTACGCGGGATCGGGGCCGTCGTCGAAGGTGAGCACCATGCCGCGCCCCGCACCGTTGAGCTGCAGGATCGGCGCCTTGCGCACCTTTGGCTTGGCCGGCTTACGGCGCGGCAGGTCGTATCCGGTGAGGGGCTGGAGCCGGTAGCTGGAGGGATTCAGGGGCTTGGCGGCGTGGGAGCCGCCGGCCGGTCCGCCGGTCGGCGAGGGGCTGCCGCCCCCGAGGGGGGTGCCGGGGGTGCGTGCCGGGTCGGCGCCGAGACAGCCCGCGGTGGCCGCGAGGCCCAGGAGTGCGGCGCCGCGCAGCAGCGCCCGGCGCGCTGGTGTCGTCCGATCGTCTTTCATGAATAATCCGTCGCATGGGCCCTGAGTCGTGTGGTTCACCAACACCGGAGAGGCGCCCGAAAATACCCGATGGAACCAGTGGTGGCCGCGCTCAGCGACGACGGACGAGCGGGAACGGCAGTGTTTCACGGATCGTCAGCCCGGTGAGGAGCATCACGAGCCTGTCGACGCCGATGCCGAGTCCGCCGGTGGGCGGCATGGCGTATTCGAGGGAGTCGAGGAAGTCCTCGTCGAGTTCCATCGCCTCCGGGTCTCCCCCGGCGGCCCGCAGGGACTGCGCGGTGAGGCGGCGGCGCTGTTCGACGGGGTCGGTCAACTCGGAGTAGGCGGTGCCGAGTTCGGTGCCGAAGGCGACGAGGTCCCAGCGTTCGGCGAGGCGTGGGTCTGCGCGGTGCTGCCGGGTGAGCGGGGACACCTCGGTCGGGAAGTCCTTGTAGAAGGTGGGCGGCCCGGTCTTCTCCTCGACCAGGCGCTCGTACATCTCCAGGACGAGTTCGCCGTGTCCGACGTCCTGCGGATACGGGACGCCGGCCCGGTCGCACAGGCGGCGCAGGTCCGCCTCGGGCGTGTCGGCGTCGATCTCCTCGCCGAGCGCGTCGGACAGCGCGCCGTACACGGTCCGTACGGGCCAGGGACCGGAGATGTCGTGCTCGGTGAACCGTCCGTCGGGGCCGGCCCTGCGGATGACCGGGGAGCCGAGGGCGGCGGTGGCCGCGCCCTGGATCAGCTCGCGGGTGAGGTCGAGCATCACGTCGTAGTCGGCGAACGCCTGGTACGCCTCCAGCATCGTGAACTCGGGGTTGTGCTTGGTCGAGACACCCTCGTTGCGGAAGGTCCTGCCCAGCTCGAAGACCTTCTCCAGACCGCCGACGCACAGGCGCTTGAGGTACAGCTCGGGGGCGATCCGCAGATACAGGTCGAGGTCGTAGGCGTTGATGTGGGTGGTGAAGGGGCGGGCGTTGGCGCCGCCGTGGATCTGCTGGAGGATCGGCGTCTCGACCTCCAGATAGCCGCGCGCCACGAGCCCCTGGCGCAGCGCCTGGACGGTGGCGGAGCGGGCGCGGACCACGGCGCGGGCGTCCATTGATGTGACCAGGTCGAGGGCGCGGCGGCGCACCTTGGCCTCGGGGTCGGTCAGGCCCCGGTACTTGTCGGGCAGCGGGCGCAGGCACTTCCCTGCGAGCCACCACGAGGTGACGAACAGGGTCGGCTCACCCAGCGCGCTGGTGCCGGTCTCGCCGGTGGCGACGATGTGGTCGCCGATGTCGGTGTCCGCGGTGAAGCGGGTGAGCGCGGCATCGGAGTCCTGCCGGGTGAACGCGATCTGGAGATCCCCCGACCAGTCACGCAGTACGGCGAAGACCAGGCCGCCGAAGTCCCGTACGAGCATGACGCGGCCGGTGACGGTGGCCTGTTCGCCGGTGCGGGTGTCGGGGGCGAGGCCGGGGTGTGCGGCGCGGAGCGCGGCGAGGGTGTGGGTGCGGGGCGGCAGGTCCACCGGGTAGGGGTCGGTGCCTTCGGCGCGCAGGGTGTCGAGTTTCCGGTGCCGCAGGCGGATCTGCTCGGGCAGGGCGGCGGTCGGGTCCGTGCCGGCGGTGCCCGCGGGTTCGGCGAGGCCGGGTGCGGGCAGCGGGGGAAGGTGTGCGGTGCCCGCGGGGCGGGTGACGGGCCGGGCGTGGCCCTTGCCCCAGAGCTTGCGCAGGGACGGTACGGGGACGAACCCCTCGGCGATGCCGGAGGCCAGGCTGATCCGGGCGAGGGAGCCCGCGTCGCCGTAGCAGATGAAGCGGGGGTACCACTCGGGGTGGAACTTGGCGTTGGACCGGTACAGGGCCTCCAGTTGCCACCAGCGTGAGAAGAAGAGCAGCAGGCCGCGCCAGAGCCGCAGGATCGGTCCCGCACCGATCCGGGCGCCCTCCTCGAACACGGAGCGGAACACGGCGAAGTTGAGCGAGATCCGCCGTACGCCGAGGGACCGGGCGGCGGCGCACAGGTCGGCGACCATGAACTCCATGACACCGTTGGGGGCGGTGCGGTCGCGGCGCATCACGTCGAGGGACACACCGTCGGGGCCCCACGGCACGAAGGACAGCAGGGCGAGCAGGCGCCCTTCGGCGTCGAGGGCCTCGACCAGCAGACAGTCGCCGTCCTCGGGGTCGCCGAGCCGGTCCAGGGCCATCGAGAAGCCGCGTTCGGTCTCGGTGTCCCGCCAGGCGTCGGCCTTGTCGACGATGTCCTCCATCTCGGCGTCGGTGAGCTGGGCGTGACGGCGGATCCGGCAGCCGGCGCCGGTACGGCGGACCCGGCCGACGGCCTGTCGGGTGCCGCGCATGTCCCGGCCGTCGAGGTCGAAGTCGGCGACGTACACGATGGCCTCGTCGCCGAGTTCGAGTGCGCCGAGTCCGGCGCGCGCGTACGCCTTGGCGCCGTCCTCGGAGGCGCCCATCACGGCGGGCGCCCAGGCGTGGACGCGGGCGACGTCGAGCCAGGCGTCGATGGCGTGCGGCCATGCCTCGCGGTCGCCGACGGGGTCACCGCTGGCGAGGCAGACCCCGGCCTCGACGCGGTAGGTGACGGCGGCCTTGCCGGAGGGCGAGAAGACGACGGCCTTGTCGCGGCGCGTTGCGAAGTAGCCGAGGGAGTCCTGGGCTCCGTAGGCCCGCAGCAGGGCGCGGATGCGGGGTTCCTCGTCGCCGTGCAGGGCGGCTTCCATGCGTTGCGAGCGGAAGAGGGTCGCGGCGGCGTTCAGCAGGGCGAGCGCGCCGAACAGACCGAGGAAGAACATCAGCGCGCGGGGCGGGTGGCCGGAGAACGAGGTGCTTGAGACAAGACCGCCGCAGACCCGGTCGGCGGCCCACAGCAGCCGGTCGCCCTCGATGAGGGTGCCGGGGAACAGCTCCACGAGTCCCCAGCCCACCAGGATCGCGACGGTGAGGCCGAGCGCGAGGACGATCAGGGCCCTGAGCAGCGCGCCGCGCCGGGAGGTCGCGTAGAACTCCTTGCGGGCGGCGATCAGCAGGACGAGTCCGATGCCGCAGACGAACAGCGAGGACACGGCGTCGCCGTAGTAGCCGACGAGGATGCCGAACGCGTCGGTGGCGACGATCAGGGACAGATAGACGACGACCAGCCACCAGGCGGCCTTCTTACGGGCGCCGGTGGCGGCGGCGAGGAGCAGCAGGAAGACGGCGTACGCGAGGTTCGCGCTGACCGGCACGGTGATCGTGTCGAGGAAGTCCCGGACCGGCTCGGCCACGCGGCGCAGCGGGGCGAAGACGGCGAGCAGCGCGCAGAACAGACCGAGGGCGCCGAAGAAGATCGCGAACGCCTCGGGCACCCGGCCGAGGACGCCGTCACGGGCGCGTATCGGTCCCCGCACCTCCACGCTGGCGGTCATGTTCCCGACTCTAGGAAGGGTGGGGCCGCGCCGCCCGTCGAGCGGTGGCTCGGTTGACCCACGCGGGCCCCTGGACCGGGTAGGGGAGACGTCCGCTAGCCTCACGGCTGTGAGCGAACAGCAGCCCCATCAGTTCGAACGGGGCACCGACGGCCCCAAGGTGATCGTCGTCGGTGTGGACGGTTCGGACTCCTCCCTGCGGGCCGCGGCCTACGCGGGTGGTCTGGCGCGCCGCCAGCGGGCCCTGCTCGCGGTGGTCTATGTGCGGCCCGTGATGGCCGCGGGCGCGGCGCTGGGCGTGCCGGTCGCGGACGCGACCGACGAGATCGCCGAGGGTCTGATCCACGAGATCAGGCTGGCGACGGAGCAGGTGAAGGACATATTCGATGTGCGGTGGGAGTTCCACACCTTCCGTGGTGACCCCTACAACGGTCTGGTGACGGCCGCCGACGAGTTGAAGGCGGACGCCGTCGTGGTCGGCGCGTCCGAGCAGGCGGGGCACCGCATCGTCGGCTCGGTGGCGATCCGCCTGGTGAAGGCGGGCCGCTGGCCGGTGACGGTGGTGCCGTAACTAACGGCCCATCTTGAGACCGTCGCCGGCCGCGCCCTGGCTCAGGACGATCTCGCTGATGCGGTCGCGTACGTCCCCGGGCGCCGCGTCGGCGTCGGCGGCGAGGTTGAACACGCGTCCCTCGGTCGTGTCGAACCACGTCGGGACGAACTCCGTCTTCTTCACCACCCAGCGGGTGCCCGGCTCGGCGGGCGGCGCGAAGGTGAAGCGGCCGATGGTGCCCTGGTTGCCGCGGGATTCCCAGGCGCCCTTGTCGTTGACCATGTCACCGGCGATCTGGTCACCCATGCCATAGATGATCCAGGTGCCGTTGACCTTCTCGTACGCCTGCGGGACATGGGCGTGGGTGCCGAGGATCAGGTCGATGTCTGGGCGGCCGTCGGTCTGGGACGCCGTCAGCTCGCGGCCCATCGTGAGCTGGTCCTCGTCGGGTTCGTCCTGCCACTCGGTGCCCCAGTGCAGGGAGACGACGACCACGTCGGCGCCCGCCTTCCGGGCCGCCTGCGCGTCGGCGAGGACCTTGTCGTGGTCGATCATGTTGACCGACCAGGGCTTGTCGCCGGGCACCGCGCGGTTGGTGCTGTTGGTGTACGCGAGATGGGCGATCTTGGCGCTGCCGCCGCGCAGCCAGGTCGTCCGCTTGGACTCGGCGGCGTTCCGGGCCGAGCCCGCGTGCCGGACGCCCGCGCGGTCCAGGGCGTCCAGGGTGCGGCGGACACCGTCGATGCCGTCGTCGAGGGTGTGGTTGGACGCCGTGGAGCAGGAGTCGTAGCCGGTGGCCGCCAGGCCCGCGGCCACCTGCGGCGGGGATTTGAAGTTCGGGTAGCCGGAGTAGTCGCCGTCCGCGCCGTAGGTCGTCTCCATATGGCAGATCGCCACATCCGCCCCGGCGACGACCGATTTGACGCCTTCGAACATGGGGCGGAAGTCGTAGCCGTCGCCGTCCGCGTCGGACTCGGCCCGCCGGATGACTGAGTCGTGCGGCAGGACATCACCGGCGGCGGCGAGCGTGAACCCGCGCGGTCCCGAGGGAGCCGGCGACGCGGGGCCCGGGCCCGCCGCGCCCCGTGGGGCGTGTCCGGCGGACGGGGCGTGCCCACGCGCCGTCGGCCGCTCCCCCGGCGACGCCTGCTTCCCCGGCGGGGCATGTTCCCGCGCCGGGGGCCCGCTCTCTTGTCCGGCACAAGCCCCGGCGGCCGATCCCAGCAGAAGCACGGCCAGGGCCGTGACGGTCTGTCGTGTGCGCGTGGCCATCGGCCGTCTCCCCATCACTTCGCGTTATGCGGATTTTCAGACCTTATGAATCCATAAGCATGCAAAGGGGATGTCAAGGGGCCATGCCGCGCCGGTCACCCGATGAGACGCGGCGACCCGGGAGGGGCTCAGGAGGTGTGATGTGACGGAACTCACGTTTCGTTCGAGCCTTGTTCCGGTGCGTGACGATCATCCTCACCTCGGGGGCTATGCGTGCCCTGGGCGCCACGGAGGGTGATGGAGACCTGTATTCCGGTGCGTCTGATGCGACAGGAGGGCCTTTCGGCGGCACACGAGGCGCCCGAGCAGAGATCGAACCCCGCTCGACTCCGCCCGATCCGGTGCGAGTTGGGCACCCGGGTGGCCGGATTTCGCCGGGGGTGGTTCGGGCTTCGCGGTCACATTCCGCCACCGACGGCCGTAATGTGAGGGCTCGGTCGGCCGGGTACCGGGTCTCCCAAGCCCCACGGACCACAGCAATGACCTGCCGTCCCACGGGTGAACGGCCCCGGAGGGCGCGGGCGAAAGCACACAGTCAAGTTGAGCAAAGCCGGACCCATCACCGTGTCTCACGGTGAAGGCTCGTCGTCGGGACCCGGCGAAGGGTCCCGGAGGGGCGCGTACGTCCGAAAGAAGGTGGAGCGGTGCTGCCCGACAAAGCGAACGGTACGAGTGGCCACGAGCTGGTGGTCCCCATGGCCTGGCTCTACGCCGAGTACATCGCGGACGAAGTGCTCCGCACCGGCGACCTCGTCCCGTCCAGCACGCTCGAATTCCGGGCCGGCCGCCAGACGCTGGCCCTCACCGCCTATCTGTCGGACCTGAAGAACGAACTCTCCGGTATCCGTGTCGTCTCGCAGTTCGACGAGTGGCTGTCGCTCACGGCGTACGGGCATCCGTGGCAGGAGTGGGTGCGCGAGCGATTCGCGAGCCTCACCGAGGACGAGCGCGAGCGGGGCTCGGTCAATCCGGATCTGCGGCTCGCCCGTGCCGCCTGGCAGTGGCTGGAGCACACCGAACTGCTCGCCACCGATCTGGACACGGGGCTGCACTGGCACCGGAGCGGACTGTCCGTCGACGAGAGCGAACAGGTGTGGATCCCGGCCTGGCAGCTCGGGGTGCCGCTCGGACACCTGGCGATCCACCTCTTCTGACCCACGCACCTCTTCTTTGCCGTGAATTCGCACGGGCCTTGAGCAGATCCAGAAGCTGTTCCGTATTCGAGTGCGGCACACAGACTTCGATTCCGAGGATCGCCCATGAGCCCGCAGCAGCGGCACCGGGACGTCGCCGCCTATGCGCTCGGCGTCCTGGAACCGGCCGACACCTTCCGCTTCGAGGAACACCTCGCGGACTGCGTCCTGTGCGCGGTCCGGCTGACCGACTTCGCGCGGGTCGCCTCGGTGCTCTCCCCCTACGCCGGACCCCGGGCCACCGAGCCGCTGCCGCTGGGGCACCCTTCGGCCGACCTCCTCGACCGACTGCTCGACGAGGTCGCGGCGTTAAGGGCACGGCTGCGGGGCAAACGGCTGCGGCTGATCGCGGTCGCCGCCGCGCTGATCATCGCCGCCCCGGCCGGAGCGGTCGCCCTTCAGGGGACCGCTGACCCGGCGGGCGTGTCCACGGTGTCCGAGACCTCGGGGACCGTGACCGACCCGGCGACCGGGGTGACCGCCGCCGTGTCCCTGGTCGACCGGGCCTGGGGCACGGACATCGGGCTGCGGCTGGGGCGCGTGGCCGGGCCGCAGATCTGCGAACTGGTGGCGGTGGGCAGGGACGGCAGCGAAGAGACCGTGACGACCTGGTCCGTGCCGGTCGGCGGCTACGGCAACCCGGGTGTCGAGGGCCATGAGGCACCGCTGATCACGCGGGGTGCCACCTCACTCGCGCGCGCCGACATCGACCACTTCGTGATCCGCACGACCAGCGGCCGACACCTGGTCACCGTCGACCGGTGAGACACATCCCGGCCCCTACTTCAGCAGGCGTGACATCCGCCGGTCCGCCAGCGGCTTGCCGCCCGTCTGGCATGTCGGGCAGTACTGGAGGGACGAGTCGCTGAAGGACACCTCACGGATGGTGTCGCCGCACACGGGACACGGTTCGCCCGCACGGCCGTGCACCCGCAGCCCGCTCTTCTTCTCCGCCTTGAGCCGCCCGGCGGCGACCCCCTGGGACCGCGCCACCGCTTCGGTGAGCGTCGTGCGCGTCGCCTCGTACAGGGTGTGGAGTTCGTCGGGGGTGAGCGACGAGGCCAGCTTGAACGGGGACATCTTCGCGGCGTGCAGGATCTCGTCGCTGTAGGCGTTGCCGATACCCGCGATCAGGCTCTGGTCGCGCAGCGCGCCCTTGAGCTGTCGTCGCTCACCGTCGAGGAGCCGGGTGAACGCCGCCTCGTCGAAGGTGTCGTCCAGCGGATCGGGACCGAGCCGGGCGACGCCCGGAACCTCGGCCGGGTCCCGCACCACGTACACGGCCAGCCGCTTCTGCGTACCCGCCTCCGTGAGGTCGAAGCCCTCCCCGGTCTCCAGGGCGACCCGCAGGGCGAGCGGGCCCTTGCCGGGGCGCGGCGGCCCGTCGGGCAGCCGGTCCTTCCAGTGCAGCCAGCCCGCGCGGGCGAGATGCGTGACCAGGTGCAGTCCGCCGGCGTCGAGGTCCAGGAACTTTCCGTACCGGCCGATGCGGACGACCTCGCGCCCTTCGAGTGCGGTCGGCGGCGGGTCGTACGTCTTCAGCACACTGATGGCGACGGGCAGCACCCGCACGATCTCGTGGCCGACCAGATGCTCGGTCAGGAAGCCCCTGAGCGCTTCGACCTCGGGCAGTTCAGGCATACCCCCAGCGTCACACGGCCGTTCCCCGGACGCCCTTCGGAGGTGTAGCAGGCTCCACCCCGCATACGGGACCCTGCGGGATCGTCCCGCCCCACCCCCCGTACCTAGCGTTTCTCCTGCCGGAACCACGGCCGCGACCACGGCCGGAACCACGGGAGGAACACCAGCCATGACACCAGTACGGCGTGGAGCGGTCGCGCGTTTCGCGGGCGACGGGCGGGCCGCTGACGGGGCGCCGCCGGACGGGGTCGCGCTGCGGATGCGGTCCGTGACCAAGACCTACGGCAAGGGCGCCGGCGCGGTCACCGCGCTCAGGGAGGTCTCGCTCGATGTGCCGGCCGGGTCCTTCACCGCCGTGATGGGCCCCTCGGGCTCCGGCAAGAGCACCTTCCTGCACTGTCTCGCCGGGATCGACCGGCCCACGTCGGGTCAGGTCTTCCTCGGCGGCACCGAACTGTCCGGGCTGGTGGAGGCTGCGCTGACGGCGGCCCGGCGGGAGCGGATCGGGTATGTCTTCCAGGCGTACAACCTGCTGTCGGCGCTGTCCGTGCGGCAGAACGTGACCCTGGTCCCCCGGCTCGCGGGCACGCCCGTGGACGAGTCCTGGCTGACGGAGATCTTCGACCGGGTCGGGATGCGCGAGCACATCGACCGCAGGCCGCATCAGCTCTCCGGGGGCCAGCAGCAGCGCGTGGCCATCGCCCGCGCCCTGGTCACCCGCCCCGACGCGCTGCTCGCCGACGAACCGACCGGCGCCCTGGACACCCGTACGGGGCAGGAGGTCCTGCGGCTGTTCCGGCACCTCGTCGACGAGGTGGGCCAGACCGTCCTGATGGTCACCCATGACCCGGTCGCCGCCTCCTACGCCGACTCCGTCGTGTTCCTCGCGGACGGGCGTATCGCAGGACGTCTCGAACGGCCGACGCCCGAGCAGATCGCCGACCGTATGACGCACCTCGGTGAGTGGTGAGGCGCGCCATGCGGAACGAGAAGCGGAACCAGAAGCAGAACAATGAGCGGAACAGGGACCGGAACAGGAAGCCGGGCGCGCCCCGGTCGCGCCGTCTGTTCGATGTGTCCTGGGCCACCGTCAAGCACCGCAAGGGCGGCTTCGTCGCCGCGTTCGTCGCCTTGTTCTGCGGCTCCGCCGTCGTCACGGCCTGCGGGATCCTGCTGATGTCCGGACTGGTGTCGTGTGTCGAGCCGGAGCGGTACGCGGGCGCCACCGTGATGGTCGGCGGCCGGCAGTCGCTGCCCGTGAAGGAGGACTTCGACCCGTTCCACGCGGAGCGGGCCCCCCTGCCCGCCGCGACGGCCGACCGGGTCGCCGAAGTACCGGGCGTCAAGTCCGTGGTGCCGGAGCGCACGGTCGGGATGACCCTCACGGACGACCGGGGCGCCGCCGTGCCCCTTGGCCGTCCGCTGTACGGGCACGGCTGGTCGTCGGCCGCGCTGGCGCCGTTCCGGCTGACCGAGGGGCACGCGCCCGGCGGTGACCGGGATGCCGTACTCGACGTCGACCTCGCGCGCGGCGCGGGACTCGGCGTCGGGGACACCGCGCGGCTCACGGTGGGCACGACGTCCACCTCGTACCGGATCACCGGTCTGGTGTCGGCGCCACGGATCGAGCGGCAGTCGGCGGTGTTCGTCACCGACGCCCGCGCGGGTCAACTGGCGCCGCGGCCCGACCGGGTCACGGCGATCGGCGTGTTCGGCGACCCCGGGACGGACCCGGACGAGCTGGCGGCACGGATCGGCCGGGCCGTCCCGGACACGGCCGTCTACACCGGACGGGACGTCGGCGACCTGGAGTTCCTCGACGTCGGGCAGTCCCGGGGCTTCCTCGTCGGGCTGTCCGCGTCCTTCGGCGGCACCGCGCTCGCCGTCGTGATCTTCGTGGTGTCGTCGACGCTCGGCCTGGCGATCCATCAGCGGCGCAGGGAACTGGCGATGCTACGGGCCGTCGCGGCGACGCCCCGGCAGATCCACCGGCTCATCGGCGGCGAGATCCTGCTGGTCGGGACGGCCGGTGCGCTGCTCGGCGCGGTGCCCGGGTTCCTGGTCGCCGACGGGCTGCGCGCGGCGTTCGCGCGGGCCGGGGTGCTCCCGGCGGACTTCGAGCTGTCGTCGCATCCGCTGCCCGCGCTCGCCTCCGTGCTGCTGTGCGTGGCCGGGGCCCGCCTCGCCGGGTACATCGCGGCGTTCCGGGTGGCCCGTATCCGGCCGGTGGAGGCGCTGAGCGAGTCGCAGGCCGAGCCGCGGGGGCTGGGGCGGACCCGACGGTCCTTCGGCTGGGTCCTGATCCTGCTCGGGGTCGGCTCGGCCGTGGCGGTGCCGCTTCTCGTGCCCGGACAGCTCGCGCTCGCCGGGGCCGGCGGATCGCTGCTGCTGCTGATGGTCGGCTTCGGGCTGATCGGTCCGCTCGCGGTGAAGCTCGCGGCACGGGCGATGGGCCCGTTCCTGCGGCGGTCCCGGGTGAGCGGCTATCTGGCCGCCGCCAACAGCACAGCCAACGCACGGCGGTTGAGCGCCGCCGTGGTTCCGCTGGCGCTCGCCGCCGCCATGGCGCTGATGCAACTCTCCATCCTGTCCACCGTCGAGGCCGAGGCGAAGCGGCAGGCCGCGAGCGGAGTCGTCGCGGACCATGTCCTGACCGGCGACGGCACCGGGCTCTCGCCCGAACTCGCCGCCGCGGTACGGAAGATCCCGGGTGTGGACACGGTCACGCCGGTGGCACGCTCACGGGTGATGCTCCACTACAAGGAGATCGACCAGTACCGGACCGAGCCGTTCAGCGCCCAGGGAGTGGACCCGGCGCGGCTGGACCGGACGCTCGACCTCGACGTGCGGGACGGCGGACTCGGTGAACTGCGGGGCGACACGGTCGCGTTGAGCTGGACGGCGGCGGGCACCGCGCGCCTCGGCGTCGGGGACACCACCGATGTGTACCTCGGCGACGGCGTACGCAAGAAGCTCCGTGTCGTGGCCGTGTACGGCAACGGTCTGGGCTTCGGCGATGTGACCGTGCCGCACGACCTGATGACCCGGCACACGACGTCCGGCCTCGACTCGGCGCTCCTGGTGACCGCCACGGGCACCGGTGACGACGCACGTGTCACGACGGCACTCGACCGCCTGGCGCGCGACACACCGACCCTGACCGTACGGGGCTCCGACGACTTCGCGGCGGCTCAGGAGGCCGACATCACCCAGCAGTCGTGGACGAACCTCATCGCCAACGCGGTGCTCCTGCTGTACGTCCTGATCGCCGTGGTGAACACCCTGGTGATGGCGACCACGGGCCGTGGACGGGAGTTCGCGATGCTGCGGCTGATCGGCACAAGCACTCGGCAGACCCGGCGGATGATGTCGATGGAGTCAGGGGTGGTGATCGTCACGGCGGTCGTGGTCGGGGTGCTGATCGCCCTGCCGCCGGCGGTCGGCGCGAGCCTCGCGACGACCGGGCGCGCGGTGCCGCATGTGGAGCCGCTGGTGTGGGCGGGGGTCGCCGTGTTCGTCGCGGTCCTCGGACGGCTGTCGATCAGCGTGCCCACCCGGGCGGCGCTGCGGGCCCGGCCCGTCGACGCGGTGAGCACCGGGGAGTGAGCCGACCGGGCCGGACCCGGCGGGTGTCAGCCGGCGTGCTTCTTGTTGAGGTACGCGAGGACCGCGAGGACCCGTCGGTGTCCGCTGTCGCTGGGCGGCAGGTCCAGCTTGGCGAAGACATTGCCGATGTGTTTGCTGACGGCGCGCTCGGTCACCACCAGGAGGGTCGCGATGGTGGAGTTGTCGCGCCCCTCCGCCATCAGGTGCAGCACCTCGCGCTCGCGTGGGGTCAGCGAGTCGAGGGGGTCGTCGCGGCGCCGTGCCATGAGTTCCGTGACGACCTCCGGGTCCAGCGCGGTCCCGCCGGCGGCGACCCGCTCCAGGGCGTCCAGGAACTCGTCGACGCGCCCCACCCGGTCCTTCAGCAGATAGCCGACGCCGCTCGCGCCGCCGCCGAGGAGTTCGGCGGCGTACGTCTCCTCCACGTACTGCGAGAGCACCAGGACCGGCAGGCCGGGGATCTCGCGGCGCGCGGCGAGTGCGGCGCGCAGGCCCTCGTCGCGGAATCCCGGCGGCATCCGGACATCGAGTACGGCGGCGTCCGGGCGGTGGTCGAGCAGCGCGGGCAGCACTTCGGGGCCGCTGGACGCGACGGCCACCACCTCATGGCCCACCGAGGTCAGCAGGAGCACCATGCCCTCTCTGAGCAGGGTGTTGTCCTCGGCGATCACCACACGCACGGCAGCTCCACTTCGATCACGGTCGGGCCCCCGTCGGGGCTGGTCACGTCCACGGTGCCGTCGAAGGCCGCGATCCGGCGCCGCATCCCGAGCAGCCCACTGCCCGCCGACTCGTCCGCACCGCCCCGCCCCTCGTCCCGTACCGTGATGCTCAACGCGCGGTCCAGCCGCGCGAGTTCCACCCGGGCGCGCGGACTTCCGCTGTGCTTGGCGGCGTTGGTCAGCGCCTCGGCGACGACGAAGTAGGCCGCCGCCTCGACACCCGCCGGGGCGCGTGCGCCGCCCTCCAGGCCGCTCTCGGCGACCTCGACGTCCAGGGCGCTGCCCGCCGCGAGCGCGCGGACCGCGCCGACGAGTCCCCGGTCGGTGAGGATCGGCGGATGGATGCCGCGTACGACATGGCGCAGTTCGGTGAGGGCTTCCTCGGCCTGGTCCTGGGCGTCGTCGAGCAGCTTGCGCGCCATGTCGGGGTTGGTGTCGTAGGCGCGGCGGGCCAGGCCGACGCGCATCGACAGGGCGACCAGGCGGGCCTGCGTACCGTCGTGCAAGTCCCGTTCGATACGGCGGAGTTCGGCGCCGTGCGCGGCGACGGCGCCCTCGCGCGTGACGGTCAGTTCCGCGACGCGCGCGGCGAGGTCGGCGCTGCGGCGGGCCTCCGGTGAGGGTTCCAGGAGGGTGCGTGACCAGAAGACGCTGAGGTCGGCGAGCCGGCCGACCAGCGGCAGTACGACGGCCCGGCGGCGCAGCAGCCCGCACCACACACCGTCGACGAACAGGCCGACGGACCAGACGACCAGCGAGAAGTACGCGAGGAAGAGCCCGTAGAGAAAGTGGGCGAAGAGCCAGCGCAGATCGCGGTACGTGCCCGGGTCCCTGAGCGCGGTCCGGATGCGTTCCTGGAGACCGCCGGTGAGCGGTGCGTACGCCTCGGGGACCGGCACCCCGGTCGCGTCGGCGATCTGGCGGCGTTTGACGCCGGCGATCCGGCGTAGCAGCAGGACCGTTTCGGGCAGCGCGCCCGCGCCGATCACGATGATCGTGGCGACCGCCGTGAACAGCAGCACCGCGAGGAAGAGGTACGACGTGATCGCCAGCAGCGCCGACACCATCAGCAGCCGTGTCGCCGTCCCCGCCCGCTCCACCGTCTCACGCATGCTGACGAGGCTAAGCGACCGGTCCGGGGGGCGGAGGCGAGTGGGCTCCCCCGGGAGGGTGTAGCGCGCTACACCATGGGTCGGGTGGCGTCCCCCATCGATGGTCCGGACCGTGGCAGGGAGGATTGATCCCGGTCAGGGCACCTGCCGCGACCGGATCACGACCACGACACCCCTGAAAGGGGACCCTCGATGAAGGCCCTGCTCTGGCTGCTGCTTCTCGCCGCCGTCGCCGTCAACATCTCCACCAGCATCGTCTTCGACGGAGCACAGCAGGCGCTGCTCAGCATCGGCACCGGCGTGGTGGCACTCGCCTCGGGGCTGGCGCTGTACCTGACGCGTACGAAGCGGTCCTGAGTCGCCGAGTCCGGCGCCGCCCGCCGGTCAGCCCCGGGACGGCACCGTGAAGTCGCACCACACGCACTTGCCGGTCCCCCGCGCCTCCACGCCCCACGCGTCCACCAGCCGGTCGACCAGGAGCAGGCCCCGGCCCGAGACGCCTACCTCGCCGGTCTCACGGCGGCGCGGGAGGGCGCTGGAGCCGTCCTCGACCTCGACGCGCAGCCGCCGGTCGGCCCCGGTGATGACGCGCAGGGTGACGACGGCGGAGCCCTCGGTGTGGACGAGGGCGTTGGTGATCAGCTCGTCGGCGACGAGTTCGATGTCGTCGGCACGCTCCCCCGCGCCCCAGGCCCGTACGGCGGCCCGGATCATGTGCCGGGCCTCGGTCAGCGCCTCGGGGTCCCCGGGCGCGACCCGCTGGCGCAGCCGGCCCCCGGACTGCGGTGCGCCGGTGCCACGGCGGCGCAGGAGCAGCAGGGCCACGTCGTCCTCGGCGCTCCAGTCGTCGGCGGCCTGGCACAGCGCGTCGGCGAGGCGCCGCAGATCGCGGGGTCCGGCACCGACCAGCGTGGTGAGGGCCTGGAGGCCGTCGTCGAGGTCGACGCCCGGCTGTTCCACGAGCCCGTCGGTGCAGAGCAGCAGGGTCTGGCCCGGGTCGAGTTCGAGGGTGCCGACCGGGTAGTCGAGGCGGCCGAACTCCGCCGAGAGACCGAGCGGCAGCCCCCCTTCCACGGGGACCCGGCGGCAGGTGCCGTCGACCAGCCGGACCAGTGGGTCGAGGTGCCCGGCCCGGACCAGTTGGACGACCCCGGTGGACAGGTCGACCTCCGCGTACAGGCAGGTCGCGAAGCGTTCGGTGTCCAGTTCGTGCAGGAAGACGGAGGCGCGGGCCATCACCGTCGCGGGGTGGTGGCCCTCGGCCGCGTAGGCGCGCAGGACGATCCTGAGCTGGCCCATGACGGCCGCCGCGTGGGTGTCGTGGCCCTGGACGTCGCCGATGACGGCGCCGACCCGGCCGCCGGGCAGCGGGATCACGTCGTACCAGTCGCCGCCGATGTCCCGGCCGAGCGAGGCGGCGCGGTAGCGCACGGCGAGGTCGGCGCCTGGCACGGTCGGGATGGTGCGGGGCAGCATCGCCTGCTGGAGCCCCTCGGCGACGTCCTTGTCCTGCTCGTAGAACATGGCACGCTGGAGGCTCTGCGCGATGCTGCTGCCGAGCGCGACGAGCACGTCCCGCTCCTCCTCGGTGAACCCGTATTTGTCGTGGTAGAGCAGCCCGAGGGCGCCGATGGGCCGGGCCTGCGCGATGAGCGGGAGATACGCGGCGGAGGTGATGCCGAGGCCCGTGATGTGCGGCCACAGCTCCGGGTACGACTCGGAGAAGTCCTCCGGCGACTCGATGAACCGGGGCGCCAGGGTCCGTACGACCTCGCCCATGGGGTACGGCTCGTCGATCCGGGTCACCCGGGTGCCCGGGACGAAGCTGCCGGCCGGGCCCTCGGCGACGAGCTTGATCCGTCCGGCCTCGACCAGGCCCATGACCAGGCTGGTCGCGCCGAGGTGGGTGAGGCCCTGGGTGTCCTTGAGGACGTCGATGACCTCCTTGACGGTCCTGGCGTGGGCGAGCGCGGCCGTGGCGACCTGGACGACGCTGGTCATGCGCCGCCGCGCCGAGTCCTGCCCGCCGCGCTCCCGGCGGGCCGTGCTGTCGTTCAGCTCGTGGGTGGCGTCGCGGACGATCCCGACGATACGGCGGGGCCTGCCGGTGCCGTCGCGGCTGATGTACGCCTGGGTGCGGGTCCAGCGCAGGGTGCCGTCGCGGCGGCGGACCCGGAAGTAGGCGCCGTAGAGCACGCCGCCGCTCTTCAGCGCCTGGGCGACGTGGGCGTCGAGGCGGTGCGCGTCACCTGGCGCGACCCGCGTGGACAGGGTGGCGGGGCGGCCGTCGAACTCGTGCGGGAGCACGTCGAACAGTTCGTGCGCCATGGCGTCCATGTGCATGGCGCCGCTGTCGAGGTCCCAGTCCCAACTGCCCATGCGGTTGAGCGCCAGGATCGGTGCCGGGTGAGCGGGCCAGTCGTCCGGGAGTGACTGGTCACTCGCACCCCGATCAACCATGGGGCCACTTTGTCACCCCTTGCCCGATTCTTCGAGTTGTCCGGGGCCGAGTGGAGTCACCGAGTGGAGTCACGGACCGTCATCGGGCGGGTGTGGATCACAATGGGGGTGTGGAGTGGTTCACGGCACCCGACTACTGGCTCGCCCGACTGCTGTTCCAGCGGACGCTCGCGGCGGTGTACCTCGTCGCGTTCCTGGGCGCCGCGCTCCAGTTCCGGGCGCTGATCGGGGAGCGCGGGATGCTGCCGGTGCCCCGGTATGTGGCCCGTACTCCGGCCCTGCGGGCGCCGAGCGTGTTCCAACTCCACTACTCGGACCGGTTCTTCGCGCTCTGGGCGTGGGCGGGCTGCGCGGTGGCGGTGGCGCTGCTCGCGGGTGTGGACGGGCTGCTGCCGCTGTGGGGCGCGATGCTGCTGTGGGCGGCGCCGTGGGTGCTGTACCTGTCGATCGTGAACGTCGGCCAGACCTGGTACGGCTTCGGCTGGGAGTCCCTGCTCCTGGAGACGGGTTTCCTCGCGGTGTTCCTCGGCAACGACAAGGTGGCGCCGCCGGTCCTGGTGCTGTTCCTGCTGCGCTGGGTGCTGTTCCGGGTCGAGTTCGGCGCCGGGCTGATCAAGATGCGCGGCGACACCTGCTGGCGCAAGCTGACCTGTCTGTACTTCCACCACGAGACCCAGCCGATGCCGGGGCCGCTGAGCTGGTTCTTCCACCGGCTGCCGAAGCCGCTGCACCGGGCGGAGGTGGCGGCGAACCATGTCACGCAACTGGTCGTACCCCTGCTGCTGTTCACCCCGCAGCCGATCGCGTCCGGCGCGGCGGGCCTGATGATCCTCACCCAGTTGTGGCTGGTCCTGTCGGGAAACTTCTCCTGGCTGAACTGGACGACGATCGCGCTGGCCCTGTCCGCCCTGGACTTCTCGCCGTTCATCGGCGCCCGCACACTGCCGCCGGCCCCCCTCTGGTACGAGATCGTCGTCCTGGCCGTGACCGCGCTGATCGTGACGCTGAGTTACCGTCCGGCGCGCAATCTGCTCGCGCGCCGCCAGTTGATGAACTACTCCTTCGACCCGCTGCACCTCGTCAACGCCTACGGCGCGTTCGGCAGCGTCAGCCGGATCCGTCAGGAGATCGTCGTCGAGGGCACGGCGGACCCGGTGGCACGGGCGGACGGGAACTGGCGCCCTTACGAGTTCAAGGGCAAGCCCGGTGACGTACGGCGGTGGCCCCGGCAGTTCGCTCCGTACCATCTGCGGCTCGACTGGATGATGTGGTTCGCGGCGCTCTCGCCCGCCTATGCCAGGTCCTGGTTCGGTCCGCTGGTGGAACGGCTCCTGGAGAACGACCGGGACACCCTGCGGCTGCTGCACCGCTCACCCTTCCCGCCGGACGCGCCGCCGGTGTATGTCCGGGCCCGGCTGTACCGCTACCGGTTCACGACCTGGCGGGAGCTGCGGGCGACCGGGGCCTGCTGGGAGCGGACCTATGTGCGGGACTTCCTGCCGCCGACCCGCCTGGAGTCCACGGCTCAGAGGCCGTAGACACGGGCGGCGGTCCCGCCGAAGACCCGGGCGCTTTCATCGGTGCTCAGTCCGTTCGTCAACTCCCCTGCGGTCTCGGTGACTTGGGCGTACGTGGCGGCCAGGGTGCACACCGGCCAGTCGGAGCCGAACATCACCCGGTCGGGGCCGAAGGCGTCCAGGACCGTGTCCGCGTAGGGGCGGAGCCGCTCGACCGTCCAGGTGTGCCAGTCGGCCTCGGTGACCAGTCCGGAGAGTTTGCAGACCGTGTGGGGCAGCGCCGCGAGGGCGCGCAGATGGTCGGCCCAGGGGGTGAGGTCGCCGGCCGCGACGGGCGGCTTGCCCGCGTGGTCGAGGACGAAGGTGAGGCCGGGCAGGGACGCGGCGGCCCTTATGGCGGCGGGGAGTTGGTGGGGCAGGACGAGCAGATCGTAGACGAGTCCCGCGTCGGCGACGGCGGTCAGGCCCCGATGGACGTCGTCGCGCAGCAGCCACTCGGGATCGGGCTCGCCCTGAACCTGGTGCCGAATGCCCACCAGGTGCTGCCCGCCCGGCAGTTCACGCAGTGCGGCGAGAGTGTCGGCGACATCGGGCCGGGTGAGGTCGGTCCAGCCGACGACTCCGGCGACCAGGTCGCTGTCCGCCGCGAGGGCCAGGAACTCCGGGGTCTCCTCGGCGACGGTGACCGTCTGCACCAGAACCGTGGCGTCGACCCCGGCCGCACGCGCCTCGGGTGCCAGGTCCGCGAGCGAGAAGGCCCGGCGGATCGGTGCCATCGCCGGGCCGGTGATCCACTCCTGGTCCCGTACGTCCAGGTCCCACACATGGTGGTGGGCGTCGATGACCCGTGGTGGCGTCACGGCTGGCGGTGGCACGGCTGGTGGTGGCATCACAGCTCCCAGACGACGGGCAGGCCGGCCTCGGCGCCGTCGGCCGAGTAGTCATGGACGACGTCGAGGAGTTCCGTCATCCGTGCCTGCCAGGCGACGTTGACAGGCAGCGTCTCCAGTTCGGCGAGCAGCCGGGCGTAGTCCTCGCACTCCAGGACGTGGAAGAGGTCCGTGCCGCTGCGCCAGATCGTCCAGGAAGTGGCCCCGGCGGCCCGGATCGCGGCGGTGAGTTCGGCGGGGACCTCACGGTGGGCGGCCTCGTACCGCTCGACGCGGTCGGCGCGGACCTTGGTGTGCAGGGCGACTCTCACGAAGGCTCCTCCGTGGGTACGGGTGCGTGCTCGGGCAGCAGTCCGGACGCGCGCAGTTCGTGCCAGAACCCGGCGGGTACCCGGGCCTCGAACTGCCGTGCCGTGTCCTGGACTTCGGCGGCGGACCGGGTACCGACCAGCACACTGGCGACGGCGGGATGGGCCCGCGGGAAGGCGAGCGCGGCGGCCCGCAGGGTGGTCCCGTGCCGGGCGGCGATGTCCCGCAGCCGGTAGGCGCGGTCCAGGATCTCGCCGGGCGCGGCGGCGTAGTCGTACGTGGCCCCCGGGCGCGGGTCGGCCAGAAGGCCCGAGTTGAACACACCGCCGACGACGACGGAGGTGCCGCGCTCGGCGGCCCGGGGCAGCAGGTCGGACAGGGCGCGCTGGTCGAGGAGGGTGTAGCGGCCCGCGCAGAGCACCACGTCCACATCGGTGTCGACCACGAACCGGGTCAGCATCGCGGTCTGGTTCATCCCGGCGCCGATCGCGCCGACCACTCCCTCCGCGCGCAGCTTCTCCAGCGCCGGATAGCCCTCGCGGAACGCCTGCTCGGCGTGGTCGTCCGGGTCGTGCAGATAGACGACGTCCACGCGGTCCACGCCGAGCCGGGTGAGGCTGTCCTCCAGGGAGCGGCGGACTCCGTCGGCGCTGAAGTCCCATACGCGGCGGTGGGTCGCGGGCACGGCGAAACCGTGCGCCAGGTCGTCACCGTGGGTGGTGCCCGCGTCGGCATCGGTGGGGACGAGGAGGCGGCCGACCTTGGTGGAGAGGGTGTACCGGTCGCGGGGCACGTCGCGCAGGGCGGCTCCGACGCGTCGTTCGGAGAGGCCGATGCCGTAGTGCGGGGCGGTGTCGAAGTACCGGACGCCCTCGTCCCAGGCGGCCCGGATCGCCGCCTCGGCCTGGGCGGCGTCGACGGCCGTGTACAGATTGCCGATACCGGCGGCGCCGAACGACAGGTCCGTCACCTCGACGCCGCCGCGACCCAGGGTGCGGGTCCGCATGGCGGTCACTGTCCCACGGGACGCAGTCGCAGCCCCTGCATCCCACCGTCGACGGCGAGCGCGGTGCCGGTGGTGGCACCGGACAGCGGGCTCGCCAAGTAGGCGATGGCGCCCGCGACTTCGTCGGCCGTCACGAGCCGACCGGTGGGCTGGCGGGCGGCGAGGGCGGCCCGTTCGGCGTCCGGGTCGTCCGCCGAGTCGAGGAGCCGGCCGACCCACGGGGTGTCCACGGTGCCGGGGTTGACGCAGTTCACGCGGATGCCCTCGCGTACGTGGTCGGCGGCCATCGCGAGAGTGAGGGACAGGACGGCACCCTTGGACGCGGAGTACAGGGCACGCTGCGGCAGACCCGCGGTCGCGGCGATGGAGCAGGTGTTGACGATCGCCGCCCGCTCCGACGCGCGCAGGGCGGTGAGGGCGGCGCGGGTGGTGCGGACGATACCGAGGACGTTCACGTCGAGTACGCGGTGCCACTGGTCGTCGTCGTTGTCCTCGACGGTGCCCTGGGCGCCGATGCCCGCGTTGTTCACCAGCACGTCCAGGCCGCCGAGTGCGGCGACCGCGTCGGCCACGGCGGCGCGGACGGACGCGTCGTCGCTGACGTCGGCACGGAATCCGGTGAGCGGCTTGTCCACCTGTTCCGGGTCGAGATCGAGTACGGCGACCCGGGCGCCGCGTGCCGCGAGCAGTTCCGCGGTGGCGCGACCGATGCCGGAGGCGCCGCCGGTGACGAGGGCCGACAGCCCGGCGAAGTCCTGGGGGTGGGGGTGGCTCATGCCGCCGCTCCGTTCCGCTGGGCGAGGTCGGCGGCCCAGAAGGTGCCGCCGGGGAAGGTGAACTCCTCGATGGACTCCGGGCGCATGGTGGCCGAGAAGCCGGGCGCGGTCGGTGCCGCGTAGTGACCGTCACGGATCACGACCGGGTCGAGGAAGTGCTGGTGCAGATGGTCCACGTACTCGATGACGCGGTCGTCGGTGGTGCCGGTGAGGGCGACGTAGTCGAACATCGAGAGGTGCTGGACGAGTTCGCACAGGCCGACACCGCCGGCGTGCGGGCAGACCGGGACGCGGTACTTCGCGGCGAGCAGGAGGATCGCCAGGTTCTCGTTGACGCCGCCGACGCGGGCCGCGTCGATCTGGAGGACGTCGATGGCGCCGGCCTGGAGGAGCTGCTTGAACACGATGCGGTTCTGTACGTGTTCACCGGTGGCGACCTTGACGGGCGCGACGGCCCGCCGGATGGCGGCGTGGGCGAGGATGTCGTCGGGGCTGGTGGGCTCCTCGACCCAGTACGGCGCGAACTCGGCGAGCGCCTTGGTCCAGCGGATCGCCTCGTCGACGTTCCACCGCTGGTTGGCGTCGATCGCCATCCGCACATCGGGTCCGATGACGGAACGGGCGACCCGGCAGCGCCGTACGTCGTCCGCGAGGTCCGCGCCGACCTTCAGCTTGATCTGTGTGAAGCCGTCCGCGACCGCCTCCGCGGCGAGCCGGGTCAGCTTCTCGTCGCTGTAGCCGAGCCAGCCCGGTGACGTGGTGTACGCCGGGTAGCCGCGCCGCAGCAGCTCGGCGGAGCGTTCGGCGGCGCCCTCCTTGCCCCGGGTGAGCAGGTCGAGGGCTTCTTCGGGGGTGAGCGCGTCGGTGATGTACCGGAAGTCGATCTGGCGCACCAGCCATGCGGGTTCGGCGTCCGCGAGGAGCTGCCACAGGGGCTTGCCCGCGCGTTTGGCGGCGAGGTCCCAGACGGCGTTCACGACGGCGCCGATCGCCATGTGCATCACGCCCTTCTCGGGGCCGAGCCAGCGCAGTTGGCTGTCCCCGATCAGGTCGCGGCCCAGCGAGCCGGGGTCGGCGCAGAGTTCGTCCACCGGGCGGCCCACGACATGGCCGCGCAGGGCGTCGATCGCGGCGACCTGGACATCGTTGCCCCGCCCGATGGTGAAGGTGAAGCCGTGCCCCTCCTGGCCGTCGCCCGCGTCGGTGCGGAGCACGACATAGGCGGCGGAGTAGTCGGGGTCCGGGTTCATCGCGTCGGAACCGTCCAGCTCCCGTGAGGTCGGGAACCGGATGTCGTAGGTGTCGACCGCGATGACCCGGGCTTCGGAGGCGGTGGGGGTGGCGGATGGGGTCACAAGGGGCCTTTCCTGGAGTTGCGGTGGTCGGGGGGCTTACCCCTAGTCCTGCGCGCGGCCCGTGGTGACGCGGGCGATCATCAGGGCGACGAGGATGATTCCGCCGTAGATGGCCTGGATCCAGAAGGACGGGACCTGGGCCAAGGTGAGCAGGTTCTGTACGACACCGAGCAGCAGCACACCGGTCAGGGCGCCGAACATGGTGCCCTTGCCGCCGTCGAGGCTGATGCCGCCGATGACGGCCGCCGCGAACACGGTGAAGATCATGTTCTGGCCCTGGTTGGCGTTGATGGCGCCGACGTAGCCGGTCTGCATGAGGCCACCGACGGCGGCGAGCGTGCCGGCCACGATGAACACGCCGAGCATGACGCGCTCGACCCGGATCCCCGCGGCGCGCGCGGCGTCCGCGTTGCCGCCGATCGCGTACAGGGCGCGTCCCCAGCGGTGGTACTTGAGGACCAGTCCCGCGATGCCGAAGGCCGCCGCGGCCACCCAGACGGAGAGCGGGACCGAGAGGAAGGTGGAGGTGGCGAGGGTGTAGAAGGGCTCGGGCATGTCGAAGAGGGTCTTGCCCTTGGTGGCGCCGACGAGGACACCGCGCAGGATGATCAGCATGGCCAGGGTCACGATGAACGCGTTCAGCTTGAACTTGACCACGAGGATGCCGTTGAAGGCACCGATCGCCGCGCCGACGGCGAGGATCGCGAGCAGGCCGACCGCGACGGGCAGTTCGGTGCCGAATCCGGCCTGCACCGCCGGCAGTACTAGCAGGGCGCCGACGGCCGGAGCGATGCCGACGACGGATTCGAGGGACAGATCGAACTTGCCGGTGATGAGGACCAGGGACTCGGCGAGCACGACCATGGCGAGCGCGGCGGACGCGCCGAGGATGGAGATCAGGTTCCGCTCGGTGAGGAACGAGTCGTTGACGACGGCGCCTAGCACCATCAGCAGCAACAGCGCCGGCACCAGGGCGAGTTCGCGGGCCCGACGCAGCAGGACGGACTTGCCGGCGGGCCGGCCCCCGCCTTGCGCGGCGAGGGGTGCGGGGGTGGAGGCCGACGGGGCCTTCGTGTCAGCCATGTCAGCCATGGAGGTCAACTCCTTCGGTTCCCTGGGTCGCTTCGGCGCTTTCGACGCCCTCGATCGACGCGATGAGTTCGTGGTCGTGCCAGCCCGCCGCGTGCTCGGCGACGACCTCGCCGTGGAAGAGGACCAGGACGCGGTCGCAGCGCCGCAGGTCGTCGAGTTCGTCGGAGACGACGAGGACGGCGGTGCCGTCGTCGCGGGCGCTGTCCATGCGGCGCAGCAGGGACTCCTTCGACTTAACGTCGACGCCCGCGGTGGGGTTGATGAGGACGAGCAGTCGGGGGTCCGATGCCAGGGCGCGGGCCATGACGACCTTCTGGGCGTTGCCGCCTGACAGGTCGGACACGGGCTGGTGGGGACCCTCGGCGTGGATGTCGAGGCGCTGGATCAGCTCGCGGGCGAAGCTCCTTTTGCGGTCGGTGCCGATGAAGCCGTAGCGCCCGAGGCGGCCCAGGACGCTCATGGTGGTGTTGTCGCCGATGGTCATGCCGGGGACGAGTCCCTGTTCGTGCCGGTCGCGCGGCACACAGCCGACCCCGGCGCGCAACGCGGCCTGGACGTCCCCGAAGGGCAGGGGGTCCCCGGCGATTCGGGCGGTGCCGGACACCGGGGTGCGCAGGCCCGCGAGGGTCTCGGCGAGTTCGATCTTGCCGCTGCCGCTGGTGCCGGCGAGCCCGACGACCTCACCGCCGCGGACGGTCAGGTCCACAGGGGCGTACGCGTCACCGGCGAGCCCTTCGACGGAGAGCATGACCGGTGCGTCGGCGGGCACGGCGGTGCGTACCGTGGACTGTTCGGTGACGGTCTCCCCCGCCATGGCCTCGATGAGTGCGCCGCGCGGCAGTTCGGCGACCGGTGCCGTGGTGATCCAGCGGGCGTCGCGCAGCACGGTGACGGTCTGGCACACCTCGTACACCTCCTGGAGGTGGTGCGAGATGAACAGGAACGTGACGCCGGAATCCTGGAGCGCCCGCATCCGGGTGAACAGCCGGCCGATCTCCTTGTTGTCGAGCTGCGCGGTCGGTTCGTCGAGGACGATGAACCGGGCGCCGAAGCTCAACGCCCGTGCGATCTCGACCATTTGGCGGTCCTCGACCTTGAGGTCCGCGGTGCGTGCCTCGGGGTCGACATGGACGTCCCAGGTCTGAAGGACCTCGGCGGCCTCGGCGCGCAGGCGGCGCCAACTGATGAGGCCGCCGCGGCCGGTGGGCTGACGGTTGATGAACAGGTTCTCGGCGACGGTGAGTTCGGGGACGACGGTGGGCTTCTGGTAGACGCAGGCGACCTTGCGGCGCCAGGCGTCACGGTCGGCGAGCGGCGGTGCCGGTTCGCCGTCGAAGTGGACCGTGCCCGCGTCCGGGGCCTGGAGCCCGGTGAGCACGGTGACCAGGGTGGACTTCCCGGCGCCGTTGCGGCCGACGAGGGCGTGGGACTCACCCTCCAGGACGGTGAGGCGGCCGTCCTGGAGGGCGACGGTGGGTCCGTACCGCTTGACGATGCCGGTCGCCTCGACCAGCGGTCGTACGTTCGTGGGCCGGCTCATTTGACCGTGTTGCCCCAGAGCTTGGGGTCGTCGACGTTGTCCTTGGTGACCAGGGGTGCCGGGAGCTGGTCCTCAAGCAGGCCGTTGGGCAGCTTGACGATCACCGAGTCGTGGTCCGTCGGGCCGGGCTTGAACGTCTTCCCCTGCATCGCGGCCTTGATGTAGTACATGCCGTACTTGGCGTAGGCGTCGGCGGGCTGCGAGACGGTGGCGTCGATCTCGCCCTTGCGGATGGCGTCGAACTCCTGCGGGATGCCGTCGTTCGAGACGATGCTGATGTGGCCCTTCTCGCCCGCCTTCTTCAGCATGCCCTTGGACTTGAGGGTCTGGAGGGTGGGCGCGAGGTAGACGCCGCCCGCCTGCATGTAGATGCCCTTGATGTCGGGGTTGGAGTTGAGGAGGGTGTCCAGCTTGGAGGCCGCCGTGTCGGACTCCCACTTGGCGGGGATCTCCAGGACCTTGAGGTCGGGGTACTTCTCCTTCACACAGGTGCGGAACGCCTCGGAGCGGTCACGGCCGTTGACGGACGCCAGATCACCCATGATCTGGACGACCTTGCCGGTCTTGACCTGGTCCCCCAGGAACTCGCACGCCTGCTCGCCGTACGCGACGTTGTTGGCGCGCACCACCATCGCGACCTTGCCCTTCTCGGGGGCGACGTCCACGGCGACGACGGGGACGCCCTTGCGCTCGGCCTGGTCGAGTCCGGCGGAGATCGCGGCGCTGTCGAGGGGGGCCACGACCAGGCCCTGGACGCCCTGGTTGAGCTGGTTGTTGATGTCGGTGATCTGCTGGGACGGGTCACTGTTGGAGTTGACCGTCTTGAGCGCGTCGACCTTCTCGGACTCGGCCATCTTCGGCACGTAGTCGTTGTAGGACTGCCAGAACGGCGAGGTCAGCAGGGGCAGGATGACCCCGACCTTGCCGTTGCCCTTGCCGTCGCCGGCGTCGTTCCCGGAGCCTGCTGAGTCCTTCGTGCTGCCGCACGCCGTGAGCGCGAGGGCCGCGCAAGCGGCCACCGCCGTCGCACGGATCGCCCGTGGCGTGATTCTCCCGCTGTTCCGCACTGTCCTGCCGGCCATCTGACGGCTCCTCATCGAGGGGTTCGAGACCTGTGGTCGAGAACTGTGTTCAAAAGCTGTGTCGAGCACTGGGGTGGAACGCGACCGGGTGTCCCACAACCACGGCCGGGACGAATATTTATCAGACCACTTGACCCTCGCAACACCCCTGGGCGCCAGATTCTTCGTTGTTTCAGCCATAGTGGTCCGACCACATCGCTGGTTAGACTGCGGCACACCCGGCCTGCCGGGACGCTCGCCCGGCCCGCCGGGACGGCCTACGGAAGGAGTGGCGTGGACGAGACCGCCCCGCAGAAGGGCACCGTGACACAGCGGGCCATCGAGGAGATCAAGGGCATGATCGCCGAGGGCCGGCTGGAACCCGGGGCGCGGCTGCCGACCGAGCGTGACCTCGCGGCGCAGCTCGGTATCTCACGCAGTTCGATGCGGGAGGCGATCCGGGCCCTGACCGTCCTCGGGGTCCTGGAGGCACGGCACGGCTCCGGGATCTACGTCACACAGTTGGAGGCCGGTGACCTCCTGGAGACCTTCGGCGTGGTCGCCGATCTGTCGCGCGGGCCGCGTCTGGTGGAACTCCTGGAGGTGCGGCGGGTCCTGGAGTCCACGGCGACCGCGCTGGCGGCGGCCCGGATATCGGCGGGCGAACTGGCCGATGTCGAGAAGCATCTGGAGGCGATGAACGCCACCGACGACCCGGAGGAGATCCTGTCGCACGACCTCGCGTTCCATCGCGTGATCGTCGGTTCGGCGGGCAACGACACGATGGCGGCGATCCTGGAGGGCCTGTCGTCCCGCACGTTCCGGGCCCGTGTCTGGCGCGGCTACCAGGAGGAGGGTGCCTTCGAGCGGACGCGCCGCGAGCACGCCCGTATCCACCGGGCGCTGGTGGCGCGGGACCCCGAGGCGGCGCGGGCCGCGGCGGCGGCGCACGTCGGTGAGGTCGAGGAGTGGCTGAGATCGCAGCTCGACGCACAGCTCGATCCGTAGACCGGACCGTGCGCGCGGCTGCCGTACGGGCGGTCGGCTGCCGTATGGGCGGTCGCCTGCCGTATGGGCGAGCGGCGTGCTCACGGCCCCCGCCGGGTACGGGACTTGGGGGCCGTGAACACGTGGGTCACCGGGTCGTGGGCGAGGGTGTCAGGCGCAGGGTCATCAGCTCGAACGGCCGCAGCGTCACGGTGAGCGCGTCGCCGTCGCGTGCCGGTGCGGTGGCGTCGGCGAGCGGGCGTTCCAGCAGGTCCGTGACGGTGACGCCGGCCGACGGGAACCCGGGGGTGAGGGTCGCGCGGGCCCGGCCGCCCCGGGACTCGTGGAAGCGGACGACGACATCACCGCTACCGTCGTCGGCCAGCTTGACGGCGGTGACCACGACGGCGTCGTTGTCCACGGTCACCAGTGGGGCGACCGCGGCACCACCCCGGCCGGGCGCGGTCCGCCGGGGCAGGTTGACCCGGTAGCCCTCACGCACCGCGTCCCCGATCGAGGCACCCGGCACCAGCGCGTGCCGGAACCGGTGCATACCCTGGTCGGTCTCCGGGTCCGGGAAGCGCGGCGCCCGCAGCAGCGAGGCACGCACCGTGGTGGTCGTCCCGGAGTCCTCGGCGCGGACCGTGCGGGTGACGTCGTGACCGTACGTGGAGTCGTTGACGAGGGCGACTCCCCAGTCGGGCTCCGCCAGATGTACGAAGCGGTGGTTGCACGCCTCGAACTTGGCGGCCTCCCAACTGGTGTTGGTGTGGGTGGGCCGGTAGAAGTGCCCGAACTGGGTCTCGGACGCGTACCGTTCGGCGTGCAGGTCCAGGGGGAAGGCGAGCTTGAGGAACTTCTCCGTCTCGTGCCAGTCGACCTCGGTCGCGATGTCGAGCCGCTGCTCGCCGGGCTCCAGGGAGAGGATCTGGGTGACCTTCGACGCCCCGAAGCTACGGACGACACGGACCGACGCACCCTCACCCGCGGTGACCTCGTCGGCGTTCACGAGATCCGTCACGGTGTTGCGGTAGAACTCGTCCACGTCCCACGCGTCCCACATGTTCGGGAAGTCGGGGTGGATCTGGAGCAGGTTGGCGGCCCGCCCGGGAGCCACGGTCTCACGCTCGGCGGCGATGTCGTACGCGGAGACCACGAGGCCGTTGGCGTCGACGGTGACCCGCAGCAGCCCGTTGTCGAGGACGAAGCCGCCGCCGACGCACGGCGCGAGCGCGGTACCCCCGGTCACGGCCCGCTCCCCGGCGCCACCGGCCGGGATCCCGTCCCACGTGTGCGGCGCCGAGTTGAAGACGAGACCGCCGTCCGGGGCGAGGGCCCGATGCGCCCGGGAGATGATCCCGTTCAGCTCGTCGGCGACGGCAGCGTACGTCCGCTCGGCCTCGCGGTGCACCCAGGCGATGGACGAGCCGGGCAGGATGTCGTGGAACTGGTGCAGCAGCACCGTCTTCCAGATCCGGTCCAACTCCTCGTAGGGATAAGGGAGTCCGCTGCGTACGGTGGCGGTGGCCGCCCACAGTTCGGCCTCGCGCAGCAGGTGTTCGCTGCGGCGGTTGCCCTGCTTGGTCCTGGCCTGGCTGGTGAGCGTGGCGCGGTGCAGTTCCAGATACAGTTCGCCGACCCAGACCGGCGGCTCCGGGTACTCGGCCTCGGCCTTGCGGAAGAACGCCTCGGGTGTCTCCCAGGCGACGGTCGCCGCGCCCTCCAGGTTCCGCATCCGGGCGGCCTTGGCGATCATCTCCCGGGTGGTGCCGCCACCGCCGTCGCCCCACCCGGTCGGCGCGAGCGAGTGCCGGGCGACGCCCTTGTCCTTGAAGTTACGGGCCGCGTGCGCGATCTCGCTGCCCTTCATGGAGCAGTTGTAGGTGTCGACGGGCGGGAAGTGCGTGAAGATCCGGGTGCCGTCGATACCCTCCCAACGGAACGTGTGATGCGGGAACTTGTTGGTCTGGGACCACGAGATCTTCTGCGTGAGCAGCCACTTGGCGCCGGCCGCCTTGATAATCTGCGGCAGACCGGCGGCGAACCCGAAGGTGTCCGGGAGCCACGCCTCCTGGTTGTCGACACCGAACTCGTCGATGAAGAACCGTTTGCCGTGCGTGAACTGACGGGCCATCGCCTCCGAGCCCGGCATGTTCGTGTCGGACTCGACCCACATACCGCCCGCGGGCACGAACCGCCCGTCCGCGACGGCCTTCTTCACCTTCGCCCACACCTCGGGCCGGTGCTCCTTGACCCACGCCCACTGCTGGGCCTGCGACATGGCGAACACGAAGTCCGGCTCGTCCTCCAGGAGCGCGGTCATGTTCGACGTGGTCCGCGCCACCTTCCGCACGGTCTCGCGCAGCGGCCACAGCCACGCCGAGTCGATGTGCGCGTGCCCCACGGCGCTGATCCGGTGCGCGGAGGCGGCGGCGGGCTCGGCGAGTACGGGTTCGAGGCGGGCGCGGGCGGCGGCTGCCGTGCCGTTCACGTCCTGGAGGTCGACCGCGTCGAGCGCCTTCTCGACGGCCCGCAGGATGTCCCAGCGGCGCGCCGATTCGACGGGGAGTTCCGCCATCAGCTCGCCGAGCACCTCCAGATCGACGACGAGCTGCCACACCGTCTCGTCGAAGACGGCGAGGTCCATCCGCTCCAGGGTGTACTGCGGCTCGCTGCCCGCGGTCTCCTTGTCGCCCAACCGCGTGGGCAGGAAGGGGTGGTAGTCGAGGATGACCGGGTTGGACGCGGCCTCGATGTGCAGCCGCACCTCTTCGCCACCCTCGACGGGCGCGCCGATCCGCACCCACTGGTTGCGGGGGTTGAGGCCCTTCACCGGGCTGCCGTCGGCCCTGTACACCAGGCCCTCGCACTGGAAGCCGGGCATGTTCTCGTCGAATCCGAGGTCGAGCAGCGCCTCCACGGTCCGCCCGGCCCAAGCGTCCGGCACCGTCCCCGTCACCCGGAACCAACTGGTGCCCCACGGAGCGCCCCAGCGATCGCCGACCGCGATCGGTGACGGATCGGCGGCGAGCCCTTCGGCGACGGGGACCGGTTCGCCGGGCGCGTGCCAGATCGCGATGTCCAGGGGTACGGACTCGGGGTACACGGCGGGCCGGATGCGCTCGTCGAGCACGCGCTTGAGCCGGGCTTCGACCAGGGTGCGGTCGTCATGCATGAGGGTGCTCCGTGGGAGTCGGGTGCGGGTGGTTACCGGGGCGGGTGGTTACCGGGTGCGGGCAGCGGTCGTCATCGTCATGGGCTCACCTGGTCAATGATCACCTGGTCGGGTGTGACCACCTCGGTGATGCCGCGTGACGCGAGATGCGCGCGGTCCTCGCTGCGGCTCGCCAGGACGGTGGTGGGCCGGGCCCCGTCGGCGGTGAGCCGGGCGAACGCCTCGAACACGGCGCCGCCGGGCGCGCACACCGACCGGCGCACCGGCACACCCGCACCGCCGTCCGCCCCTGGCTCGTCCCCCGCGTCGACCACGAGGGCGAGGGTCCGGGGCGCGGGTGTGTGCTCCCGGCCGCGCCAGGCGTCGGCGATCCGTGCGACGGCCTCACCGGCCGGCTTGCGCCGTCGGTCGTCGGTGAGCAGGCCGAGGCTGTACTCCAGTGCGGGGAAGTCGGCGAGCGAGCGGGACACGTCGTGGGAGCACCACCAGGTGACGCCCCAGAGGTCCTGGCAGTCCAGGGCGTTGGTGACGGTCGCCTCGGTGAAGTCGGCGGCGTGCTCGGCGGGGATCAACGGCGCCGGTGCGCCGACCTCCTGCAACCACACGGGCCGGTGCGGGTCGAGCGCCCACGCCTTGGCGAGTTCCACGAGGTACGCGGCGTGGTGCTCGGTAGCCGTGCCGGTACGCCCGTACCGCTGGGCCGTGCCGTTGAACACCCAGGAGTGCACGGCCGTGACCGCGCCGAGCCGGGCGGCCTGCGCCGGGGTGAACGGCTGGTCGTCCTGGTACCAGGCGGCGTCGTACTCGGCGTGCAGATGCAGCTTCCCGGGGGCGCCCTCCTCGCACGCGTCGAGCAGCCGGGTCAGCCAACTCCCGGCCTGTGCGGGCGTGATGCGGTCCGGGTCGGGGTGCGGGCCCGAGGCGAACTGGTTGACCTCGTTGCCGAGGGTCATCCCGATGAAGTTGGGCCGGTCGGCGAGCGCCGATGCGAGGGTCCGCAGATACGCGGCCTGCCCGTCGACCACATCGGGGTCGGTGAAGAGATTGCGCCGGTGCCAGGTCCGGGTCCACGCGGGCAGGAAGTCGAAGCTCGACAAATGGCCTTGCAGACCGTCGACGTTGACGTCCAGACCGCGTTCGGCGGCGGCGTCGGCGAGCTGCACCAACTGCTCGACGGCGCGCGGCCGGATGAGCGTCCGGTTGGGCTGGAAGTACGGCCAGATCGGGAACACCCGGACGTGGTCGAGGCCGAGGCCCGCGATCGAGTCGAGGTCGGCGCGCACCGCGTCGAGGTCGAAGTCGAGCCAGTGGTGGAACCACCCTTGGCTGGGGGTGTAGTTGGCGCCGAAGCGCACGACAGAAGGCATGCGGATCCTGTGGTTCGGAAGGTACGGAGGTACGGAGGTACGGGTCAGCCCTTGACGGCGCCCTCGCCGACCCCGCGGAAGAAGTACCGCTGGAGGCAGGCGAAGAGGGCGATCAGTGGGGCCACGGCGATGATGGTGCCCGCGGCGACGAGCCGTTCGTCGTTGGCGAAGGTGCCGTGCAGATAGTTGAGCCCGATGGTCAGGGTGAAGTTCCCCGGGTCGCTCAGCACGATCAGCGGCCACAGGAAGTCGTCCCACGCACCCATGAACGCGAAGATCGCGACGACGGCGAGGGTGCCCTTCACGGACGGCAGCGCGATCCGCAGGAACCGCTGCCAGGCGTTGGCGCCGTCGACGTACGCGGCTTCCTCGACCTCGTAGGGCAGATTGAGGAAGGCGTTGCGCATCAGCAGTACGTTCATGGAGGCGACACAGGCGGGCAGGACGACACCGACGAGGGTGTTGTTCAGACCGAGGTCCCGCATCGTCGTGAACTGGGCGATGATGATGCTCTCGGTGGGCACCAGCATCGCCAGGACGAAGACCAGCGTGGCGGCGCGGCGGCCCCGGTAGCGGAGCCGGGCGAGCGCGTATCCGGCGAGCGAGGCGCCGACACAGTTGGTGACGACATTGGCGGTCGCGACCTTCAGCGAGTTGAAGGCGTAGTCCCAGACGGGGATCGTCTCGGCGACGCGCTCGTAGTTGTGCAGGGTCGGCGAGCCGGGCAGGAACTTCGGCGGGGAACTGAAGATGTCCTCGTGCGGGCCCTTCAGCGAGGTGGACAGCTGCCAGAGGAAGGGTCCGACGGTGAGCGCCAGGACGGCGAGCAACACGGCGTAGCGCAGGGCGAGTTCCCAGCCGGGCACGCGCCGGCCGTTCTCGTCGGTGAGCCGGGACACGCGGCGCCGGGGTGCGGCGGACGGGCTCCGGCTCTTCCGGGTCCCCTGTGTCCCCCGGACGCGCGGCCTCCCGTGGTCTTCGGGCGTCGTCGTGGTCACGCGTCCTCCTTCCGGTCGGCACGCAGGACGAGCAGCATCAGCACGACGGTGACGACGAAGACGACGACGGAGATCGCGGAGGCGTAGCCGACCCGTCCGGTCAGCCCTGTGCCGGTGCGCTGGACGAGCATCACCAGCGTCGTGTCCTCGCCCGCGGGCCCGCCGGCGGGTCCGGCCATCAGATACACCTCGGAGAACACCTTGAACGCGGCGACCGAGGAGAGCGCCCCCACCAGGACCATCGTGGAGCGGACCGCCGGGACGGTGACGGTGAGGAAGCGGCGGATCGCGCCCGCGCCGTCCACCGCCGCCGCCTCGTGCAGTTCGCGCGGCACATTGGCGAGCGCGGCCAGGTAAATGATCATGTAGTAGCCGAGCCCCTTCCAGACGGTGACGGCCATGGCGCTCAGCAGGAGCAGCCACTGGTCGCTGAGGAAGCCGACCCGGCCGACGCCGACGGTCTCCAGGAGGGAGTTCACCAGCCCGCGTTCGTCGAGCAGCCACACCCAGATCAGCCCGACCACGACGATCGAGGCGACGACGGGGGTGTAGAAGGCGGACCGGAAGAACGTGATGCCGGGGATGTTCTTCTGCACCAGGAGGGCAAGGAGCAGCGGCAGCAGGACAAGGGCCGGGACGACCCCGACGACGTACAGCGCGCTGTTGCGCAGGCCGATCCAGAACATGTCGTCGTGCAGCAGTTCACGGAAGTTGGCCAGGCCGACCCACTCACCGGGGACCAGGGTCCTTCGATCGGTGAAGGAGTTCACCACGGTGGAGACGAACGGGTACAGGATGAACACGCCGACGATCAGCATGCCCGGTGCCGCGAACAGCCAGGGGCTGGTGGGCAGTTGACGCCGTACGCGTGAGGCACGCCGCGACGCGGGTCTCGGGGCCCGCGCGGCGCCGGGGACGGCGGTCCGCGCGGGGGCGGGGGCAGGGCTTTTCATGACGGGGTCTCAGCTCTGCTGAAGCAGCCGGTCGCACGCCTTGACAGCGTTGTCGAGCGCTTCCTTGGGGCTCTCCTTGCCCTGGAGCGCCCGCGCGACGGCGTTACGCAGCTCGACCTTCATCTGCTCGCTGAACAGGACGGGCGTGTAGTTCTCGGCGGTCTTCAGGGACTCGGCGGCGGCGACCCTGACCCGGGTCTCGTCCGTGCCGTCCTGCTTGGTGAAGTACGGGTCGTCCAGGGACCCTTGGGTGCTCGGGAAGATCGCGACCTGCTTGGCGAACTCCATCTGGTGACGCGCGTCGGTGACCCAGTGCGCGAAGGCGACGGCGGCGGGCGTCCGCTTGGTGTTCGCGTTGACCATCACGCCCATCACATACATGTTGACCTTGCCGGTGCTGGTGATCTGGTCGGTGATCCCGATGTTCTTGTAGAGGTTCGGCGCGTCCTTCTTGAACTTGTCGAGGTCGAGGGCGCTGCCCGGGTTCATGGCGACGGCCTCGGTGAGGAACTTCTTCCCGGCGGACTCGGGGGTCGCGGTGAGCGCCTGCGGGTCGAGCGCCTTGGCGTCGTACAACTCCTTGTAGTGGGTGAGGAGTTCGACTCCCTTCGCGTCGTTGAAGGTGAAGCCGGTGCCCTCCTGGTTCATCAGGGGCACGCCGTAGCGGCCGAAGTCCTCGACGGTGGGGACGTTGGCGAGGGTGGCGACCTTGCCCTGGGACTTCTGCGCCAACTGAAGCCCGCTGGCGAAGACTTCGTCGTACGTCTTCGGGGGCTTCGACGCGTCGAGTCCGGCCTGCTCGAACAGGCGCTTGTTGTAGAAGAGGGGCCCGGTGTTGAGGTACCAGGGGAAGGCGTACGTGCCCTTCATGCCCGGTATCTGGTGCCCGGCCCAGGCGCCCGGCAGATACTCGTCGCGGAACTTGGCCGCCGACTTGTCGAGGTCGAGGGCGAGTCCGGCCTTGGCGAGCGGGGCGACGAGGTCCGGCGAGACATTGACGACATCGGGCAGCGTCCCGCCGGCGGCATCCGCGCTGATCTTGTCGGCGTAGCCCTCCCCTGGCTGGTCGACCCACTTGACCTTGGTGCCGGGGTACTTCTCCTCGAAGTCGGCGATCAGGCCCTCGAAGTACGGCTTGAAGTTGGCGCGGAGGTTCCAGGTCTGGAAGGTGATGTCACCCTCGATCTTCCCCGACGCGTCCGTCGAACCACCGCTTCCGTCCCCGGAGCCACAGGCGCTCAGCGGCAGGAGGACGGCGAGAGCGGCGGCAGCGGCGACTGCCCTGCGTGAGATGCGCACGGTGATGAGGCTCCTTTGCTGCGGTGGCGAATCATGCCGAGGCCGACCTTGCAGCGCGGCCGGATGAAAAGTCAATGGATTCACCGCAAATAAATGCACCCGTCCAGCAAAGACCCAGGTCAGAAGGTTGAAATCGCCTCTTGCGGTTCCGGACTAATGCGCTTTAGAGTGTGACTGCTCAAGCGCATTAGTCCGAGCGGGGCAAGGTGCGGTGAACCAGCACGGCGGAAGCCGGCACGGCAGCCAGAGGGGGCACGAGTGCAAGGCAAGAGGTCTCCCGCGCGCCGGCCGACGATGAAGGACATCGCGCGCCGCGCCGGGGTTTCGGAGAGCGCGGTGTCCTTCGCGCTCAACGACCGGCCCGGGGTCTCCGAGATCACCCGCGACCGGGTGCGCCGGGTCGCCGAGCAGTTGGGCTGGCGGCCCAGCACCGCCGCGCGCGCCCTGTCCGGAGAGGGCTCGGCGACGGTCGGTCTGGTGGTGGCCCGGCCCGCCGACACCCTCGGCGTGGACTCGTTCTTCCTCCAGCTCATCTCCGGCGTCCAGGAAGTCCTGGCGGAGCGTCACCTCGGGCTGCTGTTCCAGGTGGTGGAGGACGTGGACGCGGAGTGCGCGGTGTACCGGCGGTGGTGGGCCGAGCACCGGGTGGACGGTGTCCTGGTGGTCGACCCGCGCACCGACGACCCCCGGCCCGCGCTCCTCGACGAACTCGGCCTGCCCGCCGTGGTGATCGGCGGTGTGCCGGACACGGACCATCCGGGCCTGTCCACGGTGTGGGCGGACGACGCGGGCGCGATGGTCGCCGTGGTGGACCGGCTGTACGCGCTGGGGCACCGGCGGATCGTGCACATCGCGGGCCTGCCGGGCCTCGCGCACACCGAGCGCCGGATGCGGGCGCTGCGCGCGGAGGCCGAGCGGCGTGGGCTCGCCGAGGTCCGCTCGGTGCCCACGGACTACTCGGACGCGGAGGGCGCGGCGGTCACCCGAGGGGTCCTCGGGGCGGGCCGGCCGCCGACCGCGCTCGTCTACGACAACGATGTGATGGCCGTGGCCGGGGTCGCCGCCGCCGTCGGGCTCGGCTTCTCGGTGCCGGGTGATGTGTCGATCGTGGCGTGGGAGGACTCGGCGCTGTGCCGCATGGTCAAGCCATGGCTGTCGGCGCTCTCCCGCGACACGGTGTCCTTCGGACGGACAGCCGCGCGGGAACTCCTGGCTCTCCTGGACGGCGGCCCGGCGGGGACCGTACAGGTGCCGGTGCCCACCCTGATCGAACGGGAGAGCACGGGCCCGGCACCCGCGTGAACACGCGTACCGGGCCCGCACTTTGACGGTCTGTCATAGATGACAGCTCGGCGGATCCCTACTGCCAGTCCACCTTGAACACCCACACATGCTTCCCCGACCTGCGCGCCGCCTCCGGGACGTCGATGACGAGCGCACCGCCCCGGACCGTCCAGGTCAGCGGACGCCGGTACCCGAGCAGCGTGACCTTGTCACCGGAGCGGATCGGTACCGGTGCCTCGACGGTGAGCTTCGCGCCGGGCGCCGCCAGGGAGTGGATGTAGAAGGCGCGGTTCTGCCGGACCGTGAACCGCAGGTCCTGGCCGAGCTGCGCCATCCGCGACCAGTACGTGGTGTCGTAGATCGCCTCGCCGTTGACCTTCAGCCACTCCCCCGTCTCCCGTAGCCGGGTCTGCATGATCTCGGGGATCGTGCCGTCCGCGCGGGGGCCGATGTCGAGCAGGAAGTTGCCGTTCTTGCTGACGATGTCGACGAGGCTGTGCACGACCTCCTCGGTGGTCATGTAACGGTCGTCGGGCGTCGCCTGGTTGTAGCCGTAGCTGAACGGGTCCAGACCACGGCTGGACTCCCACTTCGCGACGACCGTGTTCTCGTACGTCGTGTACTCGGGCGTCGTGAAGTCGTGGAACGGGATCCCTGAGCGGTTGTTGACGGCGACCTCGTACGGCTGGGGGCGGTTCTTGCCGTGGTTGAAGTACTCGGCGATGACGTTCCGGCTGTCGTTGACGCCGCCGATGTCGCACCAGATGACCTGCGGGTCGTAGCCGTGGATCAACTCCCGCATCTGCGGGGCCTGGTAGTCCTTCACATAGTCCTTGCCCGCGGTGTAGCCGGTGTACGGGACCGGTGCCTGCGTGTACGGGTTGCGCGGCGCGTGGCCCATCCACGGGTTGTCCGGGTTGAACCACTCGGGCATCGAGAAGTACAGACCGCGGTGCAGCTCGGGCGTGTACCGCTTGGACGCGTCGAAGAGTTCCTTGATCAGGTCCCGTTTGGGGCCCATCTTCACGGAGTTGCGGTCGGAGACCTTGGTGTCCCACAGCGCGAAGCCCTCATGGTGCTTCGACGTCAGGACGTGGTACTGCGCGCCCGCGTCCCGGAACAGCTCCACCCACGCGCGCGGGTCGAACCGCTCCGCGCGGAACATCGGGATGAAGTCGTCGTACGCGAAGTCCCGCCCGTACTTCTGCTCGTGGTACGCGTACACCTCGTTGTCGGGGCTCTGGAGGTGGTTCCAGTACCACTCGGCGTACTGCTTGCCGACCGGCGACCAGGCGGGCACCGAGTACAGGCCCCAGTGGATGAAGATGCCGAACTTCGCGGCGTGGAACCAGTACGGCGCCTGGTGGCCGGCGAGCGAGTCGTCGGTGGGCAGATAGTCGGGGACGCCCAGGGTGAGGTCGCGACTGCTGGTCGCGGCCGTGGCGCCGCGCCCGGTGGCGAGGACCCGGCCGCTCTGGACGGTGCCGGGGCGCACCCCGGCGCGGTTGCGGATGCCGACGCGTACCCGGGCCTGTTCGCCGGGCAGCAGCCGGGTGACGCGCGCGGGTTCCGTGGTCCGGGCGCCGGGCACGTCCACGCTCACGGTCAGCCGGTCGGCGGCGAGTACGGCGACGGAGCCCGCGTTGACGACGGTCGCCTCGACGCTCTGCGCCCCCGACGACTCCAGGAGCGAGTTCGTCGTGTGCGCGTCCCGCAGGACCAACGCCCGTCCCACGGCGGCCGGTTGCAGGGACAGCGCGAAGACGTGCAGGGATGTCTTGTTCTCCTGCGCCGGGTTGGTGGTGGGCAGGGTAACGGCGACGGCTTCGCGCTGCGGGTCCAGCCAGATCTCGCCGACCCCCATGCCGACCCGGTGCTCGTCCTTCGTCCCGTCCGGCTTGTAGCGGTACGGCGCCGACAGCGCGCCGGAGCCGGAGTACCAGTCGGAGCCGCCGAGGCCCGCGCCCGAGGTGGAGCCGTCGGCGTAGTGCACGGTCGCGTGCCCGGACGCCTCGCCGTAGCTGCCCGCCGTCAGGAACACGGCCGAAAGATAGCGGCCCGGGGGCAGTTCGACGCGCTGGCCCATCGCGACGACGTTGTTCTTGGCGCCCGCGGCGGACGACGGGAACATGAACGGGACGCCGTCCACCACGACACGGCCCGCGGGAAGTTCCTCGCCGGGGAAGGTGTAGCCGGAGCCGTCGAAGTTGCCGCCGCGCGCTCCGGCGGTGTCGATGCCGTCGTTGTCGAACAGGGCGTCCAGGGGCACGGGCACCGGATCGGGCGCGGTGCCCCACGGGTCGCCCCGCCCCTCGCCGGCCTCGGTGCCGGGGAGCGCGGCCGGGGCGGCGGACGCAGGGTCCGCGGCGACGAGCGGTAGAGCAGCGGCTGCGGCCACACCGGCCGCCGCACCGAGGACCTGACGTCTGGGGTACGTACTCATCAGCGGCACTCCTTTGTGCACGATCGCGTGGGGTACGGGTGCAGTCATCGGAGGTTTGATGATTGGGGCGGCCTGAATATCTGTCAATGGGGCGTGCACAAGCTCAAGTTGAAGAATTGATCCGACGATCGTCCGGAGACGACGTCCCGGCACGGCGAGCGACACCACGAGCGGCACGGAGAGCGGCACACGAAAGACCGGCAGAGGCGTGAGATTCACGCCCCTGCCGGTCGGCAGACGTCCTGGAACCCGGGTGGGTCAGTCGACGCTCGGCAGGATGTGGGGCTCGGCGAGGTCGTCCTCGTAGCCGGCCAGCCGGATCGGCGCCGAACGGGACCACACTTCCAGGCTGCCCAGCTTCTCCGCCTTGCGGAGGGACGCCCGGTCGGTACGTTCCTTGGGACGTTGCTCGCTGTCTGTCTTCTCTGGTGTCACCGCGCACTCCTTATGTGTCGGGTAACCCTCGGGTCGCGTCGGCCCTGCCTTGTCTCCAGGCGCCGGACGCCCACTCGGGCTGAGTTGAGGGCAATGCGGACGCGGTGGCGCCTATGACTCACTGCGGAGGCGGGCCGTGGTGAGCGGCTCGTTCCCGGGACGGACGGTGGGTGTGGGTGGGACCCCTTGGTGTTGTCCGTCCGCTACAGCCTAACCAAATGAGCGGGTGGCCGCTCGATAGCGCCGAAAGAAGTGCGACCGTTCCAGGACGCCTGGTGTTCATTCGGCCATGATCTGCTGCCTTGTGCCGGTCTTCCAGTCACGAGGGAGGAGTGACGCATGGAGCTGCGCAGCGTCGAGGAGCTGATGGATCTGCTGCACGCCTGCCGTGGCGCGTGGGACACACCGGACCGCAGCGGGGATCCGGTGGATCTGCACGACCACGCGCTCCAGACGGCGGCGCTGCTGCGCCGGAGTCACCCGAGTGACAAGGAACTACAGGTCGCGGGCCTGACGCATGACATCGGCCAACTACTCCGTCCGGGTGACGACGCCCGGCACGCTCAGCACGCGGCCGACGCGGTTCGACCCCTGCTCGGCGAGCGGGTGGCCCGCCTGGTGGCCCTGCATGTCCCGGCGAAGCGGTATCTGGCGACGACCGAACCAGGGCACCCACTGACCCGGCAGAGCGTGCTGACCCTGATGACGCAGGGCGGGGCGATGAGCCCCGAAGAGGTGAGGGCGTTCGAAGCCGATCCGAACGCGGCGGACGCGGTGACCCTGCGGCAGGCGGACGACGCGGCCAAGGTCGTGGGCCTGGACGCCGGGGTCCTGGAGGACTGGCACCCGGTCCTGGAACTGGTCGCGGCGGCGGCCCGCCGCACGTCACGAAAGGTTCCCTGACGGACTCCCCGCTGGCCCGCCCCGGGTTCTCTGACTAGAGTCAGAGAATGAAAGCGGTACGGAACGAGGACGCCACAAGGAACGAGCACGCGGCGCAGATCGAGCAGGTACGGCGGTTCAACCGCACCGTCACGGAACGCGTGGGTGTGCTCCATGACCACTACCTGGGCGGTGACCGGCCCATCGGCGAGGCCCGGCTGCTCTGGGAGATCGACGAGAAGGGCCAGGACGTACGGCGGCTGCGGGAGCGTCTCGGGCTCGACTCCGGGTACGTCAGCCGACTGCTGCGCGCCCTGGAGCGCGACGGTCTGGTCACCGTGGAGCCGCACCCCGGCGACCGGCGGGTGCGCACGGTCCGGCTCACCCCGGCCGGCCGCACCGAACGCGCGCTCCTCGACGGCCGCAGCGACGCCCTGGCCGGCTCCCTCCTGGAGCCGCTCAACACCGGTCAGCGTGCCCGTCTGGTCACCGCCATGGCCGAGGTCGACCGGCTGCTGACCGCCGCGACGGTCACGCTGGACACCGTCGACCCGGACCACCCCGACGCGCGGCTCTGCCTGGCGTCGTACGCCGCCGAGGTAGGGGAGCGCTTCGACACCGGCTTCGACCCGGCCCGGAGCCTGCTGCCCGATCCGGGCGAACTCCGGCCGCCGCACGGCCTGTTCCTGGTCGCCCGGCTGCACGGCGAACCCGTCGGCTGCGCCGGTCTGAGACTGCCGACCGGCGCGCCGGCCGAGATCAAACGGATGTGGGTCGCGCCACGCACCCGGGGCCTCGGCCTCGGCCGCCGGTTCCTGTCCGAACTGGAGGCGCGCGCCACCCGGCACGGCTGCGACCTGCTGCGCCTGGACACCAACAAGGCACTCGACGCGGCGATCGGCCTCTACCACTCACACGGCTTCCAGGAGGTGGCCGCCTTCAACGACGAGCCGTACGCCCACCACTGGTTCGAGAAACGGCTCGGCGCGCCGCCGTCGTAGTTCGGCTGAAAACGGTCACCACTTGCCCGGCGCGTAGTCCTTCAGGAACACGCCGTACAGGTCCTCGCCCGACTCGCCCCGGACGATCGGGTCGTAGACGCGGGCCGCGCCGTCGATCAGGTCAAGGGGGGCGTGGAAGCCCGCGTCGGCCAGGCGGATCTTGTCGGGGTGGGGGCGCTCGTCGGTGATCCAGCCGGTGTCGACGGCCGTCATGAGGATGCGGTCGGTGTCGAACATCTCCTGGGCGCTGGTGCGCGTGAGCATGTTGAGGGCGGCCTTCGCCATGTTGGTGTGCGGATGACCCGCGCCCTTGTAGCCGCGGTTGAACACGCCCTCCATCGCGGACACGTTGACGACGTACGCCCGCCGGGAACCGGCGGCGACGGCGGCCGTCATCGCCGCGCGCAACCTGCTGATGAGGATGAACGGCGCGGTGGAGTTGCAGAGCTGGACCTCCAGGAGTTCGACCGGCTCGACCTCCTGCACGGCCTGGATCCAGCTGTTGCTGTCGTGCAGGTCCGGCACCAGGCCGCCCGCGTCGATGGCGGTACCGGCGGCGATCCGCTCCAGGGACGCCGAACCGGAGACCAGGGCCAGTTCCGTGACGTCCTGGGCGCTGAGTCCGCCGTCCCTGGCCGCGGGCAGTGCGGCGACCGCGCCGGACCCGAAGGTGCCGATCACCTGGGCCGACGGCAGCTCACCCGCGGGCAGCGGCGCGGACTCGGCGCCGAGCAGTTCGCTGTACGCCTGCGCGGACCGGCGTACCGTCTGCGCGGCGTTGTTGATGAGGATGTCCAGCGGGCCCGCCGCGGCCACCGAGTCGGCGAGGGCGACGACCTGCGCGGGGTCCCGCAGGTCGATGCCGACGATCTTCAGCCGGTGGATCCACTCGTCGCTGTCGGGCATCGCCTTGAAACGGCGGATCGCGTCGCTCGGGAAGCGCGTGGTGATCGTCGTGTGGGCGCCGTCCCGCAGCAGCCGCAGCGCGATGTACATACCGATCTTGGCGCGGCCCCCGGTGAGCAGGGCGCGCTTGCCGGTGAGGTCGGCGTGGGCGTCGCGCCGGGCGCGGTTCTCGGCGGCGCAGTCGCGGCAGAGCTGGTGGTAGAAGACGTCGACCTCGACGTACCGCTGCTTGCACGTGTAGCAGGAGCGGGGCCGCTGGAGTATCCCCGCGATCTCGCCGGTGGCGGTGCCGGAGGGCAGGATGCCCTGGGTCTCGTCGTCGATGCGCTCGGCGGAGCCTGTCGCGGTGGCCTCGGTGACGGCCTTGTCGTGCGCGGTCTTGGCGGCCCGCCGGTCCTGGCGCCGGCGCTGCTTCACGGTCCGGTAGATCCCGGAGGTGGCGCGGCGCACGAGGATCGCGTCGGGGTGGTCGACGTCCAGCTTGTCCAGCTCTTCGAGCACGCTCAGGCAGACGGCGAGGCGCTCCGGGTCGATGCCAGGACCGTACTGCGGGTCCACGCCCGTACCGGTTACGGGGTTGTCCTCTGTCACCGTCATTGCCGTTCCTCGTGCCGCTCGCGCCCTGAAGTTCCGAAAGCGGAACTTTACGGCAGGGGCGCCGGGTCACGCCAAACAGTTCAGTCAGTGGTAGTCGAGGTCACAGCCGTGAGCAGCGCCAGTTCCGCGCGGAGCGCACCCGCCAGGCCGTCGAGGTCGGGGACGGCGCGGGCGTCGGCGACGAGGCCATAGTGGACGCGGCCCCGGTAGGTGGAGACGGCGACGGCGAGTGCCTGTCCGTGGGCGAGCGGGGCGAGCGGGTAGACCTCGGCGAGCGGGCAGCCGCCGAGCCGCAGGCCGAGGCTGGGCAGCGGCACGCTGGTGACGAGGATGTCGAAGAGCAGCCGGGCGGCCTGCGCGACGACGGGTCCGCCGAGCCGGTGCCCGAGCGCGGGTACATGGTCGGCGAGCAGCGCGACGGCACCGGCACCCCGGTGCGGCCCGGCGTCCTTGTTGCGGTCCATCGCCGTGCGCACGGTCCGCAGCCGGGCCAGCGGGTCCGGGTCGTCCACGGGCAGCCGCACGAGATAGCCGGAGAGCCGGTTGCCCTGCGGATGGGCGCTGCGGGGACGGCGCCGGGACACCGGGACGAGGGCGCGCGGCAGGACGCCCGCGCTGCCGTCGCCGCGCTCGTCCAGCCAGCGGCGCAGGGCTCCCGCGACGACGGCGAGCAGCACGTCGTTCACGGTGCCGCCGGCCGCCTTGCGGACGCGGTGCACCTCGTCCAGGTCGAGGACGACGCCCGCGGTGCGACGGGTGCCGGTGGGGCGTGAGGTGAGGGCGGGTGAGGAGCGTACGTCCCAGGTGGCGCGGGCCACGGAGGCGCCGATGTCGAGGGCCCGGGTCACATCGGCGACGGTGCCGAGGAGCCGGCCGGGAAGCTTGCGCGGATCGAGGTCGCCGGGCGTCACGGACCCCAGGCCCGGCAGCCGGATACCACGACGCGGAGCCACGTCGGCCGGGCGCGGTGACGGGCGGGCGGGGGCCGCGTCCGTCAGGCCCGTCGGGTCCATCAGCCCGGCGGCGAGGGTGAGCGCGCGCAGCCCGTCGGCGAGGGCGTGGTGGAACTTGAACAGCACCGCGAAGGAGGTCCCGCTCGGGCCGGTGCCCGGCAGGACGTGCGCCTCCCACGGCGGCCTGCCCCGGTCGAGTGGCCGTTCCATGAGGGCGCCGGCCGCCGCGTGGAAGTCGGCGGCGGGGGCGGCGAGGTGGACATGGTCCAGCGGGTCGAAGCCGGGCGCGGGCTCACGGGCCGCGCCGCCGACCGGCACCCGTACGTCACGGATCCGCATGCGCAGCCCGGGAACGGTGGCGGCGCGGGCCGCGAGCAGTTCCGCGGCGTGCTCGGCGGTCCCGGGCGCGTCGGCCGTGAAGACGCCGAGGGCGGCCAGGTGCATGGGGTGCTCGGCGGACTCGATGTTCCAGAACGCCAGGTCGAGGGGGGCGAGCAGGTCAGTGGTCATTGGCTTGCTCTCGCGTCGACGGAGGTGCGGTTCATGTGAAGGAGGTGCGGTGGTGAGGTGCCCTGTCGGTGAGGGTGCGGTATCAGCAGTCAATCCCCGACGAGCAACTACGGTCAAGTACGAGCATGCTACGCACAGTTAACAACGTATTAAGTCCCGCCCCCATGGGGGAGGGGCGGGACTCCTGGGGCACGTTGGGCCGATGGGGGCACGGACGGGCCCCCATCAGGGCGGAAAGGGCACGCCGGACCCGTCAGGTACGGCGCGCCCGTCCGTCACTTCAGCGCCGGCGCGACCGCCTGCGTGTCGGTGCCCCAGTCCGAGGGCGTACCGCCGACCGTGAAGGCCAGCTCCCGCATCCCCCGGAGTGCGTCGGTCTTCAGATACGTCCTTCCGTAGGAGGCGCCGTCCACGCGCGCCGACTGGATGTACCGGGTGCTGTCCGAGGTGCCGGGGGCCCGCACGGTGAGGTGCCCCTTCGGGTAGTAGCGCCGGTCGAGGGTGAGGTCGACCCGTTCGAAGACGGGCGTGGACAGGCCCCAGGTGTCGGTGCCGGGCTGCACCGGGAAGATCCCGATGGACGACAGGACGTTCCAGGCGGACATCGTGCCCAGGTCGTCGTTGCCGGTCATGCCGGTCGGGGTGTCCGTGAACAGGGTGAGTGCCGCGTGCACCACGTCCGTGGTCTTCCACGGCTGGCCGGTGGAGAGGTAGGTGTAGGGCGCGATGAGGTCGGGCTCGTTCTGCGGGTTGTACTTGTCCGCGTTGTAGTAGTCGTACGGGCCGTTGACCCAGACCTCGCGCGCGGTCGTCGCCGGGTCCTTCAGCAGTCGGTCGTAGGCGAAGAAGGAGTCGAGTCGGCCGTTCGTGGCGTCCCTGCCGCCGATCAGGTCGACCACGCCCGCCAGGTCCTGCGGCACGAGCCACTGGTACTGCCAGGACGTGCCCTCGTGGAAGCCCTCGCTGCGGGCGGGGTCGGCCGATCCGGTGAAGGTGCCCGACGCGTCCCGCGCGCGGAAGAAACCGGTCGACGCGTCGAACACCGAGCGGTAGTTCTGCGCCCGCCGTGCGTAGCGCCGCGCGTCGGCGTCGTGGCCGAGGTCGCGGGCCATCTCGGCGAGCACCGCGTCGGACAGCGCGTACTCCAGCGTCGCGGACGCGCCGTGGTCGTAGTCCGAGTCACCGGGCTTGGCGTGCGGGCGGCCCTTGATGTGCGGGACGAAGCCGCCGGCGATGTACTCGCGGTTGGCCTCACGGCCGACCGCGGGGGACGCGGTGGGCGGCACCCCGTCGGCGTTCTTCTTCAGCGCCTGGTACGCCTCCTCCTCGTGCCCCTTGAGCAGCCCCTGCTGGTAGGCGTTGGTGAGGTAGGGCGTGACCGGGTCGCCGGTCATGATGTTCGTCTCGACCGTGCCGTAGCCCCACTTGGGCAGCCAGCCGCTGTCCCGGTCGATCCGGAGCACGGAGAGCGCCATGTCCCGCGATTCGTGGGGCGCGAGCAGCGAGAGCAGTTGGGCCTGCGTACGGTACGTGTCCCACAAGGACCAGTTCTGGTAGTACGTGAACCCTTCGGCTCGGTGGATCTTATGGTCCCAGCCGGTGTAGCGGCCGTCGACGTCGCCGCCGATGTTGGGCGCGAGGAACGACCGGTACAGCGACGAGTAGAAGGTCCGCCGCAGGGTCTCGTCGCCGCCCTGGACGCGTACGTCGTCGAGCCGGTCCTCCCAGGCGGCGCGCGCGGCGGCGCGGACCCGGTCGAAGGAACGGCCGCCCTCGGCGCGCAGGTTGAGCGCCGCGCCGTGGGCGTCCACGTACGACAGGGCGGTGGTCGCCTCGACGGTGCGGTCGCTCCGGGTGTCGAAGCGGACCCAGGCGCCGTTGCGTCCGGTGGTCGCGGACGACTGAGTGGAGCCCTCGGAGACGGTGTCGCCGTTCCAGGTGCCCGAGGTGGTGAACGGCCGGTCGAAGCGGGTGACCGTGTAGACGGTGTAGGGCTCGGTGCCCTGGCAGAAGCGGCTGCCGGTGATCGCGGTGCGGACCGTGCGGTTGTCGAGGATCTCGACCTTGGTGGAGCGGGTGCGGTGCAGCGACTGGCCCGCGTTGAGCAGGACGTTGGCCTTGTCCGTGGCGGGGAAGGTGTAGCGCTGCACTCCGGTGCGCTCCGTCGCCGTCAGTTCAGCGTCGATGCCCGTCTTGAGGCCGACCCGGTAGTAGCCGGGGCTCGCCTGCTCGTCGTCGTGGCCGAACTCCGCCGCGTAGGTCGCGTAGTCGGTCCGCGTCACGTCACCGGTGGTCGGCAGGACGGGCAGATCGCCGCCGAGTCCGCAGCCGACGCCCGAGAGGTGGACGGTCGAGAAACCGCGGATATGGGTCTCGGAGTAGTCGTAGCCGGTGTTGTGTCCGGTGTCCGGCGAGAGCTGCACCATGCCGAAGGGCACGGCGGCGCCGGGGTAGGTATTGCCTTCGTTCTCGGTGCCGATGAAGGGGTTGACCAGATCGGTGAGCCGGCCCGCCTTCGTACCGTGGCTCGGCTCGGCCGCCTGAACGGCGGGGCCGGCGAGGGCGCCGCCGAGCAGGGTCACGGCCGTCACCGCCCCTGCGGTCCGCAGACGCAGAGACCGGGTCCATCGCATCGTGAAAGACCTCCGGATGGGGTGGACATCGTTGTCGCGTTCCCGTCACTCCGAAGCCCGTGCGGGGCCACGGAATTGCACGACAATCAGACAACGTTGTCAGAGCGCGCTCATTCTCAGGCGCGCGAGGGGACACGTCAAGGGTCGAAACGGGACCGCTCCGGCCCGTCCCCCGTACGGGCGCGGACGAACCGGAGCGGAACAGGTGATGCGGGTGTGTCGGGACCTTTCGTTCGACTTTCGTTCGGCTCAGGAAGCCGGGCAGCCCGCGGGCACCGCGCGTGACGCGTCGTCGATCAGCGCCCGGTGCGCCGCCTTCAGCCGCTTCACATCGGGCTTGACCACCTTGCGGTCATAGGTGACCAGGCCGTTGAGTTCGCCCTCCACATCCGATATCTGCGTGTACACGGCGCCGTTGCTCCCCCGGCAGGCGAGCGCGCGCACCTCGTCGAGCTTGGTCAGGTAGTCGTCGGTGTAGGTCGCCGGGTCGACGTCCACGTAGGACTGCTGCACGGACCAGGCGTGACCGGGCACCGCGAGGCCGAGGCCGCCGTACTCGCCGCTGACCAGGGCCCGTTGGCCGTCGGCCCGGGGGATCTGGGGGCTCGGATAGCCGTGGGCGTCGGCGAGGTCGCCGTTGCCGCCGTCCACCGCGCCGCAGCAGTTGACGCCGCTCATGTTGTTGACCAGGCGGGTCGGGTCCCAAGCCTTGGCCTGGTCGGCGATCCGGGCCTGGTCGTACTGGCCCCAGCCCTCGTTGAAGGTGACCCACATGACCACCGAGGGGCTGTTCACATGCTCGTCGATCATCTCCTTCATCTCGCGCTCGTAGGTGGCGCGGGACTCCGCGTCGGGGTTGACGCCCGCGGTCATGGCCGGCATGTCCTGCCAGACCAGAAGGCCCAGCTTGTCGGCCCAGTAGAACCAGCGGTCGGGCTCCACCTTGATGTGCTTGCGGACGGAGTTGAAGCCCATCTGCTTGTGCGCCTTGAGGTCATAGGCGAGGGCTTCGTCGGTGGGCGCGGTGTGCAGTCCGTCGGGCCAGAAGCCCTGGTCGAGCGTGGCCATCATGAAGACGGGCTCGCCGTTGAGAACCGTGCGCGGGGTGCCGTCGACCTTCTCGACGGCGATGGACCGCATCCCGAAGTAGCTGCTGAGACGGTCGGCGCCGACGCTGACCTTGAGGTCGTACAGGAACGGGTCGTCCGGCGACCACAGGCGCGGCTTCGGGATCTTCAGGGTGAGCGGCGCGCCGGTCCGTCCGGTCACGGTGCCCACCTTCTTCCGGCCCTCGTACGCGGTGGCCGTGACCGGTACGCCGTCGCGTACGCCGCGCACCTCGACGGTCAGCTTCTCGCCCTTGACGTCGGGGGTGAGCTTGAGCGAGTCGGCGTGGTCGGCGGCGACCGGTTCCATCCAGACGGTCTGCCAGATACCGGAGGACGGGGTGTACCAGATGCCGCTGGGGTCCAGGCGCTGCTTGCCGATGGGTGGGTTCTCGCCGTCGCGGGAGTCGGTCGGGTCGTAGACGCCGACGATGAGTTCCTGGGTGCGGCCGGGCTTCAGCGCGTCCGTGACATCGGCGCTGAACTTGTCGTAGCCGCCCTTGTGCGAGGCGACCTTGGTGCCGTTGACATAGACGTCCGACTGCCAGTCGACCGCGCCGAAGTTGAGCTTCAGGCGCCGGTCGTCGCCGACCTTCCAGTTCTTCGGCACGGTGAAGGTGCGGCGGTACCACATGCGGTCCTCGTGCCGCTGGATGCCGGAGAGCTGGGATTCCACCGGGTACGGGACGAGGATCTTCTCGCCCAGTTTCTTTCCGACCGGGGGCTGCTCGCCCTCGGTGGCGGCGGCGAACTCCCAGGTGCCGTTGAGGTTCTGCCAGGCGTCCCGGGTGAGCTGGGGCCTGGGGTACTCGGGCAGGGCGTTGTTCGGCCCGACCTTGTCGGCCCACGGGGTGCGCAGCTCGTACTCGGAGCGGTTGGGGCCGCTGCTCCAGAACGCGCCGACCGCCTTGCCCTGGGCCGACGCCAGTCCGCCCTGGCCGTCGTAGCGGATGTCCGCGAGCCCGGAGGCGCCGCCGCCCTTCTTGCCGACGACGGGTTCCTTGAGCGTGACCAGCAGCGACCGGTTGTCCGACGGGTCGGCCTTGACCGCTCCGATGGGCCACTTGGCGCCGCCGATGACGGCGGTGAGGTGGTCGGTGAGATTGGCCGGCGGCTTCGTGAGGCGCTGGGCGAAGTCCAGCTTCAGGGTGCGGCCGGTCTTCAGGACGGTGGCGGCGACGGCCCCGTCGTAGGAGTAGCCGTCCGGCAGCCGGAACGCGGACGACGGGATCGCCGTCTTGCTGCCGCCGGGCGGGGTCCAGCGCACATGCAGGTTGGAGCCTCCGAAGTGCTCGAAGTACTCGACCTTGAACTCGTAGGCGCGGCCCGCGGTCAGTTCGACGGGCTGGGAGTGCTGTTCCCGGTCCCAGTCGTCGACCCAGTGGTCGATGGTGAGTTTGCCGTCGACCCAGAGCCGGAATCCGTTGTCGCCGATGATCGAGAAGGTGGTCGGGCCGGATTTCTCCGGCACGATCTTCCCGGTCCAGCGGACGCTCACGTCGTCGGAGCGTCCGGTGGCGGACTGGAGGCGGGATTCGAGGCTGTCGAAGTCGAGTTGGGGGTCGAATCCGGTGGCCTTCAACTCATGGAAGTCGAAGGCCCCGGAGGCCGACTGGGTGTAGTACTCGCCCTTCAGGCCATGGACTTCGACCTGGTCGTCGGCCGCGGAAGCGGACGGGGCGGATGTGAGTCCGGCGATGCCCAGAGCCCCTGCGAGCAGCAGGGCCAGGTGTCGTCCGAGTCGTCTCAGGCGCACGGATCCTCCTTTGCCGAGGAAGGGTGGCGGCTCGTCGCTACAGTCTGTACAACGTTGGAAGGAACGGCCGTTGGCATGACAGCACGGCCCCGGGCGCGCTGTCCAGGGTCATGACAAACGCCCCCGGTGAGGGGCGTCCATCGATGCGGAGGAGTGGGCGTGCGGGTGAGCCTCAAGGATGTCGCGGAACGCGCGGGCGTCTCGATCAAGACCGTGTCGAACGTGGTGAACAACTATCAGCACGTCACCCCGGCGATGCGGGCACGCGTTCAGCAGGCCATCGACGAGCTGGGCTACCGCCCGAATTTGACGGCCCGTCATCTGCGCAAGGGCAGGACCGGGATCATCGCACTGGCCGTTCCCGAGCTGGGCAACCCGTACTTCGCGGAGCTGGCGGGCGCGGTCATCGACGCGGCGGCCGAGCACGATCTGACGGTGCTCCTCGATCACACCCGCGGCGACCGTGAGCAGGAGATGCTGGTCAGCCAGGGGTTCCGGGCCCGGGTCATCGACGGTCTGATCCTCAGTCCGCTGGAGCTGGAGGCGGAGGACCTGCGCTCCCGGGACGACGATGTGCCGCTGGTGCTGCTCGGCGAGCGCGAGTACGACCTGCCGTACGACCACATCGCGATCGACAATGTCGCGGCGGCCGGGGTGGCGGTGCGGCATCTGCTGGGCCGGGGCCGTACCCGGATCGCCTATCTCGGGGCCCGTACGGACTCGGCGAACCGGCCCGCGCATCTGCGACTCGCGGGCTGGCGTGCGGAGTTGACCGCCGCGGGCCTGTCGGCGCCGGACTCGCTTGTCGCGCCGGTCGGTGGCTGGGACCGGGGCGACGGCGCCGAGGCGATGGCGCGGCTCCTGGACTCGGGGGTGCGGCCCGACGCGGTGTTCGCGTACAACGACCTGATCGCGATCGGTGCGATGCGGGTGCTGCACGAACGGGGGCTCAGGGTGCCGTGGGACGTGGCGGTGGTCGGCTTCGACGACATCGCCGAAGGCCGCTACGGGGCGGTGACACTGACCACGGTCTCACCGGACAAGCAGGCCATCGCACGGCTCGCGGTCGAGTCGCTGGTTCGCACCCTGGACCTGTTGGCGCGGGGGGAATCGGACCCGGTCGGACGGGAACTCACGGCTGAATTCCGGCTGGTGGAGCGGGAGAGCACGCTGGGGCGGCGGTGAGGTCAGGGGCGCGGATCGGGGTCCGCGCGGAAGGGGACGTGTTGCGCGGAGGGTTTACAGCATCCTTCCAACGATGTAAAAACTCCTGCGGAACGCCGAGTTGACGTACGAGCCCGCTTTTTCGTAAGCATGCCTGCGCATGCGTGAGCCAAGAGACCGCCTTCCCGTGAGCGCTCTCCGCGCCGCCGGACCGTGCCGTTATGGGGACTCCATGAAGCCGACCTCTCCTCTTCGCCGTACCTCTGTCAGGACCTCCCTGCTCGCCGCCGGACTGGCCGCGAGCCTCGCACTGGCCACCGGATGTGCCAAGTCCGAGAACGACTCGTCGGACACCAAGGACTCGTCCGGCAAGGGCGACGCGGGCCAGGTCGTCGCCTCGCCCAGCGCCGGCGGCAAGGGCTGCACCATCGACGCCTACGGCGCCGAGAAGATCGACCTCAAGAACGCGACCGTGGGCTTCTCGCAGTCCGAGAAGGAGGCCAACCCGTTCCGGATCGCGGAGACCGCGTCGATCAAGGACGAGGCGAAGAAGCGCGGCGTCAAACTGCTCACGGCCAACGCCCAGTCGCAGTTCTCCAAGCAGATCAGCGATGTGCAGGACCTCATCTCCAAGGGCGCCGACCTGCTGGTGATCGCGCCGCTCAACTCCGACGGCTGGGAGCCGGTACTGCGCGCCGCGAGCGCCAAGCACATCCCGATCATCACGATCGACCGGAAGATCAACGCGACCGCCTGCAAGGACTACGTCAGCTTCATCGGCTCCGACTTCGTGGAGCAGGGCAAGCGCGCCGCCGACCAGATGATCGAGGCGACGGGCGGCAAGGGCGAGGTGGCGATCCTGCTCGGCGCCGCGGGCAACAATGTGACCACCGAGCGCACCAAGGGCTTCGAGGACCGCGTCAAGGAGAAGGCCCCCGACCTGAAGATCGTGTTCAAGCAGACGGGTGAGTTCGCACGCGAGAAGGGCCAGCAGGTCACCGAGCAGCTCATCCAGTCCAAGCCCGGCATCACCGGGATCTACGCCGAGAACGACGAGATGGGCCTCGGCGCGGTCAACGCACTCAAGGGCGCGGGCAAGAAGGCGGGCGCCGTCAAGATCGTCACGATCGACGGGACGCGCAACGCCGTGCAGGGCATCGTGGACGGCTGGATCGACGGCGTCATCGAGTCCAACCCGCGCTTCGGACCGCTCGCCTTCCAGACCCTGGACACCTTCACGCAGGGCAGCGAGGTCCAGCAGGACATCGTGATCCAGGACAGCGCCTACACGAAGTCCAACGCCAAGTCGGACCTGGGCAAGGCGTTCTGACGTGACGACAGCTCCGGCTCCGCCGGCGACGGACGTGCTGTCCGTCGCCGGTCTCACCAAGACGTTCCCCGGCGTCCGCGCGCTGGACGGCGTCGACTTCACGGCACGCTCCGGCGAGGTGCACGCCCTGATCGGCGAGAACGGCGCCGGGAAGTCGACGCTGATCAAGGTCCTGACGGGGGTGTACGCGCCGGACGCGGGCGAGGTCCGTTTCCAGGGCCGCCCGGTGCGTTTCCACACCCCGCTCCAGGCCCAGGACGCCGGGATCTCCACGATCTACCAGGAGGTCAACCTCGTCCCGCTGATGACCGTGGCCCGCAATCTGTTCCTGGGCCGCGAGCCCCGCGGCCGTCTCGGTCTGATCGACTTCCGCCGGATGCACCGGGCCGCCGACGAGGCGCTGCGCGACCTCGGTGTCCGGGTCGACGTACGCCGGCCGCTGCGTGAACTCGGCGTCGGGGCCCAGCAGATGGTGGCCCTGGCACGGGCGGTGTCGGTGGACGCGCGGGTCGTCGTCATGGACGAGCCGACGTCGTCCCTGGAGCCCCGCGAGGTCCGCACGCTGTTCGGAGTGATCCGGATGCTGCGCGAGCGGGGCATCGCGGTGGTCTATGTCAGCCACCGCCTCGACGAGTTGTACGAGGTGTGCGACACGGTCACCGTGCTGCGGGACGGTCGGCTCGTGCACACGGGCCCGCTGGCCGGCCTCGACCGGCTGCGTCTGGTGTCCCTGATGCTCGGCCGCGAGATGGGCGAGGTGCGCCAGGAGGGCCTGACCAAGTTCAGCGGCGGCCATGACACCGACGCCGAACCGGTACTGCGCGCCGAGGGGTTGACGGTACGTCACCGACTGCGCGCGGTGTCCGTCTCGGTACGTCCGGGTGAGGTCGTCGGGCTCGGCGGGCTACTCGGCTCGGGTCGCAGCGAGACCGCGAAGGCGGTGGCGGGCGCGTTGCCGCCCGATGCGGGCCGGGTGATCGTCGCCGGGATCCCGGTACGCACCGGTTCGACACCGGCCGCCATCCGCGCCGGGATCAGTCTGCTGCCCGAGGACCGCAAGGCCGAGGGCATCGTGCCCGGTCTCTCGGTCCGCGAGAACATCGCCCTGGCCGCGCTGCCCGGCCTGTCCCGGTTCGGCCTGGTCGACGAGACCCGGATCGACCGGATCGTCGACACCTTCATGAAGCGGCTGCGGATCAAGGCGTCCGGGCCGCACCAGAAGGTCGGCGAACTCTCCGGCGGCAACCAGCAGAAGGTGCTCCTCGCCCGCTGGCTCGCCATGAATCCCAAAGTGCTGCTCCTGGACGAGCCGACCCGCGGTATCGATGTGGGCGCCAAGGCGGAGGTGCAGAAACTGATCGACGAACTCGCCGACGAGGGCCTGGGCGTGCTGCTGATCTCGTCCGACCCGGAGGAGCTGATCGAGGGCTCGGACCGCGTCGTCGTCCTCAAGGACGGCGCGGTGGTCGCGGAACTCACTGGCGACGACGTGACGGAGGACCGGCTGATGCGGGCCATCGCGGCGGAGCCGGACGCCACGGCCCTCACGGACCCCACGGTTCTCGCGGACGCCACGGCCCCCGCAGACGCCACGGCCGCCACGAAGGCCCCGGTCCCGACGGACACCCCGGCCGCCGCTCCCTCGTCGGCCCCGCCGCCGGAGGACCACCATGACTGAGCTGACACTCCCCCGCGCGGGCGCCGACCGTGAGCGCCTGCTGCGGCTCCTCCAGGACTACGGCGTCTATCTCGGCGTCGCCGTCCTGCTGCTGGTCAACATCGCCCTTACCCCGCACTTCCTGTCCGCCGAGAACTTCCGCACCCAGGCCGTCCAGGTCGCCCCCGTCCTCATCGTCGCGCTCGGCATGGCCCTCGCGATCGGCAGCGAGGGCGTCGACCTGTCGGTGGGCTCGGTGATGGCCCTCGCGACCTCACTCGTCTCGCTGTACCTGGGCTACGGGCCGTGGATCGCCGCCCTGGCCGCGATCATCGGCGGCATCGTCATCGGGGCCGCGAACGGCGCGCTGATCGCCTTCGTCGGCGTCCAGCCCATCGTGGCGACACTCGCGTTGATGGTCGCGGGCCGGGGCCTGGCCCTGGTACTGCTCCCCCAGCTCAAGGACGTCCGGGATCCGGGGATGGCCACGCTCGGCTCGGGCGATGTGCTCGGCATCCCTTATCTGGTGCTGATCGCCGCGGCGCTCGCGCTGCTCGTCGGATTCACCGTGAAGCGCACCACGTTCGGGCGTCAGCTCCTCGCCATCGGCGACAGCCGACCGGCCGCACGGCTCGCCGGACTTCCCGTACGGCGCGTGCTGATCCTCGTCTATGTGTGCGCGGGCGCGCTCGCCGCCGTGGCCGGGATCCTCGCGACGGCACGGCTCAGCGCGAGCGACCCGACCTCGCTGGGCAACCTGATGGAACTCTCCGCGATCACCGCCGTCGTGGTCGGTGGCACGCCGCTCACCGGTGGCCGGGTCCGGATCGGCGGCACCGTCGCCGGGGCGGTCCTGATCCAGTTGCTCACCGCCACACTCATCAAGCACGATCTGCCGCCGTCCTGGACCCAGATCGCGCAGGCCGTGGTGATCGTCCTCGCGGTCTACGCGGCGCGGGAACGGGGGAAGCGATGACGGACACCCTGACATCGAAGGCACGGCCGGTGAGCGTTCCCGAGGCCGAACCGGAGGGCGCGACCCGGTCCGAGCGGCTGAGCGCGCTCGCCCAGCAGCACGGCGCGCTGGTCACGCTGGTGGTCGCGGTGATCGCCGCGTCCTTCGCCTTCGACACGTTCCTGACGGGCGACAACCTGGAGAACATGGCGGTGTCGTCGGCGTTCCTCGCCGTCGTCGCGCTCGGTATGACCTTCGTCATCGTCACCGGTGGCATCGACTTGTCCGTCGGGTCGCTGTTCGCGCTCGGCGGGGTGCTCGCCGCCTGGGGCTCCCGGTACGGGACGGCGGTCGCGCTGCTTCTGCCGCTCGCGGTCTGCGGACTGATCGGTCTGGTCAACGGGTTGCTCATCGCCCGCTCCCGGCTCGCCCCCTTCATCGTGACCCTCGCCGCGATGCTGGGCGCCCGGGGCATTCTGCTGGCGGTCACCGACGAGGGCTCGACCACGTATCTCGTCGACAAGGACACCTTCTTCGCGACGCTCGGGCAGGGCAAGCTGCTGGGCGTCGGCGTCCCGGTGTGGATCACGGCGGCCCTGTTCGTCCTGGGCGCCGTGGTGCTGCGGCGCACCCGGTTCGGTCAGTACGTGTACGCGGTCGGCGGGAACGAGGACGCCGCCGCGCTGATGGGCGTCCCCGTGGCCCGTACGAAGATCTCCGTGTACGCCCTGTCGGGGCTCTGCGCGGGACTCGCGGGCGCCCTCAACGCGGCGTGGCTGGTGTCCGGTGTGACGATCCTGGGCTCCGGTATGGAGTTGGAGGCGATCTCGGCGGTCGTCATCGGGGGCACCCTGCTCAGCGGCGGGTTCGGCTTCATCAGCGGGTCCCTGGTCGGTGTGCTGCTTCTGAAGGTCATCCAGAACGTCATCAACCAGATCGGCTCGCTCGACTCGGCGTATCAGCAGGTGGTCAGTGGGGCGTTCCTCGCGGTGGTCGTGATCGCGCAGACCTGGCTCGGGCGCAGGCGCCGGGTGTTGTGAGATCGCGGGGGCGGCGCGCGCCACGAGGGCACGGGCGGCGCGCGCCGTGCAGGATGCGTGGGCGGCGCGCGCCACGAGGGCACGGGCGGCGCGCCGTGCAGGACGCGTGGGCGGCGCGCGCCGAGGGTCACATCACCCGCTGTCCCTTCCCCAGGGCGATGACCCCGCCCTTGGACACCGTGTACAACTCCTGGTCCCGCTCCGGGTTCACGCCGATCGTGGCACCGGCCGGCACCTCCACGTTCTTGTCGAGCACCGCGCCCCGCACCACCGCGCCCCGGCCGATCCGGACGTTGTCGTGCAGCACCGAGCCCTGGACCACGGCGCCTTCGCCGACGACGACGCCCGGCGACAGGACGGAGCGGGTGACCTGGCCCCGGATCACGCACCCGGGGCTGACGATCGACTCGCCCGCGATACCGCCGGAGCAGAACTTGGCGGGCGGCAACTGCCCCGCGTGGGTGTAGATCGGCCAGCGCCGGTTGTCCAGGTTGAACACCGGCTGGTCCGAGATGAGGTCCATGTGGGCCTCGTAGTACGCGTCGAGGGTGCCCACGTCACGCCAGTAGCCGTGATCGCGCGCCGTCTCGCCGGGCACATGGTTGCTGTCGAAGTCGTAGAGCTGGGCGACTCCGCGCTCGGTGAGGGACGGCAGGATCGAGCCGCCCATGTCGTGCACCGAGTGGTCGTCGTCGGCGTCCCGCTGGAGGGCGTCGATGAGGGCCTTGGTGGTGAAGATGTAGTTGCCCATGGACGCGAACACCTGGTCCGGCGCCCCGGGCAGCCCCGGCGGATCGGCGGGCTTCTCCAGGAAGTCCGCCACCCGGTGGCCGTCCGGCGCGGGCGTGATGACGCCGAACTGCGACGCCTCCGCGCGTGGCACCCGGATTCCGGCGACGGTGACGCCCGCGCCGCTCTCGATGTGCTGCTTCAGCATGTGCCGCGGATCCATCCGGTACACATGGTCGGCGCCGAACACGGCGATGTAGTCGGGCTGTTCGTCGTGGACGAGGTTCAGCGACTGGAGGATGGCGTCCGCGCTGCCGAGGTACCAGCGCGGCCCGAGCCGCTGCTGGGCCGGCACCGGGGTGATGTAGTTGCCGAGCAGGCTGGACATCCGCCAGGTGGTGGTGATGTGCCGGTCGAGCGAGTGCGACTTGTACTGGGTGAGGACGCAGATCCGCAGGATGTCGCCGTTCACCAGGTTGGACAGGACGAAGTCGACCAGGCGGTAGGTACCGCCGAAGGTCACGGCCGGTTTGGCGCGGTCCGCGGTGAGCGGCATCAACCGCTTGCCCTCGCCGCCCGCCAACACGATTCCCAGCACCGAAGGTCCTCCGCGCATGGACGCTCCCTCTGCCCGCTAAGCCGATTTCAGGGTTGACTCATACAACTCGGCCGTGCGCCGCGCCACCGCGTGCCAGCCGAACTCCCTTACCGCACGGTCGCGTCCGGCCGTGCCCATCCGCTCCGCCGTGTCCGGTTCGCCGACGATCCGGTTCAGGGCGTCGGCGAGACCTCGCTCGAAGGCGTCCGGATCCCGCTCCTCGTACGGCACGAGCAGGCCCGTCGAGCCGTCGGCGACGACCTCCGGGATACCGCCGACGGCGGAGGCGACGACGGGGGTGCCGCACGCCATCGCCTCCAGGTTGACGATGCCCAGCGGCTCGTACACGGAGGGGCAGACGAACACCCGTGCGTGGGTGAGGAGTTGGATCACCTCACCGCGCGGCAGCATCTGCGGGATCCAGTGCACCCCGGTGCGGACCGTGCCCAGTTCGTCCACGAGGGCGCGGAACTCACGGCCGATCTCGGGGGTGTCGGGGGCCCCGGCGCACAGGACGAGCTGCGCCTCGGGGGCGAGCCGACGGGCCGCGCGCAGCAGATGCGGCACGCCCTTCTGGCGGGTGACGCGTCCGACGAACAGGACGTAGGGGCGCTCGGGGTCGATACCGAAGCGGCGCAGGACGTCCGTGTCCGGGTCGGGGCGGTACAGCTCGGGGTCGATGCCGTTGTGGACGACATGCACCCGGCCCGGGTCGAGGGCCGGATAGCAGGCGAGGATGTCGTCGCGCATGGCGCCGGAGACGGCGATCACGGCGTCGGCGGCCTCGATCGCGGTGCGTTCGGCCCAGCTCGACAGGGCGTAACCGCCGCCGAGCTGCTCGGCCTTCCAGGGGCGAAGGGGTTCGAGGGAGTGCGAGGTCATCACATGCGGGACGCCGTACAGCAGCTTGGCGAGGTGCCCGGCGAGATGGGCGTACCAGGTGTGCGAGTGGACCAGTTCGCGGCCTTCGAGCGCGGCGGCCATCGCGAGGTCCACGGAGAAGGTGCGCAGCGCGTCATTGGCGCCGTCGAGCGCGGGCCAGGGCCGGTGGCGGACGAGACCGTCGGCCTTTCCCTCACCCCAGGAGTGCACTTCGAGGTCGACGAGCGAGGCCAACTCCCGGGCCAGGAACTCGACATGGACACCCGCTCCGCCGTACACGTCCGGCGGATACTCGCGGCTGAGCAGTCCCACTCTCACGCAGAACCCCCAGTCGTCGTGCCCGGCTCCTCCCTCATGGTCACCCACAGGAGGCCCCTGGGGAAGACCCCCGGGCCACGTGCTCCGCACACCACGGCACCCGACGTCCCCACAAGGAGCGATCAACTGTACGCGATGAGTGACGACCCTTAGGGCACTCCGGGATCTCCTCCCTCGGTCACCAACCCCAGGGAGGACAAGGCCCGGTGCGTACTCCATCGGCAGTAGGACCCATTGACAGCTCAGGGAGGACGACGGGAGCGCTTCGGCGAGAGATCGTAGAGATATGGAAGACGATCGTTCGCCGCGCCGGACGCGCCGCGCTCCGTGCGAGGGCCCCCGCAGCTCTTGGAGCCGCTCATGAGCGCCCTCGCGCTGGCCGCGCTGCTCTCCCTCGTCTCAGCCGTGGCGTACGCGGGCGGGGCGATCGTGCAGGAGCGGGTCGCGGTGACGTCGCCGCAGGGGGCGTACGCGCCGCTGCGCCGCGCCGTCTGGTGGGGCGCCGTCGCGCTGAACGGCCTCGGTGCGCTGCTGCACGTCGTGGCGCTGGCCTACGGTCCGCTGAGCCTGGTGCAGCCGCTGGGGGCGCTGACGATCGTGTGCGCGCTGCCCATGGCGGCGTTCTTCGTGGGCCGCAAGGCCGGGGCGACCGCGTGGCGCGGCGCGATCATGGCGACGGTCGGCCTGGCGGGCCTGCTGTCGCTGACGGGTATGGCCCACTCGCGGACGCTGGACGGCACCGAGCGGCTGCTGCTCGCGGTGGTGACCGGGGGCGCGATCGTGGCCCTGATGGTGGCGGCGCACGCGGTGCACCGGCACCCGGCGGTCCGCAGCATGCTGCTCGCGACGGCGGCCGGCATCGCGTTCGGCATCGCGTCGGTGTTCACCAAGACGGTGGCGGTGGACTGGACGGACGCGTCACCGAGTGTGGAGCTGACGAGCCTCGCGGTGATCGCGGTCCTCGCGACGGCGGGTCTGCTGCTTTCGCAGGCGTCCTACCGCGACGCGGGCCTCGCGGCGCCGCTGTCCACGGTGACCGTGGTGAACCCGGTGGTGGCCGCCGCGGTCGGCATCACGATGTTCGGCGAGACGTTCCGCTACGGCACGGCGGGCACGGTGCTCGCGCTCGGCTGCGGGGTCGTGGCGGCGGGCGGTCTGATCCTGCTGACGACCGAGCGGATCGGGTCGGCACGGCGCGAACAGGCCGCTGCCGAGGTCCTGCTCGCGGACGGGCCGGGCAACGCCACCGACCGGGGACCGGCCGCGGGCAGCGGTGCGGAGCCGGGTACCGCGCGGGAAGCGGGTACGGAGCCGGGCGCCGGGCGCGGCCCGGGTGGCGTCCTGGGACCCGACGGCGACAGGCACCTCGGAAAGGGTCACAGCACGGGCCACAGCTCGGGCCACAGCGCCGGTCACGACACGGGCCACGACGCCGGTCCGTCCATCGCGTTCGCCTCGGACGCGGAGGGGCGGTTGCCCGGTATGCCGGTGCAGCCGACGGCGGCGAGGCGCGAGCAGGCGTACCCGCGGCGGGTACTGCGCCCGCGGCCCCGCGTCAGGTCGTGACGCTCGTTCGGTGACCCTCGTTCGGGGACGCTCGTTCGGTGAGTCAGGGTTCGTGCGGCTGGTTGCGGCTGGTCAGATCCTGACGCCGCCCGCGCGGAGGTAGGCCAGGGGGTCTATGTCGGAGCCGAACGCGGGCCCGGTCCGTACCTCGAAGTGCAGATGCGGGCCCGTGACGTTGCCGGTCGCGCCGGAGCGGCCGATGCGCTGGCCGCTGACCACACTCTGCCCGGACTTCACGGAGATCGCCGACAGATGGGCGTACTGGGTGTAGCGGCCGTCGCCGTGCCGGATGACCACCTGGTAGCCGTAACTGCCGCCCCAGCCCGCCGAGACGATCTGGCCCGCGGCGACGGACTTCACGGACGTACCGGTCGGCACGGGGAAGTCGACGCCCGTGTGGTAGCCCTTCGACCAGTAGCTGCCCGTCTGGTGATAGGGCGTGCTGGGCGAGACACTGACGGGCGCCGAGAGAACGCTCTTGTGCTCGGCCGCCTTCGGCTTGGCGGCCTCCTGCTTCTTCGCAGGCTGCTGCTTCTTGACCGATTCCTGCTTTTTGACCGGCTGTTGCTTCTTGACCGGCTGTTGCTTCTTGACCGGCTGTTCCTTCTTGACCGGCTGTTCCTTCTTGACCGGCTGTTCCTTCTCGACCGGCTGTTCCTTCTCGACCTGCTTCTTCGCCGCCGGCTGCTTCTTCGCGGGTGCCTTCGGCTGCGCGGCCTGGCCGACGGAGAGTCGCTGGCCGGGGAGGATCAGGTCCGGATCGCCGCCCACGGTACGGCGGTTGGACTCGTACAGCTTCTGCCAGCCGCCGGGGATCCGACGGTCGTCGGCGATACCGGAGAGGGTGTCGCCGCGTACGACGGTGTACATCTCGGCGGTGCCGGCCCGGGACTGCGGAGTGGTCTCCGGCTTGACGTCCTTCACCTCGCGCGGAGCGGCCCGCTTCTCCGTGGTGGCCTGCCGCTTACTCGCGGTGGCTGATTCCTGCTGTTTCGCGGTCGCCGGCTGGATGTCCGGGGCATCACCGCCGCGCGAAAGTCCGGCGCGCACCGAGCAGGTCGGCCAGGCGCCGGGGCCCTGACCCTTGAGTACCTTCTCGGCCACGGCTATCTGCTGGTCCTTGGTGGCCAGGTCGGCACGCGACGCGTACGCGCGACCCCCGTACGCCTCCCAGGTCGACTGGCTGAACTGGAGCCCGCCGAAATAGCCGTTGTTGGTGTTGATGCTCCAGTTGCTGGTCGACTCGCAGGCCGCGACCTTGTTCCAGGTGTCCACGTCGGCGGCGTGTGCGACACCGGTGCCCAGGAGCGGCAGCGCCATGCCGGCGCCACCCGCCGTGACGGTGAGCGAGGCACGGTTGATGCGGTTCGGCTGGTATCTGCGGTGTCGGCCACGCACGGTCATGGCGGTCCCCCTCACTGTCCACAGGGGTGTCCCCCAAGGCATCAGGAGCCACGAAAGTAAGTGCTGCGAACAGGCCAGGACAAGAGGGTAATCGGCCGCTCACGTACGGCGAGGGTCGCTCAGTGTGAACTCCCGCGAGAGGGCGCCGAATTGTCCCCCGGCGCCCCCTCGCGTCGGGTCGTCAGCCTGTCAGGTACTGGGGCAGCCAGCGGAGTTGGACGTCCTGCTGGTAAGGGCCGCCGCCCTCGTGGTCGTTGAAGGAGTACACCTCCATCGCCCGCCCCTTTCCCGCATACGCGTTGAACGCCGCGAACACCGTCGACGGCGGGCAGGTCTGGTCCTCCAGGGCGGCCGAGAACAGCGCGGGCGCGCGGCCCCGCGCGGCGAAGTGCACGCCGTCGAAGTAGGAGAGGGTACGGAAGACCTGCTCCTCGCCGCCGCGCCGGGCCTTCAGATAGAGCGCGATCTCGCGGTACGGGTGCCGTTCGGTGAGTGTGGTGGCGCGCGGGAAGTCGCACAGGAACGGCACGTCGGGTGCTATCGCCGCGAGGTCGGGCACCAGACCGCCGACCGCGAGGGTGATGCCGCCGCCCTGGCTGACGCCGACCGCGGCGACGCGGCCCGCGTCGACCAGCGGGTGCGAGCGGGCCGCCTCGACCGCGCGCACGGCGTCCGTGAACAGACGCCGGTAGTAGTAGTCGTGCGGGTCCTCGATGCCTCGGGTCATATAGCCGGGGAAGGAGGGTCCGGAGCCGACCGGGTCCGGGGTCTCGCCGCCGGCCCGGCCGCTGCTGCCCTGGCCCCGGGTGTCCATCACGAAGTGCGCGAACCCGGCCGCCGCCCAGATCAGATGCATGTGCGGCAGGCCGCGCCCGCCGCCGTAGCCGATGTACTCGACGACGGTCGGCAGCGGAGCGGTCGTGCCCGCCGGGAGGATGAGCCAGCCCTTGACGGGGTGTCCGCCGAACCCGGCGAAGGTCACGTCGAAGACGTCCACGGCGGTGAGCGGCACGTCCACCGACTCGAACCGGGCGTCGAGGTCGTGCTCGCGGGCCTCGGAGAGCGTCTTCTCCCAGAAGGCGTCGAAGTCGTCCGGTTCCGTCGCGTCGGAACGGTAGGCACGCAATCGGTCCAGCGGGAGGTCGAAATGAGGCACTGAGGCTCCTTCGTCGTACACAGTGTCGACAGGACACGCTACGCCGCGGAGTGATACTGGCGATCACGACCGGCACCACCGATTTCAGGAGCTAACAGGCATGAGCACTACAGCCCAGATCGGCGTCACGGGGCTCGCTGTCATGGGACGCAACCTCGCCCGGAACTTCGCACGCAACGGCTATGCCGTCGCCCTGCACAACCGCACGGCGGCCCGGACCCGCTCGCTGGTGGCGGAGTTCGGCGACGAGGGCACCTTCGTGCCCGCCGAGACGGCGAAGGAGTTCGTCGCCGCCCTGGAGCGCCCCCGCCGTCTGGTCATCATGGTGAAGGCGGGCGAGCCGACCGACGAGGTGATCCAGGAGTTCGCCCCGCTCCTGGAGCCGGGCGACATGATCATCGACGGGGGCAACGCGCACTTCGCCGACACCCGACGCCGTGAGCGGGAGCTGCGCGAGCAGGGCATCCACTTCGTGGGCACCGGGATCTCCGGCGGCGAGGAGGGCGCGCTGCACGGACCGAGCATCATGCCGGGCGGCTCGAAGGAGTCGTACCACTCGCTCGGCCCGATGCTGGAGAAGATCTCCGCGAAGGCGTCCGACGGTGCTCCGTGTGTGGCGCACATCGGTCCGGACGGCGCCGGGCACTTCGTGAAGATGGTCCACAACGGCATCGAGTACGCCGACATGCAGCTCATCGGCGAGGCGTACCAGTTGCTGCGGGACGTGGCGGGGTACGGGCCCGCGCAGATCGCGGACATCTTCCGGACCTGGAACACCGGGCGGCTCGACTCGTATCTGATCGAGATCACGGCCGATGTGCTGTCGCACGTGGACGCCGCGACGGGCAAGCCGTTCGTGGACGTCGTGCAGGACCAGGCCGAGCAGAAGGGCACCGGGCGCTGGACGGTACAGATCGCGCTCGACCTCGGGGTGCCGGTGTCGGGCATCGCGGAGGCCGTGTTCGCGCGGTCCCTGTCGGGCCACGCGGAGCTGCGGGAGGCGTCGCGGGGACTCGCGGGACCGACCGCGCGGGCGCTCGGCGCGCAGGAGGCCGCGGCCTTCGCCGACCAGGTCGAGCAGGCGCTGTACGCGTCGAAGATCGTCTCGTACACGCAGGGCTTCCACGAGATCGCGGCGGGCAGCGAGGAGTACGGCTGGGACATCGACCTCGGTTCCGTCGCCACGATCTGGCGTGGCGGGTGCATCATCCGGGCGGCGTTCCTGGACCGGATCCGCGCGGCGTACGACGCCCGCCCGGATCTGCCGAGCCTGCTCTCGGACGAGGACTTCGCGCGGGAGATCGGCGCGGCGCAGGACGACTGGCGGGCGGTGCTGGTCGCGGCGGTGCGGCAGGGTGTCCCCACACCGGGCTTCGCGGCGGCCCTGGCGTACTACGACGCGCTGCGCGCGGAGCGGCTGCCGGCCGCGCTGACGCAGGGGCAGCGGGACTTCTTCGGCGCGCACACATACCGGCGTACGGACCGCGGCGGCTCCTTCCACACGCTGTGGGGCGGTGACCGTACGGAGGTGGAAGCCTGACGCGGGCCCCGCGCCGAGCGGGGCCCGCGCGCCGGTCAGCCGGGCTGCGGGAGCGGTTCCGGTCCCGGGGGTTCCGGGATCGGGGACGGTGACGGCGGCGGGACCGGGCCCGGTGGCTGGGGCGGCGGCGTGGGCCGCGGCCCCGGCGCGGGGCCCGGCTCGGGCCCTGGCTGGGGCCCCGGCTCCGGGAAGGGCTCCGGGTGGGGCGCGGGTCCCGGTGTGGGACCGGGCGGTACGGGGTCGGGGATCGGATGCGTCATCGGGGGCCTCCGAGGGTGTGGGGGGACGAGCCGGTACGAACCGACTCTTGGACTCTCCCACGCGTACCCGATGCCTTCGAGCCCACGCGACCGGGGATACCCCGGGAAGCCCTGCCCTCTAGCCTCGGTGGCCGTCGTGGCCTCGGTGCAGGACGGTGGCTGCTTCGGCCAGGCCCAGTCGGGGGCTGGTGAGTATCCGGGTCCGGGTCGCCGCGCGGTGTTCCGCCGGGGCCGTCGACACCTGGGCGAGGACGATCACGTCGGCGTCGGCGACGCCGTCCACTCCCTCCGCCACGGCGTCGACGTATCCCTCCGAGTCGCCCCGCGCGAACAGCTCCCAGGCCGCGTCCAGAAGAAGCACCCGGGTCGCGACGGGACGGCCCGCCCGGCGGGCCTCCTCCTCGATCAGCTCCAGCGTGGGCGCCACGGTCGAGGCCACCGTGGCGACGACGACCACCCGGGGCCCGGCGGCCACCGCGGCGGCGGCCATCGGCCGGTCCACCCGCAACACCGGCACCCCGTCCACGGGCCCCGGCGCCTCCGCGACACCCCCGATGGTGGAGCAGGTGCAGAGCACGGCCCCCGCCCCGTCCGCCACGGCGCGGCCCACCGCGCGCCGCACGTCGTCCGCCACCGACTCCGGTCCGTCCCGCCCGGCCCGCGCCAGCAGGTCCGGGTCCACGTAGTGGCGCAGTACGAGCCCGGGGTGGTCCTCGTCGCGTACGGCGTCGAAGACGGGGATGTGCAGGGGCGAGGTGTGCAGCAGGGCGAGCGGAGCCGCGGCGCCGGTCGTCACCACTGTTCGGGGTGGGCGGCCACGTACTCCCTGGCCGCGTCCAGCAGTTCGGGCGCGGCCACCGGCGCCTCGGCGGGATGGCGCGCGGCCCACTTCACGACGTACGGGCAGAGCGGCGCGACCGGCACCCCCTCGCGTGCGGCCATGGCGTACAACTCGCGTGCGAGGGACCCGGCGACGCCCTGCCCCTCGTACGCGGGCTCGACAATCGTGTGCACCGGTACGAGGGCGCGCCGCGGCTCCGTGAGGACGAAGTAGGCGATGTGTCCTGCCAGTTCGCCGCCCGCGTGCGCTTCGAGGCGGCCCGCGGCGCGGTCGTCCCGGATCTCGATGTCGGTCATCGGTCTCAGGCCACCGGAACGGATCCGGCCGGCCGGACATGCGGACCGCGCCGTTCGTCGCCGCCCGGCACGGGCTCGGAGGGATCGGCGCCGAGTGCCACGATCCGGTTGTCCCGGTCCACGTGCACGACGCGGGGCCGCAGCGTACGGGCCTCGGCGTCGTCGACCTGAGCGTAACTGATGATGATCACCAGGTCGCCGGGGTGCACGAGATGGGCGGCGGCACCGTTGATACCGATGACTCCGGTCCCCCGCTCCCCCTCGATGACGTATGTCTCCAGCCGGGCGCCGTTGGTGATATCCACGATGTGGACGAGTTCCCCGGGCAGCAGATCGGCGGCGTCGAGAAGGTCCGCGTCGATGGTCACGGATCCCACATAGTGCAGGTCCGCCTGGCTCACGGTGGCACGGTGGATCTTGGATTTGAACATGGTACGCAGCATGGAGATACTCCCCAACTTAGGCTCCCTGCCCGCGTTCTCGCAGGTCAAGGGCTGTTCTCTCCACCTTACAATGCGCACGGGTCGGCTTGTGGTCGGGTCGGCTTGGGGTCAGTTCGGCTGTCGGCGGGCTCGCCGTGCCTCCCGGTCGACGGCCCAGACGTCGGCGACCGGTCCGAGGTGGCCGAGCTTGTCGGGGTTGATCACCGCGCGGATGGTCTGGATCTGCCCGTCGAGCACGTCCAGGACCAGGGTCTGCAGGACCTTGCCGTCCCGGTCGCGGAAGATCGCGCCGGGCTGGCCGTTGAGTTCGTGCGGCTCGCACGTCACGTCGATCCGGTTCAGCACGGGGTAGACCGCGCCCAGCAGCCGGGCCACCTTCTCCGCGCCCATGACGGCCCTGGCCAGTTGCGGGGCGTTGCCGCCGCCGTCCCCGACCATCTGCACATCGGCGGCCAGCAGATTCCGCAGCCCGCCCACATCGCCGTTCTTCAGCGCGTCGAAGAACCGTGTCGCCAGTTCCTGCCGCTCCTGACGGTCCGCTGCGAACCGTGGCCGCCCGGCCTCCATGTGCCGTCGTGCCCGTACCAGCAGTTGCCTGCACGCGGCCTCCGAACGGCCGACCGCCGCGGCGACCTCGTCGAACCCGAAGGCGAACACCTCCCGCAGCAGGAAGACCGCGCGCTCCAGCGGGCTGAGCCGCTCCAGGAGCAGCAGCGCCGCCATGGACACCGAGTCGGCCAGCTCCACCGACCGCTCCGGGTCCTGATACGGGTCGCTCAGCAGCGGCTCGGGGAACCACGGCCCGACGTACTCCTCCCGCCGCACCCGCGCGGAACGGAGCACATCGATGGAGATCCGTGTCACCGCGGCCGACAGGAACGCCTTGGTCGACGTGGGCCGGGTCGCCGAGCCGTCGAAGCGCAGCCATGTCTCCTGCACCGCGTCCTCGGCCTCACTCACGCTGCCCAGAATCCGGTAGGCGATCGAGAACAGCAGGGGCCGCAGCTCCTCGAACTCCTCAACCTTGCTCACGCCGACTCTCCCGTACCTCGCGCTCGTACCCGTATGCGTACCCGTACTCGTTCACGTACTCGTGCGCGTGGTTCTCAGTGGAGCTGCCCGGCCTTGTAGTCGCCGGTGGCGGGCTGTTGGGTGATGACATTCAGCCGGTTCGCCGTGTTCATGAAGGAAATCAGGACGACCAGGGCGGCGAGTTGATCCTCGTCGTAGTGCTTGGCGGCGTTCGCCCACACCTCGTCGCTGACCCCGCCTGCCGCGTCCGCGATCCGGGTGCCCTGCTCGGCCAGGTGCAGTGCCGCGCGCTCGGCCTCGGTGAACACCGTGGCCTCCCGCCAGGCCGCGACCAGGTTCAGCCGTACCGAGGTCTCACCGGCCGCGACGGCCTCCTTGGTGTGCATGTCGACGCAGACCGCGCAGGCGTTGATCTGGCTCACGCGCAGCGCCACCAGTTCCTGTGTCACGGCCGGCAGCGGCGATTCCTTGATCGCCTTGCCCACCGACATGAAGGGCTTGAGGATCTTGCCGGCGATCGGGTTGGCGAGGTAGTTCAGTCGGGCGTCCATGGTGTGCTCCTCCGTGGTCATCGGTGCCTACACCCCTTGAGACGAGGTAGCCCGGCCCCCTGTGACATGGTCGCCATGGCCTCCTGTGACACGGCTGAGGGACTGCGCCGAGAGACTGCCGGGATGACTCTCCACTTCATCTCGGTCATCGGGAGCAGTCCCGGCGTGGGCAAGTCCACCCTCTGCCGTGCGTTGGCGCAGTGGCTCTCCGGCACGGGCGCCGACGCGCTGGGCGCGGCGGCGATGAACACACACGGGATACGGCGGCTGGTGTGCGTGACCTCGGACCTGCATCCGCGTGCCTGCGTCGAGGTGATCACCACGCAGGGCACCCCGAACTACGCCACCGTGTTCCTCAAGGAAGCCCTGCGCATCGGCAAGTGACGGAACGCCAGGTCGGGTTGACACCTCGCCCTCGTGGCCGGAAGGCCGAGCGCCCCCGGCCACGACAAAGGCGTCTCAGCCACCCGACCCGGAGTCCACGGCGTTGCGCCAGACCGTCAGGTCCAGCGTCATGTAGGTGCTCGGCGAATCCTCGCCCGAGAAGCCCTGGACCGTCACGAGCCCCATGTGCCCGGTGCCCGTGGTGACGCAGACCTGCCGGCCTTTCGACAGCTTGTCCACGTAGATGTTCTGTGTGTACCGCGTGTCCGCGCGGCAGGCTTCGAGCGATCCCTCCTGGCCCGGGTCGAGCAGCGCGAGGGTCCCGCCGGTGCTCTCCGCGTCGAGATATCCGCCCGTGTCGTAGGAGAGTTCGTATCCCCCGTCCTCGCCCTCCTGGGGCCGTACGGGGTCCTCGCCGAGGGTCAGGTGGTAGCCGGCGGTGAGGTTGATGCCCTTGTACGAGTTGGGCTTCGGGTCGGACTTGGCGTCGTCGTTGGGTGTGCTGTCGTCCGCCGGGGGAGCCTTGCTGCCGGCGTCCCCGCTCGTGCTGCTCTCCGGTGTGCCCTGCGCCGAGCTGTCGCCCTTGGTGTCGTCTCCCCCACCCCGCGACACGAGGTACGCCCCACCGGCGACACCGATGACCAGGGCGGCGGCGAGTGCGATGACGATGCCCCGCCGACCCGAGCGCCGCTTCGTCTGCTGGGGCGGGTGGACGTTGTAACCGGGGTACGTCGGCGCGCCCCCGGGGCCCTGGGTCGGGGCGTAGGCGTGGGGCTGCGTGGGGGCGGGTCCCATGGGGTGCTGTGCCATGGGGTGCTGTGCCGTGGGGTGTTGCGTCATGGGGTACTGCGGGGGCTGGTGCGTCGCGGGCGGGCCGTAGCCCGGGGGCGGGGTGGCCGGGGCCACCGGGGTCGTGGGGGTGTACGCCGGGGCGGCGGCCGGGGGCGGCGGGGTCTGGGCCGGGGCGGGGGCCGCGGCCCGTACCGTGATGTCGGCGGTGATCGGAGCGGGCAGCCAGTCCTCGGGGCGGCGCAGCACCGTCTCGGCGTTCGCGGACTGGCAGATCGTGATGATCTCGGCGATCGTCGGCCTGGCCGAGGGGTCCTTGGCGAGGCAGCGGGTGACCAGTTCCCTCAGCCGATCGGGGACTCCGGTCAGGTCGGGTTCCTCGTGGACGATCCGGTAGAGCACGCCGTGCGAGGTGCCCTCGCCGAAGGCCGGGGTTCCGGTCGCCGCGAACGCCGCCACCTGCCCGAGCGCGAAGATGTCGGTGGCCGGGGTCACCTTGCGTCCGGCGGCCTGCTCCGGGGCCATGAACGACGGGGTGCCGATGGTGATGCCACTGCCGGTGAGCGAGGTCGCGTCGGCCGCGTAGGCGATACCGAAGTCGATGACGCGGGGCCCGTCACCGGCCAGCAGCACATTGGACGGCTTGAGGTCGCGGTGCACGATGCCCGCGCCATGGATGATGTGCAGCGCCTCCGCCATACCGGCGATCAGCAGCAGCACCGTCTCGACGGGCAGCGCGCCATGCGCGACGACGGCGTCGGAGAGCGAGGGGCCCGGTACATACGCGGTGGCCAGCCACGGCTGCGCGCCGTCGGTGTCCGCGTCGATGACGGGCGCGGTGAACAGGCCCTGCACCCGCTGGGCGGACTTCACCTCCTGGGCGAACCGGCGGCGGAACTCCGGGTCTTCGCCGAATTCGGGACGGATGACCTTGATGGCCACGGCCCGCCCGCCCGGCGTGTACGACAGATACACCTTGCCCATACCGCCCGCGCCGAGCTTGGCGGCCAGCCGGTATCCGGCGATCGTGGTCGGATCGTCCGCCGCCAACGGCTGGAAGATCTCCGAGGGCCCACCCTGGCCCGGCTGCTGACCAACCATCACTTCACGTCTCCCCCGTGGAAATGCCCGATGCGAGCCGCACCCTATCCAAGGACGGCCCGTCACCGCATGTTCCCGTGAAGCGCGGGGAAGGCGGGCGCAGGCGCAGTGATCGAACGGTGCTTCGAACTGTGCGTCACCCCCGGACCCGGTGGTACGTCACATCGAAGTCGGTCCGCCATGAGTCGCCGTCGTCCGACCACTCCCAGCCGCCCCGGATGGTGTCGCCGCTCCCGTCGACGGTGGCGGTGAACCGCTGATGGAAGCCGGGTGCCGCACGCCACTGCTTCCAGATGCCGTCGCTCAGGCTCGTCCGGTAGACGCGTGCCACACCGCGCCCATCGGCGTAGAGCGTCGTGAAGTGCCCTTCCGTGTCGTCGTAGCCGGTCAGGGTGACGGTCGGAAAGGGCACGTTCGGGACCCAGTCGGCGGGGAGGGACGTATCGGGGCCCAGGTCAGCGCGCTGGACCAGGAAGGCTCCGCCCGCCAGCCAGGAGAACTCGGTCCGGACCGGCCCGACGCTCTCGCCGCGCGCCCACATGTCCCACTCGCCCACGAACATGTCCCACTGCCGCCATGCCGTATGAGGTGTCGGTTGCCGCATCTCGTTCTCCGATCGTCCGGTTCGGCTTGATTGCCTACCAGTGACGACCGGATCCGAGGGCTCGACTCATCGCCGCACGCCCGCCTTTCCTCACATCCGGCTCAGCAGATGTTCCGTGAAGGCGCGGGTGCCGGCCGTGCCGCCGAGGTCCGGGGTGAGTGCCGTGCCGCTCGCCAGGGTGTCGGTGAGGGCGTGGGTGATGTCGGCCGAGGCGTCCGGGTGGCCGAGGTGGTCGAGCATGAGGGCGGCGGACCAGATGGCACCGATCGGGTTGGCGATGCCGCGTCCCGCGATGTCGGGGGCCGACCCGTGGACGGGCTCGAACATCGACGGGTAGTCGCGCTCGGGGTTGAGATTCGCGGACGGCGCTATGCCGATGCTGCCCGCCACCGCCGCCGCGAGATCGCTGAGGATGTCCCCGAACAGGTTGGACGCGACGACCACGTCGAAGCGGCCGGGGTCGAGTACGAACTTGGCCGCCAGGGCGTCGATGTGTTCCTGGTCCCAGGTCACCCCCGGGTGGTCTGCGGCCCGTTCGGTGACGATCTCGTCCCAGAACGGCATGGTGTGGACGATCCCGTTCGACTTGGTCGCGGAGGTGAGGCGTCCGCCCCGCCGCTCGGCCAGGTCGAACGCGTAGTCCACGACCCGGGTCACCCCGGCGCGCGTGAACAGGGACTCCTGGACGGCCAGTTCATCGTGGAAGCCCCGGTTCGCCCGGCCGCCGACCTCGCTGTACTCGCCCTCGACGTTCTCGCGGACCACGACGAAGTCGACGTCGCCGGGCAGGGCGGCACGCAGCGGGCTCGGTATGCCCTCGAAGACGCGGATCGGGCGGAGGTTCACGTATTGGCGGAAGGTGCGGCGGATCGGGATCAGCAGGCCCCAGAGGGAGACATGGTCGGGCACGCCCGGGTAGCCGACGGCGCCGAGCAGGACCGCGTCGTGGGTCCGCAGCCTCTCCAGGCCGTCCGGCGGCATCATCGAGCCCTCGCGGAGGTAGCGCTCGCAGGACCAGTCGAACTCCTCGTACTCAAGGCCGATGCCGTGGCGGGCGCCGACGGAGTCCAGGACCTGGCGGGCGGCGGGCAGGACTTCGGCGCCGATGCCGTCTCCCGGGATCAGCGCGATGCGGTGGGTCGTCTTCATGAGGTCGATTGCAGCAACACCGCAGGTGGCGCGTCCAAGACGGATCGGCGATGCCCTAAATAGGCAGCGCCTATCACCCTCAGCTCCTCCAGCCCGGAACCCTTCAGGCTTCGTCCGCCTCGGGCGTCTCCCCCTCCTCGGCCGCCAGCTCCAGGCAGGCCCGTGCCGCCGGCGTCAGCTCCGTGCGTCTGCTGACCAGGGCGATCCGCAGCACCGCCCGGGGTTCCAGGTCGAGCACGAGGGCGCCGGTGCGCTCCGCCAGATCCCGCCACGCGTCGGTGACCACGGCGAGTCCGACGCCGCCGAGCACCAGCGGCAGGATCGAGACACGGTGCTCGCTCTCCACGGCGACGGTGAAGTCGACGCCCCGCTCCCGCAGCCCGTCCACGAAGGTGCGCATCCCGGTGCCCCGCTGTCCCGCGATGAGCCGGTGCCCGCTCAGATCGGCGTACGGAACGGGCCGCCCCGGTGGGAAGGGGCCGTCGGGCGGGGTGACGAGGACGAAGCGCTGTTCGCCCAGCGGATGTGCGGTCACCTCGCGCTCGGGCAGGGCTCCCGGTGTGGCGAGGAGCCCGAGTTCGCAGGCGCCGGTCCTGACGAGTTCCACCACGTCCCGTGGGGTGAAGGCGGCGCGGATACGGACGACGACGTCCGGGTACCGCTCGGCGAACCGGCGTACCAGACCGCTCAGCGGCTCCACCGCCTGGGACGGCATGGCGGCGATGTCCAGCGCCCCGCCGCGCAGTGCCCGCACGGTGCCCACGCTGGCCCGCGCCAGTTCCAGGCTCCGTACGGCGGCGCGGGCCGGCTCGACCAGGGCGGCGCCGGACTCGGACAGGACCGCCCGGCGTCCGATGCGGTGGAAGAGGCTGCTGCCGAGGTCGCGCTCCAGGGACTGGATGGCCTGGGAGAGGGTGGGCTGCGACAGATAGAGCGCGGAGGCCGCGCGGTTGAAGCCCCCGTGGTCCACGATGGCGAGAAAGTACTCCAGCTGTCTGACGTCCATGGCTCATCTTCGCCCATGTGGGACCACTGATAGGGCATACCTATTTGAGGCATCACCGAAGAGTCTTGGACAGATCTCCCCCGGGTTGCTGTCATCTGGGGCATGAACGACGAGTTGCTTCCCGGGTTCGCCCGGCGCCGGGTGGACGCCGACGGGGTGGGTATTCACCTCCGCGTCGCCGGCGAGGGTCCGCCGGTGCTGTTGCTGCACGGGTATCCGCAGACCCATCTGATCTGGCATCACGTCGCTCCCCTGCTCGCCGCCCGGTACACCGTGGTGGTCAGCGATCTGCGGGGATACGGCGACAGCGACAAGCCCGCGTCACTCGCGCCGGAGCACGGCACCTACGCCAAGCGCGCCATGGCGCACGACCAGTGGCTGGCGATGCGGGCGCTCGGTTTCGACCGGTTCGCGGTCGCCGGGCACGACCGGGGCGGGCGGGTCGGCCACCGGCTCGCCCTGGACCACCCGGAGGCGGTGTCGGCGCTCGCGGTCCTGGACATCGTCCCGACCCGGCACGCGCTGCTGCACGCGGACAAGGACTTCGGACGTGGCTACTACCACTGGTTCTTTCTCGCGGCCGGCGACGGGATCCCGGAGCGGCTGATCGGCGCCGACCCGGAGTTCTGGGTCCGTACCCGGATGAACGCCCGGCACCACGGCGGCACGCCCTTCCATCCGGCGGCCCTGGCCGAGTACGTCCGCTGCTTCGCCGACCCGGCCGCCGTCCATGCCTCCTGCGAGGACTACCGGGCCGCCCTGACCGTGGACCTCGCCCATGACGACGCCGACGCGGCGGCCGGCCGGACGATCGACTGCCCGGTCCTCGCGCTGTGGGGGGAGCACAGCTTCGTGGGCCGTACCTATGACGTGCCGGAGGTGTGGCGCGCGTACGCGAAGGACGTGCGCGGCGAGGCACTGCCCTGTGACCACTATGTCCCCGAGGAGGCCCCCGTGGACACCGCGCGGCTCCTGGGTTCCTTCTTCGGCCGGGAAGGCTGACTCCGATGACCTCCTCGCACCGCCCCGCAACGGCCCCGGACCCCACCGCCGAACGTGCGATCGGCCGCCTCGCCGACCTCGTGTCCCTGGAGACCCCGTCGGGCCATGCCGCCGGACTCTCCGCCCTGTACGACGCGTTGACCGAGTGGGCTCCCCCGGGCCTCGGCACGCCCCGGCGGCTCGTACGGGACGGGGTGCCGCATCTGTACTGGCCCGGGGACGACACGCCCGGGGGTGTGCTGCTGCTGGGGCACGCGGACACGGTGTGGCCGCTGGGCACGCTCGACGCGTGGCCGTTCGCCCGGGACGGTGAACGACTTTCGGGGCCCGGGGTGTTCGACATGAAGGCCGGTCTGGTGATCGCCCTTGACGCGCTGGAGCGGGCCGGTGACCTCGGGCATGTGCGGCTGCTGGTGACCGGCGACGAGGAGTCCGGGTCCGCCACCTCGCGGGCGCTGATCGAGGAGGCGGCCCGAGAGTGCGCGGCCGTACTCGTCCTGGAGCCGGCCGACGGCGACGCCGCCAAGGTGGCCCGCAAGGGCGCGGGGTTCTACCGGCTCACCGTGAACGGGCGGGCGGCCCACGCCGGTCTGGAGCCGGAGACCGGGGTCAACGCCCTGGTCGAGCTGGCCCATCAGGTCCTCGCCGTGAACGGACTCGGCGACGGCGTCCTCGGGACGACGGTCAGCCCGACCGTGGCCCACGCGGGCACCACGTCCAACACCGTTCCGGAGTCCGCGTATGTGGACATCGACGTACGAGCCTGGGAGCAGGCCGAACTGGAGCGTGTGGACGGGGCGTTGGGGTCGCTGACGGCGCGTCATCCGGAGGCTTCGCTGCGGGTGGGCGGGGGCGTGAACCGGCCGCCGCTGGAACGGGCCCGGTCCGCCGAACTCCTGGGGCTGGCCCGGCGGGTGGCCGAGGCGGGCGGTCTGCCGGCAGTAGGAGAGGCGCGGGTCGGTGGTGCGTCGGACGGCAACTTCACGGCCGCTCTCGGGGTGCCGACGCTGGACGGTCTCGGGGCCCGAGGTGGCGGACCGCACGCCCGGCACGAGTGGGTCGACGCCGGCTCGCTGGGGCAACGCGCCGCCCTGGTGGCCGGGTTGATCGAAGCGCTGAGGCCCTGACGATGGCCGCCCGGGTCAGCCGCCCGCGTCCACCGCCCCGCGCGCCTTGCGAGCGAGGCGGGCCTCCAGGGCATCGAGGAACAGCTCGATCGCCTCGTCGAACACCCGGGGGTCACCGATGCCGTTCAGCCGGTCCGCCTGTGCGGCGATCCGGGGATAGCGGTCGGCGGGCAGCTGGCGGTACTCCAACTGCCAGGAGAGCGCGTCGCGTTCGCGGGTCTCCTGGTCCAGGGCGAGGAGTCCGGCCTCCATGCTCGCCAGGGAACGCACCACGTTCCCGAACACCCTGAGGAACATGGTGGCTTCGTCCCCTTCGAGTCCGGCCCGCTCGATGGCGTCCAGGGCCACCTCGACATTGGCGAACTCGGTCGGCCGGCGTGTGGTGCGCGCCGCCATCTCCAAAGCGAACTGCGGATAGCGCAGATAGTGCTCGTGAATGTGGCGGGCCAGGCTGCGCAGATCGTCCCGCCAGGAGTCGGTCGCCTCCCATCGGCCCCCGTAGGACCGGGAGCGGAGGGTGTCGATCAGCTCCAGGACCAGTTCGTCCTTGTCCCTGAAGTGCCGGTAGATGGAGGTGGGATGGGCGCCGACCTCCCGGCCCAGTGCCTGGAAGGTCAGCGCGCCGAGCCCCTCACGGCCGGCCAGGCGTTCCGCCGCGTCGAGGATGACCTGCCGGCTGAGTGTGGCTCGGGGGAGCCGCGGACGCGGGGCGCGGGGGGACTCGCCACCTGAGGGCTGGGGGGCCATGGGTCTCCTCCTGTGAGGCCGTCGTCGGCCGTGGGGCAGGGCCCGACCTTGCCCCAAGCTTGGCAACGGCGCAAGTCAATGCCGTTGACTATCGGACTGCCTATAACCCTTGCTACGAATGTGGCAGCTCCCTACGATGTCGCTCACCGCGGCCCGTCGGGACGCGTGCCAGGGAAGGTCGATCACCATGAACCACCCTCTGAGCAGCAGTTCCCCGGGCTCCGGCAGACGGGTCCCGATACCCGTGCCGGTCGCGGTCGTCGTGCTCGGGCTCGCCCTGACGAGCTGCACCACGACCCCGGCCGGCCCGGTGGACGGCCGGAAGTCGGCCACGACGGCGGTCCGGGAGGGCGGCAGCCTTGTGTTCGGTGCCGAGCAGGAGCCCGACTGTGTGGACTGGATCGCCACCTGCGGCGCTTCGATCTGGGGGACGTACATGCTCCAGGCGCAGACGATCCCCCGGGTCTTCGACGTACGCAAGAAGGGCAAGGACTGGGTGCCCGTCCCGTCCGCGATGATGGCGTCGGATCCGGTCATCTCGACCGGCGCACGGCCCAAGATCACCTACCGGCTCGATCCGAAGGCGGTCTGGTCGGACGGCCGGCCGATCACCTCGGCCGACCTGAAGTACACCGCGTTGCAGATCCGTGACGGCAAGAACATCTTCGACAAGACCGGCTACACGGAGATCGCGTCCGTCGAAACGCCCGGTCCGAAGACCGCGGTGGTGACCCTGAAGCGGCCACTGGGCAGCTGGAAGGGCCTGTTCAGCGGCTCGTACGGGGTTCTGCCCAGCCATCTGCTCCGGGGCAAGGACCGCACCAAGCTGATGAAGGACGGCTACCAGTTCAGCGGCGGGCCCTGGAAGCTGGACAAATGGGTCAGGGGCACCTCGCTGACGCTGGTGCCCAACGACCGCTACTGGGGCAAGAAGCCGCATCTCTCCAAGGTGACCTTCCAGTTCACGAGTGACACGGCCGCCGCGTTCCAGGCGTTCCGCACCGGTCAGCTCGACGCGCTGTATCCCTCGCCGCAGCTCGATGTGATCGACCAGATCAAGCAGGGGCTGCCGAACGCGTCGGTGCAGACCGAGGCCCAGACCGGGAGCCTCGAAGCCCTGTGGATGAACAACGGGCGCTTCCCCTTCGACTCCCCCGCGGTGCGCCGCGCGGTCTCCTACGCGATCGACCGCGAGGCCCTCGTCGAACGGCTCTACGGGCCGCTCGGTGTGAAGCAGCCGGCGCAGAGCTTCAACTCGCCGCTCGTCTCGCGGTACGCGGCCACGGACTTCTCGGCGTACTCCCTCGATCTGAAGAAGGTCGAGGAGATCATGACGGCGGACGGCTGGGCGAAGGGCGGTGACGGCATCTGGGCCAAGGACGGACGCAAGGCCAAGTTCACCGTCACCACCATGGCCGGCAACAAGCGGCGCGAGCTGACCGAGCAGATCCTCCAGACGCAGTTGGAGAAGGCCGGGTTCGCGATGGGGATCCAGAACACCAGCGCGGCCAACCTGTTCGCCAAGGTGGCGCCGGCCGGCGACTTCGACCTGGGCCTGTGGACGCTGGTCGACACCTTCCCCGAACCGTCGCTCGGCGCCAGCTTCCTCGCCTCGTCCATCCCTTCGGCGGCCAACGGCAACGCCGGCATCAACTTCATGCGGGCCCGGGTCCCCGGTCTCGACCCGGTGCTCAAAGAGGTCGCGGCGGCGATGGACGACGCGACCCGCCGGACGGCGTCGCTGAAGGCCGAGCGGATCATCGCCGACGAGGTGCCCTCGCTGCCGCTGAGCGCCGTACCGAATGTGCTGCTGTGGAACAAGCGGGTCGGCGGCCCCGTCTCGATCAACCCGGTCGAGGGCCCCTGGTGGAACCTGGCCGACTGGGGAAGGGCCGAGTGACCCCGCCATGCTGACCTTTCTCGCCCGACGGCTGCTGTACTCCGTCCCCGTACTGGCCGTGGCGTCGTTCATCCTCTTCTGGGCCGTGCGGGCCACCTTCGATCCGCTGGCCAAGCTACGCCAGAGCCAGGACCCGACCGTGCTGGCCCGGGAGACCGCACGGCTGGGTCTGGACCGTTCGGTGACCGAGCAGTACGGGCTGTGGATGAAGGCGTTCGTCACCGGTGACTGGGGCACCAGTACCCGCACCGGTGGCGCGGTCCCCGGGATGATCGGCTCCGCGCTCGGCACGACCCTGCAACTCATCGGCTGGGGTGTCCTGTTCGCGGTGCTGCTCGCCGTCGCCATCGGCCTCTACTCGGCGTCCCGGCAGTACTCGCTCGGCGACTACACCTTCACCACGCTGTCCTACCTCGGGATCGCGATGCCGCCGTTCTGGGTGGGGCTGATCCTCATCCAGGTACTCGCGGTCTGGCCGCAGCAGCAGTTCGGCCTCGATCAACCGCCGCTGTACTTCGTCGGGTTGCACTCGCCGGGCAGCAGCGGGCTGAACCTCGACTACTTCCGGCATCTCGCGCTGCCCGTCCTCACGCTCACCGTCAGCCTGGTGGCGAGCTGGTCCCGGTTCAGCCGCGCCTCCCTTCTGGAGTCGCTGTCCGGTGACTATGTACGGACCGCGCGCGCCAAGGGAGTGCCGCGCCACAGGATCCTGATCCGGCACGCGCTGCGCAATTCCGTCGCCCCACTGGTCACCGTCGTCGCCATGGACGCGGCGCTGCTGTTCGGCGGTCTGGTGGTCACCGAGCAGATCTACGCGATCCCCGGCATGGGCCGGCTCTTCCTCGATTCCATGCTGGCCGGGGATGTGTTCACGCTGGTGCCGTGGATGCTCGTGGTCGCGCTCGCGATGATCCTCCTCAACCTCCTCGCCGACGTCGCCTATGCCGTCCTCGACCCACGGGTGGTCCTGAGATGAACGCCCCCACCGCACCGCCGTCCGCCGGCGCGCTCACGCCGGACGGCGCGGAGCCCGGCCCGCGGCGGACCACGCTCAAGCGGTTCCTGCGGCACCGCCTCGCCGTCGTCGGCCTGTTCGTGCTGCTCGCCCTCGCCGTGGGCTGCTTCGGCGCCGGCTGGGTGGCCCCGTATCCCCGTAACGCGCAGGACGTGCTCCTCGGCGCGACGCCGCCGTCGGGCGCGCACTGGCTGGGCACCGATCAGCTCGGCCGTGACTATCTGAGCGAGGTGCTGTACGCGGGCCGGATCTCGCTGGCCATCGGGCTGAGCGTGGCGGTCCTGTCCACCGCGGTCGGCACGCTCCTGGGCGGGCTCGCCGGATATCTCGGCGGCTGGGTCGAGGAGTGGACGATGCGGCTGACCGATCTGTTCCTGGTGGTGCCCGCCATCGCCGTACTCGCCCTGGCCATCCAGGGGCTCGGCTCCTCGCCGGTGACGATCGTGCTGGTGCTGACGGCGCTCGGCTGGACGCTGATCGCCCGGGTGGTACGGGCCCAGGTGCTCAGTCTGCGCGAGAAGGAGTACATCGACGCGGCACGGGTTCTCGGGGTGTCCGACCTGCGCATCCTCTGGCGCCATCTGCTGCCGAACCTGCTCGGCGTGATCGTCGTCAATGTGTCGCTGTCCGTGGCCGGTGCGGTGATCCTCGAATCCACCCTGAGCTTCCTCGGATTCGGGGTGCAGCCCCCTCGGTCGAGCTGGGGCAACATGCTCAGCCAGGCGTCGGGGATGGTCGGCACCTCGCAGTCGTATCTGCTGTACGCGCCGGGCGCGGCGATCCTGCTCACCGTGCTCGCGGTGAACTTCCTCGGCGACGGTCTGCGCGACGCCTTCGACCCTCAGGGGAGGCGATGATGCCACAAGCACCGCTGCCCAGCGATGAACCCTTGCTCCAGGTACGGGATCTGACGGTGCGTTACGCGAGTGACGCGGGACCGGTGACCGCCGTGGACAGGATCAGCTTCGACGTCGGTCCCGGGGAGACCCTGGGCATCGTCGGGGAGTCCGGGTCGGGCAAGAGCGCCGCTTCGATGGCGCTGATGGGGCTGCTGCCGCGTACGGCGGAGGTGACCGGGTCGGTCCGGCTGCGCGGCCGGGAACTGCTCGGACTCGCCGACCGCCGGATGCGGGAGATCCGGGGACGGCACATCGCGGTGATCTTCCAGGACGCGCTGTCCGCGCTCAACCCGATGATGACGGTCGGCGCGCAACTGGCCGAGGCGGTCCAGGTGCACCACCCGGACCGTAGTGCCCGCGAGCTGCGCCGGCGGGCCGAGGAACTGTTCGACCTGGTCGGCATCGCCTCGCCCGCGACCCGGCTCGACCAGTACCCGCACGAGTTCTCCGGCGGTATGCGTCAGCGCGCCCTCATCGCGATGGGTATCGCCAACGACCCCGACCTCCTGATCGCCGACGAGCCCACCACGGCGCTCGACGTCACCGTGCAGGCGCAGGTGCTCGACGTCATCGAGCGGGTGCAGCGCGGGACCGGTACGGCGGTGCTCCTGATCACGCACGACCTCGGCGTGGTGGCGGGGCTCGCGGACCGGGTCATGGTGATGTACGCGGGCGCCAAGCTGGAGGAGGGTCCCGTCGAGTCGATCTTCTACGAGCCGGCGCACCCCTACACCGGTGGTCTGCTCGCCGCGCTCCCCCGGGTCGACCGCAGGACCGGACGGCTGCTGCCGATCCCGGGGCAGCCGCCGGGGCCGCACGACCGTCCGGCGGGCTGTCTGTTCCAGCCGCGCTGCGCGCACGCCGACCCGGGTGTGTGTGCCTCCGTGACCGCGGCCACCACCCAGGTGACGCCGGGACACACCACCAACTGCGTGCGGGTGCACGAGATTGCGAGCGTGGGCCGGTGACCACGACAGCGGCGACCACGCGGGCGGCGACAGCCGGCGAACCGGCGATCGAGATCAGGGACCTGGTGGCCGAGTACCCGCTCAAGCGGCGGCTCGGCGGCCACGCCGGATCGGTACGGGCCGTCGCCGGTCTCAGTCTCACGGTTCCCCGGGGCCGGACCATGGGCCTGGTCGGCGAGACCGGGTGCGGCAAGAGCACGCTCGGACGCACCCTGGTCCGGCTGGTGCGGCCGACGAGCGGCGCGGTGATCGCGGGCGGCATCGACGTCGCGGCGGCCAAGGGCGCCGAGTTGCGCCGCCTGCGCGGAACCGTGCAGTTGGTGTTCCAGGACCCGTACGCGTCGCTCAACCCCCGTATGAGCGTACGGGCGTTGCTCACGGAACCGCTCACCGTGCACGGGCTGCACGAGGGGCGTACCGCTCGGCGGGTCGGCGAACTCCTGGAGCTGGTCGGGCTGAACCCGGCGCACGCCGACCGGTTTCCGCACGAGTTCTCCGGGGGTCAGCGCCAGCGCATCGGTATCGCCCGCGCGCTGGCCGTCGAGCCCGGGATCCTGGTCCTCGACGAACCGGTCAGCGCCCTGGACGTCAGCGTGCAGGCGGGTGTGATCAATCTGCTGGAGGACCTTCAGCGGGATCTCGGTCTGAGCTATCTGTTCATCGCCCACGACCTGTCGGTGGTCCGGCAGATCAGTCACGAGGTCGCGGTGATGTATCTGGGACGGGTGGTCGAACACGGCCCGGTCGACGCGCTGTACGAGCGTCCGGCGCACCCCTACACCCGGGCGCTCCTCTCGGCGGTGCCCGTACCGGATCCTCGGGTCGAACGGGCCCGCCGGCGGATCGTGTTGACCGGCGATGTGCCGAGCCCGATGTCGCCGCCGTCCGGGTGCCGTTTCCGTACCCGCTGCTGGCTGGCGACCGACCTGTGCGCGTCGACCGTTCCACCGCCCGTGGAGGTGGGTGCGGGGCACCGGGCGGCGTGTCACTACCCGGAGCGCGACGGGCTGCCCATGGCCGCCACCGCCACCTCCCCCACCTCCCCCACCTCCCCGACGTCCTCTACGTCCCCGGCTTCCGCGCCTTCCACCGGAACAGGAGTGTGACCATGCCGGTCACCTGGCAGCAGTACTTCCACGCCCGTCGGTTCCTCACCCTGCGCCGGGGGCGCGGCGAGGAGGACCTGGAACTGGTCGTCACCGACACGGAACACGGCCCCGGGCTCGCCCTGTGGGATGTCGCCCGCGATGAACTGCGGTACCTGGAGGGCGACTTCGGGGATGTGCAGGAGGCGGTGCTCACCTCGGACGGGCGGGCCGCACTGGTCCTGCGGGACGAACACGGCTCCGAGGTCGGGCATGTCTGGCACACCCCGCTGGACGGCACGGCGGCCACGGATCTCACACCCGACCTGCCGCCCTACGTGCTGCGCGGCATAGACGTCGCCCGGTCGTCCACCCGCATCGCCCTCACGGCCGTCTCGTCCGAGGGCTTCCGCCTCCTCGTGACCGACAGTGAACGGCCCACGGACCCCAGTGTGTTGTACTCCTCGGCGAACGAGGCGTGGAACGGTCTGATCGCCGCCGACGGACGGTTCGCCTCCGTCGACACCACCGACCACAACCCGGGGGTACGCCGTTTCGCGGTCACCGTGGTCGGTGTCGAGGACCCGGGGTTCACGGCGACGCTCAGCGACGGCCCCGACGCCCCGGTACGCGGGGTGCGGTTCTCGCCCGTGCCCGGGGACCCGAGAGTGCTGGTCAGCACCGAGCGCGGTGGGTACGCGCGTCCGTGCGTGTGGAATCCGGTGGACGGCAGCCGCGTGGACGTGGAAGCCCCCGGACTCCGGGGTGATGTGGTCGCGCTCGACTGGTCTCCCGGGGCGACGCGTGTCCTGGCCGTCCATGTCGACGCCGGGGTGCACCGGGTCATGGAGTTCGACCTGACGACCGGTGCGCTCACTCCCGTACCACATCCGGACGGCGCGTACTTCGAGCCCGATGTGGCCGCCGCGCATCTGAACATCTGGGCGTCGCACTACGGCGCCGACGACGAGATCCGGCTGCTGCGGCAGCGGTTCGACCTGCCGCTGAGCATGCTGCGGATCGACCGGTCGGGGACACGGGAGCTGTCGTCGCCGCTCACGGGTCCGGCCGGCCCGGCGGGTACCCCCTTGCGGTCCCTCACGGTGACGTCGACCGACGGGACGGACGTACAACTGTGGGCGGCACGCCCGCCGGGCGCCACCGAACCGGGACCACTCGTCCTCTACTTGCACGGCGGCCCCAACATGGTGACCGTGGACCGCTTTTCACCGGACGCGCAGGCGTGGCTCGCCGACGGGGTCGCCTACGCGGCGCTCAACTACCGGGGCTCGGTGACCTTCGGGCGCGATTTCCGGGAGGGGTTCCTCGGCACGGTCGGGGACCGGGAGACCGAGGACATCGAGGCGGCGGTGCGCCGGCTCGTCGACGACGGCTACGCGCGCAAGGACCAGATTTTCGTCACCGGCGTCTCGTACGGCGGCTTCCTCACCCTGCTCTCGCTCGGACGGCTGCCCGAACTCTTCGCGGGCGGGCTGGCCTTCGTCCCGATGGCGGACTGGGTCACCGGGTACCGCGACATGAACCCGGCACTCCGACCGGCCTGGCGGGGCTTCATCGGCGGTACCCCCGAGGAGGTCCCGGACCGGTATCGCCACTCCTCGCCCATCACCTACGTCGACCAGGTCCGCGCCCCGGTCTGGATCAGCCAGGCCACCTATGACACCCGCACTCCCCCGGCCCAGGTGTACGGCTACGCCCGCGCCTTGGAGGCCACGGGCGGCGATGTGAGCGTGGACTGGTACACGGGCGGCCACGAGACAACAAGCCGGACAAGGTCCATAGCGGAACACACCCATATGACAACCTTGGTCAAGTCGGCCCTCACCGGCGCCCGCTGGTCCCACTCCCCGGTGACACCACCAGAGCGGACGACCTGAGCAGCAGCAGGAGCCCGCCTTCGTGACAGCGCTTCAGGAGCATCTGCGGCGCGGGGCCCGCCGGATTCTGGAGGCGTTTCCGGCGGCGGTAAAGGACGAGATGGCCGTCACCTCGTGGCCGTCATACCGGTGTCGGGGAGGCGTCGGTGGTTGCCCGGGTCTTCCCGGTGGCCTCGTCCGCGAACTGGGTGCGGTACAGCTCCGTGTAGCGGCCCTCCTGATTCAGGAGGTCGTCGTGGGTGCCCTGTTCCACGATGTGGCCGTTCTCGATGACGAGGATCTGGTCGGCGGTGCGGACCGTCGAGAGACGGTGGGCGATCACCAGGGCCGTCCGGTCGGCCAGGGCCTCGGCGAGGGCCGCCTGGACCGCCGCCTCGGACGTGTTGTCGAGGTGGGCGGTCGCCTCGTCGAGGATGACGACACGCTGGCCGGCGAGCAGGAGCCGGGCGATGGTCATGCGCTGGCGTTCGCCGCCGGAGAGCCGGTAGCCGCGTTCGCCGACGACGGTGTCGAGCCCGTCGGGCAGGGACCGTACGAGGTCGTCCAGGCGGGCCCGGCGCAGCACGTCCCACAGGTCGTCGTCGGTGGCGTCGGGCCGGGCGAGCAGCAGGTTGGCGCGGACGGACTCATGGAAGAGATGGCCGTCCTGCGTGACCATGCCGAGCGTGGCGCGCAGGGAGTCCGCGGACAGGTCGCGTACGTCGACGCCGCCGATCCGGACGGCGCCCGCGTCGGCGTCGTACAGACGGGGAAGGAGCTGTGCGATGGTCGACTTGCCCGCTCCGGACGAGCCGACGAGGGCGACGGTCTGGCCGGGTTCCGCACGGAACGAGAGCCCGTGCAGGACCTCGGCGCCGCCCCGGCTGTCGAGTGAGGCGACCTCTTCGAGCGATGCGAGGGAGACCTTGTCGGCGGACGGGTAGCCGAAGCGGACGGCGTCGAACTCGACCGAGACCGGGCCTTCGGGGACCTGACGGGCGTCGGGCCGTTCCGCGATGAGCGGCTTGAGGTCGAGTACCTCGAAGACCCGCTCGAAGCTGACGAGGGCGCTCATCACCTCGACACGGGCCCCGGCGAGCGCGGTCAGCGGCGCGTACAGCCGGGTCAGGAGCAGCGCGAGGGCGACGACGGCGCCGGGTTCGAGGCTGCCGCGCAGGGCGTAGAAGCCGCCGAGTCCGTAGACCAGGGCGAGCGCGAGCGCGGAGACGAGGGTCAGGGCCGTGACGAAGGTGGACTGCGCCATCGCGGTCCGTACCCCGATGTCCCGCACCCGCCGGGCCCGCGCCGCGAACTCCGCCGACTCGTCGTCGGGCCGCCCGAAGAGTTTGATCAGCGTGGCCCCCGGCGCCGAGAACCGCTCGGTCATACGGGTGGCCATCGCGGCGTTGAGATGCGCGGCCTCCCGCTGGAGCCGCGCCATCCGGGTGCCCATACGGCGCGCGGGCACCACGAACACCGGCAACAGGGCCAGCGCGAGGAGCGTGATCTGCCACGAGAGCGTGAGCATCACGGCCAGCGTGAGCAGCAGGGTCACCAGATTGCTGACGACGCCGGAGAGCGTGTTGCTGAAGGCGCGCTGGGCGCCGATCACATCGTTGTTGAGGCGGCTGACGAGGGCGCCGGTGCGGGTACGGGTGAAGAAGGCGACGGGCATGCGCTGGACGTGGTCGAAGACGGCGGTCCGCAGATCCAGGATCAGGCCCTCGCCGAGGGTCGCCGACAGGCGCCGGTTGAGGAGGCCGAGCCCTGCCTCGGCGAGCGCGATCAGTGCGATGAGGAGCGCCAGGCGGACGACGGTGCCCTCGTCCCCGCCGGTGACGATCGCGTCCACGACCCGTCCCGCGAGGACCGGCGTGGCCACGGCGAGCAGCGCGGTCACCATGCCGAGCAGGACGAACTGGACGATACGGCGGCGGTGCGGGCGGGCGAAGGCGGCGATACGGCGCAGGGTCGCGCGGGCGAAGGGCCGCCGGTCCTGGTGGGCGTGCATGACGCTCTGCAACTGCGTCCAGGCTGTGGTCTCCATACTCATGAGAGGGACCGTAGAACCTCAACCAACCTTAGGGTCAAGTCGGGGGGTGGGTTCGAGGGGCAACCGAGCATCATCATCACCCCCCGCACACGTAGTTGACCGGCGTGTCGGCGGCTGTCCGCCCGCCCGCAACCCCACGTTGGTCCGATGCGGAAAAGCTTCTTGGATGTGACGGCCGCTCGCGTGTCCCCCGCGCTCCCCCGACGCATCCCCCGGTTCCCCGGACGCTTTCCCCGGCGTCTGCCCGTCCGGCAGGTGCTCTGTCTGCTTCCGCTCGCCCTGGTCGCCGTGGTGGCCGTGCGGCACTGGTCGGTCCTCACCGAGGGGTTCGGCAAACTCGGCACCGGTGAGTGGCCCTGGCTGCTCGCCGCCGCCACGACGACCTGCCTCGCGTGGGTCGCCGCCGCCGTCACCCGGCAGGGCGCCGTCGTCCAGCGGATGCCCGTGTTCCGGCTGCTGGCCACGCAGTTCGCGGCCGGCGCCGCGAACCATCTGCTGCCCACCGGACTCGGCGCGAGCGCCGTGAACCTCCGCTTCATGACGGTCTGCGGTATCCCGCTCGCCCGCTCGTCGGCCGCGCTGGCGCTGTACATACTCGCCGAGGCCATCAGCCGGGTGACCCTCCTGGTCGCCCTGCTCCTCGCCTTCCCCAGCGCCCTGCGCCTCAGCACCCTGCTGCCCGAAGGGGTGGTCGGCCCGCTCCTGCTGGCGGTCGCGGCGGCGGCGGTCGTCGCGGCGGCGGTCCTGCTCCTGGTACGCCGGCTCAGGACGGCGGCCGTGTCGTTCCTGCGGACCGCGCTCGGCGAGGCCCGTACCGTCCACACCAGGCCCGCGCGGGCCCTCGCGCTGTGGGGCGGTTCGCTGGCCTTCCCGGCGCTCCAGGCCGGGGGGCTCGTCGCGGTCGGGCAGGCGCTGGGGTTGCAGATCCCGGCGGCGTACATGGCGGTCGCGTATCTCGCGGCGACGGTCGCGGTGGCCCTGGTGCCGACGCCGGGCGGGATCGGCTCGGTGGAGGCCGCGCTGATCGTGACCCTGGTCGCGGCGGGCGGCGACGCGGCGGTGGCGACGGCGGTCGTCCTCACGTACCGCATCATCACGGTCTGGCTGCCGCTGCTGCCGGGGGCGCTCACGCTCGGGGTGCTGGTGCGGCTCAAGGTGATCTGAGAGCCTCGCCGGGCCGCCGTACCGCCACGGCGGAAGCCGAACAGAGGGGTCACCGCCATGCCCGTCCGGGTCGAACGCCAGGAGTACGTCACCACGGTCGTCCTCTCCCGCCCCGAGGCACGCAACGCCGTGGACGGTCCGACGGCCGCGGAACTCGTCGCCGCCTTCCGGGAGTTCGACGCGGATCCGACGGCGCGCGTCGCGGTGCTGTGGGGCGAGGGCGGCACCTTCTGCGCGGGCGCGGACCTCAAGGCGATCGGTACGGAACGCGGCAACCGGGTCGCGGTGGACGGTGACGGTCCGATGGGGCCGACCCGGCTGCGGCTGTCGAAGCCGGTGATCGCCGCCGTCAGCGGTCACGCGGTGGCGGGCGGCCTGGAACTGGCGCTCTGGTGCGATCTGCGGGTCGCCGACGAGGACGCGGTGTTCGGTGTGTTCTGCCGCCGCTGGGGTGTGCCCCTGATCGACGGCGGCACGGTGCGGCTGCCGCGGCTGATCGGCACCAGCCACGCGATGGACATGATCCTCACCGGGCGCCCGGTCCCGGCACCGGAGGCCCATGCCATGGGCCTCGCCAACCGGCTGGTGCCGCCGGGGCGGTCCCGCGCCGAGGCCGAGGCACTGGCGGCCGGCATCGCCCGCTTCCCGCAGGAGTGTCTACGCGGCGACCGGGCGTCGGTCCTGGAGCAGGAGGGCCAGCAGGAGGCCGCAGCGATGGCGGGTGAACTCCGGTACGGGATGGGCGTGTTGGGACAGAGCCTGGAGGGCGCGGCCCGCTTCACGTCGGGCGCGGGACGGCATGGGGACTTCGGGGACATCTGAGCGGACGGTTCCACGGGTGCCCGGGACTCGCGGCCCCGGTCACCCCGCACCCTCCACCGTGACCCGGACGTCCCCTCCCCCGGTGTCCACACCCCGCGTCCACCCGCCGGACAGGTGAACGGCCCGGTTCGGCACCGCCGTTCGCCAGGTGCGCTCCCGGTGCAGGGTCCTGCCATCCTGGGTGACGAGCAGCGTGGGGCGGTCGAGGAAGCGGGCGGTGCGCAGTACGAAGGGCCGGGGGGAGGGCAGTTCGGGGTCGACGCGGTTCGGGGCGATCCAGCGCAGCGGCGGCGCGGCCTCGACCCGTACGGGCGGACCGGCGGGCCAGGTGCCGTCGGCCGCGAGATGGTGGAGCACGGATTCGGCGGCGAGCGTGCCCTCGCGGACGACCGTGCCCGCGCTCTCCACGGCGTGCAGCAGATTCCCCACCGCGAAGACGCCGGGCCGCGAGGTACGCAACGCGGTGTCGACGGCCGGCCCCCGGGTGCCCGAGTCGACGGTGAGGCCGCCGCGCCGGGCCAGTTCGTGTTCGGGCACGAAGTCGCCGGTGAACACGACCGTGTCGCAGGCGAGCGTGGTGGTCCTGCCGTCGTGGTGGCGCACGGCGACCCCGGACAGCCGTCCCCGGCCCATGAGTTCGGTGACGACGGAGTCGGTGAGCAGCGGCACGCGATGGCGCAGCCGGGTGGTGCGGGCGTACGCGGGTGACGCCTGGTGGCGGGGCAGCTCGGTGACCATCGCGACGACGTCGGTTCCGGCGCCGCGCAGGGTGTCCACGGCATGGTAGGCCACCTGCTCGGCCCCGACGACGACCGCGCGGCGCCCGACATCGAGCCCGTACAGACGCACCGACTGCTGCACCTCGCCCGTGGTGAACACCCCGGCGGGCCTGCTGCCCGGTACGAGGCGTGCCGCGCGCGGGCGTTCCCGGGCGCCGGTGGCGAGGACGACGGCCCGCGCGCTGATCGACTCGGGCCCCCGAGGGCTCGTGGTGTCCAGGGTCAGCGGACCGGCCCAGCCGAGCGCGGTGACCCCGGTACGGAGTTCGGCACCGGCACGGACGGCCGTGTCGATCCAACGGCGCGCGGCGGTCGGCCCGTCGGCGGGCCGCTTCGCGGTGCCGAAGCCACCGTGAAAACAGTGGCGGGGCACACCGCCGGGACGCCGCTCACGTTCCAGGACTTCGACACGACCCACACCGGCGGCGGCGAGCCGCGCGGCGACAGCAAGCCCCGCGGGCCCGGCCCCGACGACCAGGACATCAACAACACGGGAGCCGTTCACGGCCGCCACCTTTCCCGCCGCTCGCCGGGCCCGGGATCGACAGGCTCCGCCCCGTCAACCTCCCGTTCGAACAGATCCCGTACCGCAGCCCCGCAGTGGAACCCCTGGCAGCGTCCCGCGCGTGCTCGGGTTCTGCGGCGTAGGCCGTCCAGTGATGCCGGGGGCAGCGTGGAGGTCAGGGCGTCGCGGATCTCGCCCCGGGACACCCGCTCGCAGTGGCACACGATCGTCCCGTACTCGGGGTCGGCGGCGATCAGTTCGGCCCGCTGGTGAGGGCGCGGGAACGCCTCGCCGAGGTTGGGCATCCGTACGGGCTCCAGGTCCCCGGCCGGTCCCAGGTCCAGGCCCGCTTCGGTGAGCAGGTCGGTGACGTACGCGGCGATGGCGAGGGACGCGGTGAGTCCGGTGGAGCGGATGCCGCCGACAGTGACGTAGCGATGTTCGGGGTGAGCCAGGATCCGGTAGTCGTCGTGTTCGGTGGCGGCGCGCAGCCCCGCGTAGACCGCGGTGACCTCCTCGTCGACGAGGGCGGGCAGGATCCGGCGGCCCTTCTCGCGCAGCAGGGCGAGTCCTTCGGCGGTCGACCCGGTGTCCCCCTTGTCGTCCAGGTCCTCGGCGGTCGGCCCGAGCAGGACGTTGCCGTACACGGTCGGCGCGACCAGGACGCCCTTGCCGAGTGCGGTGGGGACGGGCAGCAGGATGTGGCGTACCAGGTCACGGGCGAGCTTGTCGTACACGACGAGTTGGCCTCGGCGCGGGCGTACCGTGAAGTCGTCGTGGCCGAGCCGCCGGTCGAGGTCGTCGGCGTGCAGCCCGGCGGCGTTGACGAGGTAGCGGGTGCGCAGGGTGCCCCGGCTCGTGGTGAGGATGTGGGCGGCGCCCCCGCCCTCCTGATCCGCCTGGTCCCCATCCACCTGCTCCACACGGCAGTTGAGGTGCAGGTCCACGCCCGCGCGGACGGCCTGGGTCGCGTAGGCGAGGGTCGTGGTCCAGGGGCAGATGATGCTTTCGCCGGGTACGTCGAGGGCGCCGAGGACGCCGGGTCCGAGGTGGGGTTCGCGGGTGCGCACCTCGTCGGGGCCGATGAGGCGGGTGTCGTGGCAGCCGTTGCGTTCCGCCTTGACGGCGAGCGCGGGGAGCGCGGCGAGTTGCTCCTCGTCCCAGGCGACGAGGAGGGCGCCGACCCGTTCGACGGGGATGCCGCAGTCGGCGGCGTAGGCGGTGAGGCGGCGCGCGCCGTCCCGCACGAGCCGGGCCTCCAGGGAGCCGGGCACGGCGTCGAAACCGGTGTGCAGGATCGCGGTGTTGGCCTTCGAGGTCGCGTCCCCGACGTCGTCCCGCGCCTCGACCAGTGCGATACGCGGTGGACGGCCGTCAGCGGCGCCCCGGTACCGGGCCAGTTCCCGGGCGATGGCCGCACCGACGACCCCGGCGCCGACCACGGTCACGTCGTACGGGATGTCCGGCAGCGCGCCCGACCTGGTGACGCTCATGTGCCAACCCGGGGCACGGCGGGACGCACCGTCGCGGGGCCGTTCACGACGCGCCGCCGCCCGACCGGATCAGCGTGTCCACGGCCCGCCGGAACCCGGCGAGCCGCTCCGCCGCCTCGGTCGCCGTGATCCGTGGCTCGTACACCGTGACCGGGCGCCAGGCGGGCACCGCGTCGTCCACGGTGACGTCAGGGTCGAGCCCCATCCGGGCCAGGGCGGCGACGCCGAGCGCGGTGACATCGGGCAACGCCGAGACCTCGACGGGGCGTTGCAGCAGATCCGCCTGGGTCTGCATGAGCAGCGCCGAACGGGTCAGCCCGCCGTCCACGCGCAGCGCGGTGAGCGGGGTGCCGAGATCCGCGGCGGCGGCGTCGGCGAGGGCGGCGACCTGCGCGGCGACGCCCTCGCACAGGGCGCGCACCAGATGGCCGGCCGTGGTGTCGAGGCCGAGCCCGGTCAGTGAGCCGCGCAGATCCCCGCGCCACCAGGGCGCGGCGAGTCCGGCGAGCGCGGGCACGAAGGTGACGCCGCCGCTGTCGGGCACGGCCGAGCCGACCGGGTCGAGGTCGGCGGCGCCGGAGATCACCCCGAGGTCGGTGAGCCAGCGCACCGCCGAAGCGGCCGTGTACACCTGCCCGTCGAGGCAGTAACTGGTCCGCCCGGCGAGACGCCACGCGACACAGCTCACGAGCCCTGACGGGCCGCGCCGTGGTCGGTCGCCGGTCTGCGCGAGCAGGAAGGCGCCGGTGCCGTAGGTGCATTTGGCGGTGCCCGGTTCGGTGACCCGCTGGGCGAGCAGCGCGGCCTGCTGGTCCACGAGCAGCCCGGTCAGCGGGAGTTCGGGGCCGAAGGCGCTGGTGGTGCCGACGGGTCCGGCGGCGTCGACGATCTCCGGGAGGTGTTCGCCGGTGAGGCCGAAGGCGTCGAGCGCGGCCGGGGACCAGTCGACGCGGTCCAGGTCGAGCAGTTGGGTACGGCCCGCGGTCGCCGCGTCGGTGACATACGCGCCGGTGAGCCGGTGGACGAGCCACGCGTCGCTGGTGGTGACCACACCGTCGCGGGTGAGATGGCGGCGGATCCAGGTCATCTTGGGCGCGGCGAAGTACGGGTCCAGCGGCAGTCCGGTGAGCTGCCGCAGTTCGTCGGCGCGGGGTGCGAGGTCGGCGCAGACCGTCTCGGCGCGGCGGTCCTGCCACACCAGCGCGTCGGTGAGGGGCCGTCCGGTGCCGGGGTCCCAGGCGAGGACGGTCTCGCCCTGGTTGGCGAGGCCCACCGCGGCGACCGGTTCACCGGCGGCGGCGAGCGCCGCGCGCCCGGCGGCGACCACCGACTCGTACAGCTCGGCCGGGTCGACCTCGACGAGGCCGCCGGACAGATGACGGGGGCGTACCTCGGAGGTGCCGGCGCCGATCACTCCGCGCTCCGGGCAGACGACGAGCGCCTTGGTCCCGGAGGTGCCCTGGTCGACGGCCAGGACGGGTGCCGTCATCGTCCGCTCCCGGTGCATACGCGGCCACGTTCGGTGATCATCGGGCGTCAGCCTGCTCCGCGCACGGCCGCCCGTCAAGCACCCCCATCCGACACTCCGTCAACTTTCCTTCAAAGAACCCCTGTTGAGCGGGGCGATGGATCTCACTTGAGTAAGATCCGTAAAGCGCCCGGAAAGTGGAAGACACCCCTCTACACTGTCGCCCGTCCATCGCATCCCCCCACCGAATGCGCGGAGGACCCTTGTTGTCTGACCCCGTCCCCCCGGGTTTCACGGGGGCGCGGCTCTGATGTCCCGTGACGGCTTCCGCCCCGCGTACCATCCCGCGGGGCATGACGCCGGGCTGCGTGTCGCGCTCCAGGATCTGCGGGCGGGTCGCTGGATGTCGATGCGGGATCTCCTCGACTCCACCGCCGACCGCTCCCTGTGGACGCAGCGCACCCAGGTCCTCGCCGCCGCCGCGGCCGGTACCGATCTGGTGCGGGCGTGGCGTGCCGAGGAGCCCGACAGTGTCTCCGCGGCGGTGATGGAGGGCCGGGTCGCCGTCGAGCGGACGCTGCGCGCGCATCGCGGTGAGCACCGGCAGACCCATGAGCTGTGGCAGCAGGCGTGGGAGGCGTGCCGGCTCGCGGCGCAGGCGGCCCCCGACGACCCGGTGCCGTGGGTGTGTCTGCTGGCGCTCGCACCGCTCGACACCGGGCAGCAGATGGAGGAGCACCGGGCGGCGCCGCCCGAGCCGATGCTGCCGTACGGGCCGTGGGGTCTGCTCGCCGAGGCGGACAAGCGGGACCCGCACAACCGCGAGGCGTACCACCGGATGCTCCAGTTCATGTATGTGCGCCGGGCGGGCGGCCGGCTGTCGGAGGCCGTCAACTTCGTGCAGTGGGCGGTGACTTCGGCGCGGCCCGGTTCGGCGCTGCACGTACTGCCGCTGTATGTGCGGGTCGAGCGGTACCGCAGGGAGGGCGGCCGGGAGGCGGCGCTCGATCTGCACTGGGTCGCCGAGGACGCGACGCGTGAGGCGCTGCGCGCGCTGAGTGGATGGTTCGACCATGTGGCGCCGGTGGAGAGTTCCCTGCTCGATCTGAACCATCTGGTGCACGCCCTGTGGGGTGCGCTGCGATTCACCGAAGGCGCCCGGGTGTTCGAGGCCCTGGGCCCGTACTGGACATCGGTTCCCTGGGCGTACCGCACGCCCGACGCGGGTGACTCCGCCGCCGCGATCGAGCTGTTCACCCAGGCCCGCGCGCGCTGTCTGGGCGCGGACCGCGGCCGGGGCCGTTCATGAACCGGCACGGCGGGCCCTGACCCGTCACCGCCCGCCCTCCCCCGGACGGGGCCGGCCGAACACCGCTCTTTGCGCGACCGGCCTTGAGCACCACAGCTTCCTCCCTCCCCTTCCCCCCACCTTTCTCCCGGAGGTACTTGTCATGTCCCGTACGCGATGGTCGGACCCGGGCGCCACGGCGCACGAGGACGAGGAGCAACGGCTGCGGGAGCTGGGCTACAAACCGGTTCTCGCCCGCCGCATGGGCGGTTTCGGCAACTTCGCCATCAGCTTCTCCGTCATATCCGTCCTGTCCGGCTGCATGACCCTGTACGGGTTCGGGCTCGGCACCGGCGGGCCCGCGGTCATGCTGTGGGGCTGGGCGGGCGTCGGCCTGTTCGTGCTGTGCGTGGGTCTGGCACTGGCCGAGGTGACGAGCGCCTACCCGACGTCGGGCGCCCTCTACTACATGGCCGACCGGCTCGGCGGACGGCGCTGGGGCTGGTACACGGGCTGGCTGAATCTGCTCGGTCTGCTGGGTGCCATCGCGGGCATCGACTACGGCGCCGCGCTGTTCACCGGCGCGTTCCTGAACCTCCAGTGGGGCTTCGAGCCGACACCCGGTTCCACGATGCTGATCTTCATCGCGATCCTGCTCCTGCACGCGCTCCTGAACCTCTTCGGCGTGCGCCTGGTCAGCCTCCTCAACTCGATCAGCGTGTGGTGGCATCTGGCGGGTGTGGCGCTGATCGTCGGCGCCCTGTGGATCGTGCCGGACCACCACCAGTCGCCGTCGTTCGTATTCACCGAGTTCGTCAACGACACCGGCTGGTCCAACCCGTTCTACGTGGCCGCGATCGGTCTGCTGCTCGCCCAGTACACGTTCTCCGGGTACGACGCCTCGGCGCATCTGTCCGAGGAGACGTCCAACGCGTCGGTGTCCGCGGCCAAGGGCATCGTCCGCGCGATCTGGGTGTCGTGGATCGCCGGTTTCGTACTGCTGATGGGGCTGACGTTCGCGATCCAGGACTACAAGGGCACCCAGGAGAGCACGACCGGGGTGCCGCCCGCGCAGATCCTGCTGGACGCGCTGGGCTCGGGCGGTGCCACCGCGCTGCTCCTGGTGGTGATCGTGGCGCAGCTCTTCTGCGGCAACGCCGAGGTGGCCGCCGCGAGCCGGATGGTGTTCGCGTTCAGCCGTGACAACGCGCTGCCCGGTTCGGCCCTGTGGCGCAAGGTGAGCAGCCGGACGCAGACCCCGGTCCCCGCGGTGTGGCTGTCGGTCGCCGTCGCGTGTGTGCTGGCGCTGCCGTCCCTGTACTCGGCGACGGCGTACGGCGCGGTGACCGCGATCAACGTCATCGGGATCACACCCGCGTACGCGATCCCGATTCTGCTGCGGCTGCGGGCGGGTGACCGCTTCCGGCCCGGACCGTGGAGCCTGGGCCGGTGGAGCCGTCCCATCGGCTGGATCGCGGTGGTGTGGGTGGCCTGCGTGACGGTGCTGTTCTGTCTGCCGCAGTCGTCGCCGGTGACGGGCGGCACGATGAACTACGCGTCGATCGCGCTCGCCGTGGTCCTCGTCCTGGCCAGCGTCTGGTGGTACGTGGCACGGCGCTCGTACGGAACGCCGTCCGCCTACGGCTCGGACCGGGAGCAGGCGGAGATCGCGGAGGGCATCGTCTAGCCGCCCGGCTCCGCGTCCAGAAGGAGTCGTCCAGAGTCTGAGTCGTTCAAAAGGAGTCCTCTTTAATTCATCAGTCCGTGGGGTTCTCAACGAGCCGACGTTATGCAAGAGTCCTGCATAACCCGCGCCGGGCCCCGAACCCGGCGCGGCCTTGTTCACGACAACGCGTATGACGGGGTGGTGGGATGCGGGGCGATGCGCGAGGTCACGATCTGGCGGCTCTCCGGGGACTCAACACCGCCGTCGTGCTGCGGGCGCTGCGCGGGCTGAGCCCGCAGACGGTGAGCCAACTGGCCGCCGCCACGGGCCTGTCACGACCCACGGTCGAGGCGCTGGCCGATGAACTCATGGGCCGGGGCTGGATCGCCGAGGCCGAGGACAGGCCCGCCGAGCGCGCCCCCGGCCGCCCGGCCCGCCGGCTCCGGTTCCGTGCCGAGGCGGGCCATGTCGTCGGCGTCGACTTCGGGCTGCGCAAGATCGTGCTGGTTCTGTCCCGGCTCGACGGCGAGGTCGTCGCCACCGACATCGACGCGGTCGCCCCTTCGATGACCGGCGCCGACCGCATCACCTTCCTGCGGGAGCGGATCCGCCGTTTCCTGCGCGAGCACGGGCTGCGGCCCGACGAGGTGTGGGCGATCGGCATCGGAGTGCCCGGCATGGTGGACGAGACCGGGCGGATCCGGTCGGTGATCGTCCCGGACTGGACCGACGTCGACCTCTCCCGGCGGCTCGCCGACGACTTCCCGTGCCGGATCCTCGTGGAGAACGACGTCAATCTCGCCGTGCTCGCCGAACACTGGCGGGGCGCGGCCGTACTCGCCGACGATGTCGCCTGTGTCCTCGCGGGCCGCCGGATCTCCTGCGGCCTGATCATCGACGGCCGGCTGCACCGGGGCCGCCGGGGCGGCGCCGGAGAGCTGGGCATCCTGCCCCAACTCGGTATGGGCAAGGCCGCGAAGTCCCTCGTCTGGGCGGGCGCGCGGCTGGACGGCGAGTCCGAGACGGACGCCCTGGCCCGCGCGGTACGAGAAGGGGACCCGGACGCGCTCGCCGTACTCGACGGCTATCTCGCCGGACTCGCCCCCGGGATCGCCGCCCTCGTCCTGGCCGTCGACCCGGAACTCGTCGTGCTGTCCGGCGCGATGGCACCGGTCGGTGAGCCGCTGGTGCCGCTGCTCACGAAGCATCTGCGCGAACTGACCCTGCATGTACCGCGGATCGTGGTCAGCACCCTCGGCAGGGAAGGGGTCGCGCTCGGCGCGGTGCGGCGCGCCCTGGACGCGGTCGACGCCGAACTGCCGGACCGCGCCATACCGTTACCGCCCCGCTGACACCCCATCACCCCCCGCTCCCTCCCCCAGCCATTCCCCTCACCCCTCCCTCCCCCTCACCCCTCCCTCTCCCACTCCTTCACTCCTCAACTCCCGTGAACCGAGCTACCGGAGGCGCGTATGCGCAGGAGAACGCTTCTCGCCGGTGCGCTGGCCGCACCGGCCCTCGCCGCCTGTGACCGGGGCGGCGGATCCGACACCGCCGCGTCCGGCGGCCGGACGGCCATCTCGTACGGCATCTGGGATGTGGCCCAGGCCCCCGGCATGCGGAAGATCATCGCCGCCTTCGAACGGGAGCACCCGGACATCGCGGTGGAGATCCAGCTCACGCCCTGGGCGTCGTACTGGACGACCCTGAGGACGTCGATGCGCGGCGGCACCGCGCCCGACGTGTTCTGGATGAACGCGGTGAACATACAGCTGTACGCGTCGAACAGCGTCCTGGAACCCCTCGGCGCCCATATCGCGCAGGACCGCACCCCGGTCGACCGCCACCCCAAGGCATTGGTCGAGCTGTACGCGTACGACGGCGAACAGTACGGCCTGCCCAAGGACTTCGACACCATCGGCCTCTGGTACAACAAGGAGCTGTTCGACAAGGCGGGCGTCAGTTACCCGGACGCGACCTGGACCTGGGACGACGTACGGGACGCGGCCCGTGAGCTGACCGATCCGTCGGCCCGGGTGTACGGCATCGCGGCCGAGATGGACCGGCAGCGCTGCTTGTATCCGTCGATCTTCGCCGCCGGCGGACAGGTACTGCGCGACGGTCGGTCCGGATACGCCGATCCGGAGGCGATCGACGGGCTGCGGTACTGGACCGACATGGTGGACCGGGGCTGGTCACCGCCGCAGAGCGCGATGGCCGAGGTCACGGCCCGCAATCTGTTCCTGTCGGAGCGGGTCGCGATGAATCATGACCTGTCGGCGATGGCGTCGTTCATGCACGGGACGCCCGCCATCAAGGACCACGGAGGCGTCGCCGTGCTGCCGAAGGGCCGCCGGCGCGCCACCGTCATCCACGGTCTCGCCAATGTCGTCTCGGCCAAGAGCCGTAACAAGGAGGCGGCCTGGCGGTTCGTCGACTTCATGGCCCGCAAGGAGGCGGCGGAGATCCAGGCGGCCGGCGGCGTGACCATCTCGTCCTACGCCGGGACGCAGGACACCTGGCGGGCGTCGATGCCGGAGTTCGACCTGAAGTGCTTCATCGACATGCTGGACTACGCGTTTCCGTTCCCCCGCTCGAAGAACACGGCCGTCTGGGAGGACCTGGAGTATCTGCTGCTCGGCGCGCCGTTCAGCGGCAAGGGCGGTATCGAGTCCGCCGCGCGGACGCTGGCCCGGCAGATGGACCGGGCGCTGGACGAAGAGCGAAAGGTGGGCCGATAGATGGCGGTGTTCCCCTCGACCGCGGCGGCGGAAGCGGATTCCCGCGCCGCCCGTGACGGCACCCGCACCGGTTCCGGCTCCGGCTCCGCTCGGGGCAAGGGCCGGGGCCCCAACTCCCGTACGCAGAAGACGGCGTACGTCTTCGTCGCACCGCTCGCGATCGGCTTCCTGCTCTTCTACATCTGGCCGCTGATCCAGACCTTCGGGTACAGCTTCACGGCGTTCGGGCCGTTCGGCGGCAACACCTGGATCGGCGGCGACAACTACGCGCGCGTGGTGCGGGACGTCACGGTGTGGCGGGCCATCGGCAACACCCTGCTGTACGGGGCGATCGGCCTGCTGGCGCTGCCGCTCTCGGTGCTGGTCGCGGCGCTCCTCAACCGGCGCGGGCTGCGCGGGGTCACCGTCTACCGGGCGTTGTACTTCATCCCGTTCGTGACCCTGCCGGTCGCGGTCGGCCTGGTCTGGAACTGGCTCTACAACGGCAACTTCGGCCTGCTGAACGAGATCCTGTCGTGGTTCGGCGTGGCCCGGCACTACTGGTCGTCCGACCCGACGACGGCCCTGTGGGCGATCGGTGTGGTGATGGTCTGGCAGAGCGTCGGCTACTACTTGATCATCTTCATCGCCGGGATCAAGGGGATTCCCCGTGACTACTACGAGGCCGCCGAGCTGGACGGCGCGGGCCCGGTGCGCCGGTTCTTCCGGATCACACTGCCGCTGCTGAGTCCGAGCATCTTCTTCGCCGCCGTGATCTGCGTGATCAACTCGCTCCAGACCTTCGACCTCATCTACGTGATGATGAGCAACTCGAACCCGGCGCTCGCCTCCACGCAGTCCGTGGTCAGCCTCTTCTACCAGTGGGCCTTCCAGCAGAACGCGCAAGGTGCGGCGACCGCTCTCGCCTTCCTCCTGATGGTGATGACGGCGGCCCTCACCTTCGTCCAGTTCCGGCTCCAGAAGAGGTGGGTGCACTATGGCTGAACCCGTGGCGGGCACCACGACAGCGGTCCGCGTCCGGCGCTTCTCGCCCGGATCCGCGGCCACCCACCTCGTGCTGTCCCTGGGCGCCCTGGTGATGGTGTTCCCCTTCCTGTGGCAGCTCCTGACCGCGTTCAAGTCGCTGCCCGAGGCGGTGCACGCGCCGCCGACGTTCCTGCCCGAACACTGGGACCGGTCGGCGTTCAAGGAGGTCTTCAGCGCACTGCCGTACGCGGACATGCTCGGCAACAGCGTCATCAACACGATCGGGCGGACGGCGGGCCAGCTGGTGTTCTGCTCCCTCGCCGCCTACGCGTTCGCACGGATGCGGTTCCGTGGCCGCAACGTCCTGTTCGCGCTGTTCCTGTCCGTGCTGATGGTGCCGCCGTCGCTGCTCGTGCTGCCGCAGTACGACGTGATCCAGCGGCTCGGACTGCTCAACACCCCGCCCGCGCTGTTCCTGCCGGGCATGTTCAGCGCGTTCGGCACCTTCCTGCTGCGGCAGTTCTTCCTCTCGCTGCCCAAGGAGCTGGAGGAGGCCGCGCGGATCGACGGAGCCGGTCCCTTCCGGATCTTCTGGTCGGTGATGCTGCCGCTGATGCGTCCCGCTCTTGCCGCACTCGCGGTGATCACGGCGATGTGGTCGTGGAACGACCTGCTCTGGCCACTCGTCGTCAACACGGATCCGGCGAAGATGCCGATCAGTGCCGGACTGACCTCGCTGGAGGGGCAGTTCGAGACCAACTATCCGGTGATGATGGCCGGTTCGCTGATCGCGAGTCTGCCGATGATCGTCCTCTATCTGCTGCTCCAGCGGCACTTCGTGCAGGGCATCGCGTCGAGCGGCACAAAGGGCTGAGCGCAGGGCGCACACCCAGGGCACCGAACCACCACCCGCGACCGGAAGGGCACATGACCACTCGCCAACTGCCGGAAGGGCACACGCACTCCATGACGGGCCTCGACGTGGGGCTGATCGGTGCGGGCGGCATCGCCCGCGCCCATCTCCCGGGCTGGCTGGCCCTCGGCGCACGGGTCACCGTGCTGTCCACGGACGGCCATGCGCAGAAGCTCGCCGAGACCCACGCCGACCAGGGCGTCACCGCTGCCCGTGACCTCCTCGAACTCCTCGACCGCTGCACGGTGGTCGACCTCTGCACCCCGACGTACACCCACCGTGATCTGGCGCTCGCGGCCATCGCCGCGGGCAAGCACCTCGTCTGCGAGAAGCCCCTCGCGCTGACGGTGGCGAAGTCCACCGAGATCGCCGACGCGGCCGAGGCCGCCGGGCTCCTGCTGTTCCCGGCGCATGTCGTGCGGTACTTCCCCGCGTACGAGACGATGGCGCGGGCCGTGGCCCGAGGTGACATCGGGGCGCCCGCGGTCCTGCGGTTCACACGCTCGGGAATGTATCCGGTGTGGGCGCCCTGGTTCTCGGACCCGGCGCTGTCCGGCGGGATCCTGGTGGACCAGATGATCCACGACTTCGACTTCGCGCGGCTGGTCGCCGGTGAGGTCGTACGGGTGCACGCGCAGGTCCGTGGCCGTCAGGAGCCGGGGGCGCGGGCCGGTGATGTCGCGGTCGGCACGGCGGTGCTGACGCATGAATCGGGTGCGGTCAGCCATGTGCTCGGCGTGTGGGGGCAGCCGGACCTCCCGTTCCGCACCACGTTCCGGATCGCCGGTCCCGGTGGCGTCCTGGAGCACGACTCGACGGCCGTACCCGGGTTCCGGGTTCTGTCGCGGGGGCTTGGGGAAGCCGGTGAGGGCATTCCGGGCAGCCCGATGACGGAGAGCCCGTATCTGACGGAGCTGAGGGAGTTCGCGGCGGCCGTCGCGGGTGGTCCGCCGCCCCGGGTGACGGCGCGGGACGGGGTGGAGGCGGTACGGATCGCGACGGCGGCGGCCGAGTCGGCGCGCAGCGGTGCGGCGGTCGAGGTGTCGGCGGTCGAGATGTCCAGGTCACGGGAGGGTGCGCTGTGAAGGTCGGAGTGCTGTCGTTCGCCCATGTCCACGCCGGGGGCTTCGCCCGGCTCCTCGCCGCGATGGACGGCGTGGAGGTACGCGCGGCCGACCCGGACACGGATCTGGCGGCGCCGGGCGAGGTGCGCGGCCGGGCGTTCGCCGCCGAGATCGGCGTCGACTACGCGGACACGTACGAGGAGTTGTTCGCCTGGGGCCCGGACAAGGTCGTCGTCTGCTCCGAGAACGTACGGCACCGGCCGCTGGTGGAGTGGGCGGCGGCGCACGGCGTGGACGTCCTGTGCGAGAAGCCCCTCGCCACGACCGCCGAGGACGGCGCGGCGATGGTGGCCGCGTGCCGGGCGGCCGGGGTACGGCTCGCGGTGGCGCACCCGGTGCGGTTCAGCCCCGCCTACCGGGCGGTCCGGGAGGCGGTGCGCTCGGGTTCGGCGGGCAGGGTGCTCACGGTGGCCGGCGCCAACAACGGCTATATGCCGGCGGGCGCCCGCCGCTGGTTCGGTGATCCGGCGCTCGCGGGCGGCGGCGCCCTGATGGACCACACCGTGCATCTCGCGGACCTCCTGGACGACCTGTTCGATGCGTCGTCCGCCGATGAGGTGTACGCGCAGGTCAACAATCTCCTGTACGAGGACGAGGTCACGACGGAGACCGCGGGACTGATCACCGTCCGGTACGCGAACGGCGCGGTGGCGACCATCGACTGCAGTTGGAGTCAGCCCCGGCACCATCCGGCGTGGGGCGGGCTCCAGTTGCAGGTGATCGGGGAACGGGCGACGGTCGAGATGGACGCGTTCGACCAGAAGGTCCACGGCTTCAGCGAAACCACCCGCGCACCCGTCGAACTCCCTTACGGGGTCGACCTGGACGCGCTGATGCTGCGGGAGTTCCTGTTCGGCCCGCCGACACCGACGGCCGACGCGATCCCGGTCACGGACGGCGAGGCGGGGCTCCGGTCGCTGCGGATCGTGACGGCGGCGTATGAGTCGGCGCGGACGGGGCGGGCGGTTCGGGTGGGGTGACGGACGAGGGGCGTACCGGGGTGACGCGGGTGGGATGAAGGCCGGGGCGACAGCCCCCGGCCTCCGCCGGTCCGCGCGGTGCGGTGCGGTGCGGTGCGGTGCGGTCACAGTCGGCCGTGCCGCAGCCCCTTCTCCACGTCGTCCAGGGCCGAGACGAGGTGGGGTCCCACCCGGTCCCAGGCCCAGGCACGGTCGGCCGGGGTGGCACGCCTGGGTTCCACCTCCACCAGCATGATCAGGTAGAGGTAGACCCGGTAGAGCGCCAGCCGCAGCCGGACCGAGTCGCTGAAGTCGGCCTCGCCGCCCGCGCTCGCGTAACCGGCCAGGAAGTCCTGGTCGTCCTCCATGTCGGCGAGGAGCGCGAGCGAGACGAACTCCGCCACCGGGTCACCCCAGAACATCCGCTCACCGTCGATGAGGCCGCTCAGCCGACGGTCACCCGGCGGCCCGGCGAGCAGCAGATTGCCCTGCCACAGGTCGAAGTGGACCAACGCGGGCCGGGTGACGTCATCGAGTACGCCGGAGGCCGCGGCGAGCACCTTCCTGATCGCGTCGACGGAACGCGGAAGGCGCGCCGCGTACCGCTCCGCGTCGTGCAGGACGGCATCGGTCATCCCCGTGAACGCCTCCCGCCAACCGGCGGCCAGGGGGCCCAACGGCTGCCCGGGGTAACCGAATCCGGGTCCGGTGACCGTGTGGAGCCGCGCGGTGATCTCCCCCAACTCCCGCCGCAGTCGCCACCGTTCCCCGTCCGCCAGGGAGGCGGCGACCTCGGACCAGGGGTCACCGGGACGCGCCGTCATCAGCAGGTAGGGGCCGATGTCGTCCCCGGTATCCGTCTTCGCGGCGACGACCCGGGGCACGATGCCCGTACTGTCGGGGGCCTCGGCGGCCGAGTAGAAGGCGATCTCACCGGTGAGCAGGGCCTGTTCGTACGCGAGGCACGCGCCCGGCCGGGGCGGCAGCTTGAGTACCCAGTCCCGCTCCCCGCCGAGCGAGACGCGGACGACGGTGTTGTAGGTGCCGCCGGCCAGCGGTGTGTACCGGGCGTTCTGCCTGCCCGGCACGCCGGCGTCCCGCAGGACGGCGTCGGCCGCGTCCACGACCGCCTCGTACGAGGTCTTCACCTGTGCTCCTCCGTTGCTCCTCGTGGCGCGGCCCATCCGTACCGGCCGCTCCCTCATCCGAGCAGACCCTGACGAAGCAGAACAGGTATGCGGTACGCGTACATCGCCGACCCGGAGGGCAACCTCATCAAGTTCTCCCAGGACCGGTCACTCAAGCATCCGCGGAACTCGCGGACCGGTCCCGCCAGTACGTGAACGCGCGCTCCGGATCGTCGAGCGAATTCCACGGGAATGGCGTCATGTCGCGGCCGATGCGCCGGAACACCTGGCCCGCCTCGGGCAACAGCCGGGCCCGTACCAGGGCGAACGCCAGGACGTTCAGATCGGCGACGACCTCGGCGTGCGGAGTCGGCGCCGGGTGGAACCAGTGGTGCAGGGCGGTCTCGATCTCGCGGGCCGCCGTGGGGTCGTGCCACAGCCGGTTCGCGCTCAGGGCATCCCGCCCGCCGACGTTCAGCCGGTGCGCGAAGTGCTCGGCGCGGGCCGTCAGCGGGAGCACGACCAGGGGCGAGTCATGGGGCGCGTGCGAGGCCGCGCGCCAGGCGAAGCCCATCATGTCGAAGACCGAGCCATGGCTGCGCGGCGACAGATACCGCAGCACTTCGTGGTGCGCGGCCCGGCTCCACCGGTCACGAGCCGCGATCTCCCGCCACACCGGCACGGCCTCCCGCAGCGGCGCGTCACGGGACCGGAGCAGCCCCAGTAAGGCGAGCCAGGGCGTGGGGTCCTCGGGGTAGCGTCCGGCGGCCTCGACACAGCTCGCGCGGGCCGTTTCGACGGCCGCCTCCGTACCGGTGCGGGCCCGCGTCGCCCGTACACAGGCCCGGACGACCACCGCGTCATGGTCGTCCGGGCACTGTGCCGCCCACCGGTCGGCGACCGCCGGGGGCAGTACGGGGGCCAGCACCGACACCCGGTGCGCCCTGCGGTCCCAGTCCGCTCCGGTGACCCGCAGCAGCTCCGCGACGGGCCGCCACGCGATGCCCGTACGGTCCGCTCCCAGGCCGTGGAGTTGGTGCGTGGGCCGGATCTCCCTCAGTGCCCGGTGCAACTCGCGGTCGTCAAGTTCGGGGCGGATGAGCACCGTCGCTCTTCTTCGTGCCATGGCGGTTGTCCTTGGGGAGTGCGGGCCGGGGGGGGCCGCCGGGGGGGGCGGGCGCCCCCGGGGGGGGCGGGGGGGGGCCCACCGCCCCGGAGCGGGGGGGGGCGCCGGGGGGTGGGGGCG
>NZ_JBHVQT010000014.1:201194-346976 GCF_042886315.1 Streptomyces sp. NPDC058001
GGGCCGGGGACATCCCCGCGTCCTTATCGTGGGGGGCGCTGCCCCCCCGACATTTTTGTGGTTCCGGGGCGGGTGGTGGTGGGGGTGGGGGGGCGGGGGGCGGGGGGCGGGGGCGGCCCCCGGCCGGTGGTGGTCCGGTGCGGTCAGCAGCAGCGGGACTGCGGGTGCCGCTCGTGGTGCTGGGCCCGTATCCGCTGGTACTCCCGGGGTGTCGGTACCGGGGCGAGCGGGTGGTGGCGGCGGTGCCGCTCGCAGTACCGGTCGTACTCCGCCTCCCCGGTCAACTCCCGCAGATACCAACGCAGTCCGCGCAGCGCGCGCACCATGAGCGCCCGGACTCGGTCACCCTCGGCCCGGAGCCGGAGCTGTACGCGTCCGCCCCGGGACCAGGCCGGCACGCGCTCCGCTCGCGCCCGGACGGGCACGGGCTCCGCCGTCGCCGGGCGGCTCGTGTCCGCGCTCACTCGCGTGCCCCCGCGAGTGCCGGGGCCGCCTCGGGGGCCGGTACGTCGAGCGCCGATGCGACATACGGCGTCTCCGTGCTCGCGGGGGGCCGGCCCGCGCGCTGGGCGCGGATCGTCCGTACGCACACCAGGGCCGCGTTCCCGATGACCAGCGCGACCAGGACCAGGAACAGGGCGATCAGGACGCCGTCCACCGTGGAGTTGGTGACCACGGTGTGCATGTCGTCCAGGTTCTTGGCGGGCGGCAGGACCGTGCCGGCGTCGATGGCGTCCGCGAACTTCTCCCGCTGGGCGAAGAAGCCGACCCGGGGGTCCGCGGAGAAGATCTTCTGCCAGCCCGCGGTGAAGGTGATCACCGTGATGAAGGCGAGCGGGATGCCGGTGACCCATGCGTGGCGCAGCTTGCCGGACTTGATCAGGGCGGTCGTGGCGACGGTCAGCGCGACGGCGGCGAGCAACTGGTTGGCGATACCGAACAGCGGGAAGAGTTGGTTGATGCCGCCGAGCGGGTCCGTGGCACCGGAGTACAGGAAGTAGCCCCACGCCCCGACGACCACCGCGCTCGCGGCCCAGATGCCGGGCTTCCAGTTGACCCGGCCCATCGGCTTCCACACATTGCCGAGCATGTCCTGGAGCATGAAGCGCCCGACCCTGGTCCCGGCGTCGACGGTCGTCAGAATGAACAACGCCTCGAACATGATGGCGAAGTGGTACCAGAACGCCTTCATGCCCGCGCCACCGAACACCTCGGAGAAGATCTGCGACATCCCGACGGCGAGCGTCGGCGCGCCCCCGGTACGGGCGACGAGGCTGCTCTCCTCGACGGCCTTGGCCGCCGCCGCCAACTGCTCGGGGCTGATGGTGAATCCGAGTCCAGCCACGGCCTGCGACGCGGAGTCGACGGTCGTACCGAGCAGCCCGGCGGGCGCGTTCATCGCGTAGTACAGGCCCGGGTCGAGGACCGACGCGGCGATCAGTGCCATGACGGCGACGAACGCCTCCATCAGCATCGCCCCGTACCCGATCATCCGGACCTGCGACTCCTTGCGGATCAGCTTCGGGGTGGTGCCGGAGGCCACCAGTGCGTGGAAGCCGGAGAGGGCGCCGCAGGCGATCGTGATGAACAGGAAGGGGAACAGCGACCCCGCGAACACCGGGCCGCTGCCCGACGAGGCGAAGGGGCTGACGGCGTGCGCGCTCAGCTTCGGCGCGGCGAACACCAGGCCGAGCGCCAGCAGGACGATGGTGCCGATCTTCATAAAGGTCGACAGATAGTCACGCGGGGCGAGCAGCATCCACACCGGCAGCACGGACGCGACGAAGCCGTAGCCGACCAGACAGAACACCAGCGTGGTGGGGCTGAGTGTGAATGTGTCGGCGAGCGCGGAGTGTTCGATCCAGCCGCCGCCCACGATGGCGAGCAGCAGCAGCGCGACCCCGATGACACTGGTCTCCACGACCCGGCCCGGCCGCAGGACATGCAGATAGAAGCCCATGAACAGGGCGATCGGGATGGTCATCGCGACGGAGAAGGTGCCCCAGGGCGAGTGCGCCAGGGCGTTGACGACGACGAGGGCCAGCACACCGAGCAGGATGATCATGATGGCGAAGACGGCGATGAGCGCGGCGGCCCCGCCCACCTTGCCGATCTCGTCCCGGGCCATCTGGCCGAGGCTCCTGCCGTCCCGGCGCATCGACAGGAACAGCACCACCATGTCCTGCACCGCCCCGGCGAAGATGACGCCCGCGACGATCCAGATGGTGCCCGGCAGATAGCCCATCTGCACGGCGAGTACGGGTCCGACCAGCGGGCCCGCTCCGGCGATGGCGGCGAAGTGGTGACCGAGCAGGACGCGTTTGTCGGTCGGCTGGTAGTCGACCCCGTCCTCAAGGCGTTCCGCCGGAGTGGCCCGCGTGTCGTCGAGCCGCAGCACACGGTCCGCGAGGTACTTCGAGTAGAAGCGGTAGGCGATGGCGAAGGAGCCCAGCGCGGCGGCCACCAGCCAGATCGCGGAGATCTCCTCACCGCGGGAGAGCGCGAGGACCCCCCAGGCGACCGCGCCGACCAGGGCGACCAGGGACCACACGAGGATCGATTTGGGTTGCAGCCGGGTCACCGGCAGAACGGATCTGGGCACGCTGAATCCTTCTGTTCGCAGGGGAGTTCACGACCATGGGTCGCGGGATGGCGCACACGGCGGCGGGAACCGCGGCCTGAGCGGACGGGCGCCGGTGGGGGACGGGCCCGGTGTCGGAGCGGCCCGAGGCCGGCTGTCGGGGCGGCCCGGGGTCAGGTGTCCCGTGCGCCGCGCGTCAGCAGATACGCGGCGAGCAGTCCGATGCTGCACCCCGGTACCCACACCAACTGGTACCAGTAGAAGAACGGCACCCCGGCCAGCTCGGGCCGCTCCCCCGCGTACCAGGGCACCCAGGTCAGACCGACTACGGGCGCGAGAAGACAGATTCCGGCCATCACACGGCGGGCCTTGGTGCGGCCCTCGCGCTGCGCCTCTTGTTCCTGTGCCACGGGATCCTCCGCGGTCCTGTGCTCCCGTACCCGACCGGTCTGTGGAAGAGTTGCCGGCACCCCCCGTTCGGTTGACAGCGGATTTCAGATGGATTTCCGGCGTTTTTCTGTCATCGGAACGGGGCGTTCACGCAACTGGTCAGACGACAGGCGCGTTGCGGGGCGCGCACCGGCCCGCGCCACGGACGGTGGACGATGATCGAAGGCGGCACGCTCGCGGCGTTTCTCGCGGTCGTCGGTGCTGCCTCGCTGCTGGCGTTGACCGCCCGGCGGTTCCACGCCACCGACGCGCTGCCGAGTCTCGACGGCTGGGCGCTCGCGGACCGCAGCCTGGGCACCGGCTGGTCCTGGCTGCTGCTCGGCGGCACGATCTTCACCGCGTACACCTTCACCGCGATCCCGGGGCTCGCCTACGGCAGTGGCGCACCCGCCTTCTTCGCCGTGCCCTACACGGTGATCGTCTGCCCGCTCGGCTTCCTTCTGCTGCCCCGGCTGTGGACCGTGGCCCACCGCAACGGATATGTCACCGCCGCCGACTTCGTCCGGGGCCGCTACGGTTCCCCGCCGCTCGCCCTCGCCGTGGCGCTCACCGGCATCCTCGCGACGATGCCGTATCTGGCACTGCAACTCCTCGGCATCCGGGCCGTGTTGGCCGCCGGTGGGGTCGACACCCGGCATGTGCTGGTGGCCGACCTCGCCATGGTCGCGCTGTTCGCCGGGCTCGCCGTGGCGACCTACCGCTACGGATTGCGGGCCCCGACCGTCATCGCGGGCTTCAAGGGTGTCGCGGTGTTCGGCTCGGTCGCGGCGGCCGTGTGGCTGGTCCTCGACCGGCTCGGCGGCCCCGGCGCGATGTTCGACAAGGCCGCGCTCAACCTGGCCGGCACGGGCGCGGGCGGTGGTTCCCTCGTACTGGCCCCGAACCAGCAGCCCGCGTTCGCGACCCTGGCCCTGGGCTCCGCGTTGGCGCTGCTGATGTACCCGCATGTGCTGACGGCCGGATTCGCCGCGTCGGGACCCGCCGTGCTGCGCCGCGTCTTTGTCGCGCTGCCCGCCTGGACACTGCTGCTCGCCCTGTTCGGGCTGCTGGGCATCGCCGCCGTCGCGGCCGGGGTACGTACCTCGGCGGGCGGCGCCGAGGCCGCCGTACCGATGCTCATGGACCGGCTGATGCCCGCGCCGCTGGCCGGACTGGTCTTCGGCGCCCTCACCGTGGGCGCCCTGGTCCCGGCCGCCGTGATGTCGGTCGCGGCGGGCACCTCCTTCGTACGGAATGTGTACGTGGAGTACGTCCAGCCCGGCGCGACGCCCAAGCGGCAGGTGCGGATCGCCAGGGCGGTCTCGCTGATCGCGAAGCTCGGTGCCGTCGCCTTCGTCTTCGGGCTGCGCGACCAGGCCGCGATCAACCTCCAACTCCTGGGCGGCGTCTGGATTCTCCAGATCTTCCCGGCGGTCGCCGTCGGGCTGTACACCCGCTGGCTGCACCATCGCGCCCTGCTCGCGGGCTGGGCCGTCGGGATGGCCGCCGGGACGGTCATGGTCGTCCGGCAGGGTTTCTCGCCGGTCGTCCCGCTCGGACCGGGCGCGCACACCCCGGAGATCTACGCGGGGCTCGCGGCCCTGCTGCTGAATCTGACGGTCGCCGTCGTGACCACCGTGGTCCTCCAGCGCACGGCGGTCGCCCGTGGCCCGGACACCACCGCACTTCCGCCCCGCCTGGTCCTCAGGCGCCGCCCAGACACGGGAGCGAGCAGCACATGAGACGGATGAGCCATCGCACGAGTCCGGTGCACCTCACCGCGTACGGTCCCGTGCCGAGCCCCGCCGACGCGGGCGCGGTGGCCGCGGTACCCCCGGCCGGTGGTGTGCCCCGGACCGTGACGGAACCGTTCGACCGGGAGCGGGACCTCGCCCTGGCGAACCTGTTCGAGGCCCACTACACGTCGATGCTGCGCCTCGCCACCCTGCTCGGCGCCGACGACCCGGAGAACATCGTCGCCGAGGCGTACTACCAGCTCTACCGGAAGTGGCGCAGACTCCGGGACGAGGACCGCGCCGAGTCCTATCTGCGCTCCGTGGTCTGCAATCTGACCCGGATGCGGATCCGCCATCTCCAGACCGTGCGCAAACACGCCGAGTCCCCCGTGACCGAGCCCGTCGCGTCGGCGGAGCACGCCGCGCTGCTCCACGACGACCAGCAGGCGCTGGTGGCCGCGTTGCGCGAACTGCCGACGCGGCAGCGCGAGGCGCTGGTGCTGCGGCACTGGATGGGCCTGAAGGAGACGGAGATAGCCGACGCCATGGCCATCTCCCCCGGATCCGTCAAAACGCACACCTCGCGCGGTATCGCCGCCCTGACCAAGGCGATGGAGGCCCGTCGATGAGCGCTCCCGACACCGAACGGCGCCTGCGCGAGGCGCTGGAGGCCCTCGCGGAGGAGGTGCGTCCCGCCCCTGACGCCTATCGCACCGCCCGTGGCGAGTGGCTGCGCCGCGAACGCAGACGGCGCCTGGTGCTCGCCGTCCTGGTGACCGTCGTCTTCGCGCTGGCCACCCTGGCCGGACTGTGGGTCCTCAACCACGCCCCGTCCGAGCCCGGCGTCATCTTCGACAACGACCGCACCCCCGCACCGAGCGCCCCGGCGGCACCGGGAAGTTGAGGTCCACGGCAAAGGGCCGGTTTCGCTTGCGGCCAGCGGCCGGCAGCGTTGTCGAGCATCGCGGTCTGGGCCAGGGCGATGGCGAGTCGAGCGCGCTCGCAGCGGCGCCGCAAGTGCGGTACCCGGCGGCGCAGTGCATCCCCCATCGGCTTTTCGATCCCCCAGGCCAGCCCGAGGGGTGTCGGTGGCAGCAACGGCAGGATAGTCGTCCGGGCCCGCGCGACGGCACCGCCGGCTTCGGACGTGTCTGCCGGCGCCGCTTCGGCAGACACGTCGTCGCTCCACCAGGCCAGCGGGCCGGGCAATCCGATCCGGCCCTCGACATCGCGTTCGAGCAGCAGCTCGAGCGCTCTGTCCCGCAGGTCGCCGCGTCCGACGGACCAGGCTGCGCGCATGGCCAGCGTGCCCAGTTCCAGCACTGTGCCCGGTTCCGAGATTCGCTTCATGTCGGTGGTCAAGTAGTGATGCGCCACTTCGGGCATGCCTCGGGCGAACTCGATGATCCCCCGCAGACCCCGGCTCCGCCGGGCGACGTGAGCACCAGGGGCCAGCCGTTCCGCGTCATCGAGCAAGCGCTCCGCCGTGGCCGCCCACCCAGCGTCCCAGGAAGCCCTGGCCGCCTCGGCAAGGCGTTGTGACGCGTCGATCGGTGCGGCCGAGAGTTCGGCGGCCCGCCATAACGCCCGTGCCGCCGTCTCCGTGGCACCGCGGAGCCGTGAGCGAACCGCGGTTCGTTCGAGGAGCCGCGCGACGCTCTCATCACGGTCATGGGCCATGGCGGCAAGGTGCCACGCGCGCTCCTCCGCCTCATCCGGCATCGTGGCGGCCAAGGCGCGGTGAGCCCGTCGCCTCGTCGCGGCACCACAGCCCTCGTAGACGGCTCTGCTCACGACGGGGTGCCGAAAACCGACACGGTTGCCCACTACGTGGAGCAGGCCCGCGTTGGCCACTTCCTCCCAGGCGGCGTCGTCGGCCCCCCACGCACAGCCGGCACGCTGCACCGTGAGCCGGTCGCCGTGCTCTTCGGCCGCCGCGAGTACGACCAGCAGCTGCGCCGGAGGGCTCAGGGCCTCAATCCCGGCACGGAAGGCCCGCTGCAGGCGCGGCCCGACGGGCGGTCGTCCTCTCTTCCGGCGATGCTCGGCGTCGTCGAGGTCACCCCCGAGCGCGGCCAATTCGTGCAGCGCCAAGGGGTTTCCTCCAGCCTCCCGGACCAGGTTCCGCGTCGTCGCCCGGTCGGTGAGCGGGACCACGGTCGCCAGAAGCTGCCACGCGCTCTCGTCGGTGAGGCTCTCGACCCGCACGTCGGCCAAACCTTCCCACGCTCGGGCGCCCGGACCGCTGTGATCGGCGAGCACGACCACCACGGGATGCGACCGTACGCGTCGAGCAACGATTCCCAGACACAGCGCGGTGGCCTCGTCGAGCCACTGCCCGTCATCCACCACGACCAGCACAGGCTGCCGCTCGGCGAGCCCGCAGAGCAGCGACAGCACGGCTGATCCGACCAACAGTCGGTCCGCCGGCTCACCGCTCAACCCGAACGCGGCACGCAAAGCAGCGGCCTGGGCCGTCGCCAGCGACTCGACACGACCGGCCAGCGGCCCTAGCAGCCCGTGCAGCCCCGCGAACGCGAGATCCGACTCGGGCCGAGCCGCGTAGTAGCTCAGTCGGACGAAGTCCGCCGCCTGGTCGTGTACGTAGCGAAGCAGAGCTGACTTGCCGATACCCGGCTCGCCCCACAGCACGAGCGCGCCACCGGTCCCGTCGCGGGCCTGCGAGAGAAGCTCGTCGAGAACCGCAGTCTCCTCGTGGCGTCCGAACAACTTCGCCCGCGCTGCGACTGTCGGGGCTCCGAAACCGTGCTGACCACGGGCAACCCGCGTCACGCCGCGCGTTCGGACTGGACGAGTGCGCGGGCGCGCGGCGCGACCTCGTGACCGAAGAGGTTGAGATCAGCAGGCTCGTCCGAGGCGAGGATGAAACCGGACACGCCGTACTGCAGGGCGAGGTCGGCGATCTGTTCAGCCCAGTCGCCGGGAGTCCCCTCGAACAGCCCTCCACTGCCGCCGGTCGTGAATCGGCCGCTCAGGTTGAGCAAGCGGCTGACCGCTGCGGGCTCGCGACCGGCGGCGGAGGCAGCCTCGTCGATTTGCTCGTTCATCGCGGCGAGCGACGCGGGACCGTCGGGCAGGTATCCGAGGGAGGGCAGCCAACCATCGGCGATCCGGCCGGTCAGGCGGAGCATGCGCGGCTTGTAGGCACCGATGCGGATCGGAATGCGATGGGCGGGTGCCGGCCCTCGCTTCGCGCCGGTCACGGTGTAGAACTCGCCCTTGATCCGGAGGGGGCCGGTCTCGTCGGTGGCCCACAGCCCCCGGATCACGTCCACGGCTTCCTCCACCGCCCGCACGGCCTGGGCCGGCTCAAGCCGGCGGCCTCCCATCGCGACGATGCCGTCCCAGAACGCACCCGCGCCGATACCCAGTTCGACCCGACCGCCGGTGAGCCGGTCCAGGCTCGCGGCGGCGCGGGCCAGCACGGCCGGGGGACGCAGCGGAAGACTCAGCACATTGCCGCTGATCCGGATCTTTTCGGTGCGTGCCGCGACGTACGACATCAGGGTCCAGGTGTCCTGGAACGCCGCCTGATAGGGGTGGTCCTGGAAGCTGACCAGGTCGAGTCCGGCCTGCTCGGACGTCAGGGCCAGCTCGACCGGCGCCTGAGGCGGGCGGGCGGTGGGGGTGACGAAGCTGCCGAACCACAGTTCGTGGCCGTAGTCGGTCATGGGTTGCTTCCTCCGGGGTCGTTCGTGGAGGGCGTGAGTGCGAAGTTGTCGCCGAACACACCCTCCGGGTCGTAGACGGTTTTCAGTTCACGCAGACGGGAGAGGGTCTGTGGAGGCCATGCCTCGGCGATACGCTCGGGTCGGAGGCTGGACTCGAAGCTGATGTAGAGGCCATCGAAAAAGGGGCTCAGCTGGGCCCATGCCTTGTCGACCACCTCGTCGGCAGCGCCCATCACCACGAGTGAGAAGTTCGCGTCGCGGTGGGCGTAGGCCGTGGCGTCCGAGGGAACATCGGCGACGGCGCCGCCGACCGAGCGGAGCTGGAACCATCCGATCGCACCGCCGCGGATCACGCGAGCGGCCGCCGCGGCGAACTGCGGGGTCACATGCCGGAGCAGACCGCTGCGTGAGACCGGTTCACCGAGGGAGACCGGTGCGTCGTCGCTCGCGTTGTCCATCACGGCGGCGTAGGACGTGATGACGATGTCCTGGGCGTACATCGGAGAGATCGCGGCCAGTGGCTCCAGCATGGCGCGCACGGTCTCCGGGTCCGAGGAGTCGACCATGGTGCGACTCACCGCCAGCGCCGGCCGCCCGCCCCGCGGGGGCGGCACGATGACGAAGCTGGTGAGGTCCCGCGGTGAGTCCTCCACCACCCGGCCCCACTCGACGAGGTAGCGCTCGAGGTCGCTCGCGTCCTGGGTGAGCTGAGCGAATGCCACTGCACCTACGTCGTCGACTTCGAACTCGAAGGCAGTGACGATCCCGAAGTTCGCGCCCGCCCCCCGAACTGCCCAGAAGAGAGCAGGGTTCTCCGAATCGCCGGCCCGGACGACGGAGCCGTCCGCGAGCACCATCTCCACGGCCCGCAAGCGGTCGATGGTCAGTCCGTGCCCGCGCGCAAGGTACCCGATGCCCCCCGCCGTGGCGAGGCCGCCCACTCCAACGCCCCCGTAGTCGCCCGAGCTCAACGCCCAGCCGTAGGGCTCCAGTGCGGCCGCCACCTCGGCCCAGCGCGCACCCGGTCCGATGCGCACCCGGCGTGTCCTCTTGTCGAGCAGCTCGATCGCGTTCATCAGTGATACGTCGATGACGATCCCGCCGTCGTTGGTGGAGCGTCCGGAGACCCCGTGCCCGGCGCTTCGGCGAGACAGGGCCACGCCGTGATGTCGGCGGGCGAACGCGAGCGCCTGTGTCACCTGCTCGTTCGTCGCCGCCCGCAAGATGATCCCGGGGGCGCCGCCACGCAGGTATCCGGACCGCAGGCGCGCGTAGGCCAGATCACCGGGCTCAACGACCTCGGCCATCCCCGACGGAGCGCCCTCGTAGTCAATCCCCGGCCGGCGCCTGGCGAGCACGGCGGACCGCCGGACCCGTGCGCTCGACCAGCCGCGAGGAAGCGCCGCGTCCACGGCCACCCGCAGGGCCGGTGCGACCTCGCTCGCGAAGCCTGCCGCGACGTCTCGCTCGTCCGTGTTGAGCACGATGGTGCCCACCCCGTGATTGACGACAAGTGGCAACAGGTCGTTCACCCAGTCCACGGCGGTCCCGGTGAACCTGCCTGTCCGCTCGCCCAAGCCCCCGTGGATCGTGACCCGCCTGCGGATCTCGCGGGGATCGCGGCCTGCCCCTCGCGCCGCCTCGTCTACTGCGCGGTTGCCCTGTGTCAGGGCGGCGGCGCAGCAGCCCGTCGACCATTCGTCAGCCTGCTGGCCGACCAGCCGGAGCAGGTCTGGGCTCTGGCCGTCCACGGCGATCGGCACGTCGTGCGCGGGCGCGGCCTTCTGCGCTCCCGCGAGACGGTAGAAGCGGCCGGTGAACCGTCCGAGGCCACGGTCGAGGACATTCCACAGCTCGCGAACCACTGCGATCACTTCGCCAAGTGCCGCGATCGAATCGGCTGCCCCGGATCCGGCGGCGGCCGGGCCCGCTTGGAGAGCCAGTTCGACCCTGCCTTCGGTGAGCTGATCCAGACTTGCTACGGCTCGCGCGAGCATCGCCGGATGGAGGTTGGTGGAATGCACCTCCGCCACCAGTCCGAGCGAGACCGTCGCCCCGGCGATCCAGGACGAAACAGTCGACGGTTCGAGGTCGTCGCCAGCGGTTCCGGCCGGGATGACCAGCAAGTCCAGTCCCCACTGCTCGGCCAGACCCGCCACTTCGACCAACTGGCGGGGTCCACAGTCGGCGTCAACAGGTAGGCGCAGCCCGAACCTCAGCGCATGCCCGTAGTTCATCGCGCGTCGTGACGGGTCGAGTGTGAGTTCATGGCCCAAGGCTGCACGGCGGTGATCACAGGCAACAAATGAGACATGACCAGGTCATCAAAAGTGACTCGCTCAACTATAGTGACCACATGACCGGCCCTCGACAGCCCGATGAGTCCTCCGCCACCGCAGGCCAGAACCGCCCGGAAGTCGGCTACGAGCACATCGACGACGATGTGTGCCGCAGCTTCCAGCGCTCGGTCGAGATCGTGGGCAAAAAGTGGAGCGCTGCGGTGCTCCTGGCGGCGATGCGGGGCGCCCGCCGATTCGTCGAGTACCGAGCGCGGATCCCCGGAATCTCGAACCACCTGCTGTCCCAGCGCTTGCGCGAGCTCGAAGGCCACCAACTGATCGAGCGGATCGTGCTACCGACGACGCCGGTCCAGATCACGTACCGGCCCACCGAACAAGGCGCCAGCCTGATGCATGTTCTGCACCCGCTCGTCGAATGGAGCGTCAAGAACGAGGAATAAGAGTGCTGGGGCGGCACGGCTGAACAGCCCGACCGGACCATCGACTTCTCCCGCCACCTCCCGGCCGCCGTGCTCCAGGACCTCACCTACGAACTCGCCCTCACCCACTCCGCACCCACGACGCAGGCACCGAACCCGCGCCACGGGCACGAAACCATCCGCACCGCGACACCCGCCGCAGCACCAACCCCGCCGGCGCCCGGCCACCTCGCCCGGAGCATGTACACCCAGCCCGGACGACAGCCCACCGCCGCACCCGAGGGCCTGCGATGCACGGTGGGCAGCACTGAGCCTTCGCCAACTTGAAGTCGCAGGTCAAAGGGCTGGTGTGACCGGCTCTGGGGGTGCTCACGCTGGTCGTGGGCGGCAGTCCGCAGAGTAGATCGTTCGTCAGGAGCCGCTCTCGTAAGAGGAGGCACGGACGGCGGAGTAAAGGATAGCAGGCGGCGTACGCCGGCGTCGTTCCCCAGACGTGTTTGGATGCCATGACGGTGGAAGGTGATGCCAGGCAACGGCGGCAGTGGTTGTCTCAACCCGGACGAAAGTCACGAGATCTTGTGGCGCTCGGTGACCGTGGCCCGGTGGGGTGGATCTGCTTCGGGCCGTGTCGAAGTGAGGTGCCCGGTCTAAGACGGGTCGGTGAGGTCTACGCCCTGTACATCTCGCCGGATCTGATTGGCCAGGGCATCGGCCGGATCCTCCTGAGTGAGGCTCATGCTCAGATGAAGGGCCAGGGCTTCGAGGCGTCAGCTTTGTGGGTTCTGTGTGACAACCAACGAGCCCAGCGCTTCTACGAACGGGCCGGCTATCAGGCTGACGGTGCGGCTCAGGACGACGTCTACGACGGGATCACCCTCACGGAGCTCCGCTACCAGCGCGTGCTTTGAGTCGAGCGACGCTGGGCGCATCTTTGTCGGTTTGAGTGGGCGTTAAGTCCGATCTTTCTCGGTTCGCGATCGCTCGATCGTGTGACTGATCGCCGTGGGGATCGGGTGCTGGGCATGGACATGCCGAGGTGTCGGGCATGGGCAGAGAGCCGTATCCGAGCGACTTATCGGACGAGCAATGGGCCTTGACCGAGCCGATGATCACGGGCTGGAAGCAGGACCGGGTGGCACGGTCGGCGACCGGGGACCCGGGGGTCCTGCGAGCTCCAGGAGGTCGTGAACGCGATCTTCTACCAGAACCGGACGGGCTGTCATCGCGCCAGGCGGCAAGCTGACCAGCGACGCAACACACCTGACACCCCATCAGAACGAGCGTCAAATGAGCGTCACGAGCGTCATTTCAGCGTCAAGATATCGCCTGTAACGCCCACACCGCACATAATGCGCACGGGAAAATCCGCAGGTCAGGAGCTCTTCCCGGCCGGTTCGAGGATCGCCACGCACTCCACATGATGCGTCGACCACGGACCGGGCGGCACGGGTGAACCGGTCGCGGCCCTGCTCAGGCCGCGGCCGACCACATCACCGCCGCCGGCACGGGGCCCCGTTGTTGCCGTCGTTCGCTGCTCGTCCGCAGGGCGGCGGGACGGCTCCTTGTGATGAGCGGGCCGTGTTCACGGCTGTGGTGTACGTGCTGACCAGCGGTTGCGCCTGGCGGCATCTGCCGCCGGCGTTCGGTACGTCTCCCGCGACGGCGCATCGCCGGTTCACGGTCTGGACCGAGGCGGGCCTGTGGCGCCGGCTGCACCGGGCGGTGCTGGACGAACTCGGCGCCAGGGGCGAGGTTGACTGGACCTCGGCGATCGTTGACGCGGCCTCTGTCCGGGCGAAAAGGGGGGCACCCTGACCGGGCCGAACCCGGTTGATCGCGGCAAGAAGGGCAGCAAACTGCATGTCCTGTCCGATGCCCAGGGCATCCCGCTGGCCGTTGCGGTGTCCGGGGCGAACCTGCATGACAGCCAGGCGTTCAAGCCGCTGATCCTGGCGATACCTGCCGTCCGCTCCAGGCGGGGACCGCGCCGGCGTCGACCGGGTGGATGGGTGCTGGTCGGGCGTGACCGGTACGACGTTTCCGCCGTTCGTGAGGTGTGGGGAATCGGCCGTGGATCGTGGAGGATGAACTGTGGGAGCTGATCGAGCCGTTGCTGCCGCCGTGGACGCTGCACGGCATCCTGCTCGCCGAGTTGCACGCGGCCGACGCCCTGGACTGGACCCGGGCCTGCGTGGATGCCTCCCACATCCGCGCGAAAAAGGGGGCGAGGCCACCGGCCCGTCACCGGTCGACCGCAGGAAGACGGGCAGTAAACACCATCTGATCTGCGACGGGAAGGGCACCCCGTTCAAGGTCATCACCACCGCGGCCAACGGACCGCCTTCCGGCCTCGCGTAAAAGAAGAGCTGCTCGCCCGGCGGCATCTTGAAGCGGTCGGGAGATCCGTTCAGCCGATGGTGAAGCGCTGGTTCTGGGCGCCTCGGTCGCAGCGGGCAGTGCGGTAGTAGCCGTTGTCCTGCTGGTAGAGGCAGCGGCCCGTGCCGACGCTTTGGAGCATGATGGCGCTGCGGGCGGCGGGCTGGACGGTGCGCCACTTCTGGTATGAGCCGCCGTTACAGCGCAGGGGGTAGACGTCGCCCCGGTCATTGCTGTCGAGGCAGCGGCCCCAGAAGTTGTTCTTAAGAGTGGTGCTGGTGTTGAGGCGGCCGTTCCACTGCCACAGGAGGCTGCCGCGTCCGGTGGCGCAGCGGTCGCCCTTGAGGCCGGTTTCGGAGGTCTCGCGCAGGCAGTCACCGTAGCGGTAGTTCGCGAAGCGGCTGGTGGCGGTGGCAGCCGAGGCGGGTGTGGGGGTGAGGAGGGGGAGGGCGAGGCCGGCTGCGGCGATGAGGGCGGCGAAGGCTTTCCGGGTCGGGCGGCGCACTGGGGTCTCCTTACAGTGGTTTTCAGAGGTACCTCAACAGGATCCCCGAACACCACCGCCTACGCCTGAAAAATGAGGAAAACCCGCTGACGACTCCTGAAGGTCCGAGAGGAGGCGGTTTCCGGCGGGACGGAGGACCTTCCGTGACGCGGAGGCCGACGGGGAGCGTAGCAGTGCCACTGACACTGCCTCTGACCTGGTGATACTGCCCTGCACAGGGGGCACGCGTGCGTTCACGGGGCCAGGCAGGACTTTCTGAGCGAAACGGACATTAAGAACTCGTAACGCGATCTTGTGGATGGGTGCTGGTCGGGCGTGACCGGTACGACGATTCCGCCGTTCGTGAGGTGTGGGGAATCGGCCGTGGATCGTGGAGGATGAACTGTGGGAGCTGATCGAGCCGTTGCTGCCGCCGTGGACGCGGAAGGCTCCCGTCCCGAGGCCGGTGGATGACCGGCGGTGCCTGCAGGGCATCCTGTACGTGCTCTACAACGACGTCAGTTGGCAACTGCTGCCGCTGGAGCTGGGGTTCGGCTCCGGACAGACGTGCTGGCGTCGGCTAGGTCGGTGGCATGAGGCCGGCGTCTTCGAGACGCTGCACGGCATCCTGCTCGCCGAGTTGCACGCGGCCGACGCCCTGGACTGGACCCGGGCCTGCGTGGATGCCTCCCACATCCGCGCGAAAAAGGGGGCGAGGCCACCGGCCCGTCACCGGTCGACCGCAGGAAGACGGGCAGTAAACACCATCTGATCTGCGACGGGAAGGGCACCCCGTTCAAGGTCATCACCACCGCGGCCAACGTCAACGACGTCACTCAGACCCTGGCGCTGGTCGACGGCATCCCGCCCGTGGCCGGAAAGCCCGGCTGGCCGCGTAGGCGCCCCGACGCGCTTCTGGGCGACAAGGGCTACGACAGCAACCCCAACCGGCGCGAGCTGCGCAAGCGCCGGATCCTGCCGGTGATCTCCTGCAAGGGCGCCCCCAACATCAAGGGCCTGGGCAAGCTCCGCTACGTCGTCGAGCAGACCTTCTCGCTCCTGCACCACTTCAAGCGCCTGGCTGTCCGCTGGGAACGGCGCCTCGACCTGCGCGACGCACCCGTCTCCCTCGCCTGCGGCCTCATCTGCTGGAGACGCCTCAAGAAGGTCCGCAGCAGATCAGAAGGGCAGCGGCTCGGAGCTGAGTGACTCGGTATATCCCAGGGACCACCGCCGCAAGGCCGACACCGACTACGCCTCCCTGGTCAATATCGTCCGACACCTCGCCCACGACTTCTGGGCCGGCATCGAAGAGATCAACCCCGAGCAAGCCGATCTGAGCATCCCGGCTGACCTATACAGCGCCTGGCGCAAGAAGATCGGTATTCGCAAGGACGGCAAGCCCCGCATCGGCGTCGACGCCATCGTCATCGCCGTCCGCAGTTTCTACTACGACCTGCACACCTGGGCCGCCGATGAACCTGAACGCTGGGCCCCCTGGGTCGTCTCGTGTCGGGTCTCGCCCAGCGAACTGCGCGGACTGGCAATGCGCCGCCGCCGGATCAACGAGCGGTCCGCCGACCGAACCCGACAGCGCCAGCCGCTCCTGCCACTTCTCGTCCGACACGTCGAGGAGCGCTACGACCACACCCGCACTCTCCTGGAACAGGCATCAGCATCAGCCAGCAACGCGCCCTTCACCCACGTCGGCCGCACCTACCGCCGTGTCCTGACCGAGCAAGATCTCACGCTCGCCCGCGGCGGCCACCGCACGCCCGTCCGCGTCCGGGACGACGCCGGGCAGCTAATCGTGATCGAAGCGGAGGAGGAGACAGCCTTCTGGGACTGGGCCGCAGTCGAAACCTCGCGCCACTCGGGCGTCCGCATCGAGGAGATGTGCGAGGTCAGTCACCTCAGCATCCGTCACTACCAGCGCAATAGCGGCGAGATGGTCGCCCTCCTGGTCGTCAGCCCGTCCAAGACCGACCGTGAGCGTGTCATCCCCATGTCCGCCGAGCTGTTCCACGTCATCGCCTCCGTCATCCGACGACACACTCGCGACGGAAACCCCGTCCCACTCCTGCGGCGCTTCGACCCGCACGACAAGGTCTGGAGCCCTCCGATGCCGTTCCTGTTCCAACGAAAGATCGGCGCCACCCGCAGCGTGATCAGCCCCGTAACCGTCCTGAGCATGCTCGAACGACGCGGCAAGGACCTCGCTGAACACCATCCCGCGTTCCGTTCAGTCAAGTTCACCCCGCATGACTTCCGCCGCACCTTCACCACCGAGCTCGTCAACAGCGGACTCCCCGTCCACATCGGCGCCGCCCTGCTCGGCCACCTCAACATCCAGACAACACGTGGCTACGTCGCCGTCTTCGATGAAGACGTCGTCCGCCACTACCTCACCCACCTCAACGAACGTCGTCAGCTCCGCTCTGACGACGAATACCGCGACGTCACCAGCGACGAGTGGGACGAGTTCGAGGAGCACTTCGACAAGCGCAAGGTCGAACTCGGCGCATGCGGACGCCCTTATGGCACCCCCTGCCAGCACGAACACGCCTGTATCCGATGTCCCATGCTCCAGGTCAGCCCGAAGATGATCAACCGACTTGACGACCTCATCACCCGCCGAGCCCGCGCCAAAACCGAGGGCTGGGCCGGTGAGATCGAAGGGCTCGACCTCACTCTCCAACTTCTCCGCGCCAAACGTGACGACACCCATCGTCGCACCCAACGCCCCGCCGTCGACCTCGGCATCCCCACCCCACGAACAACAGGAGCCCCATGACAGCACCGATACACGCTCATCCCACGGCGGCGCCGGTGAGCGCGGGCCGCGCGCATAGCGCAGCGCCGACCACACCCGCCGTCAACCGCTGCTGCCCGCGCTAGTCGAGCACGCCGAGTCCCGATACGACCACACACGCCAACTGCTGGGGCGCCGAGCAGGCGGTCGAGGGCGAGACGCTGGCTATGCGGACACGGACGTAACTCACCTCAGACACTTTCCGCTTATGCGATCATCCGCCGGGCAGTCGCCCGCATGAAGGCGCAAGGTCGGATAGATGCCGCACCCCACCCTGAGCGAAGTATTCGCTTGTCATATGCATTTTGGGAGGTTTGACGAATCCTGTAGTCAGGAAGCTCAGAATGATGGCAAGCTGAACTGCTATGCAGCGCCTTGACCCGCGGATCATGACGTGCGCCATGCATCAGGCATGGTTTGAGATCGCTTCTAATATGAAGTTTCCATGGAGCCGCAAAGAGCAGGCATACCCATGGCATGGCACGAATCGGCAAATCCGTGTCGAAGATGGATCCTTCTATCCGGAGTCTGTCCCCTTGGGTGCACTAGTCGCTGCAGTCGATGGGCAAGGGCAAGTTCAATTGCCAGGCCCGAAAGGGAGGTCACTCACCCCCCGGATGCCAATACTGATCGCTGCATTTCGGAATTTTGAGGCTTCCCACCTTACCTGCGAACTCGCGTTGAGTAACGGGGAATCCTGCCTCGCTAAACCCACCTCCTCCGTCGAGACATGGGGAGTTCCGCAATTCTCGGCGCCATGTGGACACGATTGCGGAACTGCCCAGATAGCGGCCAATCTCGTCAGCATTCTCATGGATATTCGTAGCGGGCAGGATGCTCGAATTCCCCCAGGTGCCTTTGAAATTACTGGGCCTGGAGAGCTAAATTTCTGGGCCAATCGCAACGACGGTGCTCCCGTCGATGCGTACTCGCAGGCTTGGAACGTTGCAGCCTCATGGCGACTGATCGCATTCTCACATACGAGAGGGGATCTCGGGCTGAGTCGCGCAGGAACCGTATGGCTGAATGCAGAATTTCGGTACGCCAGGTCAGAAGAGCTCGACCCACGGACAGCAAGACAGAGGAGCAAGGTGACGAACAACAACGCCTCGGGCGGGAGTCTGATCAACACCGGAAGTATGAACGGCGTCGCGTTTGGGACAAACGCAAGCGCCAAAGGCGGATCGGGTTCCAACTCCAGCCCTGTCTCGGAAATGACGGATACGGAAGTTCTCCAGATGGTCCGTGACATTATCCTGCAACATCTGTATGAGATTCCGGAGCAATACACCAACACTCTAAATTCTGCACAAGCGGAACTAGGCGAAGCCATCGACAACGATGAACCTCGTTCACCGGGCGCACAGCGCGCCCTCGGCGCTCTCGCGAATATCGCCGGAGGAATCATCACGACAGTCGGCGGCTCTGTGCTGCTAGAACGAATTCAAGAGATCACTGGGGCGGGTTAACCTTCATTATCTGGAAGGTGGCTCCTTCTCCCTGCAAGCCCTTAGTACTCCAGCTTTAGATCGTGATCTTCATGCCTGGGAGGCGGCTTGTTGCTGGTAATGGCTGGTGCGGGACCGGGCTTGATGGCGGCGTCGCCAGTCGGACCAGCCGAGCCGGTGGGCTGCGTCGTGGACCGGATGGACGACGAGCGTGATGAACAGACGCTGGATCTCGTTGCACGACAGCGGGACCAGGTCGGTTGGTCCGGGACGGCGGGCGTGTTCGTCGGCACGGACGATCGCGAGGAAGGCGTGGGCGAGCATGGCGAGGGTGACCCAACGGGCCCAGGAGGGGTAGCGGCGGACCTGGTGCTCATCGAGTCCGGCCAGCCCCTTCTCGGTCTGGAAGGTCTCTTCCACCCGCCACCTGGATCCGGCGACCCGCACCAGCTCGGTCAGCGGCACCGGCTGGGGTGAGAAGCAGCGGTAGTAGGCGAGTTCGCCGGTGGTGCGGCCACGACGGGTCAGCAGCTGGTGGTGACCCGGGCCGGGGTGGGCCAGTTCGACGACCGCCCAGTCGTAGAAGCGGTGCCCCTTGGCTCCCGCCCCAGCGGACACCTTCTGCCAGGCCCGCTTCGACAGCCGCTTGACCAGGCGGTCAGCGCGGAACTTGCCACCTCGGGTGGAGGCTTCGGCCGAGCAGGCCACCGCGAGGACGTAGCCGATGCCGCGCTCTTCCAGAGCCGTGCGCAGTGTCGGGTTGCCGCCGTAGACCTCATCCCCGGTGACCCAGCCCACGTGGTGTCCGGCGTCCAGGAACCGTTCGATCATCGTGCGGGCCAGTTCCGGCTTGGTTGCGAAGACGGTGTCCCCGCTGAGCCCTGCTGCCCGGCAGCGATCCGGGTCGCACGTCCAGGACCGCGGGATGTACAGCTCCCGGTCCACCGCCGCGTGTCCCCGCTCGCCCGCGTAGACGAGGTAGACCGCGACCTGGGAGTTCTCGATCCTGCCGGCGGTACCGGTGTACTGGCGCTGGACGGCGACGGTGTGAATGCCCTTTTTCACGTCGCCGGTCTCGTCGACGACCAGCACCGCGGCCTCGTCGTGGAGGTGCTCGACGACGTATTCGCGCACGTCATCACTGACGGCGTCGGCGTCCCAGGCGGCCCGGGACAGCAGATGCTGCATGCCGTGCGGGCTGGTCTCCCCGGCCCACTCGGCGATGGTCCAGCAGTTCTTGCGCGGCAGGTCCGACAGCAGACCCAGTACCAACCGCCCGGCCCGCAGGCGGGGTTCGTACCAGGCGAACCGGCCCGCGATCCGGCCCATGGCCACCTCGAACGCCTGCCGCCACCGCCCATCGTCGAGGAGATCCGCCCCCTCATCGCTCAGCGCATCCTGTCCGCAGGCCCCAATCCCGACGCCCGCCTGTTCACCGGCCCGCGCGGCGGACGCATCTCCACCGCCGTCCTGCGCGACGCCACACACTGGGACGACGTGGTCACCAAGCTCGGCTACGAGCACCTGCGCCGCCACGACCTCCGGCACACCGGACTGACCTGGTTCGCCGACGCCGGAGTCCAAGTGCACGTCCTACGCAGGATCGCCGGCCACGGATCGCTAACCACCACCCAGCGCTACCTGCACCCGGACGTACGCAAGGTCACGGCCGCTGGGGCCGCGCTCTCCGCACACTTCAGCGCGCTGCGCGCACCGCGCTCGCTGCCGAGTCCGATCGTCGTGACCCGCTGACGCCGGTCAAGGACGACGGTCCCCAACTGGTCCCCAAGAATGATCAAGGGCCGGTTTCGGATATCCCCGAAACCGGCCCTGATCTGCGACTCTTTCAAGTCGGGACGACAGGATTTGAACCTGCGACCCCTTGACCCCCAGTCAAGTGCGCTACCAAGCTGCGCCACGTCCCGTCGTGATCGGTGCGGTGTTCCGCGTGATCACGCGAGCAGAACTTTACCGCACCCGAGCGGATGCCCGAGCCGGTGCGGGACAATCACCGTATGAAGGACACAGCAGGCGCGGCCCGGGACCGTGACGGCGAGGGGCGGGCGCGGAACGCACGCCCACGCGACGGCCTCGGCCGCCCCCTGCCCTACGGCACCGAGGGCGTGGCCCGGCAGCCCGAAGGCGTGACCCGCACACCGGAGGCGACGCTCACCGAGGCACAGCGGCTGCTCGACGAGGGCAAGCCGTTCCACGCGCACGAGGTCTTCGAGGACGCCTGGAAGAGCGGCCCCGCCGACGAGCGGCAACTGTGGAAGGGCCTGGCCCAACTCGCGGTCGGCCTCACCCACGCGGCACGCGGCAACGCGAGGGGCGGCGCGAGACTGCTACGACGCGGCGCGAGTGCGGTGGAGGAGTGGTGCGGAGGGCCGGGGACGGCACGTCCGTACGGGATCGACGACGCCGGACTCGCCTTCTGGGCACGGGAGTTGGCCGAAGCAGTGGACCGAGACGGATCACCGGTGGACCCCATCGCAGCGGCGCCCCAACTGCGCTCTGCCGGAACGCCCCGGTAGGAGGTGCCCCGTCAGGGGCGCGGGGCTGTGACATTGTGCTGCTCCGCCGCGCGGGCGCAACCAGCCACAACCAACCCGCACCCGACCACCACCCCCAACCCCCCATACGGAAAGCTCACCCCGTGCGAAAGATCCAAGTAATCGGCATCGGCGCAGGCGACCCGGACCACCTCACCCTGCAAGCCCTAAAAGCCCTGCGCAGCAGCACCGTGTTCTTCCTGCTCGACAAGGGCGAGGAAAAATCCGACCTGGTCCGACTGCGCCGCGACATCCTGGAAACGCATCTGCCGGACCCGGCCACGTACCGGCTGGTCGAGGCGCGGGACCCGGACCGTGACCGGAGGGCGGACGGTGCCGCGTACTCCCCCGCCGTCGGAGACTGGCGCAGCCGCCGTGCCGATCTGTACGAGCGGCTGATCGCGGACGAACTCGGCGACGACGAGTCCGGTGCCTTCCTGGTGTGGGGCGACCCGGCGCTGTACGACAGCACGGTCGGCATCCTGGACGAGGTCCTGGACCGGGGCGCGGTCACCTTCACGTACGACGTGGTGCCCGGGATCAGCAGTGTGTCGGCGCTCGTGGCACGGCACCGTACGGGTCTGAACCGGGTGGCGCGGCCGGTGCAGATCACCACCGGGCGGCGGCTCGCCGAAGGCTTCCCCGAGGGTGTGGACGACGTCGTCGTGATGCTGGACGCGCACCAGGCGTTCCGGCACCACACCGACGAGGACCTGTACATCTACTGGGGCGCCTACATCGGTACGCCCGACGAGATCCTGGTCTCCGGACCGCTCGCCGAGGCCGGACCCCGTATCGAACAGGTGCGCGCGGAGGCCCGGGAGCGGAAGGGCTGGATCATGGACACATATCTGCTGCGCAGGCATCCCGGGGAGTAGAACCCGGCGCGGACGGCGCGACCGGCCACCGACGGCCGGCAGCCTCCGCACCGGTCTTCCGGCGGAGCGCCCCCGCATGCGGGTGACCGCCGGTGGTGTGAAGGTGTGGGATGTGACCACCACCGCTGACGCGGCTCCGGCCGCCACCGGGAACGCCGCGACCGCGCCGCCGGTCCTGGACCACCGCCGCCGCAATGTCGTCTTCGTGACGATCATGCTGGGCATGCTGCTCGCCGCGCTCGACCAGACCATCGTCGGTACGGCGCTGCCGACGATCGTGTCGGACCTCGGCGGGGCCGCCCATATGTCCTGGGTGGTGACGTCGTATCTGCTGGCTGAGACCGTCGCGACGGTGCTCGTGGGCAAGTTCGGTGACCTGTTCGGCCGCAAGGTGATCTTCCAGATCTCGGCGATCGTCTTCATCACCGGGTCGTTCCTGTGCGGTCTGGCGACGAACATGACGCTGCTCATCTCCTGGCGGGCGATGCAGGGCATCGGCGCGGGCGGTCTGATGGTGACCGCGATGGCGCTGATCGCGGATGTGATCCCGCTGCGCGAGCGCGGTAAGTACCAGGGCGCGATCGGGGCCGTGTTCGGTGTGGCCACCGTGATCGGGCCTCTGCTCGGCGGGGTGTTCACGGACCATCTGACGTGGCGCTGGGCGTTCTACGTCAATGTGCCCATCGCGATCCTGGTGGTCATCGCGGCGGCCCGCACCATCCCGGTGGTGAAGTCGGCGGTACGGCCCGTCATCGACTATCTGGGTATCGCGCTGGTCGCGGTCGGCGCGAGCGCGCTGATCCTGGCGACGAGCTGGGGCGGCAACCAGTACGCGTGGGGCTCCGGCGTCATCATCGGGCTGTTCGTGGGCGGTGTCGTCGCGCTCGGCCTGTTCTGTGTCGTGGAGACCCGCGCGGCCCAGCCGATGCTGCCGATGCGGCTGTTCTCGAACCCGGTGTTCACGGTCTGCTCGGTCCTCAGCTTCATCGTCGGCTTCGCGATGCTCGGCGCGATGACGTTCCTGCCGACGTTCCTCCAGTACGTCGACGGGGACTCGGCGACCATCTCCGGCGTCCGTACGTTGCCGATGGTCATCGGGCTGCTCATCGCGTCGGTGTTCAGCGGCAATGTGGTCAGCAGGACGGGCGCCTACCGGATGTTCCCGATCGTCGGGGCGCTGGTGACGGCGGCCGGCCTGTATCTGCTGTCCCTGATGGGTCCCGGCACGAGCACCTGGCTGTCGTCGCTGTACATGTTCGTGCTCGGTACCGGCATCGGCCTGTGCATGCAGGTGCTGACCATCGCCGTGCAGAACACCGTGGAGTACGCGGATCTGGGCACCGCCACCTCGGGGGTCACCTTCTTCCGGACCCTGGGCAGTTCGTTCGGCACGGCCGTGTTCGGCACCATCTACACCAACACGCTGAAGCCGAATCTCGGTGACGGGGTGGCGTCGGCGGTCCGCACGGGAGCCGCGGATCCGGCGGTGATCGCCAAGGCGTCGCAGAGTCCGGAGGGGCTGCACCGGCTGCCGTCGAACGCGTCGGCCCCGATCATCAACGCGTACGCGGACACGCTCCAGACCGTGTTCCTGTGGACGGTGCCCGTCGCGCTGGTCGGTTTCGTGGTGGCCCTGTTCCTGAAGCAGGTGCCGCTGAGGGACAGTGCCCGGATGGGCTCGACGGACATGGGCGAGGGCTTCGCGCAGCCGTCGTCAGGCGATTCGCAGAAGGTCCTGGAAGGCTCCGTCGCCAATATCCTGCACAGCGCGGGACCGGACACCGCCCGCCGCATCCTCGCAGAGTCGGACACCCGCCTCGACACGGCGGGGGCGTGGGCCGTGATGCAGGTCGAGCTGTTCACACGCATGGTGGGGCACGCGAGTCTCGGGCTGATCGCGGCCCGCCGTCAGATGCCGCCCGAGGTCCTGGTGCCCGTCTTCGACCGGATGGTGCGGGAGGGGTATCTCACCCGCGACGGCTCGCTGTTCTCGCACACGACGGCGGGCGAGCGGGAGGCGCGGGTCATCACGGAGGCATGGGGGCACTGGCTGGACGGCCGTCTGGAGCAGGACAGGGGCCGCCCGGTCGGCACCGATCTGCGGGCGGCGGTGGACACCATCGCCAAGCGGCTCCTCGCGGAGGAACTGGCCGCGTCCCTGCCGGCAGGGCGGCGGGCGGCCACCGCGACGGCGTGAGCCCGGCGTCCCGGTTCAGTCCGTCAGGCCCCTGTCAGGCCGCGCTCCCTGAGCAGCGCGAGAACCTGGGGCACGTCCTCGATGACGGTCGCCCCGGCGGGTGGCGGTGGCCTCCGTACGACGAGGACGGGCACGCCGAGCGTGCGCGCGGCGGTGAGTTTCGCCGCCGTGGCGGTGCCGCCGCTGTCCTTGGTGACGAGCACGTCGATACGCCGGTCCCGCAGCAGCTCCGTCTCACCCTCGACGGTGAACGGGCCCCGCGCCAGGAGGACTTCGCAGTGCCGGGGCAGCGGAGGTCCGGGCGGCTCGACGGAACGTACGAGGAAGTGCGGGCCGTCCAGTGCGGCGAAGGCGGCGAGTCCGAGCCGCCCGGTGGTGAGGAAGACGCGGCTGCCGAGCGCAGGGAGCCGACGGGCCGCGTCGTCCAGGGAGGCGGCGTCGTGCCAGCGGTCGCCGGGGCCGGGCCGCCACCCCGGCCTGCGGAGCAGTACGGCGGGGACACCGGTGGCGTGGGCGGCGCGTACGGCGTGCTCGCTGATGGTCGCGGCGAAGGGGTGCGTGGCGTCCACCAGGGCGCTCACCCGGTGCTCGCGCAGCCACGCGGCCAGCCCTTCCGGGCCGCCGAACCCTCCGACGCGTACCTCGCCGGGCAGCCCACCGGGCCGGGACACACGGCCCGCGAGCGAGGTGGTGACCCGTACGCCGGGTGTGCCGGAGAGCGCGGTGGCGAGCCGGCGGGCCTCCGTGGTGCCGCCGAGCACGAGGATGTGCGCCGGGGGGTTCATCGGACCAGCAACTGGACGCCGCCGAGGACCGTCGCGCCGATCACCAGCCGTTCGAACAGCCGCTGATTGATGCGGTTCACGCACAGCTTGCCGACGAGCGCGCCGGGCAGGACGAACAGGACGAGGGCCGCGTCCAGGAGCAGTGAGCGGGCGTCGATCAGACCGAGTCCCACGCTGAAGGGGACCTTGGAGGTGTTGACGATGAGGAAGAACCACGCCGAGGTGCCCAGGAAACCGAGCTTGCGGAAGCCCGCCGAGAGGAGATACATCGACATGACGGGTCCGCCGGCGTTCGCGACCATCGTGGTGAACCCGCCCAGCACCCCGTACGAGCGGGCCTTGACGCGACCCGCGCGCGAGCCGACCGGATCCGGATCCTGGTCGGCGTCCGCCGCCCGCCGCCGCCACACCGTGACCCCGGCCATCAGCAGCAGGATCGCCCCGATCGACGTGCGCACCTGGGCGTCGTCGGCCCACACCAGGAACACGGTGCCGACGAGCACGCCCACGCCGACCGCGGGGAACAGCCGCCACAGGGTGGGCCAGTGGGCGTGCCGGCGGTAGGTGAGGACGGCGAGCACGTCTCCGAAGAGGAGGACGGGGAGCAGGACTCCGGTGGACTCGCGGGCGGGCAGGACGGCGGCGAAGACGGCGAGGCTCACGGTGTTGGCGCCGCTGACGGCGGTCTTGGAGAAACCGACGACGGCGGCGGCAGCGGCGAGCGCGGCGAATTCGAGTGGCGTGATGGCGTACATGCGGGGACCGATGGTATGCCCATTCAACTGAACGGCGTAAGGGCCCTTCTCAGCACCCGGTCACCGCCCACACAGACCCTCGTCACCGCCGCCCCTCGGCCGTACGTCAACCGGCATCCGGGACGAGGACCACCTTGCCCGTCGTCGCCCGTGCCACAAGCGCCGCGTGTGCCGCGCCGGCCGCCGACAGAGGGAAGGTCTGCACCGCGGGCACCATCGTCCCGTCCGCCGCCGCGGCCAGCGCCCGGACCTCGTCGGCGGACGAGAACCATCCTCCGACCTCAACTTTGGTTCCGGTCAACTCCGCACATCCATGAGCACTCGTCGGTCCTCCCGCTGCTCGGGCCCGCGCAGCTTGGCGCCCTCGATGTCCAGGTCGGGCAGCAGTCGGTCGAGCGGGCGTGGCAGCCACCAGGCACCCCTGCCGACCAGCGCCAGGACGGCCGGGACCAGCGTCATCCGGACCAGGAACGCGTCGACCACGATGCCGACCGCGAGGCCGAAGGCGATCGGCTTGAGCGTGAGGTCATCGGCGGTCACGAAGCTCGCGAACACCGCGAACATGATCAGCGCGGCGGCCGTGACGACCCTTGAGGCGTGCCGCGATCCGGCGATCACCGACTCGTAGGGCTTGCCCGTGTGGACGAAGTCCTCCCGCATCCGGGACACGAGGAAGACCTCGTAGTCCATGGCCAGTCCGAACAGGACGGCGATCAGGACGATCGGCATGAAGCTGAACACCGGCCCGGTGGTCGGCACACCGATCAGGTCGGCGAGCCAGCCCCACTGGAACACGGCGACGACCGCGCCGAACGCGGCGCCCACGGAGAGCAGGAATCCGAAGGCCGCCTTGAGCGGGACCACGATCGAGCGGAAGACCAGAAGCAGGAGGAGCAGCGCCAGTCCGACCACGATCGACGCGAAAGGGAGCAGGGAGGCGCTGAGCTTGTCGGAGACGTCGATGGCCGCCGCGGTGGAGCCGGTGACCAGGATCTCGGCGTCCGATTCAGCGGCCAGCTCCGGTGTCTCGGCGCGGATGTCCCTGACCAGTTTCTCCGTACGCTCGTCACGCGGCCCGGCCTTCGGGACCACGGTCAGGATCGCCGTACTGCCGTCCTCGCTGACCTGGGGCGCGCTGACGGAGACGACCTCGGGCAGATCGAGCCGCTCCAGGCCGGTCGCCACCTCGGTGGCGGCGGGCGCCGGGTCGCCGTCCGCGCTCCGGACGAGGACGAGCAGCCGGCCGTTGCGCCCGGGGCCGAAGGCGTCGGAGATCAGGTCGTACGCCTTGCGCTGGGTCGACTCGGGCGCGGCGGTGCCGTTGTCGGGCATGGCCAGGGCGAGTTGGGATGCCGGGAGCGCGACCGCGCCGAGCCCGATGACCACGGTGGCGAGCGGCCTGCGGGTGACAAGACGGGCCCAGCGCTCGCCGCCGGACCGCCGCCGCCCGTGGCGCGCTCGCGGCGCTCGGCCCGCGAGCCGGGCTTCGGCCGCAGCCGCGTCCCGGCGAAGCCGAACAGGGCGGGCAGCAGAGTGATCGCCACGGCGACCGCCATCAGTACGGTGCCGGCGGCGGCCAGCCCCATGACGCTCAGGAAGGGGATGCCGACGACGGACAGCCCGGAGAGCGCGATGATCACGGTGAGTCCGGCGAAGACCACGGCACCCCCCGCGGTTCCGGTGGCCCGGCCCGCCGACTCCTCCGGGTCCATGCCGCCCGCGAGTTGGGTGCGGTGCCGGGAGAGGATGAGCAGGGCGTAGTCGATGCCGACGGCGAGTCCGACCATCAGCGCGAGGCTCGGCGCGGTGGAGGAGACGGTGGCGATGTGGGACACCAGCAGCAGTCCCAGGAGCCCGATCGCCAGCCCGATCAGGGCGGTGAGCAGTGGCAGTCCGGCGGCCAGCAGGGAGCCGAAGGTGAGGATGAGCACGATGATCGCCACGCCGAGGCCGATCACCTCGCCGATGCCCACGGCGAGACCGGCGGTGCTGTAGATCGTGCCGCCGACCTCGGCCCGGAGCCCGTCGGTCCGCGCCGAACCGGCGATCTTCTCCAGTGCGGTGACGCTGGAGTCCTCCAGCGCGTCCCGCTTGATCGGGTAGAGCACCTGCGCGAGCGCCGTACGCCGGTCGGCGGAGACGGACTTCGCATCGAAGGGGTCGACGGCGGTCTCGACCTGGGGCGCCTTGGCGGCATCGCGCACGGTGCGCTGGATGACGGCGCGGAAGGCGGGGTCGTCCACGGTCGACCCCTCGGGGGCGACGAAGACGAGTTGCGCCGTGACGCCGGTGGCGGCGGGCTGCGACTTCTCCAGTACGTCGATGCCTTGCTGCGACTGGGAGCCGGGGATGGTGGCCTCGCTGTCGAGATGCGAGCCGAAGGTGGCGAGACCGCCGACCGTCAGCGCGATCAGGAGCAACCAGCCGATGAGGAAGCCGCCGCGGTGCCGGAACGCCGTCCGGCCGAGCGAGTAGAGCACGGTAGCCATCGAGAGCTTCCTTCAGCTGTCAGAACGGTCGGAGGAGTCGGAGGAGTCGGTCGGGGAGGGTGGATCTGGATCCTCGGAAGGATCGGTAGGCGCGGAAGGATCGGCAGGCGCGGCCGATGGGGCGTGCGGGTCCATCAGTGCGGTGAGGACCGCCGCCAGCGCCTCTTCCACCAGGTCGGCGCCGATCCCCTCCGGATCGGCGATGCACTCGTTCGACAGGCCGTTGCACAGGCAGTGCAGGATCAGCGCGGCCAGTTCGGGCCGTACGGCCGGTCGGACGCCGGTGCGTTCGACAACGGTCTCGATCGAGTGGGCCGCGGCGGCGCGCTGGGCCCGGCGCAGCGGGGTGAGGATGGCCCTGGTCCGCTCGTCGCGGGCGGCGCGGGCCGCGAACTCCAGTCCGAGCTGGCCGCGTTCGGCGTCGCCCACGATGCGGCGCGCGACGGTGCGGGCGGCCCGTCCGACCGCGTCGGCCGGTTCGTCGGCCTCGCCGATCTCGGCCATGACGGTGGTGAACTCGCTGTCGGCGCCGTCCCCGAGGATGGCGCCGAACAGCTCCTGCTTACCGGCGAAGTTCGAGTAGACGGCGCCTTTGGTGAAGCCCGCGGCGTTGGCGATGTCCTCCAACCGGCTGTCCGCGTAACCGTGTTCGGCGAAGGAGCGCGCGGCGGCCGTCAGGAGCCGGCGTCGGACCTCGTCACGCGGCACGCGCGGGACCGGACCCTCGTACTCGATGGGGTCCTGCGGATCGGGATACCCGGGGTACTCGATACCCGAAGTACCGTGCTGCGGCGGGACTCCGCCTGCCGAGGAGTGCATGGTGAACTTCCCTGCTGTGAGGGGCGGTTGGGTGTCCACACGACGCTACGGAGTGATCCACGCCCCTTCGATCCGGTGCGCCCCCTGGTTGCCCGGGGGTTAACCCCCTGCCCACGGTGGGGCCCGCCCCCACCTCCCCTGACGGCGGTCCCAGCTCCCCGACAGCGCGTAGGAGCCCGGACGGGGAGGGGTATCCCGTCCGGGCTCCTACGTACATAAATGGTTCGGTGGTCGCGTCACGCCCCGCGCTGGACCAGCAGCGCCGTGCCCTGGCCGACGCCGACGCACATAGTGGCGAGGCCGCGCTCCGCGCCGGTGCGGCGCATCCGGTGCAGGAGCGTGGTGAGGATCCGGGCGCCGGAGCAGCCCAGCGGATGGCCGAGTGCGATGGCGCCGCCGGTGGCGTTGACCCGCTCCGGGTCGATGCCAAGCCGGTCCACGCAGGCCAGTGCCTGTGCGGCGAACGCCTCGTTGAACTCGGCCTCCTCGATCTCGCGGATCCCCCACCCGCTGCGGTCGAGCACCTTCCGTGTGGCGGGCACGGGACCGATACCCATCACATCGGGATGCACCCCGGCGGACGCCCCGGCGACATACCGCCCTAGGGATTCGAGGTTCAGTTCGCGCAGGGCGTCCTCGCTGACGAGGAGAAGCCCTGCGGCGCCGTCGTTCATCGGGGACGCGTTGCCCGCGGTGACGGTGCCGTCCGCGCGGAACACCGGCTTCAGCCGCGCGAGTTTCTCGTACGAGGTGTCCTCGCGGACGCACTCGTCGGTGTCGACGACGACTCCGTCCGGGCGGGTCACCGCGATGAGTTCGGCGTCGAAGTGGCCGTTCTTCCGGGCGTCGGCGGCGCGTTGGTGGCTGCGTAGCGCGAACTCGTCCTGCCGCTGACGCCCGATCCCGTACCGCGCGGCGACCTCCTCGGCGGTCTCGCCCATCGGCAGCAGACCGTGCAGGTCCTTCATCGCGGGGTTGACAAGGCGCCAGCCGAGCCGGGTGTCGACGGTCTCCATGCGGTGCGGCAGGGCCTCGTCGGGGCGGGGCAGTACGAAGGGGGCGCGGCTCATGGACTCGGAGCCGCCCGCGAGGACGATGTCGGCCTCGCCCGCCGCGATGGTGCGGGCCGCGGTGGTGACGGCCTCCAGGCCCGAGGCGCACAGCCGGTTCACGGTCGCGCCGGGCACCGAATCGGGCAGCCCGGCGAGCAGCGCCGCCATCCGCGCGACATTGCGGTTGTCCTCTCCTGCCTGGTTGGCGGCGCCCCAGTAGATGTCGTCGATCCGGGCCGGATCGAGGGCGGGGGCGTCGCCCAGCAGGCCGCGGATCACCGTGGCGGCGAGGTCGTCGGGGCGGACGGAGGAGAGGGCTCCGCGCAGCTTGCCGATGGGGGTGCGGCGGGCAGCCGCGAAGTGGACGGGACGCACGACAGGGCTCCTCGGGGCGGGACCGGTTCGATCAGCGCCGCCAGCTCTTAATTAGCGCTGCTAGTTTTGGACTATAGCCCCCGGACCGCCCTGGGGAAAGCGACGCCCGCTTTGTCATCTGCGGCTGCGGGCCGGCACCCGCCGTGCGTGAACGGGTCGGTCACTCGAAGGCGCAGCCGGGGTTGGGCACGTCCTCGGAGAGGGGCGCGCCGTGCGGCAGGACGTACAGCACCTCCAGGACGAGGGGTTCCGTGCCGAGGTTGCGGCCGATGTGGACGTGTTCGGGGCCGGGGGGTTCGGTGAGCGAGGTGCCGGCCGGGTTGACGCCGTTCGGGGCGCAGGCGGCGTCGAAGTGGCTGAGGGTGCCCTGCCGTACGAAGGCGTAGAGCGTTCCGTCGTGGTAGTGCCAGCCGGTGGCCTGGCCGGGCGGGATGGTGATTTCCCTCAGGACGTAGTCGGTGTCGCCCACGGTGGTTCGGGAGATCACGGTGCCGACGACACCCGGACCCGGCGGGGTCGCGTGGGCGGTCCCGGCGGCCGATGTCAGCCCGACCAGGGCGGCGGCTGTGGCGGTGGCCGTGGCGGTCAGTCGGGTACGGAGCTTCGTACGGAGTGTCCGGTGCATCGGGCGAGCCGTCCTTCCCTCGCTGTCTCCTTCCGTCCCACCCTGGCGGACCGCCCGCTACACCCAACCCCGGCGCGCCGCCTGCCAGGCGAGTTGCATCCGGGTCGCTGCGCCGGCGAACGTCATCAGGTGCTGGATATGGCGCTGGACCGTGCGCCGGCTGAGGCCCATCTGCGAGGCGATCGCCTTGTCCGTGACACCGGCGACCAGCAGGGACAGCAGCCGTCGGTCCGTTGAGGAAAGAGGGTCGGCGCCAGCCGCTCCGTCGGTGCCGGTGACGGCTCCGGAGTCGTCCACGTGCAGGGGTACGGCGTCGTCCCAGTACCGCTCGAAGAGGGCGACGAGGGCCGCGAGGAGACTGCTGTCGCGGAGCAGCGCCGCGGTGGGTTCCTCGGGGCTGCCGTGCGGGCCGCCCGGTACGAGCGGGCAGATGGCGATGGCGCGGTCGGCTATGGCGAGCCGCAGCGGCAGATGGGCGACCGCGCGGGCGACCTCACCGGCGCGCACTCCCTCGATGACGTTGTCCACCGCGCCCTCGTCGTCGAAGAACGCCTTCTCGTAGAGGACCCGGTACCGCACGCCCCGCGCCAACGCGTCGAACTCCGCGCTGTTGCTGCCCGACGGCATGGCCACGTACTGGGCCTTGCAGAACCACAGCATCTCGTCGCGGGTGTCCGCCTGGATCCGGCGCAGATGCTGACGCAGCGCGTCAGCGCCGGTGATCACCTCGATGAGCTGCCCGGCGTCGCGCCTGCGCATGGTGTCCTGGTAGATCTCCAGCAGATCGGTGGCCGTGGCGCGGGCGACGTCGAGGGCGTCGGCGTTCTGCTTGAGCCGGGGCATGAGGGCCACGTCGGGCGGTGTCGCCCGGTACCGTCTCGGTGTTCCGTCGCTGTGGCTGGCCAGGCCCTTCACCGTCAGCGCCGTGAGGGTCTGTTCGGCCTCCTTCGGGGTGACCCGGGCACGGGACGCGAAGTCGTGCGCGGACGCCCGCTCCATCGTCACGAGGATCCGGTACGCGGCCTCCTCGGCATCGCTCACCCCCGCTGCCTCCAGCGTCACGGCACACCCCCCTGATACCGCCCGACCCGCCGGCTGACCACCGTACTGCAACGGTCGAGGGGCACAGCGGACAGCGGGGACGGCCCCGGTCGGTACGCCGACCGGGGCCGTCCCGTCACCCGCCGGGCCTACCCCCGGTGCAGGTAGGCGCGTTCCACGGTCTGCCGGACGCTGTTGCCCAGGCCGTCCCGCGCGGTGACCCGCAGGGTCACATACCGGTCACCGTGACCGGACGGCCGTGCCACGGTCGCCGTGAACCCGCGGCTCCCCCGGTCCTTCACCACCGCGCCGCTCCAGTGCTTTCCGTCGTCGTAGGACGCCTCCACGCGTACGGAGACCCCGCGCGGCGCGGGCAGTCCGTTCTGTGCGCGGACGGAGAGCCCGATGGTGTGTGAGCGCCCGGCGCGCACCGCGTTGTCCGCGCCGACCGGTACGTCGTAGTCGAGTTGGAGCAGCGGCAGCGGTGCGGCCTTGTCCGTGGTGCCGGACCGGAACGACCAGGACGTGTCGGTGCGGGGACCGAACGCCCACTCGTCGGGCTGCCGCGAGGTCGTCACGTCGAGCCGGTAGTCGGCCGTGCCGGGACGCACCTCGAAGTCGGCCCAGGCGCCTTCGGATTCACCGGCCTTCACTCCGTCGCGGTAGAGCACCGCGGCGGCCGTGTCACCGTCGTCCCCGAGGTAGCGGGACCGGTGGCCCGGGGTGGAGTCGGTGAACTCCGGTATCCGCAGGGCGAGTACGTCCCCGTTGCGCACCGAAGGGGTCGCGGTGTCCTTCGGGATCGAGGGCCGGATCACGGCCCCCTGCCACGTCTCGTCCAACCGCTCGCCGGGCCGGTAGGTGCGGGGCGCGTCGTTCATGCCGACGACCAGCGGCCAGTCGATGTCGAACGTGGTCCGGTGGTGCACCCGGTGCTGCCACTCCGTGCCGTTCGCGCTGATGTACTCGGTGCGGGCGAACCCGGTCGGCACGAACCGGGTGTACTGGAGCCAGGCCGCTTCCTGGTAGGGGCGCCGGCCGAACCGCTGCTCGGCCGCCCACGGCAGACCGCCGTTGTCGGCGTACGTGGACCGTACGACGGCACTGTTCTTCGCCGACACGGTGTGCACCACGCGCTCCGGAATCCGCTGCTCGGACACCTGCATCACGTCGTAGAGGTACGGGCTGCGGGCCGTGCCGGTGAACCGGACAGTGGTGGGGCGCTTGCGCAGCCGGTCGAGCAGCGCGTCACCCGCCTTCGTGCCGGTCCGGACGAGGGGCAGGGCGGTACGGTCACCGTCGGGCCGCCAGCGGGTCCAGGCGATGTCCCCGAAGTGGATCAGCAGCAGACCCTTCGCGCCCGCCGCTGCCGCCTTGCGCGCCAACTCGTCCTCGACGACTCCGTCTTCCTCGCGGACGACCGCCAGCTTGCCGCGTACCCCGCGGAAGTCGGGCTTGGCCCCGCCGCCCGCGTCCACGGCGGTCAGGGTGACGCCCCTCTCGTCGAACATCGGCGAGTACCCCGTGTAGTACGGGTTGAGGTCGAGGTCGGTGCCCGAGACCTTCGCCTCGATCATCTGGGCGACGAGCTGCCAGCGCGACGCGAACTCGAAGGTGCCGTCGGTGACTTTCGCGGTCGGACTCACGTACAGCCGCTTGGCGACGTCGAAGTACATCGTGCCTTCGGTCAGGCCGTGTCCGTCGATCCGGCGGTATGTCTGGTAGTTGATGATGCCGCGCTGCTCCGCGGGCTTCGGGGTCCGGATGTCGACCAGGGTGGTCTTGCGCGCGTCGAGGGTCACGTCGGTGTCCTTGGTGACCTTCACCTCCGGCAGGACGACATGGCGCAACTCCTGACCGTCGTCGGCGTCGTCGATGCTGGAGTAGTCCACCTGGTAGGTGCCCTCCTCGACCTCGGCGACCGCCGGCGAGGTGCCGGTGTACTGGACGAAACCGTCGGGGCCCCAGATGATCGGCAGCGCGTCGACCCGCTTGCCCTTGTGGTCGAGGGTGGTGACGGTGAGCCGGTGTACGGGTCCGTGCACGACGAGGCTCACGGTGGTGTGCACCTTGACGGCGCTGTCCGCCGACACGGCGGTGACATACCCGTAGTAGTCGCCCCGGCCCGCACGGGACGGGTCCGCCGTCAGCGGTACGTCCACGGTGGCGCCGGCGGCGATCCGCACCGAGGCGGAGCCGAGCCGCAGGGCGCCGTCCGGAAGGTTCCGGCCGCCGGTGGTGGCGAGGCGGGCGGTGAGGGCGAGACTGATCTCCTGGTCGGAGGTGTTGGTGTAGCGGACGGTGGCGGTGCGTCCTGCGCCGCCGCTGTCGTCACCGGTCTGGAACGGGCCGAGTGCCACGGTGCCGGTCGCGGTGACCCGGCCGAGTGCCGCCGCCGCGACGTCGATCCGGCCGCCGCCCTGCTCGGTCGGCTGCTGCCCTTCGACGGTGCGGGCCGAGCTGATCAGCGCGTCCTTGATCCGCTGGGCGTCCCAGGTCGGATGGGCCTGGGCGACCAGCGCCGCGGCGCCCGCGACATGCGGGGTCGCCATCGACGTACCGGAGGCCGCTACGTAGTACGGGTCCACCGGGTCGCCCATGGTGGTGCCGGCCGCGCGGGCCGCCACGATGCCCACGCCCGGAGCGGTGACATCGGGTTTGACGGCCCGGTCGCCGTCGCGCGGGCCCCTGCTGGAGAACGGGGCGAGCGTGTCGTCGCGGTCCACGGCTCCGACGGTGAGTGCCGCGTCGGCGGCGCCGGGTGAGCCGACGGTTCCCGGACCCTGCTCGCCGTTGTTCCCGGCGGCCACCACGAACAACGCGCCGCTGCTGCGGGTGAGTTCGTTGAGGGCGAGGCTCATCGGGTCGGTTCCGTCGGTGCGGATGTCCGCGCCGAGGCTCATGTTGACGACCTTGGCGCCCTCGGCGGCGGCCCACTCCATGCCGTCGATCACCTGGGACTCGCTGCCGTAGCCGTCGTCGCCGAGCACCTTGCCGATCAGCAGGTCGGCGGCCGGGGCCACGCCCTTGCGGCTGCCGCCGGAGGCCGCGCCGCTGCCGCCCACCGTGGCGGCGACATGGGTGCCGTGCCCGAAGGCGTCATTGGTGCCCGAACTGCCGGAGAAATCCTTGGCCTTGCCGATCCGGTGGGCGAGGTCCGGGTGGCTCTGGTCGGCGCCGGTGTCCAGGACGGCGACCTTGACGGCCTTGCCGTCGTATCCGGCCTTCCACAGGGCGGGCGCGTTGATCTGTCCGGTGCTGCGGTCCAGGGCGGCGTCCACCCTGCCGTCCAGCCAGATCTTGGGGGTCACGGCCGTACGGGCGATGTCCAACGGCTTGGTGGAGGGGACGAGTTGCTTCCAGAACCGGCCCAGGTCGCCCGAGGGGACCCGGACCGCCTGGGCGTCGATGCTGTCCAGACGGCGGGCGGGCGCGTCGTCGTCGGTCAGCGCCGTGAGCCTGTTCACCGCCGAGGCCGACGCGCCGTCCGACTGCCCGATGATCAACGGCAGGGTGTCGCCGTGCGCTTCGTCGTAGCCCTGCTCGATGAGCGCCGTCACATTGAAGAGCTGGCGGTCGAGGCGCCCGGTGGAGACCAGGTCGAGGGCGTCGGAGGGCAGCACCGACAGGTCGCCGTCCTGTTCCATGGTCCGGAACAGGACGCCGCGCCGGCCGCTGCCGGGCTCGACGGAGGCGACGCGCTTGCCGTCGGCGTCCTTGGTGACGGTGACGCGGTCTCCGGTGACCAGTCGCACGGTGGCGGTGTCCTTGCCCTTGCCGGGCGGGGACGTGGGGGTGGCCGTAACGCCCGTGTCCTGCACGGTCGTTCGCGCGGCGACCGGCGCTACGCCACCGACGGTGAGCGCCAGTCCGACCGATATCACCGCCGCACAGCGGATCCGTCTCATCTGTTCAGCACCTTTCCGTGCGGGCAGGGAGGTGTTCCTGCGCTGCTGCACAGAATCCGGTGGCGCCGGACGCGCTGTCATCGATTCCGGGTGGCGCAGGTGAGACATGTCGCAACGGCGACATCACGGCACCGGGAGCGGGAACCCCGTGTGGCGCCGCCGTGCCGCGTCATCTGCCGGCCGGCGTGACCAGCCCCGTTTCGTAGGCGACGACGACGGCCTGGGCGCGGTCACGGAGTGCGAGTTTGGCGAGGATGCGGGAGACATGGGTCTTGACCGTCGCCTCGGACAGGGTGAGGCGGCGGCGAGTTCGGCGTTGCTCAGGCCGTGCGCCGGCAGACGCAGGACGTCGAGTTCGCGAGGCGTCAGCGAGGCCAGGTCGCGGTGGACCGTGGCCATGTCGGTGTCCCGGCCCGTCACCATGGGCCTGGCCCGCCCCTTCGCGCGCCCCGCCCGGACGTTCTCGATGGTCGCCGCCGTCGTGTTCGGCGCCGCTGCCGTCACCTTCGCCACCGGTCTGGCCTCCTCGCTCGGCGAGATGATGACCGCGCGGGACCACAACGCGGCCGACGTCACCACTGGGGTGGGCGGTCCGCAGGCCGGTTCCGGCGGACCGGCGGGCGGGAAAGTCGGGCCGGTAGGCGAGAACGCCGGGCCGGAGGGCGGGCAGGGCGGCCCGGAGGGTGGGGCGCAGTCCCCGGCCGCCGATCCCGCCAAGGTCACCGCGGCGATCAAGGCCCAGTCGGGGACGGCCAGGTACTACGGCTCCGCCATCACGCAAGCCACCGTCCCCGGGGTCACCGGGTCCAGGAACGTCGTCGCATTCACCGGGGACGCCTCCTGGGGCGGCTACACGATGGTGTCGAGCCGCTGGATCGAGAAGGCGGGCGAGGCAATGGTGCCGACGCCGTTCCTGACGGCCACCGACAGCGGGGTCGGAGACAGCGTCACGCTCCGTGGCCGGTCTGGTCGGCGGCGCCCTGGGCGTACCGCTGGGTGCGGCCCTGCACGACGCGGTGATGCCGGCCATGGGGCGCGGCGCGGGCCTGAACCTGCCGGACTCCGTCATCGACGTCTATCGCGCGCCCGAACTGGCCCTGCTCGGTCTCGGCGGCCTCGTCATCGCCGTCCTGGGCTCGCTGCTGCCGGCCGGCCGGGCGACCAGGACCCGTACGGCGACGGCACTGCGCGCGGAGTAGGCTCTCGCTGGAACGGTACGCGTGGCGTACCATGGCTCACTTGGTGTTGATCCGGGCAACGGGCCCGGTGGGTTTTGGGGGTTGGTGGCATGGTTACTGGTCGTGTGCTGCGGTTCGATTCTGTGCGGGGGTATGGGTTCATCGCTCCCGATCACGGCGGGGAGGATGTCTTCCTGCACGTCAATGATCTACAGATTCCCGAGCATCAACTGCGCTCCGGGCTGGCCGTGGAGTTCGAGATCGAGGAAGGGGACCGCGGCCTCAAGGCGTCGGCCGTGCGACTGGCCGACGGAGCCGACAGCAGGCCCGCGCACACCGGGACGGCGTCCCCCGCGGCGACCAGGCACACGGACGGCGACGACTCGCTGTGCGATGTGCTCACCGGCGACGAGTACGTGCAGGAGGTCACCGAGGTCATGCTGTCCTCGGCTCCCTCGCTGACCGGCGTACAGATCGTGCAACTGCGCGCCGCGCTGCTGCAGTTCAGCAAGAACCACGGGTGGACCGAGGGCTGACACCCTGGCCGGTACGGCCCGTATGACCGAGTCGGCCGTGAGTGTGGTGGTCGGTCGGCAGTGAGCGTGGTGGTCCGTCGGCGTCGGCGAAAGTCGACGGCGGCGGACCACTTGCCGTTGCGGGGGCACCAGGACCAGTGGGCGTGATTCTCCCCAGGGTGCTCAGAGTGCGGCGCAGGTGTCGCCGATTGCCTGGTCCAGGATCGTCAGGCCGAGCGACAGTTCCTCCTCGGTGGCCGTCAGGGGTGGTGCGATCCGGAAGACGCCGCCCATACCGGGGAGTTGGACGATGTTCATGTGCAGACCGAGTTCGAGACAGCGCCGGGTGACCCGCGCGCCCAGTTCGTCCGAGGTCCGCTTCGTCTCGCGGTCGACGACGAGTTCGAGCCCGGCCAGCAGACCTCGCCCCCGGATGTCGCCGACGACCTGGTGACGCCCGGCGATGTCCTCCAGGCCATGGCGAAGGAACTCGCCGAGCACCCGGGCGCGTTGGTCGAGTTTGTCGCCGATCAGGACATCGAGGACGGTGTTGCCGACGGCGGCCACCAACGGGTCGGCGGCGTGCGTGGTGAAGAACAGGAACCCGCGCTCATGCGCCTCCTGTTCGATCTCGGCGCTGGTGATCACGGCCGCGAGAGGCAGTCCGGCGCCCAGTGTCTTGGACAGCGTGAGGATGTCGGGGACGACGCCGTCGCGCTCGAACGCGTACCAGGTCCCGGTGCGGCACAGGCCGGTCTGGGCCTCGTCGAGGATCAACAGCATGCCGCGTTCCCGACACTTCTCCTTCAGCGCCGCGAAGTACCCGGGCGGCGGCTCGATGATCCCGCCCGAGCTGAGGATCGGCTCGACCAGGCACGCGGCCAGGCTGCCGGTCGACTGCGCGTCGATCAGATCGAAGGCGAAGTCCAGTTGGCGGCCCCAGTCCAGCGAGCCGTCGGCGTCGGTGAAGTCGGGCCGGTACGCGTTCGGTACGGGGATGGCGAAGTTGCCGGGCGCGGCCGGACCGTAACCCTTGCGGCCCGCGCTGTAGGTGGCGGACGCGGCGGCCTGTGTCATGCCGTGCCAGGACCGTGCGAACGAGACGATCTCGTGCCGGCCGGTGACGAGTTTGGCCATCCGGATCGCGGCTTCGTTCGACTCGGCACCGGTCGTCAGCAGCAGCGCCTTCTCCAGCGGCGCGGGCAGGGTGCCGGCCAGCCGCCGGGCGAGGTCGACCACCGGGCGGCTGAGCATGCCGCTGTAGAGGTGGTCGAGGGTCGCGATCTGCCGCTGGACGGTCGCGACGATCTCCGGGTGCGAGTGGCCGAGGATCGCGCTCATCTGACCGGAGGTGAAGTCGAGGATCTTCCGGCCGTCCGCCGTGAACACGAAGCTTCCGGCGGCGCGGTCGATGATCTCGCGGGTGAACTCTCCTCCATAGCGCACGAGGTGCCGGTCGGCGTCGGCCCAGAAGGATTCGGCGGAGGGCGACGGGGTGGGCGAGAAAGTGGGCGAGGGCGAGGGCGTGGGCGCGGGCGCGGGAGTGGGTGAAGCAGCCATGTCCTAGACGGTAGGTCGCGCCGGAGCGACACGTCCATCTCACAATTCCGGCTGTCCTGTTCGGCACAACCGCACAACCGCACAACAATGGTCACGTGATGAACCCTTGGAGGCTGCGGCTGCTGAGCCTGCTGGACACACTCGGCACCGTCCGGGCGGTCGCCCACGCCGCCAATCTGAGCCCGTCCAGCGTGTCGCAGCAGCTCGCCGTACTGGAGACCGAGACGGGCACACAACTCCTGGAACGGACGGGACGCCGGGTGCGGTTGACCTCGGCCGGGCTGATCCTCGCGCGACGCGCGCGAGCGATCCTCGATCACATGGACAGCGTCGAGGAGGAGCTGCGCGGTTTCGGCGAGGAACCGGCCGGGCTGGTGCGGTTGGGGGCGTTCCAGAGCGCGATCCACACCATGGCCGTACCGGCGGTCACCCGTCTGGCACGTGAACATCCGCACCTGGACGTCGAGTTGCTGGAGCTGGAGCCGCACGAGAGTGTGCCCGCGCTACGGGTCGGCGAGGCGGACATCGTCATCACGACCACGGACTTCGGGGAGCTGCCGCTGGGGCCCGACCTCGACCTCGTACCGCTGGCCACCGACCCGATCGTGCTGGTGGTGCCGCCCGAGCACCCCGCGGCCGGGCGCGGGACGGTGGACCTCTCGGCGTACGCGGACGAGCCGTGGGCGTTCGACGTGCCGCAGTCGTACATGGCGCATCGCGCGCTACGACTGTGCCGTCAGGCCGGGTTCGAGCCGCGGGTGGTGTGCCGGTTCAGCAACTACATGATGACCCTTCGGCACGTCGAGGCCGGCCTGGCGATCGCGCTGCTGCCCGGCCTGGCGGTCGACCACCGCTACCACGTCGCCATCAGGGAACTCGCGACGCCGGTGACCCGCACGATCACAGCGGCGATCCGCCGGGCCTCACCGACACGCGCGGCGGTACGCGCCGTACTGGACGCCCTGCGCCACCCTGAGGCCCTGCCACCACAGTGACCGACCCCGGCCGGCGCACGACCGTCCACGATGAACGCGGAAGGAATGGCGAAGCCCGTGTTCTTCACGATGTCGCCGAGCCGACGTGATCGCGGGCGGGGCGGGCCAGGAGACGTAGCGAGAGGTCCCACAGCCGGGAGGCGTTGACGGGGTCGACGGCGCGGTGGCGCGGTGGCGCGGTGGCGCGGTGGCGCCATGATGCCCGCGTTGTTGACGAGGACGTCGAGCGGCCCGTCCCACTGCGCCGCGAACGCCTCGACGCTCTCGACCTTCGCCAGATCGAGGTCGGCGACGTGCACCCGCGCGCCCCCGACGCTCGCGGCGATCTCACGTGCCGCCGCCAGGCCGGATTCCCGTCGGCGCACCCCGAGGGTCACCTCCGCACCAGCGCCGGCGAGCGCCCGCGCGGTTTCGAGTCCGATACCGGAGGAACCGCCGGTGATCACCACCCGCTTGCCCGTCATGTCGATCCCGGCGACGACCTCCTCGGCGGTCGCCGTGGGCGGGAATCCACTGATGATCCTTTCGGCCACGGGATTCTCCTTTCCTTCCGATGCCGTCCATCTCCTCGTCGGTGTCGGACTCGTCACCCATCTCCACCAGCGGCGCCCCACGGCCGGCTCTGGGCCTGTGCCGCGCGACCCGGACGCCGTCGCGATCCATGTCTTCCGGCTGGATCCGACGACGGGCTCGCTGACGCCCCTCCAGCAGATTCCGGGTTCCGGTCCGGCCTGGATCGAGGTCGATCCGTCCCGCCGTTTCCTCTACGCCTGCCATTCGCTCTCGGGCACGGACACACCGCGAGTGGGTGATGTCGTCGCCTACGCGATCGACCCGCGCGACGGCACACTGACTCTCCTGAACCGGGCGTCCCTGGGCGACAGCGGCCCCGCCCACCTGGCGGTCGCGCCCGATGGACGGCATGTCGTGGTGGCCAACTACTTCTACGGCGAGTACGTCGTCCTGCCCATCGGGAAGGACGGGCGGCTCGGGCCCGTCAGCGGCTCCCTGCGCAACACGGGCAGCGGACCGCACCCGCGCCAGGACGCGTCACATCCCCACGCCGTCACCTTCGACCCGTCGGGCCGATTCCTGGGAACCGCCGATCTCGGCATCGACAAGGTGGAGATCCTCCGACTCGCGGACGGCGGGCTCAAGCGGGTCAGCGAGGCGTCGGTCCCGCCCGGGACGGGCCCCCGGCACATCGCCTTCTCGCACGACGCCAGGACCCTCTATGTGCTCGGCGAACTCGACGGGAACATCACGGCCTTCGCCTACGACTCCGCGACCGGAACAGTGGGCCGCACGCTCCAGACCGTCTCCACCGCACCCGCCGACCACACCGGAGGACAGAGCGGTGCCGAGATCGCCGTACATCCGTCCGGGCCGTTCCTCTACGGCTCCAACCGTGGTTCGGGGACCATCGCGGCCTACCGGATCACCGGTCCGGCCGGGCGGCTCTCCCCCCTCGGCTTCGCCACGGAGGGCGTGAACGGTCCGACCAACTTCGCCGTCGATCCGTCGGGCCGGTGGCTCTACGTCAACAGCACCCAGGGCAACAGCGTGGTGCAGTTCGCCGTCGATCCCCGGAACGGTGAGTTGAAGCCCACCGGCAACGCCACTCCCGTACCCGCACCCGGTGTGATCGCCTTCCGCACACCGGACTGACCTGGTCCGCCGACCTGACCGATCCCCAAAAATGATCGAGGGCCGATTTCGGATGACTCCGAAATCGGCCCTCGATTTACGACTCTCACGAGTCGGGACGACAGGATTTGAACCTGCGACCCCTTGACCCCCAGTCAAGTGCGCTACCAAGCTGCGCCACGTCCCGTTGCTCGTCTGACCTGGGGTTTCCCCGGACCGAACGACCACGGAAACAATACCGCACTCCAACCGATGATCGCGCACCCCTTTTGTCCGGTGGCCCGAACAGGGCGTCGAGGACCGCACGACACGCCGTACGGGGAGATCGCTTGACCCCAAGCGTGCTTGAGGTTGCACGCTCCAAGCATGACGACAACAGCGACGCACACATACGGCTACGCGGACCTTCCCCAGCTCATGGGCCTGATGACCGGCGACGAGAAGCACGGCCCGGCGGCGACCTCGACCCTCGACGCCCTCTGGGTGCTGTACGACCGGGTCCTGCGGGTCTCCCCCGGCACGGCCGACGATCCGGAACGTGACCGGTTCCTGCTGTCGAAGGGGCACGGCCCGATGGCGTACTACGCGGTGCTCGCCGCGAAGGGCTTCGTGCCGGAGGGCTGGCTGTCCGGGTTCGGGTCCTACGACTCGCCGCTCGGGCACCATCCGGACCGGGTGCTGGTGCCGGGGGCCGAGATCGGCAGCGGGTCGCTGGGGCACGGGCTGCCGCTGGCGGTCGGCACGGCGCTCGGGCTGCGGGCCCAGGGGCTCGACGGGCCGCGTGTATGGGTGCTGATCGGTGACGCCGAGCTGGACGAGGGCAGCAACCATGAGGCGCTGGCCTTCGCGGGTCCCGCCGGTCTCGACCGGCTGCACACGGTCGTGATCGACAACGCGTCGGCGAGCCACGCCCGGCCCGGCGGTATCGCCGCCCGCTTCGAGGCGGCGGGCTGGTCCACGGCGACGGTCGACGGCCGTGACCACGACGCCCTGTACGCGGCCTTCACCGCACCGCACCCGGGGCGTCCGCACGCCGTCGTCGCCCGGGTCGAGTCCAAGACCGCCGCCTGACCGCCGTCCGACCGCTGCTCGACCGCTGAGAAGGAAGAATCATCATGGACACGATGCGTGACCGTTTCGCCCCCGTCGTCTCCCGGCTGCTCGACGAGGACCCCCGGGTCGCGGTCGTCCTGGCCGAGATCGGCAAGGACGGCTTCGAGGAGGCGATGCACCGCCATCCGGACCGGGTGATCAACGTCGGGATCCGGGAGCAACTACTCGTCGGTGCGGGCGCGGGGATGGCCCTGACCGGGCTGCGGCCGATCGTCCACACCTTCGCGAGCTTCCTCGTGGAGCGGCCGTTCGAACAGGTGAAGCTCGACTTCGGCCATCAGGACGTGGGCGGGGTGCTGGTGAGCGCCGCGGCGTCGTTCGACTGGCCCTCCGGTGGCTTCACGCATATGGCGCCCGGTGACGTGGCCCTGCTCGACACGCTCGACGGCTGGACCGTCCAGGTGCCGGGCCACCCGGACGAGGCCGAGACGCTGCTGCGGCACGCCGTCGCCGCCGACGACGACCGTGTGTACGTCCGCCTCTCGATCCAGTCGAACAAGGAACCGCTGCCGGTGGACGGTGAGCACTTCCTCACCGTCCGCGAGGGCCGCCGTGGCGTGGTCGTCGCGGTGGGCCCACTGCTCGACCAGGTCCTCGCCGCGACCGAGGGCCTCGACGTGACGGTCCTCTACGCGACGACGGTGCGCCCCTTCGACGCGGCCTCGCTGCGCCGGGCCACCGATACGGCGACGGCGGACGTGGTGCTCGTCGAGCCCTACCTCGCGGGCACCTCGACGCCCGCGGTGAGTGACGCCCTCACCGAGGTGCCGCACCGGGTCCTGGCTCTGGGTGTCGGCCGGCGGGAGCTGCGGCGGTACGGCCAGATCGAGGAGCACCTGGCGGCGCACGGCCTGGACGCGGTGTCGCTCCGAGAGCGGATCACAGGGTTCCTCGGCAGGTAGGAGCCCCGGCCGGGCCGTAGTCGCGGCCACGACGTGGATCCGGTAGATCCGAGCGCCCGTTCCTGTCACATCTCTTCGAGCCGATCCGTCAGTGGGGTGTAAGCAACCAGCGACGACAGAGGAAGCTCACCATGGATGCTCGTTTGAACCTCTTCGCCCCGGGCACGGCCAAGGCCCTGAAGCACTTCACCTCGGCGGGCAAGGCCCTTGAGGACTCGACACTGTCGACCGCGACACAGGAACTGGTGAAGCTCCGTGCCAGCCAGATCAACGGCTGCGGCTTCTGCACCGACATGCACACCAAGGAAGCCGCGCACGCCGGGGAGTCCTCGGTACGCCTCAACCTGGTCGCGGCCTGGCGGGAGGCCACCGTCTTCACCGACGCCGAGCGCGCCGCCCTGGAGTTGACGGAGCAGGGCACCCGTATCGCCGACGCGGCCGGTGGCGTCACGGACGAGGCATGGGCGAACGCCGCCAAGCACTACGACGAGGAGCAGCTCGGGGCTCTGGTGTCCCTGATCGCCCTCATCAACGCGTTCAACCGGTTGAACGTCATCGTCCAGCAGCCCGCCGGCGACTACCAGATCGGCCAGTTCGGATAGCCCCTGGGTTTCTCCTAGCCGGCCGGGCCGCCCGAGCCCGAGTCCGCGCGCGGTCTGCCGTCCCTTCCCGAGAGCCGCTGTGCCGGTCCGGGCGGGGACGGTTCGCGTGGCACCGCCAAGTTGGCGCCGGTGCGCGGGAGGCTGGTGTCGGCGCGGACCAGGCCGCGTATCGCCGGGACGGCGAGCAGGGCCGCCGCGACGAGCAGTGTGGTCACACCGGCGGAGAGCAGGACCCGTTCAGCGCCGACCAGTTGGGCCGCCGGACCCGCGAGGGCCTGGCCGACCGGCATCATCGCGAGCGAACCGGCGACGTCATAGGCGTGGATGCGGTTGAGGACGTCCGGCGGGACCTGGGTCTGAACGCTCGTCGCCCACATCACGCCCCAGAACGACATTCCGGCACCGGCGATCGCCGCGCCCGCCGACATCGCCTCCACCCCGAGCTGTGCCCCGACGGAGGCGGGGAAGGCCGCGAACGCGAACAGGGCGATGGCACCGGCACGCAGCATGTGGCGGGGGCGCAGCCGCAGGGCGATCAGCCCGCCGACGACCGTGCCGGCCCCGAGCGCCGAGTTCACCAGTCCGTACGCGCGCGGCCCGTGTTCCTGGATGACGAGGGTCGCCACCAGCGGAACCGTCGGGCCCCATACCGCGATCATGTAGACGCACCAGATCGCGATGACGCCCCAGAGCCAGGTCCGCGATCTGAACTCCCGCCAGCCTTCGACGAGATCGGCCCGGAAGCCGCTGATCCGTGCCTGTGTGCCGGGGGCGGCCGGGGGCAGTTTCAGCAGGATCAGACAGAGGGCGCTGAGCCCGTACGTCGCCGCGTGGGCCGCGAAGACTCCGCCGGGCGACGAGAACGCGACGAGGAGTCCGGCGAGCGCGGGTCCGGCGAGTTGGGCGGCCGACTCGGCGACGCGTATCGCGCCGTTGGCCGCCTGCACATCGGCGGCCAGGCGCGGCACGGTGCTGGCGACACCGGGCTGGAAGATCGCGGACGCGGCGCCGTTGACCGCGCCGATGACGCAGATCTCCCACAGGACGACATGGCCGGAGAAGAAGAAGACCGCGGCGAGGGCCTGGCTGACGAGCCGCACCAGGTCGGCGCCGATCATCAGCAGGCGGGTGCTGAAGCGGTCAGCGAAGACGCCGCCGAAGATGACGAGGCCCGCGAAGCAGGCGACGGACGCGGCCATCGCGAGACCGACGGCCCCCGCGCCGTATCCGTGCTGGAGCAGACCGGCGGCGAGCGCCACCGGCAGCATGGTGTCACCGAGTTTGGCGACGGCACGCGCGGTGAAGAACAGGCCGAAGTCCCGCGACCACATGCGCTGCCGGTCGCCCTCTTCGATCCCGGCCGCCCGCTTGCGTCCTCTTGACGGCGGCCACCATGACGACAACCCGGACCTCACAGTCCGCACCCCTCCCCGCCCCTGTCGGGGCCCCTGTTCCTGTCCGAGGTCCCGCCCGGTGTCCCGTGTGATGATCCAGACGTCCCGCGTGATGATCCAGCGCTTCCCGTGCCCGCCGCCACAGGTTTTCCGACCCCCGGTCCCACCTGCCGGATCAGGTCACGGCGGCACCGAAAGCGGTTTCGTCCGGGGCCCGTTCAGCCCGTCACCGAACGATCAGCCCGTGGCCGGAAGCCCCAGATTCGGGTGGGCCTCCAGGAGGCGGGGCGGCGCGGCCTGGCGCCAGGAGTCGGCGAGGATGTCCGTCAACTCCCCGTCGCCCTCCAGCGCCGACAGCCGTACCCGCACCCACGCGAACTGCGCCTCATGGCCCGCGATCCAGAACTTCCGCGGCTCCGCGAGGACCAGTTCCTCCCGCTCCTCCTTGGGGCAGCGCACCGCTATGGACGACTCGTCCTCGGGCAGGGTCGCGAACATCTTTCCCGCGACCCGGAACGTGGGCATGCTCCAGGCGGTCTTCTCGCTGGTGTCCGGCAGCGAGAGGGCGATACGGCGTACATCGTCGGAGTCCGGCATGACAAGAACCGTAACCAACGCCACTGACAATCACCCCTCCTCGGCCCATAGCCCCTCCCCCGACCGCCCACCGGCGCCCACCGACTCACACCGGCTCACGCGGCGATCGGCACCGTCCGCTTGTAGAACAGGGTCGTGGCATGCGGGATGCCGTACGGATCCGTCGCGTAGTCGGGGATGGTCCCGGCCCACTCCCATCCGGCGGACCGGTACAGGCCCTCGGCCGGGCTGTCGGTCTCGGTGTCCAGGTGGAGCAGGGTGACGCCCGCGTCGGCGGCGCCGTGCTCGGCGGTGGTCAGCAGGGTCCGGCCGAGGCCCTGGCCCCGCGCGCGGCGGTGCACCATGAGCTTGATGATCTCGGCGCGGTGCCTGCCGTTCGGCTTGTCCGCGAACTGGACGCCCACGGTGCCGACGATCCCCTGGGCGTCACGCGCGGCCCACAGGGCGAGCCGGCCGCTCTCGACGGCCGTCGACAGCCCCCGCCACCAGTCGGCGGCGGTGGCGCGGTCGAGCGACTCCATGAAGCCGAGCGAGGAGCCGCCGCGTACGGTGTCGACGAGCAGGTCCCCCAACGCGTCCGCGGAGTTGAGGAGTCGGGCGGCCGTCAGCCGCTTCACGCGCGTCGTCATGGCCGCACCACGACCACGGCGTAGCGTGCCGCGCGCGGACCCGGGCAGTGGAAGCGGGTCGCGCCCCAGAGCCGGAAGCGCAGGCAGTCCCCCGCGTCGAGGACGTGTTCGGTGCCCTGGACGGTGAGGTGCAGGCTTCCGTCGAGGACCCAGATGTGCTGTTCCATCCCCGGTACCGGCGGCCGGTCGTAGGGCACATCGGCGCCGGGTTCCAGGCGGCCTTCGACGACCTCGCCGCGCAGGCCGGGGTGCGGCGGGGACACCGAGCGCCGGACGAAGCCGGACGCCGGGTCCTGCCACACCGTCTGGGCGGCGGCCCGCACGACCTCGGCGGACTCGGTCTCGACCTCGCTGAGCAGATGGGACAGGGTCCGTCCGTACACCGCGCAGAGCCGGTTGAGGAGCGAGGCGGTGGGGCTGATCTCGGCGCGCTCGGCCCGTGACAGGGTCGAGCGGCTGATGCCGCTGCGCTCCGCCAACTCGCCCAGCGACCAGCCGTGTTCGGCCCGCAACTCGGCGAGGCGCACGGCGAGCCGCGCATCGACGGCGTCCACGGCACCGGAGTCGACGGAACTGGAGTCCACGCCGCCGGAGTCCACGGCGGTGGGCGACCCGTCCGGCAAGGCGGCGGCCCCACCCTGCTGCTGCATTCCCATATCCGGGACGCTATCCCATATCCGGCACAAGGGAAACCCTCAGGAGAACTCCGCCGCCCCCGGAAAGTCCCGCACCCCGGCCAGCGCGTCCAGGACCGGCCTGATCAGCGGATGCGCCTCCGTTCCGCGCCGTACCGCCGCGAACACCCTTCGGGTCGGGGCGCTGCCGTCCACCGGGCGGACCACGACCCCGCCGAGGTCCATGTCCCGCAGCGCGGAACGCGGGACCAGAGCGACGCCCGCGTCCGCCGACGCCAGCGCCACGACCGCCCGGAAGTCGTCGGACTGATGCTCAAGACGCGGCTCGAACCCGGCGTGCTCGCAGGCCAGGACCACCACGTCATGGCAGGGGTTGCCGGGATACGGTCCGATCCACGGGTCCTTGGCGAGGCCGGCGAGCGGGATTCGGTCCGCCCCGGCGAGGCGGTGACCGACGGGGACGACGGCGTCGAAGGGCTCGGCGTAGAGCGGGACGCGGGTCAGCCGGGGGTCGTCGGCGCCCGGAGCGCCCCGGTACTCCACGGCGACCGCGACATCGACCTGCCGGTCCAGGACCATCCGCAGGCTGGCGTCGCCCTCCGCGTCCCGGACCCGTACCCGGATACCCGGGGCGGTGCCCGCGAGCCGGGCCAGGGCGGGCGCGACGACCAGGCCGATACCGGTGGCGAAGGCGGCGACCGTGACGGTGCCCGCGTCGCCGGAGCCGTACGCGGCCAACTCCGCCTCGGCGCGCTCCAGTTGGGCGAGCACCTCATGGGTGTGCCGGAGCAGGATCTCGCCCGCCGGGGTGAGCCGTACGCCCCGGGCGCTGCGCTCGACGAGGCGGTGCCCGGTCTCCTGCTCCAGGGCGGTCAGCTGCTGCGAGACGGCGGACGGGGTGAGATACAGCGCGGCGGCAGCGGCGGTGACCGTGCGGTGGTCGGCCACCGCACGGAGGATGTGCAGCCGCCGCGCTTCGATCATGCGACCGATTCTCGCAGGGTTTCGGGGTGCCGTTACGCGGGGGCTTCCCCCTGGCTCTCCGCGCTGAGCTGGGCACGCGCGGCCACGAAGGCGTCCACGGCGCGGTGCACGTCCTCGGTCGAGTGCGCGGCCGACAGCTGTACACGGATACGGGCCCGGCCCTGCGGCACCACGGGGTACGAGAACCCGATGACGTAGATCCCTCGGTCGAGGAGCAGTTCCGCCATGCGCGCGGCGACGGCGGCGTCACCGATCATGACGGGCGCGATGGCGTGGTCGCCGGGAAGTACGTCGAAGCCCTCCTCGGTCATCCGGGACCGGAAGAGGGCGGTGTTGTCGGCGAGCTTGCCGCGCAGGTCACCGGCCGATTCAAGGAGGTCGAGCACGGTGAGTGAGGCGGCGGCGATCACGGGCGCGAGGCTGTTCGAGAAGAGGTAGGGGCGGGAGCGCTGGCGCAGCAGGGCGACGATCTCGGCGCGGGCCGCGACATAGCCGCCGGACGCACCGCCGAGGGCCTTGCCGAGGGTGCCGGTGATGATGTCGACGCGGTCCATCACGCCGTGCAGCTCGGGCGTACCGCGTCCGCCGGGGCCGACGAAGCCGACGGCGTGCGAGTCGTCGACCATGACCATCGCGTCGTACCGGTCGGCCAGGTCGCAGATCTCCCGCAGCGGGGCCACGTAACCGTCCATGGAGAACACGCCGTCGGTGACGACGAGGCGGCGGCGGGCGCCGGACGCCTCCTTGAGCTTCTGCTCCAGGTCGGCGAGGTCACGGTTGGCGTACCGGAAGCGGCGGGCCTTGGAGAGGCGGATGCCGTCGATGATCGAGGCGTGGTTCAGCGCGTCGGAGATGACGGCGTCCTCCTCGCCGAGCAGGGTCTCGAAGACTCCGCCGTTGGCGTCGAAGCAGGAGGAGTAGAGGATCGTGTCCTCCTGCCCGAGGAAGGCCGACAGACGCTGCTCCAGCTCCTTGTGGACCTCCTGCGTACCGCAGATGAAGCGCACCGACGCCATGCCGTAGCCCCAGCGGTCCAGGGCCCGGTGGGCGGCGGCGATCACATCGGGGTGGTCGGCGAGACCGAGGTAGTTGTTCGCGCAGAAGTTGAGGACGGCGCCGGGCCGCCCGCCGGCCGTGACGCCGACGGTCGCGGACTGCGGGGTGCCGATGACGCGCTCGGGCTTGTGGAGTCCGGCGGCGCGGATGTCGTCGAGGGTGGCGCGCAGGTCGTCGCGCACGGAGTCGAACATGGGAAGCTCCTAGAAGTACTTGCGCTGTACGGGGATCGCCTCGCGCGGTACGGGGATCACGCGGTCCAGTCGAGGATGATCTTGCCGCCGCGTCCGCTCGCGGCGTCCGCGAAGGCCGCCTCGTGGTCGCGGAAGTCATAGCGCCCGGTGATCACGGGAGCCAGGTCGAGGCCGCCTTCGATGAGGACGGTCATGGCGTACCAGGTCTCGAACATCTCCCGACCGTAGATGCCCTTGATGGTGATCATCGAGGTGACGATCCGGGCCCAGTCGACCGGGAACTCCTCGGCGGGCAGCCCGAGCATGGCGATCCGGCCACCGTGCGTCATGTTGGCGATCATGTCGCGCAGGGCCTCGCCGCGCCCTGACATCTCAAGGCCGATGTCGAACCCCTCGCGCAGCCCGAGCATGCGCTGTCCGTCGGCGATGGTCGCGTCGGAGACGTTCAGGGCGAGCCCGGCACCGATCTTGCGGGCCAGATCGAGGCGCTCCTCGCTGACATCGGTGACGACGACATTGCGGGCGCCGGCGTGCCGGGCGACCGCGGCGGCCATCAGCCCGATCGGCCCGGCACCGGTGATCAGGACGTCCTCGCCGACCAGCGGGAAGGACAGGGCGGTGTGCACGGCGTTGCCGAACGGGTCGAAGATCGCGGCGACATCGAGGTCGATGGGCACGCGGTGCACCCACACATTGGCGGCGGGCAGCGCCACGTACTCGGCGAACGCCCCGTCGCGGCCGACACCCAGGCCGACCGTGGCGCGGCACAGATGGCGCCGCCCCGCGAGGCAGTTGCGGCACTTTCCGCAGACCAGGTGGCCCTCACCGCTGACCCGGTCGCCGGTGGTGACGTCGGCGACGTCACGGCCGGTGGCGACGACCTCGCCGACGAACTCGTGACCGACGACGAGCGGGGTGCGGATCGCGTTGCGCGCCCAGCCGTCCCAGGCCCGGATGTGCAGATCGGTGCCGCAGATCCCGGTGCGCAGCACCTTGATGAGGACATCGCCGGGACCGATCTCCGGTTCCGGTACGTCCAGCAGCCGGAGTCCCGGCTCCGCTTTCTCCTTGACCAGCGCTTTCAAGGCCACGGCTCCCGTCGTAGACGACGGGCCGTCCCACACGCGCCCGTCGCACCGCACGCTGCCGTACGGCGGGCGCCGTGGTCCATCGAGGATTTCTTAAGCGCGGCCTCAGCTTTCCTTCAGCCCCCGCCGACCCGGGTCTGTCAGCCCCCGGCCACCCGGGTCTGGCCGCGTTCGAAGTAGGCGATCAACTCCGGGTCGAGCGGCGGGATCTCCCGGGGTGTGCCGCCGGCGCGCAGGGACTCGGTCGCGCGGACCCCGGCGGCGACGGCCATCCGGGCCGCGACGGGCGAGGTGTCCGTCCTGCCGCCCTCGCGGACGAACCGTACGAACTCGTCGATCAGCAGCGGGTCGGCGCCGCCGTGGCCGGCGTCGTCCTGCGCGTCGGGCACCGGGTACACCGCGTCGGCGTCGGCCCGGTACCCGGAGCGGCGGGCGTTCCACACCTTGACGTGTCCGCGGGGCCCGTCGCCGAAGTTCTCCAGGCGACCCGCGTCGCCGACGACGGTGTAGTTGCGCCAGTAGTCGGGGGTGAAGTGGCACTGCTGGTAGGCGGCGAGGACCCCGTTGTCGAGGCGCAGATTGACGAGGGACACGTCCTCGACGTCGATGACCGCGTTGAGGGAACGCTGTTCGGCGGGCGGCCAGTGACCGTCCTCGGTGTACCAGTCGGCGGTCTTGGGCTCGCCCGGTGCGCGCCGGTGCGGGCTGTCGCCGTACACCATCAGGTCGCCGAACGCCTGCGCCTGCCGGGTGTATCCGCCGGCCAGCCAGTGCAGGACGTCGATGTCGTGGGCGCCCTTCTGGAGCAACAGCCCTGTGGTGTACCGGCGTTCGGCGTGCCAGTCCTTGAAGTACCAGTCTCCGCCGTACCCGACGAAGTGGCGGACCCAGACGGTCTTGACCTCGCCTATCTCGCCGCGCGTGATGATGTCGCGCATCAGCCGGACCACCGGCATATGGCGCATGTTGTGCCCGACGTAGAGCCGGGTCCCCGTCTCGTACGCGGTGCGCAGGATCTCGTCGCAGCGGTCGATGCCGATGTCGAGGGGCTTCTCCACGAAGACGGGTTTCCCGGCGCGCAGCGCCTCGCACGCCAGCTCGGCGTGGGTGTGGTCGGGGGTGAGGATGACGACGGCGTCGACGTCCGGGTCGGTGAGGACCTTGCCGTGGTCCTCGACGGTCGTCACGCCGCCGAGCCGGTCGGCGGCGCGGGCGCGCATCGCGGGGTCCGGGTCGGCGACGACGCTGACGCGCGCGCCGTTGCCGGGCCGGTGGGCGGTCTCGGCGAGTGAGCCTCGCAGTCCGAATCCGAGGACGCCGATACGCAAGTCGGGTGCGGTCACAGGTGATTGCCCTTCCGGTCGGGCGGCTCGAAGCACCGGGCTCGAAGCCCCAGGCCCGTAGCGGGCCTTCCGGCTCGAAACGGGCCTTCCGGCTCGGAGTGGACCGTCCCGACTCCGAGAGGACCGTCCGACTCAGAGAGGACCGTCCGACTCAGAGCAGGCCGTCCTCCCGCCGGTGGATCTCCTCGACCAGCTCGGCCGCCATGGTCTTGATCGTCTCCAGGCCGGGCCTTCCCCACGGCCGCGGCTCGGTGTCCAGTACACACACCGTACCGAGTGCGATGCCCGTACGGTCGATCAACGGCGCACCCAGATAGGAGCGGACACCGCTCTCGTCCACGAGCGGGTTGCCCGCGAACCGCGGATAGTCGCGGACGTCCTCCAGGACCAGCGCCTTGTGGCGGACGACGACATGCGGGCAGTACCCCCGGTCGCGCGCCAGACAGCGGTCCGGCCCGCCGTCCACGGCGGGGACCGCGCCGAGCGGGACACCGCTGCGGCCCTGCGGGGTACGCAGCCCGGCGAGGAACTGCCGCTTCTCACCGATGAAGTTGACGATCCCGTACGGCGAGCCGGTCACCTCGACCAGCCGGTCGGCGAAGGCGTCGAACACGAGGTCGGGCCCGGCGCCGAGGCCGAGGGCGCGCAGCCGCCGTACCCGCTCGGGTGCCTCCCGGTCGACCGGGGTCAGCAGACCGTGCGCGGGCCGCGCCCTGGGCTCGTATCTCATGTGTGCGCTCCATGGCTCGGCGCGCGCCCCGGCGCGTGCGCGAGCAGATGCTGTACGAGCGTGAGCAGTGTCTGGATGCCGGAGCTGGAGATCCGCGCGTCGCAGCGGATGACCGGCACGCCCGGGTCGAGGTCGATGGCCGCGCGGACCTCCTCGGTGTCGTAGCGGTAGCCGCCGTCGAACTCGTTGACGGCGAGGATGAATCCGAGGCCGCGCTTCTCGAAGAAGTCGACGGCCGCGAAGCAGTCCTGAAGGCGCCGGGTGTCGGCGAGGATCACCGCGCCGAGTGCGCCCTCGGACAACTCGTCCCACATGAACCAGAACCGCTCCTGGCCGGGTGTGCCGAACAGATACAGGACGTGCTCCGGGTCAAGGGTGATCCGGCCGAAGTCCATCGCCACGGTCGTCTCGGTCTTGTTCTCGATGCCCTCCAGACTGTCGGTCCCCGTGCTGACCGTGGTGAGCAGCTCCTCGGTGCTGAGCGGCGCGATCTCGCTGACGGCGCCCACGAAGGTCGTCTTGCCGACACCGAAGCCTCCCGCGATCAGGATCTTGAGCGCTGTCGGGAAGGGGTCAGAGCTGTCGTCGTAGTCCATCGAGCACTGCCTCCAGAAGGGACCGGTCCGTGGGGTTGTGGTGGAAAGCGGGCGGTTTGGTGGTGAGCGCTCCGCAGTCGACGAGGTCGGACAGCAGCACCTTGGTGACGACGGCGGGCAGCCTCAACTGGGCCGCGACCTCCGCCACGGAGACGGGGGCCTCGCACAGCGCGAGCGCGTCGGAGTGTTCCGGCCCGAGATAGCCGAAGGGGGTCGCCCCGGTCGACATCACCTGCGACATCAGATCGAAGGCGGTCGTCGGGCGGGTACGGCCGTTGCTGACCGTGTAGGGACGGACGAGCCGGCCGGCCGCTTCGTCGAGCCAGGGCCCGTCCTTCGGCGTGACCACGCTCAATGCCTCATCGCCGTGGGTTCGACGGCGGCGGAGACCTGGGCGTGGTCGGCGACCGGCGGGGACTGCCGGGGAGCGGTCACGAGGTACGGCCGCACGCTCTTGACCAGCATCGCCATCTCGTAGCCGAGTACGGCGGCATCGGCCTCGCGTCCGGCGAGCACCGCCAGACAGGTGCCGGACCCGGCGGTGGAGACGAACAGCAGGGTGGAGTCCAACTCGACCACCACCTGCCGTACATCGCCGCCGTCGCCGAAGCGGACGCCCGCGCTGCGGCCCAGCGAGTAGAGGCCGGAGGCGAGCGCGGCCATGTGGTCGGCGCCGTCCGGATCGAGACCGTGGACGGACTTCACCAGTCCGTCGGAGGACAGCAGCACCGCGCTGCGGGTGTGCGGCACGCGCTGCACCAGGCCGCTCATCAGCCAGTCGAGATCGGATACCTGGCCGGTCGGCACGTCGCTCGCCATGGTGGATCGACTCCTTGGGGGTACGGGCTTGGGGGTACGGAGGTACGGGGGTCAGCCGGCCGGAGTGCTCCCGTCGAACCGGGTGCCGATGTCGGGGCCGAGGTTGGAAACGGGACCGGGGCCGGGGATCTGGACGGGCTCGGGTGCCGGAGCCGGAGCCGGTGCGGGTGCCGATGCCGGTGGCCGTGCGGGGTCGAGGGCGTTCTGCGCCTCGGCCAGGCCGATACCGCGCTGGAACGCGGCCATCAGGCCCGGGTCGTGACCGACGTGCTGGTCGTCGTCGGACCGGGGTCCTGGCCCTTCGCGCAGTTGTGGCGCTATGTGCTCCTGGGCCCGGCGCTTGGGCAGTTGAGGCCGGCCCATGGTGCCGCGAACCGCGCCGTTCCGGGGGACGAGGGGCGCCACGGGACGGTCGCCGGTGCCTGGTGCCAGGTCGGGGCGCGGACCTGGTGGTGCCTCGGCCGGGTTGGGGCGGGAGGTGTGGCCGCGGACGGGGAGCGGGACATGGCCGTGGGAGGTGGCGGGGGCGCTCGCGTGGGTGGTCGTCGCCGGGCCGGGCGCGGGGCCGGTCGGCCCGGTCGGGTGCCCGTGCTGACGCGGCACACCGCCGCCCGGTGGGCGGTGTCCGGGGGGCGCGGCATCGGCCTGCTGGTGCTGGGCGTGCTGCGGGTCGGTCAGGGTGCCGGCGGTGAGGGCCTCGCGGCGCGGGCGGGCCGCCGGGGGCTGTTCCTCGTCGCCGCCGAGCAGGTCCTGCGGCAGGACGAGTACGGCCTGCACTCCCCCGTAGATATTGGTCTGGAGCCGGACGACGATGCCGTGCCGGTGGGCGAGTTGGGAGACCACGAGCAGCCCGATCCGACCGTCCCGGAGCAGGCTGGCGACATTGACCTGGTCGGGGTCGGCCAGGAGGGCGTTCATCCGCTTCTGCTCGGCGACCGGCATGCCGAGCCCCCGGTCCTCGACCTCGACGGCGAGCCCGGAGGTCACCGGGTTGACGCGCAGCAGGACTTGGGTGTGCGGGGCCGAGAACACCGTGGCGTTCTCCACGAGTTCGGCCATCAGATGCACGACGTCGGCGACGGCGTGGCCGCGTACGGTGCCGTCGATCGGCGGGACAAGGCGGACCCTGGAGTACTGCTCGACCTCGGCGATAGCCGAGCGCAGTACCTCGTGCACGGAGACCGGGTTGCTCCACTGGCGGCGGGAGACGGCGCCGCCGAGCACGGCGAGGTTCTCGGCGTGGCGGCGGATCCGGGTGGCGAGATGGTCGACGTGGAAGAGGCCCTTGAGGAGTTCGGGGTCCTCGACCTCGTTCTCCAACTCGTCCAGGATCGAGATCTCGCGGTGCACCAGGGACTGGAGCCGGCGCGCGAGATTGACGAAGACCTCGACCTTCTGCTCGCTGCCCGCCTGCCCGGAGAGCTGCGCGGCCTGGGTCACGGCGGTCAGGGCCGTGTCGTGGGACTTGGCCAACTCGTGGGCCAGCACATCGAAGTCGTCGCCGTCTGCGGGGGCCGACGCCGGTGCGGGGGCGCGGCGGCGCGGGGGTGTGTCGCCTCGCCGGAGCGCTTCGACCAGGGCCCGTAGATCGGCCTGGTCGCGCGTGCTGCCCCGGCGGAGGGCGGCCAGCCGGTCGGTGACGGCGCGGGCCGCGCGGTTGGCGGCGATGGCGGCGATGACGAGTCCGGCGGCGGTGACGGCCGCGGCGCCGGTGAGGACCAGCCACACCGCGGGACCGGTGCGTACGGGGGCGGCGCGCACGGTGAACAGCACGGCGGCGCAGGCGCTGAGGGCGACGGCCACGGCGGGGAGCACCGCGATCCGGACGAGTTGCGCGCGTATATGGGTCTCGGGCAGGGGTGGCGCGGCGGTGCGGCCACCGGGCCTGCCGTGCCGTCCGCCCTCACGACGGTCTGCGCGTGCGGCCGGTGCGCGAAGGTGTGACATCAGCGTCCTTCTTGCGTCCTGAGAGGTACCCCCAGGCCCGCGGGGCCGTGAGGGAGCGTCGGGACTCCTGGAACGCGAATCGGGCATACGGCATCGCGGTGCCGGTCCGACGAAACGGCATCGCGGTGCCGTGCGGGCGGGTCGGTTCGCGATCCCTGAGCCACTCGGCGACCACTCACCGTAGTCGGGAACGCCTCATGTGCGCCGGGCAGTTGACAAACTCCCCCGAGCAAGGTCCCGCTCTGGTATGACCCTTCGCACGACTGCCCGAAACAGGACCGGCTACGCAAGTCTCCTGCGGAGGACTGACGGAGGGTCGGGGGTGGGGCACGGTGAGCGACGGGGGGAGGGTGGTTCGGAGGAGCGGCAGGCCGAGCCGGGGGCGGGTCGGGGCCTGGTTGAGGTCGGGTTAAGGCCGGTTGCGGCTGGACAGGGGCCCGGTTGGTGACTCTCCGCTTATGACGGGGGTGAGCTTGCGTCCCGCGCTCTCCCCCGCCGAACCCGCGTCCCGGCCCTACTTCCCCGCGCCCTCCGTCTCCTGTTCCGGCTCCCCCGCCCCGCCCACGGGGACCGTCTCGGCCTCCGTCACCGGGGCGGTCTCGCGCTCCGGGGCGGTCGTCGGCCAGCCGCCTTCCGGTACCGGTGCCACCGGACGCCACCACAGGTCCTGCGGGAGCGAGTCCGCCGCGGGCTCGAACGGCTCCCCCGGGCGCGGCAGGGCGATCTTCGTGGACAGCGCGCGTCCGGCGGCGACGGTGCCTTCGCCGGGGTCGGCCCAGGCGTGCGGTGCGAGATTGAACGTGCCCCAGTGGATCGGCATCATCACGCCGGACGGCAGGCCGCCCTGGAGGTCGACATGGGCCCGCATGCCCTCGGCGGGTGTCATATGGATGTCGGGCCAGTACTCGCTGTACGCCCCGATCTGGATCATCGTCGCGTCGAACGGGCCGTGCTCCGCGCCGATGTCCTGGAAGCCGGGAAAGTATCCGGTGTCCCCGCTGTGGTAGATCCGGTGCTCGTCGCCCGCGACGACCCATGACGCCCAGAGGGTGTTCTGCTGGTTGCGCAGCCCGCGTCCGCAGAAGTGCCGGGCGGGGGTCGCCGTCAGCTGAAGTCCGGCGATCTTCGTGGACTCGCCCCAGTCCAGCTCCCGCAGCCGGTCCGCCGGGACCCCCCACCGCTCCAGATGGGCCCCGACGCCGAGCGGCACCGCGAACACCATGTCCGTACCGGCCAGGGCCTTGATCGTCGGCATGTCCAGGTGGTCGTAGTGATCGTGGGAGATCACGACCGCGTCGAGCGTGCCCAGCGCGGCGAGCGGCACCGGGACGGGGTGCAGCCGCTTGGGCCCCGCGAAGGAGAACGGAGAGCACCGCTCGCCCCAGACCGGATCGAACAGCACCCGCCGCCCGTCGATTTCCGCGAGCACACTGGAATGCCCCATCCAGGTGAGCCGCAGCCCGCTCGCCGGCGCCCGGTCGAGATCGGTGAGCGTCTCCGTATACAGCGGGATGGCGCCCACGGGCGCCCGCCGGGCCCGCTCTTCCTTGCGGAAGTAGTTCTTCGCGAACTCGGTCATGGAGCCGGACGGGCGGGTCCTCGCGCCGAGCGGGTTCTGGAACGACCCGTCGGCGAAATGCGGTGATCTGCGAATACGCTCCAGCCGCTCGCCCGTCGCGTCCGCGCCGAAAGCAGCGGGCCGCAGCGCGCGAAGCCCGGAGCGCAGGGAACGGGAACCGGTCACAGTGCCTCCTGGTGAGGTCGGTCAGCTTTTCCATTATGGGCGGCCCTCCGACAACGCCGGGTCCCAGGGGTCACCACCGACGGCGCGGGGGCCGTCATGGATCAGGACGCGACGGCGCCCTCCGGGGATGTCACATCCCGGGACCTCCATCCGTCGTACAGGTGACAGCGCGCCGTACGCCCTGGAGGTGGCCCCCATGGCACGTATCTCGCTCACCCCGCCCCGCACCCTTTTCCACCGGGCGGTCGAGTGGTACTCAAAAGCGGCCGAACGACTGTGCGAACAGCTCGGCGAGCCCGCGTTCGTGGAGCTGACGGCGATGGTCGCGGTGGAGAATCTGCGCTCCGGTATGAACTCCGTGCTTGGCCTGACCAGCCAGGGTTTCAAGGACTCCTGCGAGGTGTCGCCCCCTGCCGCCCGGAAGGCTCCTGACGGCGCCGACAGCGCCACCCGCGCCGACGCCCCGGGTGGAGGCGCCCTGGAATCGCTTTGACACCGGTGTGGGCCCCTCCTGATACTGACCGGCGGTTCAGTTGAGCCGCCGGTCAGTGTCCCGAGGGGTCCGTCCGACGCACCGTCCCACGAGGAGACCGCATGCCCGTCGCGCCCACCGCTCCTGACCCCCTGATGTCGCTGACCTGGACCGATCACATCACCGGGCGTCGCGGCCACCTGGTCGTGGACCGGCTGGTCCGGGGTGTCTCCAGCGGCGGGCTGCGGATGCGGGACGGCTGCACCCTGGACGAGGTGACAGGGCTGGCGCGCGGAATGACCATGAAGGAAGTCCTCCACTACGACCCCGACGCCCGGTACGTCCCCCTCGGCGGCGCCAAGGGCGGCATCGACTGCGACCCCCGGGACCCGGAGGCGTACGGGGTACTCGTGCGCTATCTGCGCGCGATGCGCCCCTACATCGAGCAGCACTGGACCACCGGCGAGGATCTGGGCCTGACGCAGGACCTGGTGGACCGGGCGGCGGCGGACGCGGGGCTGGTGTCGTCCGTGCAGGCGGTCTATCCGCTCCTCCACGACGAGACGGCGGCCCGGCGGCGGCTGGCGGACGCCTTCGCGGTCGAGGTCGACGGGATCGGTCTGGACGAGTTGGTCGGCGGCTGCGGGGTCGCCGAAGCGGTCCTCGCAGCCCTGGACCGGGCGGGTCTGCCGTACGCGGGCACGCGTGTGTCGGTGCAGGGGCTCGGCACCATGGGCGGCGCCACCGCCCGCTTCCTCGCCCGCGCGGGCCTCGATGTCGTCGCGGTCGCGGATGTGCGAGGCACGATCGTGAATCCGGCGGGCCTCGACATCGAAGCGCTGCTGGCCGCCCGCGACGCCCACGGCACCGTCGACCGCGCGGCCCTGCGTCCCGGCGACCGCGAACTGCCGGGCCCCGCCTGGCTGGCCGTCGACGCCGACGTCCTGGTGCCCGCCGCCGTGTCGTACGTCATCGACGCCACCAACCAGCACCACATCAGGGCCCGATGGATCGTCGAGGCCGCCAACATGCCGGTCCTGCCGGGCGCGGAGGAGCTTCTCACCGCGCGTGGGATCACCGTCCTGCCCGATGTCGTCGTCAACTCCGGTACGAACGCCTGGTGGTGGTGGACCCTCTTCGGCGACATCGGTGCCGACGCCGACGAGGCGTTCGCCCACACGCGGCGCGCGATGCGGGTGCTGATCGACCTGATGCTCACGCGCGCCGAGGCGGACGACACAACCCCACGCGCCGCCGCCCACGCCATCGTGGCGGACCGGCTTCCGGTGATCGCGGAACGCTTCGGCTGGTACCGGTGACGGCGCCGTTCCATGACGAACTTCCAGGGTGGCCCGGGTGGCGAGAGTGCGGTTGAGCGTGGCCGAGCGGCGCGAGGAGCTGCTGTGCGCCGCCATCGAACAGATCAAGGCGCGAGGTGTGGCCGCCGTCCGCATCGCCGATGTCGCCGCCGCCCAGGGCGTGAGCAACGCCCTGGTGCTGTACCACTTCGGCTCCAAGGAGAATCTGGTCGCCGCCGCCTTCACGTATGCCGCCGAAGGCGACCTGGCCCATCTGCGCCGAATCCTGGGCCGCCGCACATCGGCCCTACGGAGGCTGCGCGCCGCCGTCCGCTGGTACGCCCCCACGGGTCCGGCCAAGGGCTGGCGCCTGTGGATCGAGGGCTGGGCGGTGTCCCTGCGCGAACCGGCCCTGCGCGAGCTGACCCGCGACCTCGACCTGCGGTGGAAGGCCGCTCTGGCCGAGGTCATCGCCGAGGGTGTGGCCGCGGACGAGTTCACCTGCCCCGACCCCACGGCCGCCGCACTGCGCCTGACCGCCCTCCTCGACGGACTCGCGGTACAGATGACGGCCTACACCGGCAGCGTGTCCCGGGCCCGCGCGCAGGAGTGGGTCGATGACGCCCTCGCGCACGAACTCGGCCTGAAGCGCGAGGCGTTGACCGCGCCGGGGGCGGCGTACAGGGGGTAACGACCGTACGGGCCACCGGTCATGTCATGTCTGGCGCTCCGGCTCGTACACCTCGGCCGTGAGTCCGAAGGTCCAGGCGACACCCTCCTTGGCCGTGCTCGTCGTCGGCGGTACCCGGAGCCAGTACGTACGGCTCGTGCCGTCGGGCTCCGGTGTCGAGTTGATCACCTCGACCATCACCACGTCCTCGTCGCCGGGCAGGGCGATGCGCCAGAGCACCCCGGTCTCGTCCCGGTGCACCGGGACGGCGCCCGACTCGGTGAGATACCGGTCGTACCCGAAGTGCTCCAGCATCACGCGGCGCAGCTCGGCGTTCTCCTCCTGGCGGATGCGCTCCGGGGTGAGCGCCGACAGTTCCTTGAGGAAGTCGCCGGGCACCGGCATCCCGCGCCACGCGTACAGGGCGAAGCCGTCGGGGAAGGCGAGCGCGGGGCCGTCCGCGTGGTCGAGGCGGCCCGCTTCGTCGCGGTGCAGCTCGGTCGGGCGCTCACAGACGACGGCGACCCGCTCGAACGGCCACCACCAGCCCGCCGACCGCGCCACCGCGGCGAGTCCGTCGAGCGGGCTGCCGTCGGCGGTGTCGAACGCGCAGAGCCAGGCCGCGTCGTGCTGGCCGAGCACCGCGTCCAGCAGGATCAGGCGCAGCCGCGACTCCGTCATGGGGGTGCCCTGCGCGTCGACGAGCGGATCGCCGGGCGGGTTCTCGGCGGCGCGCCTGCCGGTGCGGACCGCCATCTCCTCGATCAGGCCCGCCCGCAGGCGCTCGGCCAACGCCTGCACCGAGTCCCAGAGCTGACCTCCCGTCGCACCCCAGTGGGCCGCCCAGCCGACCGGGCCCAACTCCGTGTGCAGACGCTGCCGTTCGGCGGCCCAGGGGCGGCTTCTGATCTCGTCCCGCACACTGCGGCCCGGCGCGCCTCCCAGGGCCTCCGGTCCACCGACGACCAGGCGGACGGCCTCGCGCGGGGACCCGGCCCAGACGATCCGCTCCGGTTCGGGAAGGCCCGCGCGACGGTACGCCAGCCGCACACCGGCCTCGGCCACGGAGCGCTCGGCCGGCCGGGTCACCACCGCGACCTCCCGCCAGCCCGAGCCCGTCATGTCCCCTGCCTCAGTCACGTCCGCCGCGCCCACCCCGTCCTCCGTCCCCGTCACATCCGCCCTGCCCGCCATGTCCGCCGTCCCCGCCATGTCCCCGTGCCCCACCGTCTCCGTACGCACTGTCATCTCCCTTGCCCCACCGGTCCGTTCGCCGCCACCGGCCTCAGTCGGCGACGATCCGTACCGACCCCGGTATGTACTCCCGCTGGCGCACCACCCGGTACCAGCCCTTCGGCAGCGGGATCGCCGCGTGCTCCTCGTGCACCACCCGCCCGCCGTCCGGCAGATGGAGCAGGAACGGTCCGAACGGGCCCGGCTCCCGTACGAGTCGGCCCGGTCCGACCACCGCGTGGGCATGGCCCGTCACTTCGCCGAGGGCGAGGATCAGCCTGCCCCGGGCATCCCTCGGCTCCTGCGGCGCGTCGGCCGCATGCGCCGGAACCGCCGACTCCGCGACCGGCACGATGAGGACATCTCCCTGTCGGAACATGGCTCTCCCCTCCCCGGGCCGTCACACGGTGCGACGGCCACGAGATCGACAGTAGGCGGAGGGTCTGACAATCGAGCCCGCCTCGCCCACCCCACCGGAGCCCGCACCGCCCGCCCCACAAGTTCCGTACGCCTGCCGTCCTCCCACCACACCCACCCGTCCCACCGGGTTGTCAGTCCGGCTTGGTACAACTTCAGGCACATCAGCCCGACCGTCGTCCTCGTGTGTCAGGAGCAGCAGGCATGGCCATCTCGCAGCGCCTTCAGGAGCTTTACGGTTTGCCCGCGTTCGACTTTCCGGAAGCGGGCAGGGAGCTGAAGCGGAAGCTGCCCGATCCGGATGCGGTGGCCTGGCGTGTGGAGGTCGACTCGTACGACAGCGACGAGGCGTGGGAGGGCGCGTTCGCGCGCTTCCTCGACATGGTGGACACCACCGAGGTGCGGGCGCTGATCGTCGGCGCCTGGAGCGACGCCTACGACTCGGGTCCCGACGCGATCATCGCGGCCCTGCTCGCGGCCCGTGACCGGCTGCCGGGGCTGCGGGCGCTGTTTCTCGGCGACATCACGTCCGAGCAGTGCGAGATCTCGTGGATCCACCAGGGCGCGGTCACTCCGCTGCTCGAAGGCTTCCCGCAACTGCACGAGTTCGCGGTGCGCGGCGGCACCGACTTGGTGTTCGACCCGCTGCGGCACGAGCAGTTGCGCTCGCTGACCGTGGAGACCGGTGGGCTGCCCGTCGCCGTGGTGCGTGGCATCGGCGCGAGCGACCTGCCCGCCCTTGAGCACCTGGACATCTGGCTGGGCACGTCCTGGTACGGCGCGGACAGCGAGGTGTCCGACCTGGCGCCGATCCTTTCCGGCGCGCGGCTGCCCAGCCTGAAGCGGCTCGCGCTGTGCAACAGCGACATCCAGGACGAGATCGCGGTCGCGGTCGCGGCGGCCCCGGTCGTCGCGCGCCTGGAGCGGCTCGACCTGTCGATGGGCACGATCGGAGACGTGGGCGCGGCGGCACTGCTGTCCGGCCAGCCGCTGACCCACCTCACGTCCCTTGACCTGAACCACAACTACCTCTCCGACGCGATGCGCGAACGGCTCCGGCAGGCCCTGGAGCCGGCGGGTGTCGAACTGGACCTGGACGGGTCCGACGCCGATGAGGACGAGGACGAGGACGGCGTTCAGCGCTACACGGCAGTGGGGGAGTAGCCGATGCCTGGGGAGTCGGTCCGCTTCGTGGTCGTCGGCAATCCCGCCGACCGCCGGGTCACGTTCTTCCGGGACGCGGTGCGTGCCGCCGGGCTGCCTCCCGCGCGCGTACTGCCGTGGGTGGACGTCCTGCGCGGGGGTGCCGTGTTCCGGCCGGGCGAGACCGTGCGGATCGACTCGCCGGGCGAGGACCCCGAGGTCGACGCGATCCTGCGGGGCACCGGTGATCCCGCGCGCGTGGAGGGCACATCCCGCTGGTACGAGCGGTTCACGGAAGCGGTTCGGGACGTCGCGGACGCGGCGGCCCTGCGTGGATGCCGACTGCTCGACGGTCCTCACGACCTGGCGGCACTGTTCGACAAGCGGCTGTGTCACGGCGTGCTGAGCCGCGCCGGGGTCACGGTGCCGCCGTCGCCGACGTCCGGGGCCGGCGCGGCGGTGCGGGGCTGGGACGACGTACGGGACCTGATGGCGGAGCACCGGATGCCGCGGGCCTTCGTGAAGCTGGCGCACGGTTCGTCCGCGTCGGGTGTGCTGGCCGTCGAGACGGCGGGGCTCGGCCGGGTCCGGGCCACCACGTCGGTCGAGCTGACGGACAGTGGACTGTTCAACTCGTTGAAGGTGCGCCGCTACACGACCGAGCGAGAGGTCGCCGCGCTGGTGGACGCGCTCGCGCCCGACGGGCTGCACATCGAGCGCTGGCTGCCGAAGGCGTCGCTCCACGCGCGCGTGGCGGACCTGCGGGTCGTGGTCGTCGCCGGCCGGGCCACCCACGCGCTCGTCCGTACCAGCCGCTCCCCCATGACCAATCTGCATCTCGGCGGCGCCCGGGGCGATCTCACGCTCGCGCGGGCCGCCGTCGAGCGGGCGGGCGGCGACTGGGCCGACGCGCTGGGCCTGTGCGAGCGGGCCGCCGGATGTTTCCCGGACACGCTCTGTGTGGGGGTTGACCTGCTGCCGGGCATCGGCTGGCGCAACTTCGCGGTCGGCGAGGTCAACGCCTTCGGCGATCTGCTGCCCGGCCTCACCGGTCTGAAGGGTGGCGGAGCCGAGGACCTGGACACCTACGCGGCGCAGGTGGCGGCCGTCCACCGGGCTCCGGCACCCGACCGGCGGGAGGAGAACGACCGTGCGACCGTCTGAACCGGCGGGAAGCCCCCACCTGCCGGGAAGTCCGCACCCACCGGGACACCCCGACCCGGCCGACATCCCCGACATGAACGAGGTCGTGGGCCGTGACGACCTCCTCTTCGTCACGCTCGACACCCTGCGGTACGACATCGCCGCCGATCTCGCCGCGTCCGGACGGCTGCCGCATCTGGCGCGGTATCTGCCGGGCGGTGTCTGGGAGAAGCGGCACGCGCCGGGCAGCTTCACCTATGCCTCGCACCAGGCGATGTTCGCCGGTTTTCTGCCGACGCCCGCCGAACCCGGCCCGCATCCCCGGCTGTTCGCCGCCCGGTTCGCGGGCAGTGAGACGACGGCGGGGCGTACGTTCGTGTACGAGACCCCGGATCTGGTCTCCGGTCTCGCCGACGCGGGCTATCGCACCGTGTGCGTCGGAGGCGTCGGGTTCTTCAACAAACAGGGCGCGCTCGGCGACGTCCTGCCGGGCCTGTTCCAGGAGAGCCACTGGGAGCCGGAGTTCGGCGTCGCGTCACCCACGTCCTTCGAGGCACAGGTCACGCGCGCGGAGAAGGTCATCGCGGAACTGCCGCCCGAACAGCGCCTGTTCCTGTTCGTGAACGTGTCCGCGCTGCATCAGCCCAACTGGTTCCACCTCCCGGGCGCCACGCGTGAGGCGGGCGACAGCCCCGCGACGCACGCCGCCGCCCTGGAGTACGTCGACCGGCACATCGGGCGGCTGCTTGCCGCGATGAGCGGGCGGCGCCGCTGCTTCGTGATCGTCTGCTCCGATCACGGCACGGCGTACGGGGACGACGGATTCACCGGTCACCGGCTCGGCCACGAGGTGGTCTGGACAGTGCCGTACGCCCACTTCTTCGTCGACCCGACCGAGGCGCCATGAGTACCGACCGGACCAACACACCGGCCCCACGCCCGTACCAGAGCTACGTGTACGCGTACCCGCACAAGACGTCGTACCGCCCGCTGCCCGACCGGCCCGCGCTGCGCGACCTGTGGCGGGGCGAGCCCAAAAGCGCGCTCTCGCTGTACGCGCACATACCGTTCTGCGAGGTGCGCTGCGGGTTCTGCAATCTGTTCACGCGGATCGGCGCCCCGGACGAGCTGACCACGCGGTATCTCGACGCGCTGGACCGCCAGGCGACCGCCGTACGCGAGGCGTTGGGCGACGACGAGCCGGTCCGGTTCGCGACGGCCGCCTTCGGCGGGGGCACACCGACGTTCCTGACGGCGGACGAGCTGAACCGGCTCTGCGACATCGCCGAGAAGCGGACGGGGGTCGACCTGCGCGCGGTGCCGTTGTCCGTGGAGGCGTCCCCCGCGACCGCGACGCCGGACCGGCTGGCCGTCCTAGCCGAGCGGGGCGCGACACGGCTCAGCCTCGGTGTGCAGAGCTTCGTGGACGAGGAGGCGAAGGCGGCCGTACGACCGCAGCGGCGGGCCGACGTCGAGGCGGCGCTCGGGCACATCAGGGAGGCGGGCATCCCGGTCCTCAACATCGATCTGATCTACGGAATCGACGGGCAGACCGAGGCGTCCTGGCGGACGTCGCTGGACGCGGCGCTCGCGTGGCGGCCCGAGGAGCTGTATCTGTATCCGCTGTACGTACGGCCGTTGACGGGTCTGGACGGGCGGACGCCGCTCGGGGACCGCGCGTGGGACGAGCAGCGGCTGCGGCTGTACCGGCAGGGCCGCGACCATCTCCGCGCGCGGGGCTACGAGCAGGTGTCGATGCGGATGTTCCGCCGCGCGGACGCTCCCCCGCAGGGCCCCGAAGACTACGCGTGCCAGACGGACGGCATGATCGGCCTGGGCTGCGGCGCCCGTTCGTACACGTCGACGCTGCACTACTCCTTCGACTACGCCGTGCACGCGCGCGAGGTCCGCTCGATCATCGACGCCTACACGGCCACGGAGGACTTCGCCCACGCGGCGCACGGGCGACGCGTGGACGCGGACGAGGCGCGGCGGCGCCATCTCCTCCAGTCGCTGCTCCAGGCGGACGGGCTGGACCGGGCCGAGTACCGGGAGCGGTTCGGGGGCGATCCGGAGCGCGACTTCGCGGCCGAGTGCGCGCGGTTCACCGCGCGCGGGTGGCTCGACGGCACGGCGGACGACCGGCTGCGGCTGTCGCCCGAGGGCCTCGCCCACTCCGACGCGCTGGGCCCGGAGTTGTTCTCGCCCGCCGTGCGCGCCGCGATGGCCGCGTACGAGGTGCGATGAGCGCCGGGGTGAGCGAGGCGGGCGGGGTGAGCGAGGTGGGCGGCACGGATCTCACGGTGCTGTACCGGGGCCCGCTGGCGTCCTGCGACTACGACTGTCCGTACTGCCCGTTCGCCAAGCGGCGTGACAGTACGGACCAGTTGCGGGCCGATCGAGCCGCGCTCGCCCGGTTCTCGCGGTGGGCCGGGCAGCGGGTGGACGGCCGGCTGTCCGTGCTGTTCACGCCCTGGGGCGAGGGCCTGGTCCGGTCCTGGTACCGGCGCGCCCTGGTCGAGCTGTCGCACCTGCCGCATATCGACCGGGTCGCGATCCAGACGAATCTGAGCTGCCGTACGGACTGGCTGGCGGAGGCCGACCTGGACACGGTCGCCCTGTGGTGCACCTACCACCCGGGGCAGACACCGTACGACCGGTTCCTCGCGAAGTGCGGTGAACTGGCCGACCGGGGCGTGCGGTTCAGCGTCGGCGTCGTCGGCCTTCCGGAGCATCTGGAGCACGCCCGGCGGCTGCGCGCGGCGCTGCCCGCGCACGTGTACCTGTGGATCAACGCGGCCGAAGGCCACACGTACACCGACGCGGAGGCCGAGCGGTGGACGACGCTCGACCCGCTGTTCCCGTACAGCCGCCACCCGCACCGCAGCGCGGGCCTGCCGTGTCGTACCGGCTCGTCGGTGATCTCCGTGGACGGCGAGGGCACCGTGCGGCGCTGCCACTTCGTCCCGGCCGAACTGGGGAACCTGTACGACGGTTCGTACCGCGCGGCGCTCGGCCCGCGCCCCTGTCCCCGTACGGCGTGCGACTGCCACATCGGGTACGTCCATCTGGAGACCCTGCCGCTGTACGACGTGTTCGCCGGGGGCGTCCTGGAACGCGTACCGGCGAACACGGTCGTGCCGCCGGGCGGTTCAGAGGGGCAGCAGGTCCGGACGCTTGGCCTCCATGTGGTCACCCGATGACTCGCCTCGCAGCCGCCGCCCGATCCACGGCACCAGATACTCACGGGCCCAGTGGATGTCGTCGCGCCGTACTTCGAGGGTGCCGCGCGGCGGTAGCGGCGGCCACGGCTGGTCGGGGTCGGCGGGCACGTCGACGCCGAGGACCTGTCCGGCGCGCAGCGCGACCCGGGTGTGCCCCTCGGGCGAGAGATGCAGCCGGTCGTCGTCCCAGGCCCGCCGGTCCTGCACGGTCCGCAGCGACCAGAGGTCGAGCACCGGACAGCCGTAGCGGTCGGCGACCGCGCGGACATGTCCGTTGTACGTGGCGATCTTCCCGCGCAAATGCTTGAGCAGGGGCACACCGCGGGTGTCGAAGCCGGTGGTCACCACGACGGTGCCGACGGCGTTCGCGAGGTCGGCGACGGCGCTTTCGAACCGCTCGGCGACCTCGTCGGGGTCGGTGCCCGGCCGGATGATGTCGTTGCCGCCCGCGGCGAAGGTCACGAGGTCGGGCGCCAGCTTCTTGGCGCGCGGTACCTGGTCCGCGACGATCTGGTCGAGGAGCTTTCCGCGGACGGCGAGATTGGCGTACCGGAAGGTGTGTTCGGGGAGTCGGTCGTCGAGAAGGACGGCGAGCCGGTCGGCCCACCCCACGAAGCCTCCGTCGGGCCCGGGGTCCCCGACCCCCTCGGTGAAGCTGTCGCCGACCGCTGCGTAGGACCTGATCGCGTCTCTGATGAAGGTTGTCGACTCTGCTGCCACAACGCCCCATCTTTCACCGGCGCGAGTGAGCTACGCCACCGTAATAAAGCCATCCCAGGGGTTGACGAAGCGTGAGAAAGACCACCGGTCAAGATTCGGCCAACCCGGAATACGCGGAAGGGTCGCATCCGCCGATGCGACCCTTCCGTGAATCCGACCGATCGAGTGGATCGAGTTCGGTCAGACGCTGACTCCGTGCGCCCGCAGATACGCCAGCGGGTCCACGTCGGATCCGTAGTCGGGCGAGGTGCGGATCTCGAAGTGCAGGTGCGGTCCGGTGACATTGCCGGTCGCGCCCGAGAGTCCGAGCTGCTGGCCGCCGGTCACGGTCTGCCCGGCCGAGACGGACAGCTGGGAGAGGTGGGCGTACTGCGAGTACTGGCCGTCGCTGTGCTGGACGACGACCTGGTTGCCGTACGCGCCGCCCCAGCCCGCCGAGACGACGGTGCCCGGACCGACGGACTTGATGGTGGTGCCGGTCGGGACGACGAAGTCGACACCGGTGTGGTAGCCGCTGGACCACATGCTGCCGGACTGGTGGTACGGCGTACCGACGGCGCCGCCGTCGACGGGCAGCGTGTACCCCGAGGCATTGCTGTCGGCGGCGTTGGTGGTCGCGCCCTGGTCGGCCGGGGCCGCGGTGTCGGCGGACGACGAGGAAGGCGCCGGCTCGGTGGACGGCGCCGCGGTGTCGTCCGACGAGGAGGACGAGGACGACGGGTCGGCCGGAGCGTCCGCGGCCTTGCCACCGATGGTCAGCTTCAGACCGGGGTGAATCAGGCTCGGGTTGTCGCCCACGGCCTCCCGGTTGTCCTCGTAGAGCTTGTGCCAGCCGCCGCTGACGCTCTGCTCCTGCGCGATCTTCGAGAGATAGTCGCCGGACTTCACGGCGTACGTCCTGACCGTGGCCGTCTTGGCGGACTTCGCCGCTTCGGCCTTCTTGACGGCGGCCTGGTCGAGGGCGACGGACTTCTCGGCGGCCACGGGTGCGGCCTGCCCGGGAGCCGCGTGGGCGCCGGTGGCGCCGATCAACGGCAGTGCGAGCGCGGCGCCACCGGTGCCGGCGACGGCGATTCCACGGGTGAGGCGCTGGGCCTTGGGACGACGGTGCTTACCCTTCGCGGGCATGACGAATTCCTCTCCGGCGCCTACGAGGTGAGCTGTCGGGTTCGGGCTGGAGATGCCCGGTCGCGCTTTCACGCGACTTCACCCCGAGCCGCTCCGGTCTCCCGATAGGGGTTCCGGATTCGGCGTACTACCTGTGGATCCCCCGCTCCTGCCAATTTCGGGTGGGTGTCCGGATTCCGGGCGGCGGCAGGATTAGGCGTCCGTCCGGATGGAGCTGGACGCTAAGCGAGCAGGAATGCCGCAGACAAGCAGAGAATTCGCAAACGCATTCCGCTTCTTGATCCTTGGTGAATTTCCCGGTCACCCTGCGTCGATGAAGGACCTTCCGGAGTACCGCAATTCCCTTGGAGCGCACGGAACATGGCCCGAGCATGATCGCCACCCACCGTCACGGATATGATCCTGCTCACTGACGCCGCCGCCATAGCGCCTTATTCCGGTTATTTCAGGGCTAGTTGGACCAGTGGCCCAGAATCCCATCAAACGCGCAATTCGGTCAGATGCGGCGTAGCCGGATGACTGTCGCGTCCAGATCGCCGCGTAGTCCGGTGCGCAGCCCGTGGTGCAGCAGGACCGCGCCTCGGTGCACGGTCCCGGTCTCCCGGCACTCGTAGGAGGCCAAGGCGTCCAGGCCGCTCAGTCGCACCGGGGCCGTCGCTTCCCCGTACTGCTGGGCCGGCAGCCAGGCGAGCACGACGACATCGTCACCGAGCACGTACTGGATCGCGCTCGGCCCGCCGGTCACCCCCTCCGGGGCCCGCAGCCGGTAGAGGTCTCCGCGCTGGACCACCGGCCTGATCTCCTTGTAGAGATCCACCCAGGTCCGCGCCTCGGCCAGTTCCTCACCGCTCCACTCCGTGAGGTCACCGCCGAGGCCGAGCACTCCGGCCATGGCGCTGACGAACCGGAAGCGGAGCGAGCTGACCCGGTCGTTGAGCTGCGTGTTCGGGCTGTCCGTGACCCAGGCCGCCATCACCCGTGCCGGATGCAGCTGGCTGAAGCCGTGCTGGATCGCGAGCCGGTCCAACGGGTCGGTGTTGTCCGAGGTCCACACCTGGTCGGTGCGCGCCATGATCCCCAGGTCGACCCGTGCGCCGCCGCCGGAGCAGGACTCGAAGGCGACACCGGGATGGGCATCGCGCAGCCGGTCCAACAGGGCGTACAGGGCGCGTACATGGGCGTTCCAGAGCTTCTGCGGGTAGGGCTCGCCCGGCCAGCCCGCGTCGGTGAAACAGCGGTTGAAGTCCCATTTCACATAGTCGATCGGGGCACTGTTCAGCAGCGCGTCGAGCCGCTCCCAGAGATACGCCTGGACGTCCTCACGGGCGAGATTGAGGATGAGCTGATTGCGGAATTCCGTCCTGGTACGTCCCGGAAAGTGCTGCACCCAGTCGGGGTGCGCCCGGTACAGCTCCGAGTCGGGGTTCACCATCTCGGGCTCGACCCAGATCCCGAACCGCATGCCCAGCGTGTGCACGTCGTCGGCGAGCGGCTTCAGCCCGGACGGGAAGCGGTCGGGGTTGGGGGTCCAGTCGCCGAGCCCGGCCCGGTCGCTGGTGCGGGACCCGAACCAGCCGTCGTCGACCACGAACAGCTCCACGCCCACCTCGGCGGCCCGCCGGGCGAGGGCGCGCTGCTGCTCCTCGGAGATACCGAAGCCGGTGGCCTCCCAGGAGTTGTAGAGCACCGGACGGTCCCGGTCCGCTTCCGGCACGACGTACGCGCGCTGGTAGGCGTGCCAGGCGCGGCTCGCGCCGCCGAATCCGCCGCCGCTCCACAGCCCGGCGAAGACAGGTGTGGTGAGCGTGGCGCCGGGCGCGAGCAGGTCCTGTCCCGCGTCGTCGTGTCCGGTGCCGCCGGTGATCTGGACGGCGCCGTCGGGCAACTCGTGCACGGCGATCCGCCAGGACCCGGACCAGGCGAGTGCGCAGCCGTAGACCTCGCCCCGCTCCTCGGTCGCCTCGCCGTCGGCGTCGAGCGCGACCCAGGGCAGATGCTGATGCCCGGTGTGCCCGCGCCGACTGCCGATGACCCGCTCCCCGTACGTCAGCTCGGAGCGCGTAAGCCGGGACTCGGCGGCCCACCGCCCGTGCAACTGCGAGAGCCGCCAGCGGTCGCGCCGGGGCAGGGTCCAGGTCGCGGAGTCGGCGCGCAGCACCTCCAGGGCGGGCGCGTCGGCGGGGCCTTCGTGGGCCAGGACGGCGGAACGCTCGACCACGTCGCCGCGCATGCCGTACCGGAGCGTGAGCAGCAGCCCGACCACCTCGTCACGGAACCGCACCTCCAGCAGGTCGCCTTCGACGGACGCGTCCCGGTAGCGCCATTCGGTGCCGCGGATCTGGTCGGTGCCGTGGGGCTGCTCGGTACGGAGGGACAGGGCGGGGCGTACGAAGCGGGGGCCGCCCTCGACGGGGTACTCCTCGCGCCCGTCGAGCGGGGCCTCGAAGGGGCGCGGGGCGGGCGGCGGTTCGGCGGCCAGGGACTCGGCGTCGGCGAGGGTGATCCGGGGGCCCCAGTGCAGATGCAGCAGGGCGTCGTCGTCCGCGACGCGGAGCGCGTAACTGCTCGTGGGCCCCGAAAGGAGCCAGGTCCGCCCGTCAGCACCGATCTCGATCATCAAACCCCCACAGATCCGAACAGGCACGCTCAGGTACGCACATCATCAAGGGCGGTCCGGGTCCGGGGCAACGCCCCTGCGGCGAGACGTTCACCTCGGCCACAGGGGGTGTCCCGGCAGGGTCGTCCCGGAGATGATTGCCCCAGGAATCCATGTCGTAGGGTCGAGAGCGCGCCACGCCGATGAGCGGCGTAGGCGGCCGACTGGGAGGAGCCCCCGTGACGCAGCAGGTCCCGTCGACAGAGCCCGAGCTGGCCGGGGTGCGCAACTTCCGCGACGTGGGCGGTCTTCCGACCGTGGACGGCCGACGGCTCCGGCAGGGGCGCCTGTTCCGCAGCGGTCATCTGGCACACGCGACCGCCGCGGACTCCGCGTTCCTGTCCACGCTGGGCCTGCACACGATCTTCGACTTCCGCAACGCGGCCGACCAGCGGCTCGAAGGCCCGGACGTGGACCTGCCCGGGGTGCGGAACGTGAACCTGCCGCTGACCGACCCGGCGGACGGCGCCGAGTTCTGGAAGATGGTCCGCGACGGCGACATCGACCAGCTGCGGTCGCTGCTCTCGGAGGGCCGGGCGGCGGACCGGATGATCGAGTCGTACCGCGCGATCATCTCCCAGCGCACCGCCGAGCACGCGCGCGTGCTGCACGCGATGGCCGAGGAGAGCGTGCCCGCGCTGATGCACTGCGCGGCGGGCAAGGACCGCGCCGGTCTTTCGATCGCGGTGACGCTGCTCGCCGTGGGCGTCGAGCGCGACGCCATCGAGGCGGACTACCTGGAGTCGAACGCCACCCACCGCCGCTACAAGGTGCACCGCAGCGGCACCGCGGCCGACGCGTACTCGCCGGAGGTCATGGAGCTGCTCAGCCCGCTGTTCGACGCCCGCGCCGAGTATCTGGCGGCGGCCTTCGACACCATCGAGCAGACCTGGGGCGGCACCGACGCGTATCTGGAGCGGGGCCTGCGGCTGACACCGGACCTGCGGGAACGGCTCCGCGCACACCTGCTCGACTGAGCCGCCCCTACGCGACCCCGCGAGCCGGGCTACTGGTTCTGCGCGCCCATCTCGAAGAGCAGGAAGATGAACGCGGCGAGCAGATGCCCGACGGCGACATAGACGATCAGCCGAATCCACAGGCCGCGCGGAAGCTTCTCCTCCATGTCGCGGCGGCGGGCAGGCGGGGGCGCGACCGGCGCGTTGGGTTCCGTGGCTTCTGCGGCTTCCGTGCCTTCCGTGGCACGCGGGAATTCCGTCATCGGGGGTCTCCCAGGGTGGGGTGGCCCGTCGCCGGGCCGAGGCACAGCGCGGCGGACGGGCTCTGCAACAGGGTGTGGACGAACAGAAGGTCGGCGCCGCTCTCGTCGGCGGCGGCGATCCGGTGCGGGGTCAGCGAGTCGAAGTGCGCGCTGTCGCCGGGCGCGAGGACCTGGGCGCTGTCGCCGAGGCGCAGCCGCAGCCGTCCTTGGAGTACGTAGAGCCATTCCTCGCCGGGGTGGACGCGCACGATGTCGCCCTGCGCCCCGTACGGGACGTGCACCCGCAGGGCCTGCATACCGCGGCCGGGGGCGCCGGCGGTCCAGTAGGTCCAGCCGCCCGCCCTGGTCGGTTCCATGGTCCCGGCGCGCACGACGGCGTCCCGGTCGGCGACGGTCTCGCCGAGCAGCTCGGACACGGTCGTACCGTAGACACGGGCGAGCGCGAGCAGCATGGGCAGCGAGGGCTGGCGCCGACCGGTCTCCAGGCGGGACAGATGGGCCGGGGACAGACCGGCGGACGCGGCGGCGGCCTCCAGGGTCAGCGAGGCGCGGTGGCGCAGCGAGCGGAGCTGCGGGGCGACGGTGGGCAGCGCGTCGGCTTCGGTCAACGGCTCCGGGACCGGTTCCGTGACCGGTTCTGGTCCCGGTCCCGGCTCGCGTGCCGCATCGGAAAGGCTCATACCTCGATTGAGCCAGAGCCGTGCCTCTCAGGCAAATTTCTTACCCGAGAGGCAAAAGGCTCCGGTACGCGACCCTGGTGCGGCTCCGGTGCGGCTCCAGCGTGGCTTCGAGCTACCGGTTGGCGACCGCCTGCTTCATCAGTGTCTTCCCGAAGTCCCACATCAGGCCACCCCCGCTGTGCGCGTCGTCCATCACAGCGGTGAACGCCTCCACGAAGCGGTCGACGTCCGCCTCGTCCAGGACCAGCGGCGGGATCAGCTTGATGACCTCCAGATGGTCGCCGGAGACCTGGGTGAGGATCCGGTGCTTCTGGAGCAGCGGTACGACCACCATCTGCGCGAACAGCCCCTTGCGGGCGGCCTGGAGCATCGTCCATCCGCTGCGCAGCTTGAGGGACTTGGGCCGGCCGAACTCGATGCCGATCATCAGGCCCCGGCCGCGTACGTCACTGAGCATCTCGTAGCGGTCGGTCAGGGCGCTGAGCCGCGACTTCAGCAGCTCACCCGTCCCGCGCGCGTGGGCGACGATCTGCTCGTCGTCCATGACCGACAGGACGGCGAGTCCGGCGGCCATGGCCTGGGCGTTGGACCCGAAGCTCGCGGAGTGGACCAGGACGCGGTCCATCGACGAGTACACCTTCTTGAAGATCCAGTCCTTGCCGAGGGTCGCGCCGACCGGCACATAGCCGCCCGACAGCGCCTTGGCGACACACACGAGGTCCGGTTCGACACCGTCCTCGTGCTGGTACGCGTAGAAGTCGCCGGTCCGGCCGAGGCCGGTCTGCACCTCGTCGGCGATGAGCAGCGCCTTGTGCTTCCGCAGCAGTTCCTGGGCGGCCCGCAGATACCCGGGCGGTGCCTCGTGGACGCCCTTGCCCTGGATCGGCTCGATGATCAGCCCGGCGACGTCACCGCGCGCCAGTTCCCTGGCGAGCGCGTCCAGGTCGCCGAGCGGCACGGCGGTGTCCGGGAGCAGCGGCGCGAAACCGTCGCGGAACCCCGACTCGCCGTTCACCGACAGGGAGCCCGTGGTCAGGCCGTGGAAGGCGTGCTCGCAGTACAGGATCCTCGGCCTGCCGGTGGCGAACCGGGCGAACTTCAGCGCGGTCTCGACGGCCTCCGTGCCACTGTTTCCGAAGAACACCCGGTCCAGGTGCGGGCTGTACGTCAGCAGCTTCTCGGCGAGCAGACCGGGCAGCGGCTGGCAGTCGAACCGGGTCAGATCGGCGAGCGAGGCGTCCAGCACGTCGTGCAGTGCCTTGCGGACCACGGGATGGTGCCGGCCCAGGCCCATCACACCGAACCCGGCGAGCATGTCGAGGTAGTCGTTGCCGTCCTCGTCCCAGAAGTGGGCGCCCTCCCCCCGCTCGTAGACCTTGTCGAAGCCGATGGTGTGCAGCATGCGCGGCAACTGGTGGTTCAGGTACTTGCCGTGCAGCTCGTACCGCTCGGCACCCCGCTCGGCCAGCAGCTTGCCGAGGTCGAACTCCTTGCTCATCCGGATGTCTCCTCGCGGGACGATGGCTCTGCACCTGACCGCCGTCCGGCACCGGACGACTCGACGCCATCGGAACCACGCGCCCCGCGCGCGGGACGACGGCTCCGCGCCTCGGGGGCGGGGGCCGGTTTCTCGGCGAGGTGACGGGTTCCTGGGCTCTTGGCCGGAGCGGCGGTCGCCGACTCCTCGGCGGCAGGACGCGGATCGCGCGGCTCGGCCGCAGGGCTGCTGCCCGCCTCCTTCACCGCGCCGCGCGCTCCGGGCGCCGTCCGCGCCGAGGCGGCACTCGTCTTGGCGGCGGCGGACTTCTTCCCGGCAGCGAGCTTCTTGGCTACGGGCTTCCCGGCAGCGGGTTTCGCCGCCGCGGGCTTCTTCGCCGCAGGTTTGCGTACCGCGGACTTCCTGACCGGGGGCTTCCCGGCCACCGGCTTGTCGACCACCGGCTCACTGACAGCCGACTCCCCGACCACCCGCTCACCGACAGTCGGCTCCCCAGCCACCCGCTCACCGACACTCGACTCCCCAGCCACCGGAGTCTCGACGGCCGCGCCCCGTGAGGCGACGGCACCTGACCCCTCACCGGTCAGGCTCCCGACCGTCAGGCTCGCGCTGATCCGGCCCGCGATCTCCACCGGTGTGAGCCCGATGTCCGCCAGGACCTCGCCGCGCTTGGCGTGTGCCAGGAACTGGTCCGGGATACCGAACCGCCGTACCGGTACGTCGACCTCCGCATCGCCGAGGGCCAGCGCGACCGCCGCCCCGACCCCGGCGGCGCGACTGTTGTCCTCGACCACCGCGACCAGCCGGTGTCCGGCCGCGAGCGGGGGCAGCGCCTCGTCCACGGGTTTGACCCAGCGCGGGTCGACCACGGTGCAGCCGATACCCCGGGCTTCGAGGAGTTCGGCGGCCTGAAGGCACACCGGCGCCATCACGCCGACGGCGACCAGGAGCACATCGGACCGCTCCGCGCGATGCAGTACGTCGAGCCCGCCGATCCGGTCCACGGCCGGAATCGCGGGACCGACCGACTCCTTCGGGAACCGCAGCAGCGTCGGCGCGTCGTCCACGGCGACCGCCTCCCGCAGCTGGGCCCGCAGTTGGTCCGCGTCACGCGGCGCCGCGATCCGCAGCCCCGGCACCACCTGGAGGATCGACATGTCCCACATACCGTTGTGCGAGGCCCCGTCGACCCCGGTCACCCCGGCCCGGTCCAGCACGAAGGTGACCCCGCACCGGTGCAGCGCCACATCCATCAGCAACTGGTCGAAGGCACGGTTGAGGAAGGTCGCGTACACGGCGACCACCGGATGCAGCCCACCGGTGGCGAGCCCGGCGGCGGAGACGGCGGCGTGCTGCTCGGCGATGCCGACGTCCCACACCCGGTCCGGGAACTTGTCGGCGAACTGCGTCAGCCCCACGGGGTGCAGCATGGCCGCCGTGATCGCCACGACGTCCTCGCGCTCGGCACCGATCCGCACGATCTCGTCGCCGAACACCGACGTCCACGACGGCCCGTTGGACGGTGCCAGCGGCTCGCAGGTCAGCGGGTCCATCACACCGACGGTGTGGAACCGGTCGGCGTCGTCGGCGAGCGCCGGCTCGTATCCCCGGCCCTTCTCGGTGAGGCAGTGCACCAGTACGGGCCCGTGGAACCGTTTCGCCCGGCGCAGCGCCGACTCGACGGCGCCCATGTCGTGCCCGTCGATCGGGCCCACGTACTTCAGGCCCAGGTCCTCGAACATGCCCTGCGGTGCGAAGGCGTCCTTGAAGCCCTTCTTCGCGCCGTGCAGGGACTCGTACAGCGGCTGTCCGATGACCGGGGTGCGCTGGAGGACGTCCTTGCCCCAGGCGAGTACCCGCTCGTAGCTGTCGGTGGTGCGCAGGGTCGCCAGGTGGTTGGCGAGGCCACCGATGGTGGGGGCGTAGGAGCGTTCGTTGTCGTTGACGACGATGATCAGCGGCCGGTCCTTGGCGGCGGCGATGTTGTTCAGCGCCTCCCAGGCCATCCCGCCGGTGAGCGCGCCGTCCCCGATGACGGCGACGACATGGCCGCGCTCGCCCTGGACGTCGCGGGCCTTGGCGAGTCCGTCCGCCCAGCCGAGCACGGTCGACGCGTGGCTGTTCTCGATGACGTCGTGCTCGGACTCGTCACGCGAGGGATAGCCGGACAGCCCGCCCTTGCCGCGCAGCTTGGAGAAGTCCTGCCGGCCGGTCAGGAGTTTGTGTACGTAGCTCTGGTGGCCGGTGTCCCAGAGGATGCGGTCGACCGGGGACTCGAAGACCCGGTGCAGGGCGATGGAGAGTTCCACCACCCCGAGATTGGGCCCGAGATGGCCCCCGGTCCGGGCGACCGCGTGGACCAGGAACTCCCTGATCTCCTCGGCCAGGTCGTCGAGTTGCTCCTCGGACAGCGCTTTAAGATCGCGCGGCCCCCTGATGGTCTCCAGAATCGTCACGCTCGGGCCCCCTCTCAGTACGTGCTTCGTTCAGCTCACGGTGGCGGCTCAGGCCCCCGACGGGGTGGCCTCGGGAGCGCCGGACGCGATGACCTCCGGAGCGCCGGACGGAACACCGTCCCGCTCCATCTGCTCGGCGATCTTCATCGCCTCTTCGATGAGGGTCTCCACGATCTTCGACTCGGGCACCGTCTTGATGACCTCGCCCTTCACGAAGATCTGCCCCTTGCCATTGCCCGACGCCACGCCGAGGTCGGCCTCACGGGCCTCACCCGGACCGTTGACGACACAGCCCATCACGGCGACCCGCAAAGGCACCTCCATGCCCGTCAGGCCCGCCGTGACCTCCTCGGCCAGCTTGTAGACGTCGACCTGGGCACGCCCGCACGACGGGCAGGACACGATCTCCAGACGCCGTTGCCGAAGATTCAACGACTCCAGGATCTGGATGCCGACTTTGACCTCCTCGACGGGCGGCGCGGACAGGGAGACACGGATGGTGTCGCCGATGCCCTCGCTGAGCAGCGCGCCGAAGGCCACGGCCGACTTGATGGTGCCCTGGAAGGCGGGTCCGGCCTCGGTGACGCCGAGGTGCAACGGGTAGTCGCACTGCGCGGCCAACTGCCGGTAGGCGTTGACCATGACCACCGGGTCGTTGTGCTTCACCGAGATCTTGATGTCCCGGAAACCGTGCTCCTCGAACAGCGACGCCTCCCACAGCGCCGACTCCACCAGCGCCTCCGGGGTGGCCTTCCCGTACTTCTGGAGCAGCCGCCGGTCCAAAGAGCCCGCGTTCACGCCGATACGGATCGGCGTACCCGCGTCGTTCGCCGCCCTCGCGATCTCCCGCACCTTGTCGTCGAACTGCTTGATGTTCCCCGGATTCACCCGCACCGCCGCACACCCCGCGTCGATCGCCGCGAACACGTACTTCGGCTGGAAATGAATGTCCGCGATCACCGGAATCTGCGACTTCCGCGCAATCGTCGCCAACGCGTCCGCATCATCCTGCGTCGGACACGCCACCCGCACGATCTGACAACCCGACGCCGTCAACTCAGCGATCTGCTGCAACGTCGCCCCGATGTCCGACGTACGCGTCGTCGTCATCGACTGCACCGACACAGGCGCCCCGCCTCCGACGGCCACCGGTCCGACCTCGATCCGCCGGCTCACACGGCGGATGGCGAGGGGGCGGACCGGCAGCTCGGGAAGGCCCAGTGGAACAGGCTCTCCGGAGGTCACGGCGTCACCCGCGGTTTCCGGAGACGGTCTCGCGCGCGGCGCGCAGGGACTCCTTCAGGGACCCCATCGTGGCGAGCACGGCGGTCGGCTCATAACCGCAGTGCGCCATGCAGTTGGCGCAGCGCGGGTCCTTGCCCCGGCCGTACGCGTCCCAGTCGGTCTTCTCGATGAGGTCCTTGTACGTGGTGACGTACCCGTCGCTCATCAGATAGCAGGGCTTCTGCCAGCCGAACAGCGAGTAGTTGGGGATCGCCCACGCCGTGCAGGGGAAGTCGACCTTGCCTTCGAGGAAGTCGAGGAACAGGGGCGAGTGGTTGAGCCGCCACCGCAGCCTGTTGCCGCCCGCGAACGCCTTCTTGAAGAGTTCCCGGGTCTGCTCGACACCGAGGAAGTGCTCCTGGTCGGGCGCCTTCTCGTAGGCATAGGCGGGCGAGATCATCATCTCGTCGACCTGGAGGTCGTCGTTGAGGAAGTTGAGCACCTCGATGATGGTCTGCGGGGTGTCCGTGTTGAAGAAGGTCGAGTTGGTGGTCACCCGGAACCCGCGCCGCTTGGCCTCCTTGATGGCCGCCACGGCCTCGTCGAACACCCCCTCCTTCGCGACGGATTCGTCATGACGCTCACGCAGTCCGTCGATGTGCACGGCGAACGCGAAATACGGCGAGGGCGTGAACTTGTCCATCTTCTTGCGCATCAACATGGCGTTGGTGCAGAGGAAGACGTATTTCTTCTTCGCCACCAACTGCCGCACGATCTCGTCGATCTGCGGATGCATCAGCGGCTCGCCACCGGCGATGGACACCATCGGAGCCCCGGATTCAAGGACGGCGCCGACGGCCTGGGCCACCGGCATCCGCTGCTTGAGAACCCCCGCCGGGTGCTGAATCTTGCCGCAGCCCTCACACGCCAGGTTGCACGCGAAAAGCGGTTCCAGCTCGACAATCAGCGGGAACTTGTCGCGCTTGCGGAGCTTCTGTTCAAAGAGATACGTCGCCACCTTGACGGTCTGACGCAGCGGCATGGCCATCTAGCTCACCTCCGGGGGAGCATTGCATTGCGGTGCCATTCAAAAAATGAGGGAAGCACGGCACGAAGAACGCGGAAAGCTGATATTCCACCGCGGACCGTGCCGATACGGACGAGTTCATGCTCAGGAGCGTCCACGACCACCCGGACGGCCGCAACCGGACGGCTGCCCGCCGCCACGGCCGTCCGCAGGGTCGCGGCGGACTCCATGTCCACCGCGATCGCCCCCGTGGCGAGCAGATCGGCGCGTTCGTGGCCGCGCACGACATGGTCGGAGCCGATGAGCGGCCCCGTATGGACGGTCCGGCCGGGCAGCGCCCCGGCCAGCTCCTTGACCAGCAGTTCCGTGCCGACGCACGGGGTGGTGGTGCCGCTGTTCCCGTCGACCGCGGGCAGCCGGGTCTCGTCGGCGACCACCAGGTCCCCCGGGTGTATCCCGGGCGCCAGGCCCGCGCAGAACCCGGTCGCCATGACGGCCGCCCCCCGCAGCGCCTCGTCGGCCAGCGCGCGGGCCACGGCCCGCTCGGCGGCCCGTGGACCCATGCCCGTACGCAGCAGGGTCACGGGTCCCGGCGCGGCGCCGCGACCGCCCGAGCGCAGGGCGAGGTGCTCGATGCCGAGCGCGCAGGCGATCAGCAGCGGCGGGGTGCCCGGCGGTGCCGGGGTGTCGGCCATCAGCTCCCCTTGACCGGCCGGCCCGCCGCCGCGCCCGTCCGGGCGGCCGTCGTGTCGGCGAACGGTTCTCCATGGACGTACCGGCCGAGCGCGGTCAGCGGGAAGACCTGCCGGTACAGGTGGTAGTTGATGGAGAAGTCCCAGGGGAAGCCCGTGCCGGTGAAGTAGGGCTCGTCCCAGGAACCGTCCTCGTTCTGTGTCTCGGCGAGCCAGGCGACGCCCCGCTCGACGGCCTTCGAGTCCTGCTCCCCCGCCGCGAGCAGGGCCATCAGGGCCCAGCCGGTCTGCGATGCCGTGGACGCCCCGCGACCGCTCCAGCCGTCGACGTCGTGGTAGGAGCGCAGGTCCTCGCCCCAGCCCCCGTCGTCGTTCTGTACGGACTCCAGCCAGGTCACGGCCCGGCGGATCGCCGGGTGCGAGGCGGGCAGGCCCGCCGCGGTGAGCGCGGGGACCACGGACCCGGTGCCGTAGACGTAGTTGACGCCCCAGCGGCCGAACCAGGCGCCGTTCGGCTCCTGTTCGGCGAGCAGCCAGGCGATGCCCCGGCGGGTGCGCGGGTCGTGTGCCTTGCCCTCGATCGCGAGCATCTCGACGACATGCGCGGTGACATCGGCGGACGGCGGGTCGATGACCTCGCCGAAGTCGCAGAACGGCAGCCGGTTGGGGAAGGAGCTGGTGTTGTCGACGTCGAAGGCGCCCCACGCGCCGTTCTTCGACTGCATGCCGAGGTTCCACTTCACCCCGCGCGCGATGGCCCGTTCCGACCGCTCGGGGTCGGGGTGGCGGACGCGGCGCAGGGCGAGAACGACCTCGGCGGTGTCGTCGATGTCGGGGTAGTTGTCGTTGTGGAACTCGAACGCCCAGCCACCCGGGGTGAGATGGGGTCGGCGCACCGACCAGTCACCGGGCCGGACGATCTGTTCGCCGAGCATCCAGTCGGCGGCCTTGACGAGTTGCGGATGGTCGGCGGGCACCCCCGCGTCGGCCAGGGCGATGGTCGCCAGGCAGGTGTCCCACACCGGCGACTGACACGCCTCGATCATCCGGGCGCCGTCCTCGCGCCGGACCGCGAACCGGTCGAGGGATTCGAGTCCCGCGCGGATCACGGGGTGTTCGAGGTCGTAGCCGAGCAGGTGCAGCGCCATGATCGAGTACACGGCGGGTGGCTGGATACCGCCCCAGCAGCCGTCGTTCTCCTGCCGCTCGATGATCCACCGGGCCGCGCTGTTCATGGCGGCCTTGCGCAGCCCGCGCGGCGCCACCTTGCGGTACGCGTGCAGCGCCTTGTCCAGGCGCTGGAAGGCACCGTCCCAACTGGCCACCGGGGCAAGCGGCCTGGCAGGGTTGGGGTCGGCGGCGTCGGTGTGCAGCTCGTCGAGCGGGAACGGCGCGGGGCGCACAGGACGCTTCGCGGAGACGACGGTGAGCGGCACGATGGTCTGCCGGGCCCAGCAGCCGAAGTCGTAGATGTTGAGCGGGAACCACTTGGGGAAGTACACCAGCTCCGGCGGCAGTTCGGGCAGGTCGTCCCACTTCCACCAGCCGAACAGGGCGAGCCAGATCCGGGTGAAGACCCGGCTCGCGGCGATGCCCCCCTGGGCGCGGATCCACTCCGCGGCCTTCGCCATGTGCGGGTCGTCGGGGTGGTCTCCGGCGAGCCGGAGGGCGACGTACGCCTCGATGGTGGTGGAGAGTTCGCCGGGGCCGCCGAAGAAGGTGGCCCAAGTGCCGTCGTCGCGCTGCTCGCCGCGGATGAAGAGGCCCGCGGCCCGGGTGGTGTCCTCGTCGCGGATGCCCAGGAACTGCCGGAGCAGCAGGTCTTCAGCGTCCATCGTCACATTCGTTTCGAGGTCGCCCTTCCACCAGCCCTCGGTGTCCTGCCGGGCGAGCAGGAAGTCGGTGGCGCGCTGAACGGCGCGCGTGGCGGCGTCGTACGTCCCGGTCGCCGGCGGGGTCGTGTCGGTTGTTTCGGTGGCCGAGGCAGCGCGGAGCGGTACGGCTCCGGTGCTTCCGTCGGTCGTCGCTGTCATGGCTTCCCCTTCGTGCAGTGATTCTTCTTCTGCTGGGTCCGCCGTCGGCCGGTGCCCTGGATGGGCACCGGTCGGCGACTGCGATTCATATACGGGCGATAATGATCATCTCTCTCGAACGACGACGAAGTCGGCGAGCGCGACAAGTTGCGCCCGCACCTGGTCCGGCATCTCGACGGTGTCCAGCGCCTCGATGGCGACGGCGTGCTGACGCCGTGCCTCCTGCGCCGTCCACTCGCGCCCGCCGGCCTCCTCGATCAGGGCGGCACGGGCGGCGAACTCCTCCTCGGAGAAGCTGTCGAAGTCATTGCTCTTCGCGTCGGCGGCGAGCAGCTCGCCGAGCTGTTCGGACGCGGGTCCGCCGGCGGCGAGCGCGGCGACCACCGGGAGGGACTTCTTGCGCTGGCGCAGATCGCTCCAGGTCTGCTTGCCGGTGGACTCCGGGTCGCCCCAGATACCGAGGACGTCGTCCACGGCCTGGAAGGCAAGCCCCAGGTGGTACCCGTACGTCTCCAGGGTGTCGGCGGTACGGTCGTCGGCGCCGCCGAGTACCGCGCCGATGGAACAGGCGCAGGCGAGCAGGGCGCCGGTCTTGTTGCCCTCCATGTCGAGGCACTCCTCGACGGTGACGCGCTCACGGTGCTCGTAGGAGATGTCCTGGGCCTGACCGTCGATCAGGGCGCGGGTCGCGGTGGTCAGTCGCCGGGTGGCGCGGCCGGCCTCGACGGTGCCGAGTTCCAGCAGGATCTCGTTGGCGAGCGCGAAGAGGGCGTCGCCGACGAGAATGGCCTGCGCGGGGCCGTGCACCTTCCACACGGTGTCGCGGTGGCGGCGCTGCTCGTCACCGTCCATCAGGTCGTCGTGCAACAGCGAGAAGTTGTGCACGAGTTCGACGGCGACCGCGCCGGGCACCCCGACCTCGGGGGCGGCGCCCGCGGCCTGCGCGGAGAGCAGGGCGAGCGCGGGCCGCACGGCCTTGCCGCCGTCGCCGTGCGTGGGGTTGCCCTCGGCGTCGATCCAGCCGAAGTGGTAGGCGGCGACGGTGTCCATGGGCGGCGCGAGACGGTCCACGGCGGCCCGTAGCACCGGCGACGCCAGGGTCCTGCCGCGTTCCAGGAGCGCGGTCACGTCCACGGCCTCGGCGGACGGTTCGGCCGGGGGCACAGTGGGCACTGTCTCTCCTCTTGTCGCGGTGCCGGGGGTACGGGGACCTGTCCCGTGGAGGTCGATTGTCATGCCGCCTCCTCGAAGAGATGGCCACGGGAACGGCCGAGCGCCACGAGGGCGGCACCGGCGGCGCTGACACCGCTGCGTACCGCGCTTTCCATGGTCGCGGGCCAGCCTGTGGCGGTCCACGCGCCGGCCAGGTAGAGGCCGGGTGCCTTGGTGCGGGGGCCGGGCCTGAGCCGGCCGACCCCGGGTGTCGGGGCGAAGGTCGCGGTGCGCTCCCTGGTGACGAAGAAGTCGCGTACCTCGGCGCCGCGGGTGGCGGGCAGTAGGCGTTCCAGCTCCGGCAGGAAGCGTTCCCGCAGCGCGGCGACGGGTTCGTCGATCGCGTCGTGGACCGCCGACTGGGAGAGGGCAAGGTACTGACCTTCGGTCAGCCCTGAGGCGTCGGTGCGGTCGAACACCCATTGCACGGGTGAGCCGATCGCCGCGAAGAACGGCCGCCGGAGCACCGGACGGTCGTAGACCACATGCAGATTGAGGATCGGCGCGGTGCCGATGCCGAGCAGCCGGTCGGGGTCGTCGAGCGCCCCGTCCGGGAGGAGGTCGTGGGTCTCCTGCTGCGGGACGGCGAGGACAACGGTGTCGGCCTCGATGCGTTCGCCGGGAACCTCCACCGCCCACCGCCCGTTCTCCGTACGCGAGAGGGAGGTGACGCGTGTACGGATCTCGGTGCGTACGCCCGCGGAGTCGAGCGCCTTGCGGGCGAGCGTGTCATGGAGTTCACCGAGTGGGACGCGGGCCCAGCCGATATCGGCGGCGCCCGGCTCGGACAACAGCCCGGTCTTGAAGACCATGGCGGCAAGACCCAGCGAGGAGTCGCCCGCGACCGCGTTCAGGGTGGCCACGCCGACGAGATCCCAGAGTGCCTCGACGGCGCGCGCCGACTGACCGTGTTCGCGCAGCCAGGTGCCGAAGTCCTGGCTGTCCAGGGCCGGATCGGCCGGATCGAGGCTCTTCAGCGCGAGTGCGGCCCGCCCGACCTTGGCGCGTTCGGCGAGCGACAGATGCGGGTAGCCGGCGAGACTGCGCGCGAGGTGCAGCGGTACGGGCAGATCGGCGCGGCGCAGGGTGCCGAGCCGTGGTCCTTCGCCGGACCGGGTGCGCACACGGGTCGCGGCGTCCAGGACGGGGACTTCGAGGCGGTCCTGGAGCGGGGCGAGAGGGGTCGCGTCGATGCGGTCGAGGAACCATCGGTAGGCCGTGCAGCAGCGCAGATAGACGTGCTGGCCGTTGTCGACGGTGAGGTCGCCCCGCTTGAAGGAGAAGGCGAGCCCGCCCAGCCGGGGCCGTCCCTCAAGGAGGGTCACCCGCACGCCGGCGTCGGCGAGTCCGAGCGCCGCGGTGATCCCGGCGATCCCTCCGCCGACCACCACGGCCTCCCGTCCGGGGCGGCCTTCGGCGTCCGCGGGCAGCCCCGGGGGCCGCTTGTCCGTGTCGCTCACGCGCCCTCTCCGTCCACCGTGCCGCGCGCGCGGTCGGCATGATCGCCGAACCCCGTGCGGGCCGTCGCAGTCAGGGACGCCGAGGTGGGGCGGAGGGTTGCCCGCCGGTTGTGCGCGGGCATGGCGTGATCACCCAACGGGCTCATCGGACGCGCCTCCTGACGGTCTGACGCGCGATGTGCCGGGCGTCGAGACCGGACAGTCCGCGCACCGCCACGTACGCCTTCTCGCGTCCGGGCAGCGAGACCCGGCCGCGCAGGACGGCCTCCGGCTCGCGCTCGATACGGTCCAGGAGGCGCCGGTAGATACCGGCCATGGCGGCGACACAGGCGCCGCTGCGCCGGTCGAGCATGGGCAGCAGCCGGTAGCCCTCGGCGAACAGCGCGCGGGCGCGCCGGACTTCGAAGTGCACGAGGCCCGCGAAGTCCGATCCGGGCGGCGGCGTCGGCCCGTTGAACCCGGCGGAGCAGCCGAACTTGGCCAGGTCGTCGGCCGGCAGATAGGTCCGTCCGCCCTCGGCGTCCTCACGAACGTCGCGGAGGATGTTGGTGAGTTGCAGCGCGAGCCCCAGGGTGTCGGCGTACTCGGGGGCCCGCTCCGCGCCGCGCGCCGCGGGCTCGGTGCCGAAGACACCGAGCGAGAGTCGGCCGATGGCTCCGGCGACACAGCGGCAGTAGACCTTCAGGTCGTCCCATGTCTCGTATGTCTCACCGCGTACGTCGCTGAGGACGCCGTCGATGAGTTCGTCGAGGCCGCCGAGCGGAATCGGGAACGCGGTCGCCGCGTGGGTGAGGGCGACCGCGACCGGGTCGGTGTCGTCCTCGTCGACCGCGCCTTCGCGGACCCGGGTCAGCAGGGCCCGGGTCTCCTCCAGACGCACCTGTTTGACGTCGGGGGCGAGTGCGCCGTCCCCGATGTCGTCGACGCGCCGTGAGAACGCGTACAGCGCGGACATGGCACGGCGCTTGGGCGTCGGCAGCAGCCTGATCCCGTACGCGAAATTCCGGGCCTGCTGCCCGGTCACCGACTCGCAGTAGCCGTATGCGGCGAGTACCGGTGCGGACACGTGTTGGTCTGGCTCCACGGCCCGGCTCACCCCTCTCCTCGCAGTGTCGCTCCCACCTCGCGCAGCAACTGGACCTTGGTGGGCTTCGGCGGTCCAGGAAGGACGTCGTAGGAGACGGCCGCGACAGCGCGTACGGCCGCCCTCCCCCCGGCCACGAACCCCGCGAGGAGCAGCTTCAGCCTGCCGTGGACGCTACCCACGAGAGGGGTGCCTTCATTCAGCAGTCGCAGGGCGCGTTCCGCTTCGAACGCGATCAGGACACGCACCGACGCGCCCGCACTGGGGGCGGCGAGGTCGGACTCCTGCACATGGAAACGTTTCATGTCCTCGGCGGGCAGATAGACGCGGCCCTGTGCGAGGTCCTCGGAGACGTCCTGGAGGTGCTCGACGATCTGGAGGCCGGTGCAGACGGCGTCGGAGCGCCGGATCCGCTCCGGCGTCGCGGTGCCGGTGACGGCGAGGACGAGCCGGCCGACCGGGTTCGCGGACAGCTCGCAGTAGGCGAGGAGGTCGTCGAAGGTCTCGTAGCGGGTGACGAGCTGGTCCTGGCGGTTGGCCGCGATCAGGCCGAGGAAGGGCTCGGGGGTGAGGGCGTGCCGGCGGACGGTCGGGACGAGGCGGCGCAGCAGTGGGTGGCGGGGGCCGCCGGAACCACCTTCGGCGTCGGTGTCGGTGTCGAACACACGTCGGAGGTCGGTCTCGAAGGCGTCCAGGAACGCCAGCCGGTCGTCCGCCCGTTCGGGTGACAGGCCCAGGTGGCGGGCGTCGGCACCGCCGGGTGCGAGGTCGCCGTCGCCGATGTCGTCGACCAGCCGGGCGTACCCGTAGAGGGCCATGAGGTCGCCGCGCCAGGCACGGGGCAGGAAGAAGGGGGCCACGGGGAAGTTCTCGGTCGCGGCCTTGTCCAGGGTGCCGTGCACCGCGGAGCCGCTGCGGGCGGCCGTGCCGGACCGGGTTCTCCCGGGTCCCGTCACCACGCGCTGCCCGGTGCGGGGACGGCGGAAGCATCGCGGAGCTGGAGACTTTCCGTAGCCATTGCCGTCACATCTCCCGTTCTACACTGCCGACCCAATACATCCTATTTCGGACACGCCGCCTCGCCCCCCGCGGGCCGACCGCATGGGGGCGTTGTCACTTATCGCCCCACTTGCCGCGCATCAGGACCGGTACAGCTTACGTTGTACAACGAGACATGGTTCGTCGGGGTGTCCTGCACATCACAACAACACACCGATTGGCGTCAAGATTCCCCACCAGCAAAGAAGTTGGGACTTGTGAACACGACGGAACCCCGCCGGACGGTTCCGGCGGGGTTCCATACGATCCGGGCGGTCGGGCCGTGACCTGGGCGGACGGCTACTTCCCTGTGAACTTCTCGTACTCCTTGAGTACGTCGTCCGTCGGGCCGTCCATACGCAGTTCCCCGCGTTCGAGCCAGAGCACCCGGTCGCAGGTGTCCCGGATGGACTTGTTGTTGTGACTCACCAGGAAGACCGTTCCGGCCTCCTTGCGCAGTTCCCTGATCCGGGCCTCGGACCGCTTCTGGAACTTGCGGTCGCCGGTGGCCAGTGCCTCGTCGATCATCAGGACGTCGTGGTCCTTCGCGGCGGCGATGGAGAAGCGGAGCCGGGCCGCCATGCCGGACGAGTAGGTGCGCATCGGCAGGGTGATGAAGTCGCCCTTCTCGTTGATGCCCGAGAAGTCGACGATCTCCTGGTAGCGCTCCCTGATCTGCTCGCGGGACATACCCATCGCGAGCCCGCCCAATATGACGTTCCGCTCTCCCGTGAGGTCGTTCATCAGGGCCGCGTTCACACCTAGCAGCGAGGGCTGGCCGTCGGTGTAGACCTTGCCCTTCTCTGGGGGCAGCAGTCCGGCGATGGCGCGCAGCAGGGTCGACTTGCCGGAGCCGTTGGAGCCGATGAGGCCGACCGCCTCACCCCGGTAGGCGGCGAAGGAGACACCCCGTACGGCGTGCACCTTGCGCACACCGCGCTTCTCCTCGTCGGAACCGCGCTTGACGATACGGCTGAGGGCGGCGGTGGCACTGCCCCTGCCGGTCTTGGCGCCGTTGACGCGGTAGACGATGTGCAGTTCGTCCGCGATCACGGTGGGGATGTCCCCCGGATACTGTCCCGGATACTGTTCAGCCACGGCCGTACCGCTCCTCCGCCTTCCAGAAGTACACGAAGCCGCCGACGGCGACGAGAACGGCCCAGCCCGCGGCGACCGCCCACACATGCGCCGGGAGATTGCTGGAGCCGTAGCCGTCGATGAGCGCGAAGCGCATCAGGTCCATGTAGACGGCGGCCGGGTTCCACTGGAGGATCTCGGCGATCCAGGCCGGCTTGTCCTTCAGCATCACCGGGATGGAGAACATGACGCCGGACGCGTACATCCAGGTCCGCATCACGAACGGCATGAGCTGGGCGAGGTCGGGCGTCTTGCTGCCCATCCGGGCCATGATCAGCGCGAGCCCGGTGTTGAAGAGGAACTGGAGCGCGAGGATCGGGAGGATCAGCAGCCAGGACGGGCCGGGGTAGCTGCCGAACCCGATCACGATGATGAACAGCACGATCATCGAGAACAGCAGTTGCTGGAGCTGCTGGAGCGCGAAGGAGATCGGCAGCGAGGCGCGCGGGAAGTGCAGCGCCCTGACCAGGCCGAGGTTGCCCGCGATGGCCCGGACGCCGGCCATCACCGAACTCTGGGTGAAGGTGAAGACGAAGACTCCCGTGACCAGGAACGGGATGTACACGTCGTGCGACATGCCCCGGCTGGCGTTCAGAATGAGACCGAAGATCAAGTAATAGACGAGCGCGTTCAGCAGCGGCGTGGCCACCTGCCACAGCTGGCCCAGTTTGGCCTGGCTGTACTGGGCGGTGAGCTTCGCCTGCGAGAACGCCAGGATGAAGTGGCGCCGCCCCCACATCTGGCGGACGTACTCGATGAGCCCTGGGCGGGCACCACTGACGGCGAGGCCGTACTTGGCGGCGAGCGCGGCCGGGGAGAGCCCGTCGTCGGGCGACGGAGGCGCGGTCACCGTAACGCCGCCATCATGCGTTGTCTCACTCACAAGTGGAAACTTTCGTCTTCAAGATGCGCAGCCTGGTCGGGCATAGGCAGGAGCCAGGGACCGGACACGGCCCGAATGCTCTCAGAGAGGAGCTTGTCAGATGACAGGAGGTCGGCCCAGTCGTGTCAGGCGCCACACCGTACGCCACTTCATGGGGCGACGGGCCCCGCAGGGACTGGTCCAGCCTTCCCGGAACCCGCCGAACCATGCCTTCAGGGCAGGTCCCGAGGGGCGCCGGGCGAGCGTCAGCAGCATCCAGACGCCCAGGTACACGGGGACGAGCGGGGCCGGCAGATTGCGGCGGGCCAGCCAGACCCGGTTACGGGCCACCATCCGGTGATAGACCGCGTGCCGGGAAGGGGCCGTCGTCGGGTGGAACAGCACCATGTCGGAGCGGTAGTCGATCAACCAGCCCGCGTCGAGGGCGCGCCAGGCGAGGTCGGTCTCCTCATGGGCGTAGAAGAACGCGTCGGGCAGCGGGCCCACCTCGGCGATGACCTGAGTGCGTACGGCGTTGGCGCCGCCGAGGAAGGTCGTCACGCGTGAGGAGCGCATCGGGTCGGACGCGCGCAGCCGCGGTACGTGGCGCCGCTGGGTGACCCCGGTGCCGGGGTCGGCGATACGGAAGCTGACGATGCCGAGCTTCGGGTCGTCGGTGAAGGCACGGCGGCACAGCTCGGCGGTGTCGTGCTGGGCGAGCAGTCCGTCGTCGTCCAGGAACAGCAGGACGTCGACGTCGCCGCCGGACGGTCCGAACGCCTCGATGCCGACGTTCCGGCCGCCGGGGATGCCCAGGTTCTCGGGCAGCTCGACCGTGCGGACCCCCGCGGGCACGTCCGGTACCGGGGAGCCGTTGCCGACGACCACCACCTCGACCGGGTCGCCGTCCTGCTTGGCGACCGAGTCGAGGAGGGCGCGCAGCTCTTCCGGCCGGTTGCCCATGGTGATGATCACGGCACCGACCTTGAGGGGGCTGCTCATGGACGTGCTCACTTCAGCCTGCTCGAAGCGAGGACGGACACGAGGTGCAACAGGGCTTGGACCATCGCGATACCGGCGAGGACGGCGACGCCGAGCCGGGTGAAGAACAGGTCGCCCCTGACCGCGTCCACGATCGCCAGGACCAGGATCAGCAGGGACGCCTCGATGCCGAGGACGAGCCGGTGGAAGTTGAGCGCGGCGGCGGCCTTACGGGCCAGGGCCAGTCCGGACGAGCGCGGCGCGGACGCCGACTCCTGGACCGGCGGCAGCCCGCCCTGGTGCCGGGCGACACCGACGAGGTCGGTCTCGGCCTTGATCAGGATGGCGCCGAGCGCGGCCAGCGTGCCGAGGAAGGCCCACAGCCAGTCCACCCGGCCCTCGCCCCACAGATCGGCGGCGCGCAGACCGAAGCCGACCAGCACGGCGGCGTCGCACAGATAGGCGCCGACCCGGTCCAGGTAGACCCCGCTGAGCGAGAACTGCTTCTTCCACCGGGCGATCTCGCCGTCCACGCAGTCGAGCAGCAGATAGAGCTGGACCATCAGCACACCGAGTACCGCGCCCGCGATGCCCGGCACCAGGAGGGCCGGGGCGGCGAGGACACCGAAGACGGTCATCAGATAGGTCAGCTGGTTGGGCGTGACCCGCGTGGGGACCAGGTACCGGTCCACGCGCAGCGAGATCTCCCGCATGTACAGGCGTCCCGCCCAGTGCTCACCGCTGCGCCGGTCCTTCACCCCGGCGGGGTGAACGACGGGGCGGAGTTCAGCTACCGATGGCCTTGGCATAGTCGGCGTATGCGTCCTTGATCTGGTCGGTGGACAGGTCGAGGTGTTCCAGGATCGTGTAGCGGCCGGGGCGGGTCTGCGGAGCGACGGCGACGACCTGGACGAACTCGTCCCGGTTGAAGCCGATCTCCTCCGGCAGGACGGGCAGTCCATGCCGGCGCAGCACCTCGGCCATGTGCTCGGACTCCTCGTGGGCACCGCGCAGATGCATCGCGAACGCGGCGCCTATGCCCACCTGTTCGCCGTGGCTCGCGGCGCGCTTGGGGAAGAGGAGGTCGAAGGCGTGGTTGATCTCGTGGCAGGCGCCGGACGCCGGGCGGGAGTCGCCCGCGACGGACATCGAGATACCGGTGAGGACCAGTCCTTCGGCGAGCACCTGGAGGAAGGCGTCGTCGCCGACGCCGCCCGGGTGCCTGAGCACGGCCTCGCCGGCCTGCCGTGCCATGGCGGCGGCCAGTCCGTCGATGGACTCACCGGTGACCCGGTTGGACAGCTCCCAGTCGGCGACGCAGGAGATGTTCGAGACGGCGTCGCCGATGCCGGAGCGGACGAACCGTACGGGTGCCTCGCGGATCACGTCGAGGTCGATGACCACGGCGATCGGGTTGGGCACGCCGTACGAGCCGCGGCCCGCGTCGTTGTCGAGGGTGGCGACCGGGGAGCACAGGCCGTCGTGCGACAGGTTCGTCGCGACGGCGACCAGCGGCAGACCGACACGCGCCGCGGCGAACTTGGCGCAGTCGATGATCTTGCCGCCGCCGAGGCCGACGACCGCGTCGTAGCGGCCCTTCTTTATGGCGTCGGCGAGCTTGACCGCGTCGTCCAGGGTGCCGCCGCCGACCGCGAACCAGTCGGCGCCGGGCAGCGCCGGCTCCAGGCGCTCGCGCAGCTTGGCCCCGGAGCCGCCGCTGATCGCGACGGCGAGCTTGCCGGAGGCGGAGATCCGCTGGTCGGCGAGGACTCCGGCAAGGTCGTCCAGTGCGCCCGCGCGGATGTCGACGACCAGCGGCGAGGGGATGAGCCTCGTCAGTACTGGCACGCGATCTCACGTCCCTTGGCGAGGTCGTCGTGGTTGTCGATCTCGACCCACTTCACATCGCCGATGGGGGCGACGTCGACCTGGAAGCCTCGGTTGACCAGCTCCTGGTAGCCGTCCTCGTAGTAGAGGTCGGGGTCGCGCTCGAAGGTGACCTTGAGGGCGTCGGCCAGCTCGTCGGCGGCCTCGCCCTCGATGAGGGTGACACCGATGTACTCGCCGGTGGCCTCGGCGGGCTCCATCAGCTTGGTGATCTTCTGGACGCCCTTCTCGGGGTCCACGACGACCTTCATCTCCTCGTCGGCGAGCTGCTTGACCGTGTCGAGGGCGAGGATGATCTTCTTGCCGTCGCCGCGGGCGGCGAGCAGGGTCTTCTCGACGGAGACCGGGTGCACGGTGTCGCCGTTGGCGAGGATCACGCTGTGCCGCAGGGCGTCACGGCCGCACCACAGGGAGTAGGCGTTGTTCCACTCCTCGGCCTTGTCGTTGTCGATGAGGGTGAGCTTGAGGCCGTACTTCGCCTCCAGGGCCGCCTTGCGCTCGTACACGGCCTCCTTGCGGTACCCGACGATGATCGCGACCTCGGTCAGGCCGATCTCGGCGAAGTTGCCGAGGGTGAGGTCGAGCACGGTGAGGTGGTCCGCGGTGCCCTCCTCGGACCCTTCGGGTCCTACCGGCACCAGTGCCTTGGGCAGGGTGTCGGTGTAGGGGCGCAGACGCCGTCCGGCGCCGGCCGCCAGCACGAGGCCGATCATGCGGGTTCTCCTTCATCGTGTACGGCGGGTGCTTGCGAGGACACCCAGAAGCGGATGCTCTCCACGAGCACCACGAGTGCCACGGCCACGGCGAGTGCCGTGAGCGCGAGGCCGAAATCTGTGTTGCCGAGCAGGGCCGCCGCGACCGTGACCAGCAGGACCCTGCCTTCCTGCCCCCCGGTCGACCGCACCAGCCACTGCGGCGGCGCGCCGGTGCCGCCGCGGATGCGGTAGACCGTGTCGTAGTGATGGTAGGCGACGGCGGCCACCAGTCCGAAAGCCGCGGGCAAGGCCCCGTTCACCTCGGCGTGGGCCGCCAGTACCAGGACCGTCCCGTATTCGGCCGCCCGGAAGAGGGGCGGAACGAGCCAGTCGAGGGCGCCCTTGAGGGGGCGGGCGACGGCCAGGCCCGAGGTGACGCAGTACACGCAGGCGGCGACGATCGGCCAGGTCCCGCCGTACTGCGTGAAGGCGCTCACCGCGACGACGAAGGCGCCGCCGGCCAGGGCGACGGCCGGTGCCGTGAAGGACGGCAGTCGGCGCGCGAAGCCCTTGAACGCCTCCGCGAAGGACTGCGCGAGGATCCCGCAGTCGGCGAGGTCGAACAGGGCCTGGGCGGACCGGTCGGTGCGCGCTGCCTTCCTGGTCAGGGAGCGCAGAAGGCGTCCGGCGGTGGTGTAGCAGGCGGCGAGGCCGCAGCCGATGAGTAGGACGGTGAGCGTGAGGCGCGGGGTGGTCAGGGCGGTGAGTACGGCGATCAGCGCCCAGCGTTCGCCGATCGGCAGCACGATCATGCGGCGTGCCCAGACCGTCCAGCCGACGCTGTCGAGGCGGCCGGAGAGCGCGGCGGTGGGGCTGCTGCCGGCGCCGGCGACCGCGCTGTCGGAGTTCGCCTCGTTGAACGAGAAGTCCACGACGTGCCGGCAGGTCTGGAGCACCATGGCGCCCAGCGCGAGCGCCCACACGTCGTCCCCGCCGCGGGCGGCGCCGAGGGCGAGTCCGGCGTAGTACGCGTACTCCTTGGCGCGGTCGAAGGTGGCGTCGAGCCAGGCGCCGAGTGTGGAGTACTGGAGCGAGTAGCGGGCGAGCTGGCCGTCCGTGCAGTCCAGGACGAAGGAGAAGAGGAGCAGGACACCGGCGGCGACGAATCCGGCGCGGGTGCCCGTGGCGGCGCAGCCCGCCGCGATCAGCGCGGTGACGAGTGACGCGGTGGTGACCTGGTTGGGGGTGAGACCTCGGCGGGCGCACCGGCGGGCGAGGTAGCGCGAGTAGGGGCTGACGCAGTAGGTGGTGAAGAACCCGTCGCGGGACTTCACGGCGGTACGCAGCCGTACGGCCTCGTCGTCGACGGCGGCGACGGACTGCCGCGCCTCGTTGCGGGCCTGCGGATCGGCGGGGACCACGGCGATGAGGGTGCCGAGGTCGGGCCGGTGCAGCGAGGTTTCGCCGGCCTCCACCAGGGCGGCGACCCGGTCGGCCAGGGATTCGACGGCGACGGTGGCGCCGCCGCGCGCGGGGCCCCCCGTGCTCTCGCGTACCGCGCCGAGCAGCGCGGCTCGGGCGGCGGGCGCCGCGGTCACGGCGCCGGGGATAGCGGCGGCGGGAAAGCGGGGGTCGGTGAGGCCGAGCCGGAGCGCGTGGACGTGTCCCACGAAGCGGCTGTCGACGATCGCGACGCGCTGGTCGGCGGGGACCTCCACGAGGAGTCCCACGGCGTCGGACGGGTCATCGGCGAGCCGCACGTCGAAGCCGAGTTCCCGCAGATCGCCTTCGAGCGACGACCCTGGAACCGGCCTGCCGGTGAGGATGGCGGTCGACAGAGCGGACTCACTCCTTGGAATGCCGACGCGTCCTGGCGCCGGGCGTGTGTGGGTGGGCGCGCCCCGGGGCCGGGGTGGGCCGGGCGGCGTGTCGGCAGAGGCTATCGGATGAATACAAGCGGGCGTTCACCGCCCGTTCATGGGCCGATAAGCACCGTCTGCCTGGTCGGCACCGCCGCGATCATCATTGTTGATCGAAGGCCCACTCGACAAACCGTGCTCCCAGATCCCTCTATACGGGACATCGTTCGCGGGGAGCCGGTCGCATTGTTCGGTTTCGTCCACCCGGGGTCGCCCGTGCCCGCCCGGCTTCGCCCCTCCGGACCGGGCTTAGGCTCGTGGACCATGACGTGGTTGATCACAGGTGGAGCCGGATTTATCGGATCGCACGTGGTGCGGTCCATGACGGACGCCGGGGAGCGCGTGGTCGTCCTGGACGACCTGTCCTCCGGGGCGGCGGGGAGGCTGGCACCGGATGTTCCGGTGGTCGAGGGGTCCTCGCTCGACGGCGAATTGCTGAAGCGGGTTCTCGCGGAGCACGCGGTGACCGGTGTGGTGCATCTCGCGGCCCGTAAGCAGGTCGGGCAGTCCGTGGAGCAGCCGCTGCTCTACTACCGCGAGAACGTGGGCGGCCTCGCGACCCTGCTCGAAGCGGTCGCGGAGGCCGGGGTGCGGCGGTTCCTGTTCTCGTCGTCGGCGGCGGTGTACGGGAACCCGGCCGTGGAGCTGATCAGCGAGGACACCCCGTGCGTGCCGGTGAACCCGTACGGCGAGACGAAGCTCGCCGGGGAGTGGCTGGTGCGGGCGGCGGGCCGGGCGCACGGCATCGCGACGGTGTGCCTGCGGTACTTCAACGTGGCGGGCTGCGCGACGCCGGAGCTGGCGGACACCGGGGTGTTCAACGTGATCCCGATGGTCTTCGACCGGCTGACCCGCGACGAGGCCCCGAGGATCTTCGGCGACGACTATCCGACGCCGGACGGCACCTGTGTCCGTGACTACATCCATGTCGCCGACCTCGCGGACGCGCACCTGGCGGCGGCGAGGCGGCTGAACGCGGAGCAGGTGACGGGTGACCTGACGGTGAACATCGGGCGCGGTGAGGGCGTTTCCGTACGCGAACTGCTCGGGCTGATCGCCGAGGCGTCCGGCGATCACCGTCCGGCGGTGGTCGAGCCGCGGCGCGCCGGGGACGCCCCGCGCGCGGTGGCGTCGGCGCGGCTGGCCACCGAGGAGCTGGGCTGGACGGCACGGCGGGACGCGCGGGAGATGGTGGAGTCGGCCTGGCGCGGCTGGCTGCTGCACCACCCCGAGGCAGCCGGCCATTGACCCCACAGGGCCGCTTCCCTGCTCTGACCTGCGCTTCATTTCCGCAGGTCAGAGCACATGACAACGGTGTTCAGCGCCGTGTTGCCCGATACCCCCCACCCGTAGTTCACTGAAGACACGCAAGAGCGTTCAGGGCGATGACGGAGGGCGGTATTTTCATGGGGGCCGGGCACGATCACGGACATACGCACGGCGGACCGGCGACGGGGACGGCCGCCGCCGCGTACCAGGGGCGGCTACGGATCGCGCTGTCGATCACGCTGACCGTGATGTTCGTCGAGATCATCGGCGCTCTGGTCGCGGATTCGCTCGCGCTCATCGCGGACGCGACCCATATGGCCACGGACGCGCTCGGCCTCGGCATGGCCCTGCTCGCGATCCACTTCGCGAACCGCCCGCCGAGCGCGAGCCGCACCTTCGGCTACGCCCGCGCCGAGATACTCGCCGCCCTCGCCAACTGTCTGCTGCTCCTCGGCGTGGGTGGCTATGTGCTGTACGAGGCGATCCAGCGGTTCGTCACGCCGACCGAGACGGCGGGCGGGCTGACGCTCGTGTTCGGTGCCGTCGGCCTGGTCGCGAACATGGTGTCGCTGTCACTCCTCGTCCGTGGCCAGCGGGAGAGCCTCAATGTGCGGGGCGCCTTCCTGGAGGTCGCGGCGGACGCGCTCGGCTCCGTGGCGGTGCTGATCTCGGCGCTGGTCATCCTGACCACGGGCTGGCAGCCGGCCGACCCGATCGCCTCGCTCGTGATCGGCCTGATGATCGTCCCGCGCACGGTGAAGCTGCTGCGCGAGACCCTCGACATCCTGCTCGAATCGGCGCCCCGGGGCGTCGACATGGCGGAGGTACGGGCGCACATCCTGGCCCTGCCCGGTGTCGAGGCGGTCCATGACCTGCACGCCTGGACGATCACCTCGGGCCTGCCCGTTCTGTCGGCGCATGTGGTCGTCAGCGCCGAGACGCTGGACGCCATCGGTCACGAGAAGATGCTGCACGCGTTGCAGGGCTGCCTCGGCGGACACTTCGACGTCGAGCACTGCACCTTCCAACTGGAGCCCGGCGGTCACGCGCGGCACGAGGCGAAAGTCTGTCGCTGACCGTCCGGGGCGGCTGCTACGGTGAGCCGGTTCTTTGGGCGTGCGGACCACCGGGACACCGGTACCGCACACACGTGGAGGTGGGTTGATGACTGTCGTGGTGAGCGCTGCTTCGAGCGGCGACCGACGCATCCCCCTTTCGCGGGCCCACGGCTGACCGACTCACGGCAGTGCCGGGGCCCCCACACCCCGAAGGTTTTCACGTTGTCCGACAACACCGCCTCCTTCGAGGCGTTCTTCGCCCTGCACCGCGACCTTCCGCGTCAGGGCCCCGGTTCCGAGGCCACCACCCGGCACCTCCTCTCCGCCGTTTCCGCCACCGGGCCGCTGCCCGCGCGTCCGCGCGTGCTCGACCTGGGCTGCGGTCCCGGCGCCTCCGCACTGCTGCTCGCCGCGGAGGCCGGCGTGGAGGTGACGGCGGTCGATCTGCACGAGCCGTTCCTCGACGAGCTGCGGGCCGCCGCCGAGGCCCGCTCGCTCACCGACCGGATCCACCCGCTCCACGCCGACATGGCGGAACTCCCGTTCCCCGACGGTTCGTTCGACCTTGTCTGGGCCGAGAGTTCGGCGTACTCGATCGGCTTCGACACCGCCCTGCGGACCTGGCGGCGGCTGCTCGCGCCGGGCGGCGCACTGGTGCTCACCGAGTGCGAGTGGACCACCGACGCACCGGGTCCCGAGGCGCGCGCCTTCTGGGATCCGCAGTACCCGCTGCGGACCAGTGACGAGAACATCCGTGCGGCGACGGCCGCCGGGTATCACGTCGTCCATGTGCACCGTCAGCCCGAGTCCGACTGGGACGCGTACTACGGACCGCTCTCCGCGCGCGTGGCCGCCGCCGACCCCGAGGCTCCGGGCATGGCCCGGGCCCTGGCGGCGACCCACGAGGAACTGGCGATGCGCCGCGAGCACGGGGACGAGTACGGGTACACCGGGTACGTCCTGCGCCCGGCGGACGCGTCGCAGTGGCGCACCCGGCCCGAGACGGCCGCCGACCTGGCGTCCGTACGGGCCGTGAACAGCGCGGCCTTCCCGACCGAGGAGGAGGCGGCGCTCGTGGACGCGCTGCGCGCCGATCCGGAGGCATGGCTGTCCGGTCTGTCGTACGTCGCCGAGGCGCCGGACGGCACGGTCGCCGGGCACGCCCTGATCACCCGCTGCCGAGTCGGCGACACACCTGCCCTCGCATTGGCTCCGGTGGCGGTCCTGCCCGCGTACCAGGGCCGGGGCGTGGGCTCGGCGGTCGTCCGGGCGGTACTCGACGCGGCACGCGCGCGGGGCGGCGACGACCTGGTCCTCGTCCTGGGGCACCCCGAGTACTACCCGAGGTTCGGCTTCGTACCGGCGTCGCGGTACGGGATCAAACCCGGCTTCGAGGTGCCTGACGAGGCAATGATGGCGCTGGTGTTCGACGGTTCCGCGGGGGTACCCCAGGGAACGATCAGGTATCCGGCCGCTTTCGGCGTCTGACCAGTACACGCCGCATGTCCCGCCCGCCTCGGCGCGGCGGGACATGCGGGCGCAGGTACCGAGAGTGCCGTTGTTGTACGGCAGACTTGAAGTTCGAAGACCGAAGCGAAGGATGGGTATGCCGATCACACCTGCCACCGCGGAGCACAGTTCGTCGAACGGCACCGCTGAAACCATCTTGCTGGAGCTGGTCGACGAGAACGGCACCACGATCGGCACGGCGGAGAAGCTCTCCGCCCACCAGGCGCCCGGTCAGCTGCACCGGGCGTTCTCCGTGTTCCTGTTCGACGAGCGGGGCCGGCTGCTGTTGCAGCAGCGCGCTCTGGGCAAGTACCACTCCCCCGGTGTGTGGTCGAACACCTGCTGCGGGCACCCGTATCCCGGTGAGGCGCCGTTCGCCGCGGCGGCCCGGCGGACGTTCGAGGAGCTGAGGGTCTCGCCGTCGCTGCTCGCCGAGGCGGGGACCGTGCGCTACAACCACCCGGACCCGGCGTCGGGCCTGGTGGAGCAGGAGTTCAACCATCTGTTCGTGGGGATGGTGCAGTCGGCGCCCCGGCCGGATCCGGCCGAGGTCGAGGACACCGCGTTCGTGACCGCGGCGGAGCTGGCCGAGCGGCACGAGAAGGATCCCTTCTCGGCCTGGTTCATGACCGTGCTCGACGCGGCGCGGCCCGCGATCAAGGAGCTGACAGGCCCCTCCGCCGACTGGTGAGAGGGGGCTCTGCCGACCGGTGAAACCGTGCCCGGCCGACCGGTGGGACGGCGGGGGCCGGGCCGTAAGGACCGTCAGGGTCGTCAAGGGAGCGGCAGCCCCAGGCCCTGGGGGTCGGCGGGCCGGGCCGGCTTGAGGGGCAGGGCCGCCCAGATGACCTTGCCCCCGGCCGCCGTGTGCTCCACGTCGCACGCCCCGCCGGCCTCCCGGGTCACCTCACGCACCAGGAGCAGGCCCCGGCCGCCGGTCTGCCCGTGGTCGGTCACCAGGGCGGTCGGCCGGTACGGGTGGTTGTCCTCCACGGAGACCCGGACCCACTCGGCGCCGACGGCGACCTCGACAGCGAGTATCGGCGACAGCAGCGCCGCGTGCCGTACGGCGTTGGTGACCAGCTCCGAGACGATCAGCAGCAGGCTGTGCACCAGGTCGTCCGACGCGGGCACCCCCTGCCGGGCGAGCAGATCGCGCACCGCGTGCCGCGCCTGCGGCACCGAGGCATCGGTGGCGGGGGCGGTGAACCGCCACACACCCTCGTACGACAGCGGTCTCTGTTCCGTGTCGGGGTACACCCCCGGGCCGCCCTCCGGAGGCGGACCGGAACCCCACCCGCTGCTGTCCATCGTCCGGTCGCCGCCCTTGTGCTCGATTGTCACCACACGTCGAGTGTTGGGAATGCCCCGGTCCGTGCCGGATAACTGACCAGAAGTCAGCGACTATCGACACGATCTGATCCGATGGCGTATGACAGCGTCATTCGTGCGACCGCTCCTGTCCTTCTTGTGGTGACTTGGTGCCCTCTTCAGGTTGTAGGGGTTGGAGCGGCCGGTGACGGGCATCACGTGGAGCCCCCCTGACGTCCGGCCGCCTCGAAGATCACGCGCGCGGTGCCGCCGATAGCATCCGTGCATGGAGCAAGAGTCGCCGCAGTTGGCACACCGCGCGGCCGAGGGGGTCGCCACCGTCGTCATCCGGCATCCCGCCAAGCGCAACGCGATGACCGAGACGATGTGGCGCTCCCTGCCACCGCTGCTCGACATCCTCGCGGCCGATCCGGACGTACGGGTCCTGGTGCTGACCGGCGAGGGCGGCACCTTCTGCGCGGGCGCCGACATCTCCTCGCTGCGCGGCCCGGCACCGGCCGCGCAGGACCTCGCGGTACGGGCCGAGGACGCGCTCGCCGCCTTTCCGAAGCCGACGCTGGCCGTCGTACGCGGGCACTGCGTCGGGGGCGGCTGCCAGTTGGCGGCGGCGTGCGATCTGCGGTTCGCCGACGAGGAGGCGCTGTTCGGCGTGACGCCCGCGAAGCTCGGCATCGTCTATCCGGAGTCGTCCACACGGCGGCTGGTGTCCCTGGTGGGTCCGGCGACGGCCAAGTACCTCCTGTTCTCGGGCGAGTTGATCGACGCCGGGCACGCGCTGCGGACCGGGCTCGTGGACGAGGTACTGCCCACCGGCGAACTGGACCGGCGGGTCGCCGACTTCACCCGTGTCCTGGCGTCGCGTTCGCAGCTCACGCAGGCGGCGGCGAAGGAGTTCGCGGCAGGCCGCACGGACCGGGCGGAGCACTGGGCCCGACAGGCGCGGGGCAGCGGCGACACGGCCGAGGGCGCCGCGGCGTTCCTGGAGCGACGGCAGCCGCGCTTCACCTGGTCTCCGGCGGGTGACTGAGGGCCGAGGCGGTCTTCCCGCGCCCGGATTTCCCGCACCGCGTCCACCGGCTTCCCCACGTACCGACCAGTCGGTAACATCCAGCACATGGAATCTCTGCCGGAGCGTGCCGGTCGCCGCTGTCACCACATGCTCAACCCGTTGCACTCGACCCACTACTTCTCGCCGGACCTCGGGCGCGAGCTGGCCGGGATCGGGATCGATGACGCGTCCGCCGCCTACTTCGCGGTACGCGCCGCCGCCATGGGACCGGTCGGTGCCGGTGTCGTGGCGGCGACGTTCTTCAACTTCGACCCCGCGCTGGTGGCCCGGCACGTACCGACGGTGTGGACGGTCGCGGAGCCGAAGACGGTACTCGCGGCGCGCACGCGCGCGGTGGACGCGACATTGCGACGGCTGCTCGGCGACGAACTGATCGCGTCACCGGAGATGGCGGAGGCGGCGAAGCTGGCGCTGCGCGCGACGGAGGCGTGCGCCGGGGCGGCCCGCCCGCTGTACACGGCGCACGCCGATCTGCCGGTGCCGGACGCACCGCACCTCGCCTACTGGCACGCGGCGACGCTGCTGCGCGAACACCGGGGCGACGGCCATCTCGCGGCGCTGCTCGACGCGGAACTGGACCCGGTGGAGGCCCTGGTGAGCCACACCGCGACCGGCCGGGGCATGACGCCGAAGTGGGCCCTGGGCAGCCGCGGCTGGTCGCGCGCCGACTGGGACGCCGCCGTCGGACGGCTCCGGGAGCGCGGACTGCTCGACGCGGACGGCGAGTTGACGCGCGAGGGCGCCGCGATGCGCGAGGGAGTCGAGGCCCGCACGGACCGCCTCGACCACGCCCCGTACGCGCATCTGGGCGCGGCAGGTGTCGAACGGCTCACCGAACTCGCCGGAGGGATCCTGAAGACGGCGATGGCCGCCGGGGCGTTCCCGGGCGGAGCCTTCGGCAAGAACTGAGCCGCACCGCCCGACTCGTACCGCCCGACTCCCGGCCCGGCGCGCCCCGCCCGAGCGGCGCCGTCTGGCGCCCTGCCGCCCGGTTGTCGGTGCCACCTGCCACAATTGCCGCGCAACCTCAGTGGAGAAGGCGGTACGGGATCGTGACGACACCCCTCGTAGGGTCCATCGAAGGCAGGATCGCCGAGCAGCTCGGCGTGCGGGAGCGGCAGGTGAAGGCCGCGGTCGAGCTGCTCGACGGCGGCTCGACGGTTCCCTTCATCGCCCGCTACCGCAAGGAAGCGACGGAGATGCTCGACGACGCCCAGCTGCGCACCCTGGAGGAGCGGCTGCGGTATCTGCGGGAGCTGGAGGAGCGGCGCACCGCCGTCCTCGAATCGGTGCGGGAGCAGGGCAAGCTCACCGAGGAGCTGGAGGCGTCGATCCGGGCGGCCGACACCAAGGCGCGCCTGGAGGACATCTATCTGCCGTTCAAGCCGAAGCGGCGCACCAAGGCGCAGATCGCGCGCGAGGCGGGCCTCGAACCCCTCGCGGACGGTCTGCTCGGCGACCCTTCGGTGGACCCGTTCGCCGCCGCCACGGCCTTCGTGGACGCCGACAAGGGCGTGGCCGATCCGCAGGCCGCCCTGGACGGCGCCCGCGCGATCCTCACCGAGCGCTTCTCGGAGGACGCCGACCTGATCGGCGAGCTGCGTGAGCGCATGTGGGGACAGGGCCGGCTCGCGGCGAAGGTCAAGGAGGGCAAGGAGGAGGCGGGCGCGAAGTTCGCCGACTACTTCGACTTCGCCGAGCCCTTCACGGACCTGCCCTCGCACCGGATCCTCGCGATGCTGCGCGGCGAGAAGGAGGACGTCCTCGATCTCACCCTGGAGCCCGAGGAGCCATCCGACACGCCCGGCCCGTCCTCGTACGAGGGGACGATCGCCCACCGCTTCGATGTCACCGACCGGGGCCGCCCGGCCGACAAGTGGCTGGCGGACACGGTCCGCTGGTCCTGGCGGACCCGGATCCTGGTGCACCTCGGGATCGACCTGCGGCTGCGGCTGCGGACGGCCGCCGAGGACGAGGCGGTGCAGGTGTTCGCGACGAACCTGCGGGACCTGCTGCTCGCCGCCCCGGCGGGCACCCGCTCGACCCTGGGCCTGGATCCCGGGTTCCGTACGGGTGTGAAGGTCGCCGTGGTCGACGCGACGGGCAAGGTCGTCGCCACCGATGTGATCTACCCGCATGTCCCGCAGAACAAGTGGGACGAGTCGGTGGCCAAGCTGGCGCGCCTGGCGAAGGAGCACGCGGTCGAACTGGTCGCCATCGGGAACGGCACGGCGTCCCGCGAGACGGACAAGCTCGCCGGTGAACTGATCGGCAAGCACCCGGAGTTGCAGCTCACCAAGGTGATGGTGTCGGAGGCGGGCGCTTCGGTGTACTCGGCGTCGGCGTTCGCCTCGCAGGAACTGCCCGACATGGACGTGTCGCTGCGCGGCGCCGTGTCGATCGCGCGGCGGCTCCAGGACCCGCTCGCCGAGCTGGTCAAGATCGACCCGAAGTCGATCGGGGTCGGGCAGTACCAGCACGACCTGTCCGAGGTGAAGCTCTCGCGCTCGCTGGACGCGGTCGTGGAGGACTGTGTGAACGGCGTGGGTGTGGACGTCAACACCGCGTCCGCGCCGCTGCTCGCGCGGGTCTCCGGCATCGGCTCCGGACTAGCCGAGAACATCGTGGCGCACCGCGACGAGAACGGCCCGTTCCGCTCCCGGACGGCCCTCAAGGGGGTTCCCCGTCTGGGCCCGAAGGCGTATGAGCAGTGTGCGGGCTTCCTGCGGATCCGGGGCGGCGACGACCCGCTGGACGCGTCTAGCGTGCACCCGGAGGCGTATCCCGTGGTGCGCCGGATGGTGAAGACCGTGGGCAGCGAGGTCGCGTCGCTCATGGGCGACACGGGGACGCTGCGCTCGCTGCGGCCCGCGGACTTCGTGGACGACACCTTCGGGCTGCCGACCGTGTCGGACATCCTCAAGGAGCTGGAGAAGCCGGGGCGCGACCCGCGGCCCGCGTTCAAGACGGCGACCTTCAAGGAGGGCGTCGAGAAGCTCTCCGACCTGGTGGCGGGCATGGTGCTCGAAGGGGTCGTCACGAATGTGGCCGCGTTCGGCGCGTTCGTCGACGTCGGTGTGCACCAGGACGGCCTGGTCCATGTGTCCGCGATGTCCAAGACGTTCGTCAAGGATCCCCGCGATGTCGTGAAGTCCGGCGACATCGTGAAGGTAAAGGTGCTGGACGTCGACATTCCGCGCAAGCGCGTGTCGCTGACGCTGCGTCTGGACGACGAGATCGCGCCCGCGGACGCGGCGGCCGACGGCAAGGGTCGCGGAGCCCAGCGCGGCGGGCGCCCGCCGCAGCCACGTCAGGGCGCCGGACGGCAGGGCGGTGGTGCCGGCCGTCAGGGCGGAGGCGGTCGCCAAGGCGGTGCCGGTGGGCGTCAGGGCGCGGGGCAGCAGGGCGGCGGGGGCCGGCCGGCTTCCGCGCGGCAGTCGGCGCCGCCCGCCAACAGCGCGATGGCGGACGCACTGCGCCGGGCCGGGCTGGTCGATCCGAACAAGCGCTGAGTCAGAGCAAGCGGTGAGTCAGAGCAAGCGGTGAGTCGGAACAAGCGGTGAGTCAAGGGGCGCCCCGGGAGACCGGGGCGTCCGTCACCCTCGGGGCTCACACCTCGGTGAGCTTGCCCGCCGCCATCTCGATACGGCGGGTCGTGTGGACCGCGTCCAGCATCCGGCGGTCGTGCGTGACCAGGAGCAGTGTGCCGGTGTAGGACGCCAGCGCCGATTCGAGCTGTTCGATGGCCGGCAGGTCCAGATGGTTCGTCGGCTCGTCGAGTACGAGCAGATTGACGCCCCGGCCCTGGAGCAGGGCGAGTCCCGCGCGGGTCCGTTCGCCCGGTGAGAGGGTGACCGCCGAGCGCAGCACATGGTCGGACTTGAGGCCGAACTTGGCCAGCAGGGTGCGTACTTCGGCGGGTTCCGTGTCGGGGACGGCCGCGCAGAACGCGTCGATGAGGGACTCGCTGCCGTAGAAGAGCTGCCGGGCCTGGTCGACCTCGCCGACCACGACCCCGGGACCCAGCGCGGCATACCCGGCGTCGAGCGGTACGCGGCCGAGCAGGGCGCCCAGGAGCGTGGACTTGCCGGAGCCGTTCGCACCGGTCACGGCGACCCGGTCGGCCCAGTCGACCTGGAGCGACGCGGGGCCGAACCGGAAGTCACCCCGGCGCACTTCGGCGTCGCGCAGCGTGGCGACGACCGCGCCGGAGCGCGGGGCCGCCGCGATCTCCATCCGCAGCTCCCACTCCTTGCGCGGCTCGTCCACCACGTCGAGACGCTCGATCATGCGCTGCGTCTGCCGGGCCTTGGCGGCCTGCTTCTCGCTGGACTCGCTGCGGAACTTGCGGCCGATCTTGTCGTTGTCGGTGGCCTTGCGGCGGGCGTTCTTGACGCCCTTGTCCATCCAGGCGCGCTGCGTCTGGGCGCGGCCTTCGAGTGCGGCCTTCTTGTCGGCGTACTCGTCGAAGTCGGCGCGGGCATGCCGGCGGGCCGTCTCGCGCTCCTCCAGATAGGCGTCGTAGCCGCCGCCGTAGAGGTTGATCTGCCTCTGGGACAGGTCGAGTTCGAGGACCTTGGTGACCGTGCGGGCGAGGAACTCGCGGTCGTGGCTGACGAGGACGGTGCCCGCGCGCAGCCCCTTCACGAAGGATTCGAGCCGGTCGAGTCCGTCGAGGTCGAGGTCGTTGGTCGGCTCGTCCAGGAGGAACACGTCGTAACGGGACAGGAGCAGCGAGGCGAGTCCGGCGCGGGCCGCCTGGCCGCCCGACAGGGTCGTCATCGGCTGGTCGAGGTCGACACCGAGGCCCAGCGACGCGGTCACCTCTTCGGCGCGCTCGTCGAGGTCGGCGCCGCCGAGGCCAAGCCAGCGCTCCAGGCCCACGGCATACGCGTCGTCGGCCCCCGGCGCACCGTCGACCAGGGCCTGGGTTGCCTCGTCCAGGGCTCGCTGCGCCTCGGCGACACCGGTACGCCGGGCCAGGAAGGCGCGTACCGACTCGCCGGGGCGGCGCTCCGGTTCCTGCGGGAGATGGCCGACGGCGGCGGTGGGCGGGGAGAGCCGCAGCTCCCCTTCGTCGGGCGAGTCGAGCCCGGCGAGCAGCCGCAGCAGGGTGGACTTGCCCGCGCCGTTGGCACCGACGAGACCGATCACCTCGCCCGGCGCGACGACGAGGTCGAGCCCGGTGAAGAGCGAGCGGTCGCCGTGGCCCGCGGCGAGATCCTTGGCGACGAGAGTGGCAGTCATAACGGGTCGATCCTACGGAGGCCCCAGGGCGTTCCGGAAACGGACTGCCGCCGGCGGCCGACCGGGCGGTTCGGCAGCGGCTCATCCGAGGGGGGCGTCACGCGACGGCTCACCGGGCCGAGGCACCGCGTGGCAGCTCACCGGAGGATGGTGTCGCGCGACGACTCACCGGGCCGGGGCACCTCGTGTCAGCTCACCGAGGCATAGCGTCGCACGGCGGCTCACCGGTCCGAGGCACTGCCTGGTAGCTCACCGAGGCATGGCATCGCACGACGACTCACCGGGACATGGCACCCCGTGGCAGCTCACCGGAACATGGCACGGCCCGACGGCCCACCGGGCCGAGGCACCCCGTAGCAGCCCACCCGGCCATGGCACCGCGCGACGGCCCGTCGGAGCATCGCATCACACGACGGCTCGTCGGAGCGCGGCATCACACGACGGCCCCCCGGCCGCAGGACCCCACGACGGCTCGCCCGGCCAGCGGGCGGCACAACGGCTCACCGGGGCGCTTCCGCGGCGGCCCGCTCGGCGGCGGCTCGGCCGAGCGCCGGGGGCCCGGCAGCTCACCCCGCGTCGGCCCGCCCCGCTCGCTCACCGCTCCATCGCCGCCACCCGCACACTGTCCGTCGTACGCGCCACCACGAAGGACTCCCCCCGCACCGCCTTGGCGTCGAGCGCGATCCGGTGGTGGCCCGGTGTGAGCACGCCGTCGAAGATCTCCTGGGTGTGGGTCCGGTACAGGCGGTCCAGGCGGTACGCGATGAGGCGGACCCGGCACGTCGAGGTGACCTCGACCCTGGCCTCGCCGTCGGCGGCGACCAGTGCGGTGAGGCGGCGCCGCACCGGGTGGTCCCCGTCGGTCCCGGCGTCGAGGGACTGCTCGATCTGGGCGACGAGCAGCGGAATGACGGGGGCGAGCCCGTCGACGTACGCCACCTCGACGCCCGCGTCCGTGAACGCGGCGCGCACGGCGGATCGTTCCCTCTGGCCGACCGCGCGGCCGAAGGCGACGGCGCCATAGGTCCGCAGTTCGTCGGGCGGGACGCCGGCCGCGCCATCGGTGATCTCGGCGCCGATGCCGATGGCGCGCAGGGCGGCGGCGAGTTTGGCGAGGACGGCGACCCGGGCGCCGATCAGCAGGACCCGGCGGCGGCCCGGCGCTCCGCCGGCCCCGGCGTCCTCGATCAGCCGCCGCAGCGCGTCGCGGTACTCGGCACCCCGGAACCGGTAGGGCCCTATGCCGTGGTAGCCGTTGAGGTCCAGGTCGGCCCGGGTGTCGGTCTGCCAGGCGAAATCGCGCCAGATGTAGTCGTCACCGTCCGGGGCCTTCTCGATCACGGCCGTGACGGCGCCGCACTCGATGCCCTCGCACTCCGGGCAGCCGTAGATGACATACCGCCCGTCGGCGAGCGGAGCGTTGGCCTCCAGGAGGAGGCCGCGGGCCTGGGCGGCGAAGATCGCGGGCGGCACGTCGGAGGCGAGCGGCGACACCGCGTCGAGATCGGAGAGCTGGAACAGCAGCGGACGGCCATCGACGATGAAGTCCACGAAGTCCCGGTGCACTTGGTAGTCGCCGTTGGCGAGAACCCCACCGGTGCGCGTCGCGGGCGCCAGACCGAAGGTCGTATAGACGGCAGACATGTCCTGAGTATCCCCACCTCGCACGGAAAGTGAGCACGCAGCAGCGGATTCGGCTACGGTCCCGGCGTGGCTACTGACGTGATCGTGGTGGGCAGCGGCGTCATAGGTCTGACGACGGCGGTGGTTCTCGCTGAGCGCGGGCACAGCGTCCTGGTCCGGTCCCGGGAGCCCGCGGGGCGGACGACCTCGGCCGTTGCCGGTGCGCTCTGGTGGCCCTACCGCATCCGGCCCGAGGACCGGGTCGGCGACTGGTCGCTGGAATCCTTCGCTGTGTACGGGGAGTTGGCGGACCGTCCGGAGGAGACGGGCGTACGCATGGTCGAGGGCGTACACGAGGGCGGCAGGCTGGACGGGCTCGGGGCGTGGGCGGCGGACGTGCCGGAGCTGCGGGTGGCGACCGCCTCGGAGTGCCGGAGCGGTGAAGGGCTGTGGGCGCGGCTGCCGTTGATCGACATGCCGACGCATCTGCGGTGGCTGGGGGCCCGGTTGGCGGCGGCGGGCGGCGCGGTCGAGACGGGCACGGTGACCTCGCTCGCCTCGCTCGCAGGGTCGTCGGGTGAGGCGCGGGTGGTCGTGAACTGTGCCGGGCTCGGCGCTCGCGACCTGGTACCGGACCCGGCCGTGCGCCCGGTGCGCGGGCAGTTGGTGCTGGTGGAGAACCCGGGCGTGGACACCTGGTACACCGGCCCGGAGTCGCCGTCGGGCGGCTCGACGTACTTCTTCCCGCAGCCCGGCCGGCTGGTGCTCGGCGGCACGGCGCAGGAGGACGACTGGTCGACGGAGCCCGATCCGGTGGTCGCCGACGCGATCGTGCGGCGCTGTGCGGCCGTCCGGCCGGAGATCGCGGGCGCCCGGATCCTGGGTCACCGGGTGGGTCTGCGGCCCGTCCGCGACGCCGTACGTCTGGAGCGGGTGAGGCTGCCGGGCGGCGGGACCGTCGTGCACCACTACGGGCACGGTGGCGCCGGGGTGACGGTGGCGTGGGGCTGCGCGCGGGAGGCGGCCGACCTGGTGGAGTCGGGCGACGCGTGAACGGACCCGGCGCTGCCCGTCCGGCGGTTCCTGACGGGCAGCGCCGTAGGTCGAGTGCTGGGCTCAGCAGCGGGTTTCGGGCTGTGCGTCGGTCAGGTGGTACGGGGCCCTGGCGTCGAGGAGCAGCGGGACGAGGGCGCGCAGGGGCTGCCGGAGGCGGACGGTGGCTCCGTCTCGGTCCCGCTGGACCCGTACGCCGTGCAGCGCCAACTCGTCGTGCACGTCGGCGTACTGGTCCGCCGTGAGCCGGTACGCGCAGGGCGGATCCTGGATCACCTCGGCGGGCTCGGCGGGATCGTTGTCCGCGCCACCGAGGTAGACCGGGCCCCGGTCGCGGTAGCCGGCGAGACGGGCGGCCCCGGTCGCCGCCTCGATGCTCCTGCGCCGCTCGCCGGTGAAGGTGAACATGCCGTCCAGGGCGGCGAGTTGGGAGGAGACGCGGCGCCGGTTGTTCAGCGCTTCGTCGGCCTTCTCGGCGTCCGTGAGCGGGTCGACGCGGCTCTCGATGAGCAGTCCGACGGCGTGCTTGATGCCCGACGCGTTACGCAGGATGCGTTCCTGGCCGTCGCCCGCCGTCTGCCGGATCGGCTCACCGGTCACCGGGTCGGTCCAGATGCCGTAGGTCCCGGTCGAGTAGCCGGAGGTGTGCGCGGCGGGCCTGACGTACGACGCGGAGAGTGCCTGGGCCTCGTCGTGGACGGCCCGGTCGGTGTTGAGGTTGCGGGGCCAGAGGTCGAACAGGTCCTTGTCGTAGTACTTCGGCGTCGCTCCGTACTCGTGCAGGTCGTAGATGATGTCGGGGGTCCGGTCGCGGATCACGGCGGCCATGGCGCGTGCCTCGGCCGTCTTGAGGGCGATGTGGTCGCGGTTGATGTCGACGCCCGCGGAGTTGCCACGGGTGTCGGCGGCGCGGCCGTCCGGGTTGGCGGTGGGCACGACGAGGACCGTCGTACGGGACAGGAAGTCCCGGGTGTCGCGGTCCTTGGCGTACGCGAGGTCGCGGATGGTGGTGAGGCACGCCTCGCGGCCGGAGGGTTCGTCACCGTGCTGGCTGCACACGAGGAGCACGGTGGACGGGGCGCGCGGGGCGCCGATCCGGACGAGTTGGAGCGGGCGGCCCTGCGTGGTCGTGCCGATCCGGGAAAGGAACACTCGGTCGGCGCCCCGGTCGACGGCGGCGAGGAAGGACTGCTCCTCGGGCTGCGTGGTCCAGCGGGCTCCGGCGGACTCCTCGAATCCGGTACGCGGCGGGACACCGGCTGCCCGTGCGTCGGCCGGCTGTGTGTCGGCGGCCTGGGCGGGCGCGGTCAGCAGAGGCGCGGCCAGGGCGACGGCGGCCGAGGCCAGGACCAGGGCACGGGCACGGGTGCGGGCGGGGTTGTGGCTGCCGGGACGGGTGCGGTGGGTCATGAAGCGCTGCCTCCGGGGATGCGGTGGGTCGCGCGCGGCGGGTGCACCTGGTCGCGCCCTGTGGTGTGCGGCGCGGCGGTCGCGGTACCCGAGGTGGCCCGTGCGAAGGCGGCGGCGCCCCCGACGAACGGCACCTTCGCCGAGGTGCGGGTCAGGTCGAGGGTGAGCGTGGGCCGGTCGGCGGGCGGGTCGATGAGGTACTGATCGGTGCCCGCGACGATCAGCGCGAGGCGGTGGCCGGCCGGGACGACATGGTCGGTCGCCCCGAGGTCGAGCGTGATCGTGTAGCGCTTGCCGGGCGTCAGGGGGCGGCCTGTGCGGTCGGAGGCGTAGTTCCCGAGGTCGGCCCAGCCCCGGCTGACGACGGTCGCGCCGACATCGGCCTTCGTGGCGGCGGTCTCCTTGTAGCAGGCGCTGTCTCCCGGGGTGCTCGCGCCCCAGCAGGTGCGGTCGGGCAGCGTGCTGATGCCCTCGCCCGAGTCTCCGTAGTCACGGATGGTCGCGGGGCCCAGGTCGACCAGCACGGCCGACAGGTGCGCGGTCGCGGTGTTGGGGGTGGCGGTGACGGTGACCCGCGAGGAGCCGGAGAGGCGCAGGTCGCGGGTGAGCGGACGGGTGGTGAATCCGGCCTTGTCCGGGGTGCTCCGGTCGATCTGCGCGGCCCAGTCGGTCTCGTTCCTGCTCGGGTCGTCCGTGAAGGTCGCGGTGCCTGTTCCGGGGCGCAGACCGAGGGTGCCGACGCCGGGCTCCGCGCCGGAGGCGGGGCGCAGCGTGGTGGCGGCGGTGGTGCGGGGCGGCCAGGTGGCGCTGGTGGACCACTGGTCGGGGGCGCGCTCGATGTCGGCCATCGGCTCGCGGTCGATGCCGTTGTCGTAGCCGAGGAGTTCATGGTCGAACCAGCGGTGCAGGGTGGTCACCCACGTGTCGCGGCGGAAGTCGAACGGGTCGACGTGCCCGGTCTGGCTCAGCCAGATCTTGCGGTCGACGCCCGCCTTGCCGAGGGCGTCCCACCAGGGACCGACGTGCTGCGTGCGGACGTTGAGGTCCTGCATGCCGTGCACGAGGAAGACGCTCGCCCTCACCTTGCGCGCGTCGGGCACATAGGTCCGCTCGTCCCACAGCCGGGTCCAGTCACCGGTGCGGGGAGCTTCGTCGACAAGCCGCTTCTGTACGGCGGCGCAGCGGGCGCGGGCCTCGGGGCTTTCGACGGCGTCGGACAGCCACTCGGGGCCGGAGTCGTAGAGCGGGGCGCCCTTGGAGAAGTAGTAGTCGTACCAGGAGGAGATCGCGCTGATCGGGACGATCGTCTCCAGGCCGCGCACGCCGGTGGCCGCGACGCCGTTGGCGACGGTGCCGTCATAGCTCTTGCCGATCATGCCGGTGCGGCCGTTGGTCCAGGACGCCTGGGTGCGGGTGGCGCCGGTGCGGGTCGTGTAGGCGCGTGCGCGGCCGTTCAGCCAGTCGATCACGGCCTTCGCGGACTGGATGTCGGAGCGTCCGCCGACGTCCACACAGCCGTCGGAGCGGTTGGTGCCGGCGAGGTCGACGGCGACAAAGGCGTAGCCGCGCGGCACGAAGTAGTTGTCGTAGTAGAGCGGGAAGCCGACCGGATTGCCCTGCGCGTCGTAGGTCTTCTTCTGGCCCTCGTTGCCGCGTCCGCAGCACGAGTAGTACGGGCTGGCGTCCATGATGACCGGCACCTTGCGGCCCTGGGCGGCGGGTTCGCGGGGCCGCACGATGTCGACGGCGACACGGTCGTCCTTGCCGTCGCCGTCGCCGTCGAGCCCGGTGTCGACCCAGACCGATTCACGGACGGCGGTGTCGTACGCGTATACGGGCTTGCTCTCGCGTACCAGGTGGCCGGAACTGGTCGCGGCCGACGCGGAGGGGCCGGTGGTCTGGGCGGCGTTCGACGGCAGGACGCCGGTGATCACGAGGGCGGCCGTGGCGGCGGTCACGAGCATGCTGCGGATGAAGCGCGGTCGACGCGCACGTATCGACATGCGCGGAAGGTACTCCGGTCAACTCCCTTGCAAAAGAGGGCCTTCTGCGCCAGGAGACCGTCCAGGCGAAAGATCCGCCCGTGTCGGCCGAATGGCGATCGTGTGACGGCGGGGGCCATGGACATGACTGGGGCACCAGGGGCTGAATAGGGTCGAACGGTCCTTGTACCCCCATGACTTGGAGCTTCCGTGCACCGCAGACTCATCGTCCCGGGCGCGCTCGCGGCCTCCCTGCTGCTGGCGATCCCGGCAACGGCCGCCGACTACACGCCCGGGGCGCCGGGTATCGGCGATCCCTACTATCCGGACTACGGGAACGGCGGATACGACGTCTCCCACTACGACCTGCGGCTGAAGTACCAGCCGACGACCGACCTCCTCGAAGGCACGGCGACGATCCTCGCCACCACCACCCAGAACCTGTCACGTTTCAACCTCGACCTCGGTCTGAAGGCCAGTGAGGTGCGGGTCAACGGCAAGAAGGCGACGTTCACCACGTCGGGCGTCCAGGAGCTGGAGATCACGCCGGCCGCCGGGCTGCCGAAGGGCACCCCCGTCACGGTCGTCGTGAAGTACGCGGGCAAGCCGTCCGAGGTGAAGCTGTACGGGTTCACCTCCTGGCAGCGCACCCCGGACGGCGGGGTCGCCGCGAACGAGCCCGAGGCGGCGGCCTGGTGGTTCCCGTCGAACGACCACCCGCGGGACAAGGCCACCTACGACGTGTCGGTGTCCGTGCCCGACGGGACGCAGGCCATCTCCAACGGGGTGCTCCAGTCGACCAGTTCGAAGCTGGGCTGGACCCGCTACAACTGGCGCTCGGCGAAGCCGCAGGCGACGTATCTGGCGACGCTCGCCGTGGGCAAGTTCGACATCACGACCGACACGACCGCGTCCGGACTGCCCGTCCTGAACGCCTACAGCAAGGATCTCGGCGCCAACGCCGGGGCCGCGCGGGCCAGCGTGGAGCGGACCACGGAGGCCGCCGAGTGGCTGGAGAGCGTGTTCGGGCCGTATCCCTTCGACACGCTCGGCGGGTATGTGCCGAATGTGCCGAGCCGGTTCGCGCTGGAGACCCAGACGCGGCCGTTCTACAGCCCGAGGCAGTTCGCGAACGGCTCCAACGTGTCCGTCGTCGTCCATGAGCTGGCGCACCAGTGGTACGGCGACAGTGTCTCGGTCCACGGCTGGAAGGACATCTGGCTGAACGAGGGCTTCGCGAGCTACAGCCAATGGCTCTGGTCCGAGAAGGAGGGCGAGGGGACCGCGCAGGAACTCGCCGACTACGTGTACGCGTCACACCCGGCCGACGACCCGTTCTGGAAGGTCGCGCCCGGTGACCCCGGTCCGGAGAACCAGTTCGACGGCGCCGTGTACGACCGCGGGGCACTCGCGCTCCAGGCGCTGCGGAACGAGATCGGCGACCAGTCGTTCTTCAAGATCCTGAAGGGCTGGCCGAAGAAGAAGGCGTACGGCAACGCGACCGTGGCCGAGTTCGTGCGGTACGCGGAGAAGGTGTCCGGGAAGTCGTTGGGGGCGCTGTTCGACACCTGGCTGTACGCCACGGAGCGGCCTGCCCTGCCGGGTGTTCGGGCTGCCGGGGTGCCGGACGCGCCCAAGTCGTGGGCGGACATCGCCCGTTCGCAACTGCGGTGAGCTTGGGGACCCCCGGCCTGGCTGCGAAGCGCGGCCGGGGGTTCTTCCCACCTGCCCTATTGCACCTGTCGCACGCCGTGGCGCCGCCTCGCTTCGCGTGCCATCGGCAGGTATCTGACCCGGTCCGGGAGCAGGGGGACCAGTCGGGCGACCGCCCTCCCGAAGTGGCGCAGTCGGCGTTCCTGGCGGGCCGTCCACGGGAGGCCGATCGCCTCGCGGGCCTCCGGGGGCAGCAGGCCCACGGTGAGGAAGCGGCGGAACCGGGCGAACGGTCCGCGCAGCAGCGGCCACAGGGCCCGTAGCGGGAGCCGGACCAGGAGGGGGCCCCGGTCGGGCGGTGGAACCGTCGGGTCGACGGTGGTCAGCTCCGCCGCGATCTTCGTCAGCTCCACCTCGTGGGCCAGCACTTCGCGGTAGTACGGCCAGAACTCCTCGACCGTCTGCGGCATGTCCCGGTCACGCAGACCGAGCACCCGGCCGACCCGCAGCCACTCCCCGTAGAGCCGTCGCTCCTCGGCGTCCGTGTAGGGGCGCTGCCACAGGTATCCGCGCGCGTGCCGCATCACGGGGAATCCGGTGGCGTGCACCCATGCGTAGTGGTGTGGTGTCAGTGCGTGATAGGGGCGGCCGTGGGCGTCGGTGCCCTTGATCGTGCGGTGCAGCCGGCGCAGCCTGCGGCCCTCGGCGACGGCGGCCTCTCCCCCGTAGACCCAGAGCAGCAGCGAGCGCAGGGAGCGTTCGGCGCGGCCCCAGGGGTCGGTGCGGAACACCGAGTGGTCGTCGACGCCGGCGCCTACGGCCGGGTGGGCGACCTGGAGGGCGAGCGCGGAGGACAGGGAGAGCAGGGTACGGATGTCTCCGACGATGTCCCAGAGGATGCCGTCGGGGGGTGGGGGCGACGGGTCCGAAGGAGTCGGCGGGGCTGACGGCGACCCGATGCTGACATACCCGGCGTTTTGCGGCATATGTCCATTATGGAGCCCTTACGGCCGGGGAATCCCGCAGCTCAGCCGTGTGACCTCGACCCGGGTTCCGAAAGGCGCTCGCCCACGATGCGGGCCGCGAGATCGGAGGCCAGCTCGGAGACGGTGAGTCGCAGTTCGGCCTCGACCTCGGCCCGCCGCGCCTCCGTCCTGACCTGACCGGCCGCGGTGGCGGTGTCCCGCTCGCGCGGGCCGTCCATGTGGGCCTCGGTGACCGGGGCGATGTCGGTGTGGGCGCTGGTGTCGGAGGCTCGCCGCGAGGTGCGGGATGCGTCGCGTCCGGCTTCGGCGAGTACGGCCACCGTCTCGGCCCGCTCCCGCTCGGCTCGGGCCCGCACCGCTTCGGCGCGCCGCGCGGCACCGTGCGTACGGTCGTCGCGCCGGGCCCGCGCGCGATGCAACCGGGGCAGCGCTCGGGCGACGGCGAACAGACAGAGCGCGAACACGGGCAGCGCGACGGCGAGTTCCTCCACCTTCGGATGGAGCGGACCGATGTCGGCGGGGACGAGGTACATACCGATGACCTACCCGTTCGTACGTCCACAACAACGCTCGTACCAAAGGGAGTTGAGATGTCTCCGCTCCTTTAAGCCGGGCCCCTATCCGTCATGGTCGTACACCGTCACCGCCACACCCCGGGCGACGAGCCGCTCGGTTATCAGCGGTTCGACGCGGGACCACTTCCCGCCGGACAGCCCGCACCCGATTCGCGGCATGTGCACGGAAGCCCCCAGCTCGACGGCCCGGTCCGCCAGGGTGCCGAGCGCGGTGTCCATCGCCTCGTACCGCACCGGGACGCCCTTGCTGCCGGTGCGGATGCCCCGCTGGCCGATCATGTTTGCCACCCATACGAAGCGGTCGACCCTGACGAGCTGCACCGCGCCGAGCCCGAAGTCGTTCCGGGCGCGGTCCCGGTGCCACGCCCGGTAGGCCGCCTCGGCCTCCGGCCAGCGGCGCGAGACGGCCAGGACGAAGCCCTTGCCCCAGCCCCCGATGTCGTTGCAGACATGGGCGATCACCTTGACGCCCTTGCCCAACGGCGTGGTGGCGTCCCCCCGGACGTACGTGATCTCCGACATGACGCCACCGTACGGGCCGCCACTGACAAAGGGCGCGGCTGCTGTGTGACAGCAATACTGTTGCACGGTGATCAGGGGCCCGTGGTGGACCCGTACGGAGCTGGGAGCTGGGATGACGACGGACGCACCGGACGCGACGCTGACCGTCGACGAGCTGGCCGCGCGGGCGGGCGTGACCGTTCGGACGATCCGCTTCTACGGCACCCGGGGGCTGCTGCCGCCGCCGGTGATCGGCGCCCGCCGGGTGGGCCTCTACGGGCAGGACCATGTGGCGCGGCTCGGTCTCATCGAGGAGTTGCAGCACCAGGGCATGACACTGGCCGCCATCGAACGGTATCTGGAGCAGCTACCGCCGGATCTGACCGCGCACGACCTCGCCCTGCACCGTGCCGTGGTGGCCTCCTGGGCGCCGGACACGCCGGAGGACGTGACGCGCGCGGAACTGGAGCGGCGGGCGACGCGCGCCCTCAGTGACGAGGACGTGGAACGGCTCGCCGCGATGGGCGTGCTCACCCGCACCGACGACCCCGACATCTTCCGTGCCGACCGGGGCCTGCTCCGCCTGGGCACGCAGTTGCTGGACGTGCCGATCGCCCATGAGACGATCCTCGCCGCCCGTACCGTTCTCCTGCGGCACGCGCGCGAGGCGGCCCACGAGCTGTCCCGGATGTTCCGCGACGAGGTGGGCGACCTCTACCGCGAAGGATCCGCCGACCAGGCACATGTCGCGGCGATGAAGTCCCTGTCCGCCCATATGCAGCCCCTGGTCGTGCAGGCCCTGGTGACCGCGTTCCAGCGCTCGCTCAAGGAGGAGCTGGGGGAGTGGCTCAGGAAGTGACCATGGGGCACCGGCGAGTGCCGGCGCCCCACTCCCCTGCCGTCAGGCGTCCGTGAAGGTCTCCCCGCGTTCCGCCTTCTCCACCAGGAGGGCCGGCGGGGTGAAGCGGTCTCCGTAGCGGGCCGCCAACTCTCGTGCGCGGGACACGAATCCGGCGGGCCCGCCCTCGTACCCGTTGATGTACTGGAGCACGCCCCCCGTCCAGCCGGGGAAGCCGATGCCGAAGATGGAGCCGATGTTGGCGTCAGCGACCGACGTGAGGACGCCTTCCTCCAGGAGGCGCACGGTGTCCAGCGCCTCGGAGAACAGCATGCGTTCGCGCATGTCCCGGAACGGGATGTCGACGCCGTCCTTGGTGAAGTGCTCGCGCAGGCCCGGCCAGAGACCGGCCCGCTTGCCGTCCACGTAGTCGTAGAAGCCCGCGCCGCCGCTCCTGCCGGTGCGGCCGAACTCGTCGACCATGCGGTCGATGACAGCCTCGGCGGGATGGGGGTCCCAGGTGCCGCCCGCCTCCTCGACGGCCCGCTTCGACTCGTTACGGATCTTGCGGGGCAGGGTCAGCGTCAGCTCGTCCATCAGGGACAGCACCTTCGCCGGGTACCCGGCCTGCGCCGCCGCCTGTTCGACGGATGCGGGCTCGGCGCCCTCGGCGACCAGCGCGACGCCCTCGTTGATGAACTGGCCGATGACGCGCGAGGTGAAGAAGCCGCGCGAGTCGTTGACGACGATCGGCGTCTTCCTGATCTGCCGGACCAGGTCGAAGGCGCGGGCCAGCGCCTCCTCGCCGGTGCCCTCGCCTTTGATGATCTCCACGAGCGGCATCTTGTCGACGGGCGAGAAGAAGTGCAGGCCGATGAAGTCGGCGGGCCGCTCGACGCCCTCGGCGAGGACGGTGATCGGCAGTGTGGAGGTGTTGGAGCAGAGCAGCGCGTCCGGTTCCACGAGATGCTGGATCTCCTGGAACACCTTGTGCTTGAGCGCCGGGTCCTCGAAGACGGCCTCGATGACGGCGTCGCAGCCCGCGACATCCGCGGGATCGGCGGTGGGCGTGATCCGCGCGAGCAGCGCGTCGGCCTTCTCCTGGCTGGTACGGCCTCGGGACACGGCCTTGGCGCAGAGCTTCTCCGAGTACGCCTTGCCGCGGGCCGCCGCGTCGGCCGACACATCCTTGAGGACGACGTCGATGCCCGCGCGGGCACAGGAGTAGGCGATGCCCGCGCCCATCATCCCGGCGCCGAGCACGGCGACCTTGCGGACCGTGTGCGGTGCGGTGCCCTGGGGGCGGTTCGCGCCGGAGTTGACTGCCTGGAGGTCGAAGAAGAACGCCTGGATCATGTTCTTCGCGATCTGGCCGGTGACCAGCTCGGTGAAGTAGCGGCCCTCGATGGTCTGGGCGGTCTCGAAGTCGACCTGGGAGCCCTCGACGGCCGCCGCGAGGATGTTGCGCGGCGCGGGGTAAGGGGCTCCGCCGGTCTGCTTCTTGAGGTTGGCGGGGAAGGCGGGCAGGTTGGCGGCGAACTTGGGATGCGCCGGAGTGCCGCCCGGGATGCGGTAGCCGGGCCGGTCCCAGGGCTGCTGCGACTCGGGGTTGGCGTCGATGAAGGCGCGCGCCTTGGCCAGCAACTCCTCGGGCGTGGCCGCGACTTCGTGAACGAGTCCGGCGTCGAGCGCGCGCGGTGCGCTGTACTGGGTGCCCTGGAGGAGGACCTTCAGCAGGGCGTCGGTGATGCCGAGGAGGCGTACGGTCCGGGTGACACCGCCGCCCGCGGGCAGCAGGCCGAGCGTGACCTCCGGGAGACCGATCTTGGTGCCGGGGGTGTCGAGGGCGACGCGGTGGTGGCTGGCGAGCGCGATCTCGTAACCGCCGCCGAGCGCGGCGCCGTTGATCGCGGCGACCACGGGCTTGCCCAGGGTCTCGATGCGGCGCAGGTCCCGCTTGATGCCCATGCCGGTGTCGAACGCCACCTGGGCCTGTCCGGGGCCGAGTTGGATCATCTCCTTGAGGTCGCCGCCCGCGAAGAAGGTCTTCTTGGCGGAGGCGTAGATGATCCCGCGCACCGTGTCACGCTCGGCCTCAAGGCGGTCGGCGACGGCCGTCAGGGACGACGTGAACGCCTGGTTCATGGTGTTGGCGGACTGGTCGGGGTCGTCGAGGACGAGGGTGACGATGCCGGTGTCGTCCTGTTCCCAGCGGATGGTGGTGCTCTGTGGCCTTGATGGGGTGGCTGCCATGGCTGCTTTCTCCGTAAGGGGGTGTGCCGGGACGGACGGTCAGAGACGCTCGACGACAGTGGCGATGCCCATGCCGCCGCCGACGCAGAGCGTGGCGAGGCCGCGGCGCAGATCGCGGCGCTCCAGTTCGTCCACGAGCGTGCCGAGGATCATCGCGCCGGTGGCGCCGAGCGGGTGGCCGAGCGCGATGGCGCCGCCGTTCACATTGACCTTGTCCAGGGACAGCCCCATGTCCTTGGCGAAGCGCAGAACGACCGCGGCGAACGCCTCGTTGATCTCGACCAGGTCGATGTCGTCGATGGTCAGCCCGGCCTTGGCGAGCGCCTTGCGGGTCGCGGGCGCGGGCCCGGTGAGCATGATGGTCGGCTCGGAGCCGGAGACCGCCGCCGACACGATCCGCGCGCGGGGCCGCAGTCCGTACCGCTCCCCCACCTCCTTCGAGCCGATGGCGACCAGGGCGGCGCCGTCGACGATGCCGGAGGAGTTACCCGCGTGGTGGACGTGGTCGATCTTCTCGACCCAGTGGTACTTCTGGAGCGCGACGGCGTCGAAGCCGCCCAGATCGCCGATGTCCGCGAAGGACGGCTTCAGCTTGCCGAGCGAATCAGCAGTGGTGCCGGGGCGCAGGTGTTCGTCGTGGTCGAGGACGACGAGTCCCGTGCGGTCGGTGACCGGGACGACCGACTTCTCGAAGCGGCCGTCCTTCCACGCCGCGGCGGCACGCTCCTGCGACAGGGCGGCGTACTCGTCCACATCGCGCCGCGAGAAGCCCTCGATGGTGGCGATGAGGTCGGCGCCGATGCCCTGCGGTACGAAGCCGGTGTCGAAGTTGGTCATCGGGTCGGCGAACCAGGCGCCCCCGTCCGATGCCATCGGCACCCGTGACATCGACTCGACGCCACCCGCGAGCACCAGGTCCTCCCAGCCCGAACGGACCTTCATCGCGGCCAGGTTGACCGCTTCCAGCCCTGAGGCACAGAAGCGGTTCTCCTGGACGCCGGCGACGGTGTCGGGCAGACCGGCGGCGATGGCGGCGATCCGCGCGATGTCGGAGCCCTGGTCGCCGACCGGCCCGACGACGCCGAGGACGATGTCGTCGATCGCGGCCGGGTCGAGGCCGGGGAACCGGTCACGGATCTCGTGGATGAGGCCGACGACGAGGTCGATCGGCTTGGTGCCGTGCAGGGCACCATTGGCCTTGCCGCGTCCGCGCGGGGTGCGGATCGCGTCGTACACATACGCTTCGGTGGTCACGCTCGTGCCTTTCGCCGAGGGTCGGCCGGGTGGGGTCACTGGGAGTCTTCTGGGGCCGGTCGCGGGCGGTCTGGGTGGGTGGTGAGGTGCGGCAGGTCCCAGTCACGGGCCACGTCCGCGGTGTCGGCGCCCGGTTGCGCGGGCCCGCGCCGTATCGCCGACGGGGTCTCGGAGAAGCGGGGCGCCGGGGCGGGCTGGGTGATGCCGCCGTGCTCCACGAAGGTGCCGCGGGCCGCGAGGTGCGGGTCGTGGGGTGCCTCGCGCAGCGAGAGGACGGGCGCCACGCACGCGTCGGAGCCCTCGAACACCTCGGTCCACTCGGCGCGGGTACGGGTCCTGAAGCGGGCGGTGACCGCCTCGCGCAGTTCGTCCCAACGGGCCATGTCCTTGCGCGCGGGCGCGATGCCGTCGAGGCCGAGCAGGGTGATGAACTCGTCGTAGAACTGCTGCTCAAGGGCGCCGACGGCCATATGGCCGCCGTCCGCCGTCTCGTAGCATCCGTAGAACGGGCAGCCGCCGTCCAGGAGGTTCGCCCCGCGCCGGTCCTGCCAGCCACCGGCCGCGAGCATGCCGTGGAGCATCGAGGCGAGATGCGACGCGCCGTCCACGATCGCGGCGTCCACGATCTGTCCGGTGCCCGTCGCGCGCGCGTGGTGCAGGGCGGCGAGCACGCCCACGACGAGGTACAGGGAGCCGCCCGCGAAGTCCCCGACGAGATTGACGGGGACCGTCGGCGGTTCGTCGGGGCGGCCGATCAGGCCGAGAGTGCCGGTGCGGGCGATGTACGCGATGTCGTGCCCCGCGCGCGCGGCGAGCGGTCCGTCCTGGCCCCAGCCGGTCATCCGGCCGTACACCAGGCGGGGGTTGCGGGCGCGGCAGGCTTCGGGACCGACGCCCAGGCGCTCGGCGACGCCGGGGCGGTAGCCCTCGATCAGGATGTCCGCGCGCTCCACCAGGTCGAGGACGAGACCGGGGCCTTCCGGGGCCTTGAGGTCGACCAGGACGGAGCGTTTGTTGCGGTTCGTGACGTCGTACTCCGGGTTGATGGCGAGGCCGGAGCCGCCGGGACGGTCGACCCGTACGACGTCGGCGCCGAGGTCGGCCAGGAGCATGCCGGCGAACGGGCCCGGTCCGATGCCCGCCAGCTCCACCACACGGATGCCCACGAGCGGACCCGGCCCTGGGTCCGGCACCGGGCCCGGCCTTGCCGCCTCTGTCGCCGTCATCGAGCCCCCGAAGGTCTGATACGAGGTTCCGCCACAAGATCTGACACAACTGATGTAACACCAAGGATGTTATGGAGGGCGTTGTGCCCACACAACCCTGAACGAGCAAGCGCTTAGAAATGTGCCCGGCGCTCATCGGATGTCGCGTGCCGATCGGCCCAAGTCAGCGGCGCGGCGCCACGTCCAGCTCCGCGTCCAGCTCCGTGATCAGCCGCTTCGTCGCTATCGCGCGACGGCTCTCCTCGACGGCGCCCGGGAGGCCGAGCGCGAACGCGCGTGCCCGCTCCCACGTCGTCCGTGCGCGCTTCGCCGCCGCCATGGTCACCTCCGGGTCCCTGGCCCTCGTTCCCCCACGCTAGCCTCAGCCACCGACAACGGCGCGGTGCCGGGCTGAGAGGTGTCATGAGCGGGCAGGGCAGGGCGGATCACTCGGATCGCACGTACGACGTCGTCCTCTTCGGGGCGACGGGTTTCGTGGGCGCACTCACCGCGGAGTACCTCGCCGCGCACGCGCCCGAGAGGCTGCGGTGGGCCGTCGCCGGGCGCGACGCGGGGAAGCTGGAGCGGCTGCGCGAACGGCTGATAGCCCTCGCGCCGGGCGCCGGGGACGTCGCCGTACTGCACGCGAACGTCGCCGACCCGGCATCGCTGCGCGAACTCGCGCTCCACGCGCGCGTGCTGGCGACCACCGTCGGCCCGTACATCACCTACGGCCATGACCTGGTGGCGGCCTGCGCGGACACGGGCACGGACTACGTGGATCTGACGGGTGAGCCGGAATTCGTCGACCTCACCTATGTGCGGCACGACGTACGCGCGCGGGAGACCGGTGCGCGGCTGGTGCACGCGTGCGGGTTCGACTCGATCCCGCACGACCTGGGCGTGTACTTCACGGTGGGGCAGTTGCCGGAAGGGGTGCCGCTGCGGATCGACGGGTTCGTCAGCGCCGACGCGACCTTCTCGGGCGGAACCTTCGCGTCGGCGCTCGGCCAGTTCGCCCGCCGGCGGCAGATGGCCGAGGCGGCGCGGGACCGCAAGCGGCACGAACCGCGCGTGGTGGGGCGGCAGGCGTACGCGACGACCGGGGCGCCCCGGTTCGCCAAGGAGGTCGGGGCGTGGGCATTGCCCCTCCCGACGATCGACATGCGGGTGGTGCAGCGCTCCGCGCGGGCCCTGGAGCGGTACGGGCCGGACTTCCGCTACCGGGAGTACGCGGCGGTGCGGCACCTTCCGGTCGCGGTGGGCGGTGCGGCGGCGATGGGCGCGCTGTTCGCCGCGGCGCAGGTGCCGGCCGCACGGCGCCGCCTCACGGACCGGGTGCGGCCGGGTGACGGTCCCGATGAGGCGCGGCGGGCCCGGAGCCGGTTCTCGGTGCGGTTCGTCGGCGAGGGCGGTGGGCGGCGCGTCTTCACCGAGGTCTCGGGCGGCGACCCCGGCTACGGCGAAACGGCCAAGATGCTCGCCGAGTCGGCCCTGTCCCTGGCCTTCGACGACCTCCCGCCGACCGCGGGCCAGGTCACCACGGCAACGGCGATGGGCGACGCCTTGACGGCGCGGCTGCGCGAGGCGGGCATCACGTTCCGCGTGGCGGCGACGCGCTGATTCCCGGTTCCGCCGAAAGAACCCGCGCGGACTCTCGCGGTCAGGTCGTGAGGTCCGTCAAGGATTGGCGGCAGACGGAGTCGGCGCGGCGGGTTGTTTCCGGGAGGCGGTAGTGCGGGGTGAGGTGGAGGGTGTGGGCGCAGGCGGTGGGCAGGGAGACCCGGTGGCCGACCGATACGTACACCGGTTTGACCCCGTCCTGTGTACGCAGTGCCGCGCCCACCTCCTCGGCGCCGTCCAGCAGCGGCGCCACCGACCCGCGCGTGGTGCCCGGTTCCGTGTGCGTGAAGGTGAACGGGTTCTTGGCGACGCCGATCGTCGGCAGCCCGGTCAGCACGCCCAGGTGACTGGCCAGCCCGAACCGGCGCGGGTGGGCGAGCCCGTACCCGTCGCACACGACGAGCCCGGGATCGCCGCTCAGGGCCTCCAGGGCGGCGACCACGGTGGGGATCTCACGGAACGCCAGCAGCCCGGGGACGTACGGGAAGGAGACCCGACCGACGGCGGTGGCCTGCTCGATCACCGTCAGAGTCGCGGCGTCGAGGACGACGGCCGCCGCGAGGACCCGGTCACGCGCGTCGTCATAGGCGACGTCGACTCCCGTCACCCGTCCGGTCCCCGGTACCGGCCCCTGCTCCTCGCGCACCACGCGGCCCCTCAACTCGTCCTGCACCGCGCGTGCCTGCGCCTCGGTGGTGGGCCAGTCGGCGGGCAGCGGAACATGGGAGGGCGGGCCGGTGCGCGGAGCGGGTGCGGAGGATGTCATGGTGCCGCCGAGCGTACGCGGCGCCACCGACAGAGCGCCCACGGCCCGCGCCGCCACCGCCCCCGTCACCGCCGGTAGGGTCGCGATCATGTTCGTACTGGAACTGACCTACACCGCACCGCTCGACGCCGTGGAGCCGCTGCTCGCCGAGCATGTCGACTGGCTGGACGAGCAGTACACGGCGGGCGTCTTCATCGCGTCGGGGCGCAAGAACCCCCGTGACGGCGGGGTGATCCTGGCCGTGGGCGACGACCGCGCCGCGATGGAGGCGATCACCGCCGCCGACCCGTTCGTCACAAAAGGCGTGTGCGCGTACCGGATCACCGAGTTCATCGCGACGAAGACGGCGCCCGAACTCGCCCCGTACCGGCAGCCGTCAGTGTCCTGAGGAGTGCCCTGAGGAGTGCCCTGAAGCGGGTTCCGCGCGCGCGATGCGGCCCTTCTCGCCCGCCGCCCAGCACGTTCCGTCCGCCGTGCAGTCCACGGTGTCGTACGAGCCCGTGTCGACGGTCCGCCAGGTCCGGCCGCCGTCCTTCGTCAGATCGGTGCCGGTGGGGCCGACCGCGAGCGCCGCGTGCCGGGCGCCCACACCGTGCGCGAGGGAACGCGGCAGCCAGGCCACGCCCGAGCGGTAGGCGGGCGGCGGCTGCGCCGAAGGTCCCCAGGTACGGCCGCCGTCACCGGTGACCGCCGCCGCGTCGGGCGACGCCTGATCGGCGCGGTAGTCGCCGCCGACCGCGATGCCGTGCGCACGGTCCCGGAAGGCGACCGCGAACACTCCGCGCGCGGAATCGCCCGCGGGGATGGGCGTGTCGGTGGCCGTCCAGGTGCGCCCCCGGTCCGCGGAATGCAGCACCCGCGCGCGTGCGCCCCCGCCCGTCGCCAGCCACACGTCCCGCGTACCGGACGTGACCAGGCACTGGCCGCTCGCCGCGAACCCGGCCTCGCCGGTCAGCGCGGGCGGCATCCCGTCGCTCGGCAGCACCGTCCAGGACCGTCCGCCGTCCCGCGTCGACAGGATGCGGTACTTGCCGTCGACCGGGTCGCTCATCGCGAGGCCGTTGCGGTGGTCGAAGAAGGCGACGCAGTCGTAGAAGGCCCTCGGGTCCGTGTTGCGGAACGCCTCGGTCCAGGTCGCTCCCCCGTCGTCGGTGCGCAGCACCCGTGAGGCATCGCCCTCGCCGATCGCGAGGACCACCGCGCGCCGCGCGTCGAACGCCTCGACGTCCCGGAACTCCAGCCCCTCGGCGCCGGTCGGCGACATGTCACGCCAGGTCCGGCCGCCGTCCGTGGTCCGCAGCACGGTGCCTCCGGAGCCCGCGGCCCAGGCGGTGCGCCGGTCGACGGCGGCGAGTCCACGGAAGCGGGCGTCGCTGCCGCTGTCCTGGAGCCGCCAGCCCAGTTCGTGCCGGCCGCCCTCGGCGTCCTGGGAGCCTCCGGCGCCGGCTGCCTGCGCGGGTGCCGCGAGCGCCGCCGTGAGTGCCAGTCCCCCCAGCATCGCCGCCGTCGTCCGCCCCATACGCCTCATGTTCCCCATGGCCCTCATGGCGGGCGAAGCTAGCCCACGGGACACCTCCCGTCCAGACGCCCTCGCCCGTCCGCGCCGGCCGGACCCCCCACGCGAACTCCCCGCGCGAACTTCAGCGGCGCCGCGCCGCGAAATCCGCTGCCGTGACAGACATCACTAGGGATTCCGGTGCACGGATCGGGTCGCTTCTTCGTCTATCCAAGTGCCCGGCGGAATCAGTTCGGCCGACTGGGGCACCGGCCCGGTCGTCACCGCAATCACCAGGAGGCAGGCGTTGTCCCTCGTCATCGAGCAAGCCGTGGAGGCCCGCCTGGTGGCCGCCGCGCCCCGTATGCCCACGATCCCGGCCACGCTGCGCTACGACAGCCGGGATCCCTTCGCCGTCCGGATGACCTTCCCGGCCCCCTCCACGCTGGAGGGCGTCGAGGTGTGCTGGACGTTCGCGCGGGAACTCCTCGCCACCGGCCTGGACGAGCCGGCCGGGGACGGCGACGTACGGGTGCGTCCGTACGGGTACGACCGCACCGTCATGGAGTTCCACGCCCCCGAGGGCACCGCGATCGTGCACATCCACAGCGGTGAGCTGCGCCGCTTCCTCAAGCGCGCCACGGCACTGGTCCCGGTCGGCCGGGAGCACCGCCAGATCGACCTGGACCACGACCTCGCCGAACTGATGGGTGGCGCCTGCTGATCACGGCCGCTGAGCACGCATGGTGAGCATGTCCGCTGATCACGGCCGCCCGAAGAGGGCGTTCAGCTCCCCGAAGTCGGCGCCACCGGCCAGCGCGTCGTAGGTGCCCTCGGTCAGTACTTCGTGGGCGGCCCTGCGGACCAGTGCGTGCACGGCCTGGGCGATGCCCGAGCCGACGCTGATCCGGGCGACGCCCAGCGCGGCCAGTTCGGCGACCGTGGGGGCGCCCGGCCAGACCATGATGTTCAGCGGTGCGTCGATCCCGTCGGCGAGCGCGCGTACGGTGTCCGGTTCCACGGAACCCGGCACGAAGACCCCGTCGGCGCCGGCGGCGACAAAGGCGGCGGCCCGTTCCAGCGTCGCGGACAGCCGCTGCTCGGGCTCCCCCACGGCCCGCAAATAGGTGTCCACGCGCGCGTTGACGAACAGCGGCACCCCCTCGGCGTCGGCCGACTCGCGTGCGGCCCGGATGCGTTCCGCCTGTTCGGCCACGGGTCGCAGCGGTCCGGAGCCGTCGTACGCGGCGTCCTCGATGTTGACGCCCACGGCACCGGCCGCGAGTACCAGGCGGATCGTCTCGCCGACACCCTTCGGATCGGCCGCGTACCCCGCCTCGATGTCCGCGGTGACCGGCACCGCGACGGCCGCCGCGATCCGCGCCACGGCGTCCAGGGCGCGGTCCCGGTCCAGCCGGTCGCCGTCCGCGGCGCCGAGTTCCCAGGCGAGTCCCGCGCTGGTGGTGGCGACCGCCGCGGCACCGGCCTCCTCGACCACGCGGGCGCTCGCGAGGTCCCAGGCGTTGGGCAGGACCAAAGGCGTGCCCGCGCGGTGCAGGGCCCGGAAGTCGAGCGCCCGCGCGCGGAGGTCGTGCGTCGTGGCGGAGGTCCGCGTCTCATGCGTCATGCCGTCGACCTCATCACGGCGCCATGGCTGACGGCTGGCAGGAATCCGACCTCTACCTGAAGGCCCGTGCCCGACGTACGTGAAGGCGTGCCCGTCAACTGCTCGTAGCCGCCCCTGTCGCCGTCGCCGTCGTGATCGTCACGATCATCGCCGTGCGCACCTCCTGGATCGCCTTGCGCAGGGCGGGCGCCGCCGCTCCGGCGCGTTCGCCCAGTTCCTCGATGCGCTGCTTGTGGAGCTTGCGTTCCTTGCCGGAGGCGAGGGTGCGTACCTCTCCGGCGGCGGCCAGCGCGACCAGGGCGGCGTCCCGGTCGGACACCTGGTCGACGGGGAGCGGACCGCGCAGGACGGCCAGGGCCTCCTCGCGCAGCGCGTCCACCGTCCTGACGCCCTCCAGCGAGTAGTCGACGGACGGGAAGACACCCAGGACGCGCCTGCGGTCGGCGCGCAGTTGGCCGTTGGCGACGAGTTGGGCGCGTACGGCGTCGAGGGTGACTCCGGCCCGTGAGGTGACCCAGCTCTTCCACTTGCGTGGCCGTGACTCCTCGATCAGCTCCATGAGGCCGTCCAGGACGGGATCGCCGGTGCGGGCGTCCGGGTCGACGGGCTTGACGACGCCGTCGTCGTCCACGAGGAGTCCGCCCAGGGCCAGTTCGGTGAGCGCGCCCGCTCTGACCAGATGGCCCAGATGGCTGGCACCGGTGATCTTGAGCTTCGCGGTGTCCCAGGAGAGCAGATAGAGCCGGGCGGGCAGTGAGAGCGGGCCGTTGGGCACGAGGCATCCTCCAGAAGCGGCGCGGGTCGGGGCGCCGTCGACCGCCACGATAAAGGCTTGACCCGGCCCACCTCGACTTTCTACCGTGAAGAGGAATTCCGCCGCCCCGACAGGAGAAGGACGTTGCTCTACTGAGGTCGTGAGACACCGCGTCACACAGCCGCTCTGCCGCTGTGTGCGTCGCGGGCGACCTCGGCCGTCGAGCCGTCCCTCCGCATCCTCGGCACCCTCCGCACGCGCCCTAAGCCCTCACACGGGCCCGAAGCGCTTGCGCCGGGCACGCTCCCGAGGACCATGCCGACGACCGCTCCGGGAACACTCCCCCGCCCCGGGAACGTGCTCCCCGCCTCCGCCGTCCGCCCGCGCGGTGTCCCGTACGAGTCGCCCTGACCGTATCCAGCCACCGCGAGGCCGCATGTCCAGCCGCTCCAACCGCTCCAGCCGCACTTCGTCGCTCACCTGTACCTCCCTGTCCTTCAACTGGCCCGACGGCTCCACCGTCTTCGACGGGCTCCAGGCCGCCTTCGGCCCCGGCAGCATCGGACTCATCGGCGTCAACGGGTCAGGAAAATCAACCCTGTTGAAGCTGATCGCGGGAGACCTCACGCCCTCCGACGGCACCGTCCACGTCACCGGCGACATCGGATACCTGCCGCAGAACGTCACGCTCGACACCCGGCTGCGGGTCGACGAAGCCCTCGGCATCGCAGCCACCCGTGCCGCGCTGCACGCCATCGAGGCGGGCGACGCGGCCGACGAGCACTTCACCGCCGTCGGCGACGACTGGGACGTCGAGGAACGCGCCCTGGCCACCCTCGGCACGCTCGGGCTCGGCGCCATCGGCCTCGACCGGACCGTCGGCGAACTGTCCGGCGGCGAGTCCGTGCTGCTGCGGCTGGCCGCGCTGCTCCTGGAGCGGCCCGACGTCCTGCTCCTGGACGAGCCGACGAACAATCTCGACCTGTACGCGCGGCGCCGCCTCCACGCCGCCGTCTCGGCGTGGACCGGGATCCTGGTCGTGGTCAGCCACGACCGTGAACTCCTCGATCTGGTCGACCGGATCGCCGATCTGCGCGACGGCGCGCTCACCTGGTACGGCGGCGGGTTCTCCGGGTACGAGGAGTCGCTCGCCGCCGAACAGGAGGCCGCCGAGCGGATGGTCCGGGTCGCCGAGACCGACGTACGCCGTCAGAAGCGGGAACTCGCCGACGCCCAGGTCAAGTTGGCCCGGCGCAAGCGGTACGGCCAGAAGATGTGGGACACCAAACGCGAACCCAAGGTCATCATGGGCGCGCGCAAACGCGAGGCCCAGGTCGCCGCAGGAAAGCACCGCCTCCTGCACGAGGAGCGGCTCGCGGCGGCGAAGGAGCGCCTGGACGACGCCGTCGACGCGGTGCGGGACGACGACGAGATCCGCGTCGACCTGCCCGCCACGGCGGTCCCGGCCGGGCGGGACGTCCTCACCCTGCGCACGCTGACCCTCCGGCACGCGCGGACGGCGGCCGTTCCCGGCGAGTTCCTGGTACGCGGACCCGAGCGGATCGCGCTGATCGGGCGCAACGGCGCGGGCAAGTCCACGCTTCTGCGGACCCTCGCGGGCGAGCTGGAACCGGTGTCCGGCGCGGCGACGGCATGGGTGAACGCCCGGTTCCTGCCGCAGCGGATCGACCTCCTGGACGACGGGCTGACGGTCGCCGAGAACGTGGCGCGGTTCGCCCCGCACGCCACCCCGCAGCGGATCAGGTCACGGCTGGCCCGGTTCCTGTTCAAGGGGGCGCGGGCCCAACAGGAGGCGGGCACACTGTCGGGCGGTGAGCGGTTCCGTGCGGCCCTCGCCGCGCTGATGCTCGCCGAGCCCGCGCCGCAGCTCCTGATGCTGGACGAGCCGACGAACAATCTCGACCTGGCGAGCGTCCGTCAGCTCACGACCGCCCTGGAGTCCTACGAGGGAGCGCTGATCGTGGCCGGGCACGATCTGCCGTTCCTGGAGTCCCTCGGCATCACCCGCTGGCTGCTCCTGGACGGAGAACTCAGGGAAATCCCGCCGGAAGCTGTCGGGTATTCCTTCTAGCGTCCAGGGCATGCACGGTTACATCACCATCTCCGGAGCCCGCGAGAACAACCTCAAGGACGTCAGCCTGCGCATCCCCAAGGACCGGCTCACGGTCTTCACGGGGGTGTCCGGGTCGGGAAAGTCGTCGGTCGTCTTCGACACGATCGCCGTCGAGTCGCAGCGCCAGCTCAACGAGACGTTCACCTGGTTCGTACGCAACCGGCTGCCCAAGTACGAGCGGCCACAGGCGGATGTCATCGAGGACCTGTCGCCCGCGATCGTGGTCGACCAGCGCCCGATCGGCGGCCACTCCCGCTCCACCGTGGGCACCATGACGGACATCTACTCGGTGCTGCGCGTCCTGTTCTCGCGGTACGGGACGCCGAGCGCGGGCGAGGCGACGGCGTACTCCTTCAACGACGCGGCGGGCATGTGCCCGGACTGCGACGGCCTGGGGCGCGCGGTGCGGCCCGACTGGGACCGCATGCTCGACCCGGCCAAGTCGCTCGCCCAGGGAGCGATCACCTTCCCGCCGTTCACGGTCGGCACCTGGCAGGGCCAGACGTACCTCAACACCCACGCCCTGGACACGCACAAACCGGTCGGTGAATTCACCGCCGCCGAGCGGGAGTTCCTGATGCGCGGGGACGGCACGGGCCACAAGGTCACGGTCAGCAGCTCCGGGAACACCTTCGAGATCGACTACGAGGGGCTCGCCGACCGTTTCGAGCGGCTGTACGTGAACCGGGACCTGGCGGCACTCAGTCAGCGCACCCGCGATCTGGTGGCGGGCTACCTGGCGGAGCGGATGTGCCCGCGGTGCCGGGGCGCCCGGCTCAACGAGGCGGCGCTCGCCACCCGGGTGTGCGGGCTGTCGATCGCCGAGTGCGCGGCGATGGAGGTGGTCGACCTGATCGACGTCCTCGCGCGCGTGGAGCACCCGGTGGGCGGGCCGATCGCGGCGGCGGCCGTGCGCGCCCTGGAGCGGATCCAGGCGATCGGCCTGGGCTATCTCAGCCTCGACCGGGAGACGTCCACGCTCTCGGGCGGCGAGGGGCAGCGGCTGAAGATGGTGCGGCACCTGGGCAGCAGCCTCACCGGGATGACGTACATCTTCGACGAGCCGAGTGTCGGGCTGCACCCGAGGGATGTGGGGCGGCTGAACGATCTGCTGCTGCGGCTGCGCGACAAGGGCAACACGGTCATCGTGGTGGAGCACGACCCCGATGTCATCGCCGCCGCCGACCATGTCGTGGACATGGGGCCGCGCGGAGGTGTGGGCGGCGGCCGGGTCGTCTTCGAGGGGACGCCCGAGGCCCTGACGCGCGCGGACACCCAGACGGGCCGTTGCCTGCGCCGCCGAACGGGCGTCAAGGACGAGCCGCGCAAGGCGACCGGCGGGCTGTGGGTACGGGACGCGGCGCTGCACAACCTCAAGGACGTCACCGTCGAGTTCCCGACCGGCGTCCTCACGGCGGTGACGGGTGTCGCCGGGTCCGGCAAGAGCACGCTGGTGTCCCGCGCGTTCACCGCGGCGCACCCCGATGCCGTGGTCGTCGACCAGTCGGCGATCGGTATCTCGGGCCGGTCCACGCCGGCCACGTATCTCGGGATCATGGACACCGTACGGAAGATCTTCGCGCGCGAGACCGGCGCCGACCCGGGGCTGTTCAGCTTCAACTCGCGCGGGGCGTGCGAGACCTGCCAGGGGCGCGGGGTGATCCACAGCGATCTCGCGTTCATGGATCCGGTCACCACGACCTGCGCGACCTGCGGCGGGCTGCGCTTCCGTGCGGAGGTGCGGCGCCTGACGGTCGGCGGGCGTTCCGTCGTGGACGTCCTGGAGATGACGGCCGACGAGGCGCTCGACTATTTCACCGACGCTTCCGTACGGCGCCGGCTGCGTGCGCTCAGCGATGTCGGGCTGACGTATCTGACGCTGGGGCAGCCGCTGTCGACGCTGTCGGGCGGTGAACGGCAGCGCATCAAGCTGGCGACCCGGCTGCACCGCACCGGCGCCGTGTACGTCCTGGACGAGCCGACGACCGGGCTGCACATGGCCGATGTGGACAGCCTGCTCGCGCTGCTCGACGGGCTGGTGGACGGCGGCAACACGGTGCTCGTCGTGGAGCACAACATGGACGTCGTCAAGCACGCGGACTGGGTGATCGACCTCGGCCCGGACGGCGGCAAGCACGGCGGCCGGGTGGTGTTCGAGGGCACGCCGTCCGATCTGCTCGCGGCGGAGGGGTCGCTGACGGCTCGGCATCTGCGGCGCGCGGTGCGGGGCACGGTGGAGGACGCGGCGGGGGACGCGGTGGAGGACGCGGTGGGGGGCGTCGCCCGTTAAGAGTGGGGTTGGGGGGTGTTGTGGTGCGGACGTGGCGCTGCATGATGAGCGCCGAGCCCCCCGACCGAGCCCGTCGATACGGAGATCGCCCGTGCCCAGCAGGAAAGCCCTGGTACGCCGCCCCAGCCCGCGGCTCGCCGAAGGACTCGTCACGCATATCGAGCGCGAGCCGGTGGACACCGCGCTGGCGCTCGCCCAGTGGGAGACCTACACCGCGACCCTGCGGGAGCACGGCTGGGAAACCCTGGAGGTGGAGCCCGCGGACGACTGCCCGGACTCGGTGTTCGTGGAGGACACCGCCGTGGTGTTCCGCAATGTCGCCCTGATCACCCGACCGGGCGCCGAGTCGCGCCGCGCCGAGACGGTGGGCGTCGAGCAGTCCGTGGCCCGGCTCGGCGCGTCCGTCAACTGGGTGTGGGATCCCGGCACACTCGATGGGGGCGATGTCCTCAAGGTGGGGGACACGATCTACGTGGGGCGCGGTGGGCGGACCAACGCGGCCGGGGTGCAGCAGGTACGGGCCGCCTTCGAACCGCTCGGCGCGCGCGTGGTGGCGGTGCCCGTCAGCAAGGTGCTGCATCTGAAGTCGGCGGTCACCGCGCTGCCGGACGGCACCGTCATCGGGCATGAGCCGCTGGTCGACACGCCGTCACTGTTCCCGCGTTTCCTGCCGGTTCCCGAGGAGTCGGGGGCGCATGTCGTGCTGCTCGGCGGCTCCTCGCTGCTGATGGCGGCGAGCGCGCCCAAGACGGCGGACCTGTTCGCGGACCTGGGTCATGACCCGGTGCTGGTCGACATCAGCGAGTTCGAGAAGCTGGAGGGGTGTGTGACCTGCCTCTCGGTTCGGCTCCGCGACCTGTACATGTGACAAACGATCTTTACGGAGCATTTAACCTACGGGAGCGTAACCTACGGATACGTAGCCTACGTCTGCGTAGGTTGTCGTCCCCCGCAAGCACTCCCGTCCCCAGGAGCCTCCGTGACTCTCACCTCGCCCGACCTCGGCACGCCGTCCACCTGGACGGACGCCCGGCTGCTCCACGCGTTGGAGGAAGTGGTCGAGACCGAGTTGAACCGTCATCTGAGGGTCACCAAGGACTGGATGCCCCATGAGTATGTGCCCTGGTCGGACGGGCGGAACTTCCCGGGGTACTTCGAGGACGGCGAGGTCTGGGACAAGGAGCAGTCCAAGGTCACCGAGATCGGCCGGATCGCCCTGGTCGTCAATCTCCTCACCGAGGACAACCTGCCGAGCTACCACCACGAAATAGCTTCACTGTTCGGCCGCGACGGAGCCTGGGGCACCTGGGTGCACCGATGGACCGCCGAAGAGGGCCGGCACGGGATCGTGATGCGGGACTATCTGCTCGCCTCGCGCGCGGTGGACCCGGACAAGCTGGAAGCGTTCCGCATGGCGCACATGTCGGAGGGCTTCGAGTCGGACAACCGGCACTCGATGCTGCACTCCATCGCCTATGTGGCGTTCCAGGAGCTGGCGACGCGGATCTCGCACCGCAACACCGGCCACCAGTCCGGTGACCCGGTCTGCGACCGGATGCTCGCCCGCATCGCGACCGACGAGAACCTGCACATGGTCTTCTACCGCAATCTGCTGAAGGCCGCCTTCGAACTCGCGCCCGACCTGACAATGCAGTCCGTGCGGGATGTCGTGGTGGGCTTCCGGATGCCGGGGCACGGGATGCCGGGCTTCGAGCGGGCCGCCGCGCAGATGGCCATCGGCGAGGTCTACAACATGCGTATCCACCACGACGACGTGCTCCAGCCGGTGTTGCGCTTCCTGAAGGTCATGGACATCGACGGCCTCGGCCCCGAGGGTGTGCGCGCCCAGGAGGAACTGGGCCTGTTCATGGGCGGCCTGGACGCGGAGGCCAGCAAGTTCGACGAGAAGTTGGCGGCCAGGAAGGCACGGCTCGCCGCGCGCGGGCGGATCTGACCCGCACCCCGCGCAATCACCACCGGTTCACCCCGCGGACTCACCACCGGTTCGAAGAGGCGCCGCACCGGGGTCAAAGGGGCAGCGCCCCTTCGTCCCCGGTCTCGCGCCGCAGGCTCTGGCGTTCCTTCTCCGACAGGCCGCCCCAGACCCCGAACCGTTCGTCGTGGGTGAGGGCGTACTGAAGGCAGGTGGCTCGCATCTCGCACATCCGGCAGATGCGCTTGGCCTCGCGCACCGAGCTACCGGGCTCCGGAAAGAAGAACTCCGAGCCCGTCTGTGCGCAGAGCGCCTGCTCCTGCCAGGCGAGATCCCGCGGAATGACACTGTCGATCTGCATGGCACCGATGGTGCCGCCGGGCGAAAAACGTTCGCTCAACGCCGCATCAACGTCACTTCGAACCGGGGTCCCGCCTCTTTGCCGACCTCGTTGCCGGCCTCGGCGATCAGCCCTGTGACTCCGCGCTCTTGATGACCGCGAACCGCGCGCCGGAGCCGTCCGCCAGCTTGGTGAAGCGGCCCACGTCCGGGATGTCCGTCGGGGGCGTACGGACCGTGCCACCGAGTTCCTGAGCCTTGGCGGCCGTCGCGTCGGGGTCGGTCACCTCGAAGTACGGCAGCCAGTACGGCCCGCCCCGGGCCTCGGCGGGGTCCATGTCGACCGGTACCAGACCGCCGAACATGGAGGTGTCGCTCCCGGTCGCGGGCCGGACGGTGGTGTACGTGCCCTGCGGGAACGGTACGTCGGTGGTGACCCAGTCGAACACGGTGCCGTAGAACGCCTTGGCCGCCGCGACATCCGGTGTGTACAGCTCCGCCCAGCACAGGGAGCCCGGCTCGGTGACGAGGTCGAGGCCCGGGTTGGCCGCGGGCTGCCAGATACCGAAGCCGACGCCCTGGGAGTCGGTGAGGAACGCCATCCGGCCCTGATCCATGACGTCCATCGGCTGGAACAGCACGGAGCCACCGGCCTGTTCGGCGGCCTTGGCCGTCGCGTCGGCGTCCTCGGTCTGGAAGTACACGTTCCAGGAAGGCGGCCCCTGGTCGGGCGTGACCGTCATGGCGCCCGCGACGGTCTTGCCGGACAACTGGAGCATGCCGTAGCCGCCGGCCTCGGGGCCCGCGGACAGGAACGTCCAGCCGAAGAGTCCGCCATAGAAGGCGCGGGCTCCTTCGAGGTCGGGGGTGCCGAGGTCGAGCCAGTTCGGGGCGCCGTTCACATAACGGGTGGTGAGCATGATGCCCTCCTCAAGGGATCCCGTCGTCTTGCGCGCGGCTGTCTTCCGCGCGTCCGTTGTTTCCGCGTCCGTTATTTCCGCGTCTGTACTCCGAGTCTTCCACCGCATGCCGTGGATCGCCGTCCGGGCATGCCTGAGAGCGCTCTCAGCAGGAACTCTTGACGCGTTCTTGGTCCCCCGGGAGAGTGGGAACCCGGGGCCCCCACTGCCCCTTGAGTCCCACCAACCCCCCACACCCCAGGAGTTGCATCGTGATTTCGCGCAGGCTGTTTCTGACGGGCGCCGCAGCTGCCTCGACAGCGGCCACGTATCCCCTCTGGGGGAGCGCTCTCAGCCCCACGGCCGACGCGGCGCCCCCGACCTGCCGCCTCGCCCTGCGGAACAAGTCCTTGCCCGGCACGGTCCGCGCCTATGTCACCGGGCACGAGCAGGGCACCGACCGCTGGGTGCTGCTGCGCGCCGACGGCAGTGTGTACCGTCCCGATTCGCCGTCCGCGCCGCAGACCCCGCTGCCCGTCGACTGTGCCATCACGCTGGGCGCCGCCGGCGCCCCTGCCATCGAGCTGACGCTGCCTCAGATGTACGGCGCCCGTGTGTACTTCGTCCGTGACGACACCCTGGACTTCTTCCTCAACCCGGGTCCTTCGCTGGTCGAGCCCGCGTTCGCCACGCCCAACGACCCGAACTACGGCCGGACGTGGTCGTTCTGCGAGTTCACCTTCAACCCGGACCAGCTGTACGCGAACATCAGCTACGTCGACCTCGTCACCGCGCTCCCCATCGGGCTGACCCTGGAGGGCGACGCGACGCACACCGTCGCCCCGCTGCCGGACGGGGCCGTGGACCGAGTCGCGTCCGACCTCGTCGCCCAGGCCGGGCGGGACGGTCAGCCGTGGGACAAGCTGGTGATCCGCGGATCGGGCGGCGAGGTGTTGCGGGTGATCTCGCCGCAGAACCTGATGGCGCCGTTCTTCGACCGGCCCGACGAGATGCCGTTCCGGGATGTGTGGAACGGCTATGTGGACCAGGTCTGGGAGAAGTACCGCGGTGAGGACCTGAGGATCGATCTCCAGGGCGGCCGGGGCGTGTTCACCGGGCGGGTCTCCGGCGACACCCTGACCTTCACCGGCGGACACACCTTCACCAGGCCCGCGTCCAAGGACATCTTCACCTGCAACCATGGGCCGTTCGCGAACAATCCAGGCGACCCCGACGACAAGAAGGGACTGCTCGCGCGGCTCGCCGCCGGGTTCAACCGGAGCATCATGCTCAGCCATCCCGAGCAGCCGAACGGGGCCGGGGCCGGCGACTACTACCAGGGCGTGACCAATCACTACGCGCGCGTGGTGCACGCCAACTCGCCGATCGGGTACGCGTTTCCGTACGACGACGTGCGTCCTGACGGGGAGCCGGATGTGTCGGGGGCGGCGCATGACGGGAACCCGAGCCGTTTCACGGTGACCGTGGGCGCGTAGCCCGTCCCGGGAGTCTCCCGTGACCCCTGCGGGGTCGAAGGGCGAGGGTCAGGCCGAGGCTCGGCGTACCAGTGTCGTCGGCATGACCACGCTCTTCGGGGGCTCCTGCACCGGTGTGGCGTCAGGTGTCGACGGGGTGCGGTACAGGCCCCGTAGCAGCAGGCGGGCCATCAAACGGCCCATCTCCTCGATGTCCTGACGGACCGTCGTCAGCGGCGGGTCGCTCTGTTCGGCGACCGGGAGCATGTCGTCGAAGCCGATCACGGCGACATCCTCGGGCACTCGGCGGCCCGCCGCGCGCAGCACCCGCAGCGCGCCGGCGGCCGTCAGGTCGTTCGCGGCGAACACGGCGTCCACGTCCGGGCAGCGCTTCAGGAGTTCCCGCATCGCGCGCTCCCCGCCCGCCGGGGTGAAGTCCCCCTCCACGATCAGCCGGGGATCCGCGTCCACGAGCACATCGCGGAACCCGTCGAGCCGGTCGACGGCCGACGTCTGGTCGAGGGCCCCCGTGATGTGCGCGACACGGGTCCGCCCGAGGCCCACCAGATGCCGTACCGCGTCCCGCGCGCCGCCCCGGTTGTCGCAGTCGACGTACGGTCCGTCCCAGGGCGAGCCCGACCAGCTCGGTCGGCCGCCGAACACGGTGGGGATGCCCGCGCCGCGCACCAGGTCGGGCAGCGGGTCGTCCAGGTGCAGCGAGAAGACGAGGGCGCCGTCGACATGGCCGCCGGCGAGATAGCGGCCCACGCGCGCGTGGTCGTCGCGGCCCTCCGTGAGCAGCAGGACGAGCTGCGAGTCGGCGGCCGTCAGCTCCTTGCTGATGCCACGGAGCTGAAGCGCGAAGAACGGGTCGGCGAAGACCCGGGTCTCGGGCTCGGCGATGACGACGGCGATCGCGTCATGACGGCGGGTGACGAGGCTGCGGGCGGCCTGGTTCGGGACATAGCCGAGTTCGTCGACCGCGCGGCGGACCCGCTCGGCGAGCGATTCCCTGACGCCGGCCCCACCGTTGACCACACGGGAGACGGTCGCCCTGGAGACCCCGGCGCGCGCTGCCACCGCCTCCAGCGTGGGGCGGGCGTCAGTCGTCTGCTGGGTCACCTTGCGTGCACCTCCGGAGTGGGCTCGCGGCCAGGATATCGGCCAGGTCCGACGGACGAGAGCGCTCCCTTTCCGTACCGCCACCCCGGTAAACGGCCTTGCGCGCAGGCGCCGCCGTCGACAAGGATCAGGCCCATGACGACCCGAAAGGCCGATGCCGTCTAACGGCCCCGCGCTCCCGCCCTCGGCCCACTCGCCGCCGGTCTCCGTCGCGCACACCGACGGACACCGCCCGCCCTTCGCCGAGGACCGCCATGACCCCTGTGAACGACATCCCGCTGACCCCGTACGCCCAATTGCCCGCCGCCTACCGGGACCGGCACATCGCGCACAGCACGGTCGACGCCTTCGGGCGCGCCCACTGGCTGCTCACGGCAGAGGCTCATCCGTGGGACGGGCCGCCGTACGAAGCGGTGGTGGTCACGGTCGGCGACGGGCACCCGTACGAGACGCATCTCAGTGCCGTACGTCCGCACGGGGTGAGGTTCGACGCCCTGGCCGACGGCGGCTTCATCGTCGCCGCCACACGCAGCCACCGTGACGAGGAGCCGCCCCAGGCACAGGTGTTCGACGCGCTGGGGCGGCCCTCGTGGACGTTCCGGCTGGGCGACGCCATCGAGCATCTCCTCGCTGATGAGGACGGCACCCTCTGGGTCGGCTACTTCGACGAAGGGATCTTCGGGGACGACCTCAGCGCGCCCGGCCTGCGGCAGTGGAGCGGCACCGGCGATCCGCTCTGGGAGTTCAAGCGTGGCCCCGGCGTGGAGGACATCGCCGACTGTTACGCCCTCAATGTCGGGGCCCACTCGGTCTGGGTCTGCCCCTATCAGCGCTTTCCGCTGATCGAGGTACGGGATGGCCGGACCGCGCGGATCTGGGACAACCCGGTCCGGGGCGCGTCCGGCTTCGCGGTGTGCGGTGACCGCGTGGTGTTCTACGACCCGTCCGGCGACGACCGCCATCAACTCGTTGACTGCCGGCTGGGCGAATCGGCGGTCCGACCGGTCACCCGGACCCGGCTGGTCCGCCCCGACGGCGGCGCTCTCCGCGGTCGCCGCCGGGTGGTCTGCCGCGGCCCCAGGATCTACGTCCAGGTGAAGCCCTTCACCGCCTGGACGCTGCTCGACATCACCGCCGACTCATAGCGCCCGTCGCCCTTAATGCTCGTGCGGCTCGTACCCCGGGATCGTGCCGTCCGGCTTCTTCACCAGGAACAGACCCACCATCCCCATGTCCGAGTGGCTCTGGACATGACAGTGGTACATCCAGGCGCCCGCGCCCACGCCTTCGCCCGCGATGATCTGGAAGCCGAAGGAGTCCGCGGGGCCGACGATCTTGTTGTCGATGACCTGGCTGGGGTCGTCGGGGCCGGTCAGCAGGCCGGTGCGGTTGTCGGCCCAGCGGTGACCGTGCATATGGAAGGTGTGGTAGTACTCACCGTGCGTGATCATGACGATCTCGACGCGGTCGCCGACGGTGGCCTCGAAGTCCGGTCCCGTGTGGGCGGGTTTGTTGTTGATCGTCATGTCGTTGAAGACGATCGTGAAGGTCTTGTCCGGGAGGATGTCGCCCTTGCGGCGGACGATCACCGGACCGTAGAGGCCCTTGCGGATGCCGCCGGTGCCGTGTTCGGTACCGACGACATGGTCGTGGTAGTGCCAGTACCCGGCGCTGCCCGAGCGCCAGGTGCCGTCCTTGCGACGCCCCGGCACATGGGTGCGCCAGGTGTACGTACGCTTGCCGCCCGGTGCGACCTGGCTCTTGTTGAGCGCGGTGCCGTCGCTGGTGATCTCGTAGTCCAGGCCGTGCACATGGAGGCTGGCGGCGACATCCATGGTGTTCTCGAACTCGATGTGCAGGGTGTCGCCTTCGTTGATCTCGATGAGCGGGCCGGGTATGGACGCCTTGCCCTTCTCGAAGCCGTAGCCCATCTGCCCGTCGGCGAGCTTCTCGGCGTACATCTTGATGTGCCGGACCTCGCCACCGGCGGGCGCCGTCCTCGGAGGGTCGCCGACCGCGGCGGAACTCTCCGGGGCCGCCGCCGCGGACATCGATGTCAGACCGGCCGCGACCACCGCTCCGCCGGCCAGGAACCGCCGGCTGAACGCGCGTCTGCCCAGGCCGGACGGAGTACCCGAGTCCGCTCCCGCCGACCCGCCCGCCGACTCACCCGTCGCGTCACTCATCGTGGAACTCCCCACCTTCGTACGCAGATTGGGGGCACGCCGACGACTGCGCCCCGGTGTCGGCGACACGGTAGCCAAGGGATCTTCGTTTATCCACACTCAGGACAAAGTTTGTGCTCTTGCGGTCATACCTATTGGCGAACCGGGAAAAGAGGTCTAGCTTCGTCGGCGCTGTTGCTGTGACCGACGAGGGATGGGTGACCACATGCGGCAGACACCGCATCAGAAGCCCTCAGCCGTACCTGGGTTGAGCAGAGCGTTACTGAGACCGGGGCGAGCGCGCCGAGGTTGGGCCGCGGCCCTGCTCGCCGGAGCCGTGACCACCGGAGTCATGACCGGACCCGCCGCGTCCGCGCGGCCCTACCCCGAACCGCCGTTGACAACGATGTCCCTGCCGTCGCCTCCCGGCGGGGCGAATGTGCGCGTCCTGGTGTTCTACGGCTCGGCGTCCTCGGGCGACGAGTCGCCGCTGGTGAACGCCGGGATCGCGGCGATCGAGAAGATCGGTCTGTCGGGCCCGACCGCCGAGCGGTTCACGGTGACGGCGACCGATGACGCGTCCGTCTTCACCAACGACACCAAGCTGGGCAGGTTCAACGCCGTCGTCTTCCTGACCGGCGGCGGCGATGTCCTGGACCCGGACCAGGAGGCCGGACTTGAGGCGTACATGGAGGCGGGCGGCGGTTTCGTCGGCATCCATGACGCGGCCCGCGCGGAGCCGTACTCGGACTGGTTCACCGGTCTGATCGGCGCGCGTCCGGCGGACACGAGCCCCACCACCGTGCAGCGGGCGACCGTCGAGGTCGGTGACCGTCAGCATCCGGCCACCAAGGACCTGCCGGTCCAGTGGAAGCGTCCCGACAAGTGGCTGAACTGGGAGAAGAACCCGACGGGCACCGTGCACACGGTGGCCCGGGTCCGCGAGTCGACGTACCAGCCGGGCGCCGGCAAGAACGGCTGGGACCACCCCGTGTCCTGGTGCCGTGACTACGACGGCGGCCGTTCCTTCTACACCGGCATGGGCGGTACCACGTCCTCGTACGACGAGACCGACTTCCGCAGTCATCTGCGCGGGGCCCTGATGTGGACCACGCGGATCTCGCAGGCCGACTGCAAGGCGTCGATCGACGGCAACTACAAGGCCGAGCGGCTGACCCAGGCCAACCAGCCGGGGCAGAACGACCAGATCGGCGAGCCGCACGGCCTGGTCACCGCGCCCGACGGACGGGTGCTGTACATCGGCCGGGGCGGCGCGGACTCCTCGCAGCCCGTGATCACCGACTGGAACAACCCGGACATCGGCAAGGGCAAGGGCGAGATCCACGTCTACGACCCGAAGACCAAGCAGGTCACGCTCGCGGGCGCCCTGACGGTCTTCGGCAACAAGGGCGGCGGCGACGAACTCACCAAGGTCGAGGAAGGGTTGCTCGGTATCGAGCTGGACCCGAAGTTCGAGCAGAACGGGTGGGTGTACCTGCACTACACACCGCACTCGCAGCTCGACCGGGACAAACAGATCGCCGAGCGCCGCGTCTCACGCTTCACGCTCGACCTGGCGACGAACAAGCTGGATCTGAGCAGTGAGAAGGTACTGCTCAAGTGGCCCGTCCAGGTGCACAGTTGCTGCCACGCGGGCGGCGGGATGACCTGGGACTCGAAGGGCAACCTGTACATCGCGACCGGCGACAACAACTCCAGTGGCTTCAGCGACGGGTACTCGGGCAACAACCCGCAGCCGAGCTACAAGGGTGTCTCGTTCGCCGACGCGCGCCGCACCGCGGGCAACACCAACAACCTCAACGGCAAGATCCTGCGGATCCACCCGGAGCCGAACGGCACGATCACGCTGCCCGACGGCAATCTCTTCACCGGCAAGGAGACGGCCGAGGGCGGCGGCAAGACGCGCGGTGAGATCTATGTGATGGGCGTCCGCAACCCGGCGCGCATCTTCGTGGACCAGAAGACCGACGTCCTGTACGCGGGCTGGGTCGGCCCGGACGCGGGCGCGCCGTCGACGACCTGGGGTCCGGCGAAGTACGACACGTTCGCCGCGATCACCAAGGCGTCCAACCGGGGCTGGCCGTTCTGCATGGGCAACAAGCAGCCCTACCGCGACCGCAATCTGCCGGACCCGAGCAAGCCGCTCGGCTGGTACGACTGCGACAAGCCGAAGAACGAGTCGCCGAACAACGACGGTCTGGTGAACCTGCCGCCGGTGACCGGCAACAACATCTGGTACTCGCCCCAGGGCGGCGCCCCGGACTACCCCCGGGACGCGAGCGGTGTGCCGTCGTACAAGAACGAGCAAGCCTCGTATCTGCTGCCGTGGCTCAAGGGCGGCGGTCAGGCCACGATGAACGGCCCGGTGTACCGCTTCGACGCCGCGAACACCAGCGACGTGAAGTGGCCCGCGTACTGGGACGGCAAGTGGTTCGTCGGTGACTTCTACGACGGGGACCAGCCGCGCAACGCGGTGCTCATGGACCCGAAGACGATGGGCGACGGCGGGCTGCCGATCCATGCCGAGAACCTGAAGAAGATCGTGCCCGTGGGCAACAACGGCATCAAGAACCTCATGGACTGGAAGTTCGGTCCCGACGGTGCGCTGTACGTCCTCGACTACGGCCGGGGTTTCTTCACCTCGGACTCCAAGTCGGCGCTGTGGCGCGTCTCGTACACGGGTGGCGGGCCCACACCGGCCGCCGGTGATCTGGCCAGGAAGGCGGGATGATGACCAGCGTGCGCAGGCGAAGAGCCCGGCATCTGTGGACGGCGCTGCTCGCGTCCGTGCTGCTCCTGCTCGGGCTGACCTCGACGGCCGCCTACGGCCGGGCCGACGACACGAAGGCCGCCCAGGTGCTGACCTGGACGGCCGGCGACGACATCACGAAGTACGTGTCGGCGCCGCTGACCGCGGTGGCGGGCGCGACGACGATCGTGTTCGAGAACAGCGCGGCGACCGGCAACACGACCGGGATGCCGCACACCCTGACGTTCGACGTCTCCGACCCGGAGTACAACAACGACGTCCCGCTCAACATCCTCGCCAACCCGTTCGACGCCGAGGGCGGCAAGCACACCGCCGAGGTCGTCCTCACCCCGGGCCGCTACCGGTTCCACTGCACCATCCCGGGGCACGGCTCCATGCAGGGCATCCTCGTGGTCTCGGAGGGCACCGGTGAGGACACCACGGCGCCCGACGCCTCGGCGAAGGTCGAGGGGCAGAAGAACGCGGACGGTGCCTATGTCGGCTCCGCGAGTGTGACGCTGAGCGCCACGGACGAGGGGTCCGGTGTGGACCGGATCGAGTACGCGCTGGGCGCCGACGGTGCCTGGCAGCCGTACACCGCGCCGCTGGTGGTCGACCAGGTCGGCGAGCACGCGGTCCGCTACCGGGCGACCGACAAGGCGGGCAACACATCGGCCGAGAAGACCGAGCGGTTCACGGTGGTCGCGCCGCCCACGGACGACACCACACCGCCGGAGACCTCGGCGACCGTCAGCGGTGAGAAGGACGACCAGGGCCGGTATCTCGACATGGCGACGGTGACGGTCACCGCGTCCGACACGGGCTCCGGGGTCAACACCATCGAGTACGCGATCGGGGACACCGGCGCGTGGCAGGCGTACACGGCGCCCGTGATGGTGCACGCCGTGGGTACCCACAAGGTGCGCTACCGGGCCACGGACAAGGCGGGCAACCAGGCCGCCGAGAAGAGCGTCGAGTTCACGGTGGTCACTCCGCCCGTCCAGGACAAGACGCCGCCGGAGACCTCGGCGACCGTCACGGGTGACAAGAACTCGGCCGGCGCGTACATCTCCAGCGCCAAGGTGACCGTCACGGCGACGGACGCCGGTTCGGGTGTCGACAAGGTCGAGTACTCGCTGGACGGCGGTCCGTATCTCGCGTACACGGCGCCGGTCCTGGTGGACCGGGTCGGCGCGCACTCGGTGGCGTACCGGGCGACCGACAAGGCCGGTAACACCTCCACGGCGAAGACGGTGACCTTCACGGTCGCGTCGGGCGGCGGGGTTCCGGCGCCGAACTGTGCCGAGTTCGACGAGCGGCTGACCGTCATCGTCGGCACCGTCGACACCGGGATCCCGAACCGGGTGACCAACAACCGGTGCCGGATCAACGAGTTGATCGAGGACGAGAAGGAGTGGACGTCCCAGGCGCTGTTCCTCAAGCACGTCAAGACGGTCACCGACAAGCTCCTCAAGGAAGGTGTGATCGACCAGCGCGAGTACAACAAGATCAACAAGGCGGCCAAGCAGTCCGGGATCGGCAAGCCGGGACAGCAGACCGGCTACCGCACGATCTTCGACGGCACGGCGGGCTCCCTGGCCAAGTGGGAGCACGTGGGCGGCGGTTCGTTCGCGCTGAACGGTGACGGCTCGATGACGTCCGGCACCACCAAGGGCGGCCTGGGCATGCTGTGGTTCCCGGAGCGCACCTACGGGGACTTCTCGCTGAAGCTCCAGTGGCGGGACGACGCCCCGGGCAGCGGCAACGCCAACTCCGGTGTCTTCGTGCGCTTCCCGCAGGTCCACGATCACCCGGAGGAGTCACGTCCGGAGTGGGTGGCCATCAAGTACGGGCACGAGGTCCAGGTCTTCGACAGTCCCACCGGGGACATGTACAAGACCGGGTCGATCTACGGCTTCGACCGGGTGGGGCTCGCGGGTGCGGGCGTCACACAGAAGGGCACGTGGAACGACTACGAGATCCGGGTGGTGGATCAGCACTACCAGATCTTCCGTAACGGTGTGCTGATCAACGAGTTCGACAACACGGGCGGTCAGGTCTTCGAGCCGCCCCGGTCGGACGACCCGGGCACGGACGGCCGGCGCTTCGCCTCCGGCTATCTCGGGCTCCAGGTGCACAGCACGACCGACGTGGTCTCGTACCGGGACATCCGCATCCAGGAGTTGTAGGACGCGGAACTGTAGGGCGCGGGTAGCCCTGCGGCGATGAAGACTCTGGGCCCCTCTCCGCTTGGGTTCTAGTGATCGTCGCAACACCGATCCAGATTCAGGCGGTCAGTAGATCACGTAGGCGCTCGGCTGGGTTATCCCAGTCGAGCGTCTTG
>NZ_JBHVQT010000015.1:0-332892 GCF_042886315.1 Streptomyces sp. NPDC058001
TTGACTTTTAGCACGCTGTTGAGTTCTCAAGGAACGGACGCTTCCTTTGTACTCACCCTCTCGGGCTTTCCTCCGGGCTTCCCTTCGGTGTTTCCAAACCTTAGCAGGTCTTTTTCCGCTCTCTGACCGCGGTCCCCGCAGGCATGCGGAAGCCGACCCAGCGATAGGATCCGACGTGATAAGTGCTGCCGAACTCGGACGTTTGGTGGCGTCTTGGCCTCAGGCAGGAGTACGACTCTACAGGGGCCGTCACGGCGGGCGCAAATCGTTTGTGCGGTGCCCCTACGCCAGCCAACCGGGACCTTCGTACGGAACCGGGACTTTCCATGACCTAGTCTGCTGAACAGTGCGTCGTCCCAGGACAAGTGGTGACGGCGTGGATGCATCTCCGCCCCTGGGAGGCTTACTCATGACCAGCGTGACATCCCCTCTTGACGGCCGTGCCATCGGGCTCGCCGCTGTGCCGGACCCGGTGTTCTCCGGCGCGATGGTCGGTCCGGGCACGGCGATCGACCCTGTACGTGAGCCTTCCGAGGCCGTGTCGCCCGTCTCGGGCGTCGTCGTCTCTCTTCACCCGCACGCTTTCGTCGTGGTCGACGATGAGGGGCACGGAGTGCTGACGCATCTCGGTATCGACACGGTGCAGCTCAACGGTGAGGGCTTCGAGCTGCTCGTGAACAAGGGCGACACCGTGCAGCGCGGCCAGGCGATCGTCCGCTGGGACCCAGCGGCGGTCGAGGCGGCGGGCAAGTCCCCGGTGTGCCCCGTGGTGGCGCTGGAGGCGACGACCGATTCCCTCTCCGACGTGGTCTCGGACGGCGAAGTGAAGGTCGGCGACACTCTCTTCGGCTGGCAGTGATGTCGGTGCCGTCGGTCGGCGGCAGGTAGACAACCACCGCGGCGGGTGGGCCCGCCGCACTATCGGAGACGGTGAGATGGAGACAACGCTGCGAGGCGTCGGCGTGAGCCACGGTGTGGCGATCGGCGAGGTTCGGCACATGGGGACGGCGATGCTTGAGCCGCCGGCCAAGCAGATCCCGGCGGCAGAGGCGGAGCGCGAACAGGGGCGCGCCCGTCAGGCCGTCGACGCTGTGGCGGCCGACCTGATGGCACGCGGCAATCTGGCCGGCGGCGAGGCCCAGGCTGTGCTCGAAGCGCAGTCGCTGATGGCTCAGGACCCTGAGCTGATGGCGGATGTGGACCGGCGTATCGCGGTCGGCAGCACGGCCGAGCGTGCGGTCTACGACGCCTTCGCCTCGTACCGGGCGCTGCTGGCGGGTGCCGGTGAGTATCTCGCCGGGCGCGTGGCCGACCTCGACGACGTGCGGAATCGTATCGTCGCGCGGCTGCTCGGGGTTCCGATGCCGGGTGTGCCTGACAGTGATGAGCCGTATGTCCTCATTGCCCGGGATCTCGCTCCTGCGGACACGGCACTGCTCGACCCCACGCTCGTTCTTGGCTTTGTCACCGAGGAGGGCGGGCCGACCAGTCACAGCGCGATTCTGGCGCGGGCGCTCGGGGTGCCCGCCGTGGTGGCGCTGCCGGGCGCGGGTGAACTGGCCGAGGGCACGATGATCGCGGTCGACGGGTCCACGGGCGAGATCTTCGTCGATCCGAGCGCGGAGAAGCGGGCGGAGATGGAGGCCGCGGCGGCCGAGCGCAAGGCGGCGCTCACCGCGTCGACGGGTCCGGGCGCGACGTCCGACGGGCACAAGGTGCCGTTGCTGGCGAACGTCGGCGGTCCCGCTGATGTCCCGGCCGCGGTGGAGGCGGGCGCCGAGGGTGTCGGTCTGTTCCGTACCGAGTTCCTGTTCCTGGACGACAGTACGAAGGCGCCGTCCGAGGAGAAGCAGGTCGAGGCGTACCGGCAGGTTCTGGAGGCGTTCCCGGAGGGGCGTGTCGTCGTACGGGTGCTGGACGCCGGTGCGGACAAGCCGCTGGACTTCCTGACGCCGGCCGATGAGCCCAACCCCGCTCTCGGTGTGCGGGGGCTGCGGTCGCTGCTCGACCACCCGGATGTGCTACGCACGCAGTTGACCGCGCTGGCCAAGGCGTCCGAGGGGCTTCCGGTGTATCTGGAGGTCATGGCGCCGATGGTCGCCGACCGGATCGACGCGAAGGCGTTCGCCGACGCGTGTCGTGCGGCGGGGCTGAAGGCGAAGTTCGGCGCGATGGTGGAGATCCCGTCGGCCGCGCTGCGGGCGCGGTCGATCCTCCAGGAGGTCGAGTTCCTGTCGCTGGGGACGAACGACCTGGCGCAGTACGCGTTCGCCGCGGACCGTCAGGTGGGTGCGGTGTCGCGGCTTCAGGATCCGTGGCAGCCCGCGCTGCTCGACCTGGTCGCGCTGTCCGCCGAGGCGGCGAAGGCCGAGGGCAAGAGTTGTGGCGTATGCGGTGAGGCCGCGTCGGATCCGCTGTTGGCGTGTGTGCTGACGGGGCTCGGGGTGACCTCCTTGTCGATGGGTGCGGCGTCGATTCCGTATGTGCGGGCGACGTTGGCCAAGTACACGCTGGCGCAGTGTGAGCGGGCGGCGGCTGCGGCGCGTGCCTCGGACACCGCCGATGAGGCGCGGTCGGCGGCGCAGGCGGTGCTGTCCGGCGAGTAGGGGCCGGCAGGTGGTGTGAGGGGCGCTCCGCCTTCGGGTGGGGCGCCCCTCGTGTGTGGGTGTGTCAGTGGGTGTGTCCTCCTGTGTCGGGGCCAAGGTCGGGTGGTGCGCAGTAGTCCACGCCGGATTCCGGGGAGACCAGGTCACCGGATTCGACGTCGGTGCAGTAGGCGTCGAAGACCTCGGCCGCGGTGAGGGGTTCGAGGCCGTCGCCCCGGATGCGCCAGCCGTGGACGCGGTCGGGCTCTCCGGTTCTGCTGGTGCGCATGACGAGGCCGCCGGAGCTGTCGGTCGCGAATCCGACGGCGAGGACGGTGGCGAACTCCAGGGCCTCGGTCTGGTCGAGGGCGGTGATACCGGTGCTGTCGCTCGTGGCGTTGAGTGCGGCCAGGAGCGTTTCCGACGGGGCCGTGATGCTGCATACGAGGTGGTGTGCGCCGGGGTTGGCGGCGTGCAGGATGCGCAGGACGAGGTCGGAGGCGCGGGCGAAGGCGGCCCGGCCGTTGTCCTCGCCGCAGGAGGCGCAGGCTCCGATGCGGGCGAGCACCATCGTCGCGTACTCCCAGGTCGCCTGGCGGACGGCCTCGTCGACCAGGTCGGGGACGAGGTCGGAGAGTGGTTGTCCGTCGTAGGGCACGGTGGGGCCCACGGTGGCCAGTTCGGCGGTGAAGCGGGTGCGGCTGTCCGGGGTGTCAGGGTCCAGGCCGGTGTCGGCGCAGTAGTCCTCGTACTCCTCGGGGTTGAAGAGGGCGATGGCCGTGTGGCGGCCCTCGGCGGCCCGTGATCTGAGGAGGGCTTCCACCTGTCGCAGATAGGCCGGGTGGTCGTCGAAGGTGAAGCTGCGGTAGCGCCGCATGGCCGTGAAGTCCGCCTCGTCGGCCAACAGGCCGATGGTTCCGGCGATTTCGCGGCGCAGTACCTGCCGCATGGTCGTCCTGCGGTGTGTGTGCGCCATGTTTCCCCCTGTGCGTGCGGTCGATCAATGCTCACTCACCGTAACCGGTGGCACTGACAACGCCGGTCGGGGCAGCCGATGGCGGACCAGGCGGTGCTGGAGGAGGCCGGTGGCGGCGACGGTCGCGCCGAGGACGGTCCAGCCGAGGGGGCCGGTGGCGATGGCGGCGGTGACGGCGAGGGGGCCGGCACTGCGTTGGACGGACTGGGCGAGCCCGTGGGCGCCGAGGTAGGCGCCCTGCGCGTGGTCCGGGGCGAGGGCGATGGAGAGTTCCCACGAGATGGTGGCGTGGATGATCTCGGCCAGGGTGAAGGTGGTGGCCGCGAGGGTGAGGAAGACGACGGCGAGGGTGGGTCCTCCGGTGGCCGAGAGTGCCATGGTGACGCCTCCCGCGGCGAAGATCACCGACAGGGGCAGCAGGAGGGCGCGGGCCGCGTGGGTGGTGGCGCCGAAGCGGGCCATGGGGACTTGCAGGGCGACGACCAGGACGTTGTTGAGGACCATGAGCAGAGGTGCGAGGCCATGCGGTGCCTCGGTGGCGTGGACGATCCACAGGGGCAGGCCGACCTTGAAGACGGCGTCGTCGAGGAAGAGCACGGTGTCGGTGGCGACGTAGGCGAGGTAGGTGCGGTCCCGCCAGGGGGTGGCCCGTTCGGTGGTGGGGGTGGGGTGTCCGGACGCGGTGACGACGTGTGAGGGCGACGGGGGTTCGCCGCAGCGGACGGTGAGGGCCGCCGCGGCGGCGAAGGAGAGGGCGTCGCCGATCAGGAGCCAGGGGTAGGCGGTCGGGCCGAATCCGAGGGCCGCCGCGGCGGTGAGGCCGCCGATGGCCCAGCCCGCGTTGGCGACGGTGCGCTGGACGGCCTGGTAGCGGACGCGTTCGGGTCCGGCGACGCGGGTGGCGTAGAGCCTGGTGATGACGTTCGCGGAGCGGTCGCCGAGGCTGCTGACGGCGGAGAAGATCAGCAGGAGTGCGTAGTTGTGGGTGGTGAGGAGAGCGAGGGCGCCGAGGGCTCGGAGGATCTGGAGGGCGATGAGTACGCGGGTGAGGGGCAGTCGGTCGGCCAGGCGTCCGCCGAGGGGTGCTCCGGCGATGCCGATGGCTCCTGAGACGGCCACCAGGGTGCCGACCTCGGCGACGGTGAGGTCGGTGACGAACGTGAAGTACAGGACGGAGACGGTCGCCCAGAGGCCGCTTCCGACGCGGTCGACGAGGGCGATCCCCAGCATCCGGCGCCCGTCGGTGCCTCCCGGGACGCGTCCTGTCCACGCGGTTGCTCGGCGGACGAGGTTCACCGTTCCCCCTTGAGATTTCTTATGTACTGGTACATAATTTTCTATGTGGCAACACAATATGGGATCAGTGGAACGACGGCCAGAGGTATTTCCGCGTCCGTCGAACATGCGGTGGCCGAAGGCGTGTTGGCGCCCGGCGCGGCGCTGCCTCCGGTGCGGGGGCTCGCCGACGAGTTGGGCGTGAGTCCGGGCACCGTGGCGACGGCGTACAAGGAGTTGCGTCAGCGCGGCATCGTCGTCACGCGCGGGAGGGGCGGCACCGTCGTCGCGTCCGCGCCCTCGGTCGCGTCACGGCGTCCGCCGAAGATGCCGGACGGGCTGCGGGACTTGGCGGGCGGTCATCCCGATTCCGCACTGCTGCCCGATCTGATGCCGCCCCGGCCGTTTCGTGCCGGTCCCCGTTCGCATCGGGGGACGCCTCGCCTCGCGGCCTTGGAGACGGCTGTCAGGGAACGCTTCGCGCGCGATGACGTGCCGGTGGGGCACGTGGCCTTCGCGCACGGCGCCCTGGACATGATCGGGCGGCTGCTCTCCGTGGAGCTGCGCCCCGGGGACGCGGTGGCCATGGAGGACCCCGGATATCACCATCTGCTCGACCTGGTCACGGCGTTGGGGCTGCGTACGGTGCCCGTCTTGGTCGATGACGAGGGGATGCGGCCCGAGTCGCTCAAGGAGGCCCTGCGGGCGGGTGCGCGGGCCGTCGTGTACAGCCCGCGCGCGCAGAACCCCTACGGCGGGACGTTCTCGGCGGCCCGGCGGGACGCGCTCGTCGCCGTGCTGCGGGACGCGCCCGAAGTGCTGGTCGTGGAGAACGACCACGCGGCGGACGTCTGCGGGGCGCCTTTGTACACGCTCACGTCGGGTGGCCTTCCCCGGTGGGTGCATGTGCGGACCGCGAGCAAGTCCCTGGGCACCGACCTGCGGTGGGCCGCGGCGGCGTGCGACGCGACGACGCAGGCCCGGCACGACGGGCGCATGCTGCTCACCTCGGGGTGGGTCAGCCATCTGCTTCAGGAGACGGTCCTCGCGCTGTACGCCGACGACCACGCGCGCGTGCTGATCGGCAGGGCGGAGGCCGCGTACCGGGAGCGGCGGCGGGCGCTGCTCGACGGGCTCGCGAGCCGTGGGATCGCCGCGCACGGGGTGAGCGGCATGAACGTATGGGTACCGGTCGGGGACGAGTCGGCGGTCGTCAACGGGCTGCGGTCGTACGGGTGGTGGGTCGCGGCGGGCGCCCGGTTCCGGATCGGGACGGGGCCCGGGGTGCGGATCAGCACGGCGTCGCTCGTACCGGCCGACGGGGCGCGTCTGGCCTCGGACTTCGCCGCCGTCCTGGGCGAGTCCGAGGCCACCTACGGCGGTTGATCGCGCGCGTACGGGGGGATCAGGCGCGTTCGCGGGCCAGTTCCTCGTAGAACCTGAGCAGTTCGACGTTGTCGACGGAGCCGACGTTGACGGCCTTCTCCATGGGGGTGCCCTGAAGGAGGCGTTTCACGGGAACTTCGATGCGCTTGCCGGTGAGGGTGTGCGGGACCCCGGGGACCTCGATGACCTCGTCGGGCACATGGCGCGGTGAGAGTTGTTCGCGGATGGTCGTCTTGATGCGGGCCCGGAGGGCGTCGTCGAGTGCGGCGCCGGGGGCGAGGTGCACGAAGAGGGGCATCCAGTACCCGCCGTCGGGCTGTTCGACACCGATGACGAGGGATTCCTTGATCTCCGGGAGCCGCTCGACCGCCTCGTAGATGTCGGCGGAACCCATGCGGACGCCCTGCCGGTTGAGGGTCGAGTCGGAGCGGCCGTGGATGATGACGGACCCGCGCGCGGTGACGGTGATCCAGTCGCCGTGGCGCCACACTCCGGGATACGTGTCGAAGTAGCTGTCGTGGTAGCGGTGGCCGTCCGGGTCGTTCCAGAAGTGGATCGGCATGGACGGCATCGGGTTGGTGACGACGAGTTCACCGACCTCGTCGATGACGGGCTTGCCCTGCGGGTCCCATGCCTGGAGGTCGGTGCCCAGGCATGGGGCCTGGAGTTCGCCGATGTACACGGGCAGCGTCGGTACGGCGCCGGCGAAACAGGAGCACACGTCGGTGCCGCCACTCACGGACGCGATCCACAGGTCGATGCCGCTCTGCGCGAACTCGTCGTGCAGCCAGCGGAATCCGTCGGGTGGCAGCGGGGAACCCGTCGTCGCGACGCACTTGACGCGGCTGAGGTCGAAGTCGCGTGCCGGGTGGACCTCGGCCTTACGGCAGGCCATGACGTACGCGGCCGACGTGCCGTACAGGGTCGCTCCGGTGCGTTCGGCGACGCGCCACTGGGCACCGGTGTCCGGATAGCCGGGGCTGCCGTCGTACAGGACGATCGTGGTGCCCGTGAGCAGGCCGGAGACGAGGAAGTTCCACATCATCCAGCCGGTGGACGTGTACCAGAAGAACCGGTCTCCGGGTCCGAGGTCGCAGTGCAGGCCGAGCTGTTTGTAGTGCTCCAGGAGGATGCCGCCCTGGGACTGCACGATGGCCTTGGGCAGGCCGGTCGTGCCCGACGAGTAGAGCACCCACAGGGGGTGGTCGAAGGGCACCTGCTCGAAGATCGGGTCACCGTCGCCGGCGGTGAGCGCGGACCACTCCAGGGCGCCCGCGGGGGCCGGGGTGCCCAGGAGCGGGATGTGCACGACCGCGCGCAGGGTGGGCAGTTCGGCCCGCAGCTCGGCGACGGTCTCGCGGCGGTCGTGCTCCTTGCCGCCGTAGCGGTAGCCGTCGACGGTGAACAGGACGACGGGTTCGACCTGCTGGAAGCGGTCGAGGACACTGCGGGCGCCGAAGTCGGGGGCGCAGGAGGTCCAGACGGCGCCCACGGCGGCCGTGGCGAGGAGGGCGACGACGGCCTGCGGGATGTTCGGCAGGTAGCCGCTCACGCGGTCCCCCGGGCGGACACCGAGGACCCGCAGTTCGGCGGCGAGCGAGGCGACCTGGCGCCGCAGTTCGGCCCAGGTCACCTCGGTCGGCTCGTGCGTCTCGTCGACGTGCAGGAGTGCCGGTTCGTCGGGACGGTCGGCCGCCGCGCGCAGGGCGTGTTCGGCGTAGTTGAGGGTCGCTCCGGGGAACCATTGGGCGCCCGGCATGGCACGGTCGCCCAGCACGCGCGCGTAGGGCGTCGAGAACCGTACGTCGAACCAGTCGGCGACGGCCTTCCAGAACGTCTCCAGCTCGTCCACGGACCAGCGGTGCAGGGCCGCGTACCCGCCGTCCGCGGGGGCGCCGTACCGCTCGGACGCCCAGGTCTGGAAGCGGGTGATCCGCGCGCCGTCGATGGCGCCTTGGCCGGGCTGCCAGAGCGGCGAGGGGTTCGCTGAGGACATGGTGCGGCTCCCGTACTGTGCGCGTCGTGTGCGCCCCTCGCGCACGTACTGGTGTGCGCGCGACGCGACTGACACGGACGATGCCATGTGATCGACTGGTGCACCAGGGCACCCCGCACATAGTCCGCGTCGTGAAGATGTGCTGCCACCACAGGTGAACGGAAGTTGAACGACGCACGTGACCGGCCCGGTGGATGGCAGGGTGGGGCAGCATGGACGGTCGTGACCTGGTGCGTTCGGTGAAGGCGGTCGGTTTGGTGGGTCCGGCACAGGGGTTGCGGACGGTACGGGCGGCGTGGCGACGCAGGCGGACCGACGCGGTGGGGCTCCCCGCGCGCGGTGCCGAGCGGGCCCGGGTCCCCGGTGCCGTGGCGGGTGTCGAACCGGGTCCCGGTGGTGGCGTCGTCCGGTTCACCCGCTCCGAGCTGCGGATCACCGTGATGACGACCGGAGCCGTGTTCTGGGGCTGGGAGGGCGCCGCCCCCGAGCCCTCGTACGCGCTGTCCGGAACGAGCCCCGAGGCCGATCCGCGGGCCGTCCTGGAGCCGGACAAGGACGGCGGCTGGCGGGTCGTGTCGGAACGGGTCACGGTCGTCGTGTCCCGGCACGGCGCCGTGGAGGTCTCGACGCCCGGTGGCGTGGTGCTCCGCAGGGAGCTGCCGCCGCGCTGGTGGGAGCCGGTGGGCGGTGGGCGGGCACGTTGGGTGCAGCGCGCGGAGGTGGCGGCGGACGCCCGGTTCTTCGGCCTCGGCGGGCGCGCGTCGGGGCCCCGGCTGCGGGACGGTACGTACCGGCTGTGGAACACCGATCCCGGCGGCTCGTTCGAGCCCGGTGACGATCCGCTGTACATCACCATGCCGGTCCAGCTGGTGGTGTCCGACGCGGGCACGCATCTCGTGTTCCACGACACCACGTGGGATGCCTCGGTGACGCTGTGGGAGGGCGAGGAAGGGGCGGGGTCCGGGCACGACAGGGCCGGGATGTCCGAGCTGCGCGCCGAGGGCGGGCCGCTGCGCTGCTGGGTCGTCGTGGGTACTCCCGCGCGCGTGCTGCACGTCTGGGCGTCGCTCACCGGGGCGCCGGCGCTACCGCCCGCCTGGGCGCTGGGGCACCATCACGCGCGGTGGGGCTTCGGCAGCGCCCAGGAGGTGCGGCGCGTCGTCGCCGGATACCGGGAGCGCGGACTGCCGCTGGACGCGGTGCATCTGGACATCGACCACCTGGACGCGCACCAGGTGTTCACCGTCGACCGGGAGCGGTTCCCCGAACTGCCGCGGCTCGCGCGGGAGCTGCGCGCTGACGGGGTGCGGCTGGTGTCGATCGTGGACCCGGCCGTGAAGGCCGAGCCGGGCAACGCCGTGTTCGACTCCGGACAGGCCGCCGACGCCTTTGTGCGGGACGCCTCCGGGCGGCAGGTACGGGGCCTGGTCTGGCCGGGTGAGTCGGTGTTCCCGGACTTCACCGACCCGCGCGTGCGCGCGTGGTGGGGCGATTTCTACGAGGAGCGCCTGGCGCAGGGGTTCGCCGGGTTCTGGCACGACATGAACGAGCCGGTGTCCTTCGCGGCGTTCGGCGACACGACCCTCCCCCGGTCGGCACGGCACGCGCTGGAGGGCCGGGGCGGCGACCACCGGGAGGCCCACAACGTGTACGGCCTGACGATGGCGCAGGCCGGATACGAGGGGCTGCGCAGGCTCCGTCCCGACGAGCGGCCCTTCCTGTTCTCCCGGTCCGGCTGGGCGGGCATGCACCGCTACGGGGGCACGTGGTCGGGGGACGTGGCGACGGGCTGGCCCGGACTGCGCGCTTCGCTGTCGCTGGTGCTGGGCCTGGGTCTGTGCGGAGTGCCGTACTCCGGTCCCGATGTGGGCGGGTTCACCGGCAGCCCCTCACCGGAGTTGTATCTGCGGTGGTTCCAACTGGGCGCCTTCATGCCGCTGTTCCGCACCCATGCGGCGCTGCGGGCGGGGCGCCGGGAGCCATGGGAGTTCGGTGCCGATGTCCTGGAGCACGCGCGCGTGGCGCTCGTCGAACGGGGACGGCTGCTGCCGTACTTCATGACCCTGGCGCATCTGGCGCGGCGTACGGGCTCGCCCTATGTGCGTCCCCTGTGGTGGGGCAATCCGGAGGACCGGGCGCTGCGCGCGTGCGAGGACGCGTTCCTGCTCGGTGACGCGCTCCTGGTCGCGCCCGTCCTGGAGCCCGGCACGGACCGGCGTGCCGTACGGCTGCCCCGGGGCCGCTGGTACGACGTGGTGACCGAGGAGGCGTACGAGGGTCCCGGGCAGGTGCTGGTGGACGCGCCGCTGTCCAGGATCCCGGTGCTGGCGCGGGCCGGCGCCGTGCTGCCCGTCCGGGCCGCCGACGGGGAGCTTGAGCTTGAGGTGTGGGCCCCCGCGCGTGGGCGCACGGGGGGCGGGCTTGTGGTCGCCGACACGGGCGACGGCTGGGACGAGCCCGACGTCGAACGGTTCACGACGCACCGGGACGGTGACGCGGTCGTGGTGCGGCGGGACGGTGGCGGTGAGCCGGGGTACGCGGTGCGGGTACGGGGGAAATGAAGGGGGCACCCCGCGCGCGGGGTGCCGGATTCGGATGCGGCGGCTCTCTCAGAGGTAGCGGCCCTCGAACCAAGCACGGACCGCCAACGTGTGCAGCGGGAAGGCGAGTTCGGTCGGGCGTCGCAGGAGCTGCCAGCCCTCGGTCTCGTCCGTGGCCGCGGACGGCGGCAGATCTGACACGGGACGCTCGGGCAGGGCGCCGAACAGGAGCAGATGCCCGTCCGGTGAACTCATGGCGTCGGTGAGGCGCACGTCGCGGCTCGCCGCGTCGATGCCCGTCTCTTCCTTGAGTTCCCGGACGACGGCGTGCCGCCAGTCCTCGTGGTGGTCGACGAAGCCGCCGGGCAGAGCGACACCCCCGCGCGCGGGAGCGATGGTTCGGGTGATCACGACCAGGGCCGTGCCCTGCGTGTCGTACACGGGCTGGAGGGCCACGGCGACGGGCAGCGGGTTACGGTACGCCACGCTGCCGCAGGCCGCGCAGGTCCTGGGCCAGCCGGAGACATCGGTCCCGTCGGCCCTGTAGCGGGCCCCGCAACTCGAACAGTGGGACTCCGGTACGGCGTTGGCGGATCGGTGCTGGGATGCGGACACGTCGCGGACTGTATCCGATCACCCGGGGTGCGTCTTCCGTCGTCCCCCTCGGGGCTGGTAGATGGAGGGGGCATGACACGATTCGCCCGCCTCAGGAACATCTTCCGCACCCACCGAACCCTGAATCCGCGTACCGCTCCCTGGAAGCCGGCCGTCGTCGGTGTCGCGCTGCTCTCCTTCGCGGCCACCGGAACGTCCGCTACCGCGGCACCCGCGCGGGACGGTGCCGAGCCCAAGGCGCCGCCGCAGTTCGTCGCGCTGCGGGACGTCGATCGGACGATCGTCCAGGAGATCCGGTACATCACGCCGCACAACTTCGTGGGGGTGCCGATCGACGGCTACCGAAAGCCGATGTGCATCCTGACCGAGCCGGCCGCGCGGGCACTGCGCGAGGCTCAGCGCGCGCTCCTGCGCCAGGGCTACTCCCTCAAGGTGTACGACTGCTACCGCCCGCAGCGCGCGGTCGACCACTTCGTGCGGTGGGCCAAGGATCTCGACGACCAGCGGATGAAGGCCGAGTTCTACCCCCTCGTCGACAAGACGCGTCTGTTCGAGGACGGGTACATCGCGGAGAAGTCCGGGCACAGTCGCGGGTCGACGGTCGACCTCACCGTCGCGAAGCTGCCGGCGCTTCCCACGCGCGCGTACATCCCGGGTGAACCGCTCACGCCCTGCTACGGGCCGCGCGATCAGCGGTTCCCGGACAACTCCGTCGACATGGGCACCGGTTTCGACTGTTTCGACACCCTGTCCCATACCGACGATCCGCGGGTCACCGGTTCGCAGCGTGCCCGTCGTGATCTGCTGCGCGACGCCCTGTCCCGGCAAGGGTTCGTGAACCTGCCCGAGGAGTGGTGGCACTTCACGTACAAGCCGGAACTGTTCCCCGACACCTACTTCGACTTCCCCGTCTCGCGCCGTTCGCTGACCGGCGGGCGCTGAACGGGCACGGAGCGGGCACCGAGCGGACACCGAACGGGCAGTACGAAAGCGGTGAAAGGTGGCCGGAACCACCCCCGTCGGCCCCGGCCACCCTCACCGCTTACTCGGGACGCAGTTCGGGCTCCCGTGGTTCTCCCGGACACCGGCCGCCCCTCCCCTGCCGAAATCCGGCGGCCCGTGGCACACTTCTGACGTTCCGTCAGATCTGGCCGGGGAGGGGACCGTGGCACGTACACGCACACCCGTGGTGACCGATTGGTTCACGGGAGAGGGGGAGGACTTCCGGTTGCTGGGCACGCGCTGTTCGGGCTGCCGGTCCGTGTTCTTCCCGCGCGAGGACGTCTTCTGCCGCAACCCGCACTGCCCGGGTGGCGAACTCGCCGAGGTCCCGCTGTCGCGGCGCGGCCGGATCTGGTCGTACACGGACAGTCGCTACCGTCCGCCCGCGCCGTATGTCTCGGACCCGGAACTTCCCTGGGAGCCGTACACGTTGATCGCTGTGGAGCTGGCCGCCGAGCGAATGATCGTGCTCGGGCAGTCGGTTCCCGGGATCACCGTCGGCGATCTGGCGGTGGGCATGGAGGTGGAGGCCGTCCCCGGCGTGCTCGACGAGAGCGGCGACAGCGGGACGACCTGGACGACCTGGCACTGGCGGCCGACGGGGGTGGCGGCATGACGGCGGACGTGGCGGTGCTCGGCGCGGGCATGCACCCGTGGGGCAAGTGGGGCCGCGGCTTCGTCCAGTACGGCACGGTGGCCGCGCGCGCGGCGCTCGCGGACGCCGGTGTCGACTGGCGGGACGTGGACGCGATCGTCGGCGCCGACACGGTCCGGGGTGGCTATCCGGGCTATGTCGCGGGGGCCACGTTCGCCAAGGCGCTGGGCTGGCAGGGCGCCCGGGTGTCCAGCGTCTACGCGGCGTGCGCGTCCGGTGCGCAGGCCGTCCAGGCCGCGCGGGCGCAGATCCTTTCGGGGCTGGCGGAGACCGTCCTTGTGGTCGGCGCCGATGCCGCGCCGAAGGGGTTCTTCCGCCCGGCGGGCGGGGACCGTCCCGACGACCCGGACTGGCTGCGGTTCCGGGTGCTGGGGGCGACCAACCCGACGTATTTCGGGCTGTACGCTCGCAGGCGCATGGCCGTGCACGGCGACACGCTCGACGACTTCGCGCAGGTCAAGGTGAAGAACGCGGCGGCGGGAGCGCTCAATCCGTATGCCCGCTACCGCAAGCGGGTGACCGCCGACGAGGTCGCCGCGTCCGCGGTGGTCGCCGATCCGCTGCGGCTGCTCGACATCTGCGCCACCTCGGACGGTGCGGCGGCCCTGCTGCTGACGAGCGTGGACTTCGCGCGGCGGCACGGCGTCGCGGACCCGGTCCGGATCCGCGCGGTCTCCACCGTGACACCGCGGTATCCGAACACCGTTCTGGACCTGCCCGACATCGCGACCGACTCGGCGGCCGGCGTGGACCCGGGTGCCGAGTCCGAGACGTTCCGCGCGTCCATCGCGCGTGCCGCGTACGAGGAGGCGGGTATCGGCCCCCAGGACCTGTCGCTGGCGGAGGTGTACGACCTGTCGACCGCCCTGGAGTTGCAGTGGTACGAGGATCTCGGGCTGTGCGCCGAAGGTCAGGGCGCGAAGCTGCTGCGGGAGGGCGCGACGGCCCCGGGCGGGCGCATACCCGTGAACGCGAGCGGAGGTCTCGCGTCGTTCGGGGAGGCGGTGCCCGCGCAGGCCATCGCGCAGGTCTGTGAGGTGACGTGGCAGTTGCGTGGGGTCGCGGGTGAGCGGCAGATCGAGGGCGCGCGGGTCGGGATCACCGCGAACCAGGGGCTGTTCGGGCACGGGTCGTCGGTGATCGCCGTGCGGTGATCACGGTGGAGCGATCACCGGTCGTCGCCACCGCGTCCTCGCGCCGGTTTTCCGCGCCGGAGCCACGCTCCGTGACCGCCCGGGAATCCTGCGTGAACAGCTCATGAACTGGCCCTGGGCGTGCGCCGGTCGCAGCATCATGCTTCCCGTGCGCTCGTGGTCCGAGACCCTCCGCTTCGCCTTCCAACCGGTCGTCAACCTGACGACCGGCAGCGTCGCGGCCGTGGAGATACTCGCCCGGCCCGAAGCCGGTGACATCCTCGCCGAGGCGCGTCGTGACGCCGAACTCGACGGGCGCCTCGCCGCGTTCGCGGTCCGCTGCGCCGCCCACCGCGGGACGCTGCTGCCGCTGCACGTCAACGTGTTCGCCGGGACGCTGGCCGATCTCGGCGGGCTCGGTGCGCTGCGGCAGGCCGTGCGGGACGTCGGACGGCTGCCGTGGGAGGTGACGGTGGATCTGTGTCCTCCGTTCACGCATGTGCCGCACCGGGCGCTCCTGGAGGGCGTCACGGCGCTGCGCGCGGACGGCTTCCGGGTGTGCGCGGACGGCGTCGGGGACGGCGACGTGCCCATGCGGCTGCTCACCGATCTCGCGCCGGACATCGTCAAGCTGGACGCGTCCCTGCTGACGCGGGGGTCGGCGGTACGGGCGATGCGGACACTGACGGAGCACCTGGGGGCGCTGCTCGCCGTCGAGGGCATCGAGACCGAGGTTCAGTGCGCCGCCACGCGTGAGGCGGGTGCCCAGTTGGCGCAGGGCGATCTGTTCGGGCCGCCGGCGCGGCTGCCGTCGGCCGAGGTGTACTTCCCGCCGCAGATCGCGCGGAGCACCCCACCGGGGCCCGCGGGACCGTCCGTACGGGAATTCCTGCGCCCGGCCCCGCTGTTGCCCGTGACGGCCCGCGCAGGGCACGTACGGGCCCTGCTGACCGGCTCCCCCGATGTCTCCGGGGCACTCCTGGTCGACCCCGACGGTGTGCCCGTGCGGTCGGTGCACCGGGACCGCTTCCTGCTGTCCCTCTCCGCACGCTACGGGCACGCCCTGTACGCCGACCGGCCCGCCGTGCGCCTGGGGGACGTACCGCGCACGGTGGGCATAGACGCGACCGCGTGGGAGGTGCTCGACGTCGTCGCGGGCGGCGAGCACAGCCGCAGCGGCGAGGACGTGGCCGTCGTCGACCGGAGGGGGCGCTGTGTCGGGGTCGTACGCCTCACCGACCTCGTACGGGCGCTGACCGAGAGCAGGGTCGAGGAGGCCGTGCGCCTCAATCCGCTGACCCGGCTGCCCGGTTCCGACACCGTCGCCGCCGAGGTGGACCGCCGGATCGCGGACGGGCGGGCGTTCACGTTGAGTTGGCTGGATGTCGACGGGTTCAAACAGGTCAACGACGGCGCCGGTTTCGCCGCGGGCGACGACCTGATCCGTCAGATCGGACACCTCCTGCGCAGGACCGCGTCGGGCACCACGCGCGTGGGGCACATCGGAGGCGACGACTTCCTGGTCCTGACCGATCCGGAGGCACTGGATCCGCTCGCCGCCGAGATCCTGAACGTGCCCTGGTCGGCCGGTGGCCGCGCGGTGACCGTCTCCCTGGCGACCGTGCTGTGCGGGCCCGGAACCGTACGGGACCACCGGCAGGCCGCGGCCTGTCTCGCACCCCTGAAGCGGGCCGCGAAGGCGCTGCGGGGCGCCAGTTGGGTACTGGGACACGCGGATCTGCCGGGGCACGAGATCCGGCGCGGTTCCGGGGCCGCGGCGGCCGGGGCGGGGTGTGCGACCGGAGGGTGAGCCGGAGCCGGGGCCGCCGTTCGTCGGTCCGCGACCTTGACGCTCCCTCAGCACCGGTGAACACTTCCCGTGTCAGTCGGCATCGCCGCACTTCGGCTCATCGCCGCGCGGGCCCCACCGGGACGTCGGGCCCTCTCCCTGCCGTGCGTCAACGGGCCGGGACCGTACTTCCACGGGCGACAGACGATCCGGCTGCCAGGGCACGCTCGTCGCGGATGCGGGGCGGGGCGCGGGACTCCCCCGCCTCGGCCGACGTGACGTCGCGACGACCGGCCGCACGACCAGCCACACGACCAGCCATGGGAAACGCACCCTGCACGAAGGACCGGGGCGGACCGCTCCGGACCAGGGCAAAGGAGCCGCCATGAGCAACGGAGACATATTTCTCGGCGAAGTCATCGGCACCGCGATTCTGATTCTCTTCGGCGCCGGCGTATGCGCCGCCGTCACCCTCAAACACTCCAAGGCCAGAGCCTCCGGGTGGATCGTCATCGCGTTCGGCTGGGGCTTCGGCGTGCTCGCCGGGGCGTACACGGCCGCGCCGCTGTCCGGCGGCCATCTCAACCCGGCCGTCACCCTCGGCATCGCCGTCGACACCGGCGTATGGGACAAGGTCTGGGTGTATCTGCTGGGCCAGATGATCGGCGCGATGATCGGCGCCGTCCTCGCCTATCTGGTGTATCTCGCACAGTTCAACGCCAACACCGGGCAGGACGGCGACCCGGACGGGCCGACGCCGACGCTCGGCATCTTCTCCACGATCCCCGAGATCCGTAACCCTGTCGCGAACCTGCTCACCGAGGTCATCGCCACGGTCGCCCTGGTGCTGCCGATCCTCGCCTTCGGGATGACCAAGGGCCTCGGCGAGTCGGGCACCCAGATCCTCGTCGTGTCCCTGCTGGTCGTCGGCATCGGGCTCTCGCTCGGCGGACCCACCGGCTACGCCATCAACCCCGCCCGTGACCTGGGGCCGCGCATCGTCCACACCTTCCTGCCGATCCCCAACAAAGGCACGTCCGACTGGAGTTACGCATGGGTCCCGGTCGTCGGGCCGCTGATCGGCGCGGCCATCGCGGGGGTCCTCTACAACGCGGCGTTCTGACCACAGCCTCCACAGCTTCCGCAACTTCCGCAGCTTCCGCAGCTTCCGCAGCTTCCGAGGAAGGGATCCGGCCATGCCCGACAGCTCCGTGAAGTACGTCGCCGCCATCGACCAGGGCACCACGTCGAGCCGCTGCATCATCTTCGACCAGGACGGCGCCATGGTCGCCGTCGACCAGCGGGAACACCGCCAGATCTTCCCGAAGCCCGGGTGGGTGGAACACGACGCCACCGAGATCTGGTCCAAGGTCCAGGCCGTCGTGGCCGGTGCCCTCGCCAAGGCCGGGCTGCGCGCCGAGCAGTTGAGCGCGCTCGGCATCACCAACCAGCGCGAAACGACGGTCCTTTGGGACCGTGCCACCGGTAAACCCGTACACAACGCCATCGTGTGGCAGGACACCCGTACGGCCGCCCTGTGCGTGGAACTCGGCGGCGCGGACGGGCAGGACCGCTTCCGTGAGCGGACCGGGCTGCCGCTCGCGAGCTACTTCTCGGGCCCCAAGGCGGCCTGGCTCCTGGACAACGTCCCCGGTCTGCGGGCCCGCGCCGAGCGCGGTGAGATCGCCTTCGGCACGATCGACTCCTGGCTGATCTGGAACCTCACCGGCGGTATCGACGGCGGCGTGCACGTCACCGATGTGACCAATGCCGGACGGACCATGCTGATGGACCTGGAGACCCTCCAGTGGGACCCGTCGATCCTGTCCGCGATGAATGTGCCCGAGGCCGTGCTGCCGGAGATCAGGTCGTCCGCAGAGGTGTACGGGACGGCGGTGGGCCAGTTGTCCGGGGTGCCCGTGGCGTCGGCGCTCGGCGATCAGCAGGCCGCCGTGTTCGGCCAGGCGTGCTACGACACGGGGACGGCCAAGAACACGTACGGCACGGGCAGTTTTCTGCTGCTCAACACCGGTAACCGTCCCGTGGCGTCGAAGAACGGTCTGCTCACGACCATGGGGTACAAGATCGGCGGTGAGGCACCCGTCTACTGTCTCGAAGGGTCCATCGCGATCACCGGCGCTCTTGTGCAGTGGTTCCGTGATCAGCTCGGCATCATCCGCTCCGCCGACGAGATCGAGCCACTCGCCGCGAGCGTCGACGACAACGGCGGCGCGTACATCGTGCCCGCGTTCTCCGGCCTGTACGCGCCGTACTGGCGCGCCGACGCGCGCGGGGTGATCACCGGGCTCACCCGGTATGTCACCAAGGCGCATCTGGCGCGCGCCGTCCTGGAGGCGACGAGTTGGCAGACCCGTGAGGTCGTCGACGCGATGTACCAGGACTCGGGGGTACGGATCACCACGCTCAAGGTCGACGGCGGGATGACCCGTAACAATCTGCTGATGCAGCACCAGGCGAACGTCCTCGGTGTGCCCGTCATCCGGCCCCGGGTATCCGAGACCACGTGTCTGGGCGCCGCCTACGCGGCCGGGCTCGCGACGGGGGTCTGGAACGACCTGGACCAGCTCAAGGCGCATTGGCAGAAGGACGCCGAGTGGGCACCCGCGATGGAGGCACGCGCGCGGGATCGCGAGTACCACAACTGGCGCAAGGCGGTGGAGAAGAGCTTCGGCTGGGAGGAGGCCGAGGGCTGAGGCACGCGCGCGTGGACCCCGCCCGTGCGGCACGCGCGCGGAGGGCCCGCGGCCCGTACCCCGGTCGGTGGGGGTGCGGGCCGTGGGTCGCGGGGGCTCGGGGGGCGCGTGACGCGCTGTCAGGGAGTGGCGTGTTCCCGGGCCGCGGCCACGCGCGCCACGGCGTGTTCGACCACCTCGACGAGGACTTCCTTCACCGACTCCCGGTCGCGCGCGTCGCACAGCACCACCGGGACCCGCTCGTCGAGATCGAGGGCCCGCCGTACCGAGTCGACGGGGTAACGGGTCGCGCCTTCGAAGCAGTTGACGCCGACGACGAACGGTATGGATCTGCGCTCGAAGTAGTCGACCGCCGCGAAGCAGTCCTCCAGCCGGCGGGTGTCCGCCAGGACGACCGCGCCGAGCGCGCCGGTCGCCAGCTCGTCCCACAGGAACCAGAAGCGGTCCTGTCCGGGCGTGCCGAACAGATAGAGCACCAGGTCCGCGCGGAGCGTGATCCGGCCGAAGTCCATCGCCACGGTGGTGGTGTGCTTGCCCTCCACACCGCTGGTGTCGTCGACCGGGCGGCCCACCTCGCTGAGCATCTCCTCGGTGCGCAACGGCTTGATCTCGCTGACCGCGCCGACGAGGGTCGTCTTGCCCACGCCGAAGCCGCCGGCCACGAGGATCTTGAGCGTGACAGGCTCCACAGGGGCCTTGCCGCGCTCAGTACGCCCCAAGATCATCGCTCTCTTCTCCTGCCTCACTGGTGTCACGCGCCGGTGGACCGTATCCGCCGCCGCCAGGGGTTTCGATGACGAGTACATCGCCGGGGCCGACGTCCGCCGAGTCGCTGCCGCTCATCCGCAGGACCGTGCCGTCGGCGCGCTCCACCCGGTTGGCGCCCAGGGCTCCCGGCTCACCGCCCGCGAGACCGTAGGGCGCGACCACGCGGTGCTGGGAGAGCGTGGACACGGTCATGGGTTCACGGAACGCGATGCGCCGCACGGCGCCGTCCCCGCCGTGCCACCGCCCGGCCCCGCCGCTGCCGTGGCGGACGGTGAACTCTTCGAGCAGGACGGGCAGTCGCCACTCCAGGACCTCGGGGTCCGTGAGGCGCGAGTTGGTCATGTGGGTCTGTACGACGGACGCCCCAGGGAAGCCGTTTCCGGCACCCGACCCCGAGGCGACCGTCTCGTAGTACTGGTGCCGGTCGTTGCCGAAGGTGACGTTGTTCATGGTCCCGGAGCCCTCCGCCTGCACGCGCAGGGCCGCGTAGAGGGCTCCGGTGATGGCCTGGGACGTCTCCACATTCCCCGCGACGACGGCGGCGGGCGGCTCGGGCGCCAGGAAGCTGCCGCGCGGGACGACGATCCGCAGCGGGCGCAGACAGCCGTCGTTGAGCGGGATGTCGTCGTCCACAAGGGTGCGGAACACATACAGGACGGCCGCGTTGACGACGGCGAAGGGCGCGTTGAAGTTGGTCGCCAACTGCGGTGACGTGCCGGTGAAGTCGACGGTCGCGCCGCGGGCGGCACGGTCCACGGTGACCCGGACCCGGATGACGGCACCGGAGTCGGTCTCGTAACGGAACTCGCCGTCCTCAAGGGCGTCGATGACGCGCCGTACCGCTTCCTCGGCGTTGTCCTGGACGTGCTTCATGTACGCCTGGACGACATCGAGCCCGAAGTGGTCGATCATACGGGCGACTTCGTCGACGCCCTTCTGGTTGGCGGCGATCTGGGCGCGCAGATCGGCCAGGTTGGTGCGCGGGTTGCGGGACGGATACGGCTCGGCGGTGAGCAGGTCCAGGGTCTCGGCCTCGCGGAACCGGCCGTTCTCGGCGAGGAGCCAGTTGTCGAAGAGGATGCCCTCCTCGTCAATCGTGCGGCTGTCGGCGGGCATGGACCCGGGGGCGATACCGCCGATCTCGGCGTGGTGGCCGCGCGAGGCGACGTAGAAGAGGATCCGCTCCCCCGCCGCGTCGAAGACCGGCGTGATGACGGTGACATCGGGCAGGTGGGTGCCGCCGTGGTACGGGTCGTTGACCGCGTAGGTGTCGCCGGGGCGCATACCGGTGCGGCGGCGGATGACCTCTTTGACGCTGGTGCCCATGGAGCCGAGGTGGACGGGGATGTGCGGGGCGTTCGCGACGAGGCTGCCGTCCGGGTCGAAGAGGGCGCAGGAGAAGTCGAGGCGTTCCTTGATGTTGACGGACTGGGCCGTGGACTCCAGGCGGGCGCCCATCTGTTCGGCGATGGACATGAAGAGGTTGTTGAAGACCTCCAGGAGCACCGGATCGGCTTCCGCCGTCGCGGCGGAACCTCCGGGCTCCCTCACCCGTTCCATGACCAGGTGGCCGTCGGGGCGCGGGGCCGCTCGCCAACCGTCGTCCACGACCGTCGTGGCGCCGGCCTCGGTGACGATCGCGGGGCCGGTGACGGACTCGCCGGGCGGGAGCTGCGCACGCCTCAGCAGGGGTACGTCACGCCAGGCGCCGCCCGTGTGGAGGCGGACGGCCGGGGGTGTGCCGGGCGTGCCGTCGGCCGGGGTGGAGTAGGCGGAGAGCGCGGAGAGATCGGGGGGTTCGGTGAGGCCGGTGGCTTCCACGGAGAGGGATTCGACGACCAGGGGGCGGTCGAGGGTGAAGGAGTACGTGGCGCGATGACGGTCCTCGAAGGCACGGGTCATCGCGTCGGGTTCGGTGAGTTCGACGGTCAGGGCGGTGTCGGTGCCGTCGTAGCGGAGCTGGGCGCGGCGGGTGACCCGGATGCGGTCGGCCGGTACGTCCTCGGTGAGGAGTTCGGTGCGGGCCGCGCTCTCCAGGTCGTCGGCGATCTCGCGGACGCGGGGCATCGCGCCGGGTCCGAGTGGGGCCTCGACGGACTGCTCGCGCATGGCGGTCGTGTCGGCGAGGCCGATCCCGAGGGCGGACAGCACGCCGGCCATGGGCGGCACGAGCACGGTGCGGATTCCGAGCGAGTCGGCGACCTGGCACGCGTGCTGGCCGCCCGCCCCGCCGAAGGTGGTCAGGGCGTAGCGGGTGACGTCGTGGCCCTGCTGGACGGAGATCCGCTTGACGGCGTTGGCGATGTTGGCGACGGCGATCTGGAGATAGCCCTCGGCGACCTGTTCGGGTGTGCGGTCGTCACCGGTGCGTTCCCGGATGTCACGGGCCAGTGCGGCGAAGCGGTCCCGGACGAGCGTGTCGTCCAGCGGCTGGTCTCCGCCGGGCCCGAAGACATGCGGGAAGTGGTCGGGCTGGATGCGGCCGAGTGCCACATTGGCGTCGGTGACGGTGAGCGGTCCGCCGCCGCGATAGCAGGCGGGCCCCGGGGCGGCGCCCGCGGAGTCGGGGCCGACGCGGTAGCGGCTGCCGTCGAAGTGGAGCACGGACCCGCCGCCCGCGGCCACGGTGTGGATGTCGAGCATGGGGGCGCGCAGCCGGACCCCGGCGAGCTGTGTGGTGAAGACCCGTTCGTAGGCGCCGGCGAAGTGCGACACATCGGTGGAGGTGCCGCCCATGTCGAAGCCGATGACCCGGTCGAAGCCGGCGAGTTGCGACATCCGTGCCATGCCGACGATGCCGCCGGCGGGCCCGGAGAGGACGGCGTCCTTGCCGCGGAACTGTCCGGCTTCGGTGAGACCGCCGTTGGACTGCATGAACATCAGCCGTACGCCGTGGAGTTGGTCCGCGACCTGCCGCACATAGCGGCGCAGTACGGGCGAGAGATACGCGTCGACGACGGCCGTGTCACCGCGTGGCACGAGCTTCATGAGGGGGCTGACCTCGCTGGAGAGCGAGATCTGCGGAAAGCCGACTCGGGTGGCGAGTGCGCCGATCCGGCGTTCGTGGTCGGGGTGCAGATGGCTGTGCAGGCAGACGACGGCCAGGGCGCGGATCCCGTCGTCGTACGCCTGGCGTAACGGGCCTTCGAGGGCGTCCAGGTCGGGTGGGCGCAGTACCTCGCCGTCGGCGGTGACGCGCTCGTCGACCTCGATGACCCGCTCGTGGAGCAGGCTCGGCAGGACGATCTCGCGGGCGAAGATGTCCGGCCGGTTCTGGTAGGCGATGCGCAGGGCGTCGCGGAAGCCCCGGGTGATGACGAGGGCGGTGCGCTCGCCCTTGCGTTCCAGGAGGGCGTTGGTGGCGACGGTGGTGCCCATACGGACGGCGTCGATCACCGGGTCCGGCTGCCCGGAGAGGAGTTCCCCGATGCCCGCGACGGCGGCGTCGGCGTACCGGGACGGCTGCTCGGAGAGGAGTTTGTGCGTCAGGAGACGGCCGTCGGGCCGCCGCGCGACGATATCGGTGAAGGTGCCGCCTCGGTCGACCCAGAACTGCCAGCCCGTCACGTCGTTCTCCCCGCTTTCGCGCTGCTCAGAGCGCCCGGAGGCCGTTGATCACGTCGCGCAGGATACTCTCGTCCGGCAGTTCGGCCGGGGGTACGGGCCGGGTCACATGGACCAGTTCCTCGTCCACCAGGTCGCCGATGAGGACGCGTACCACGCCGATCGGGAGGTCGAGTTCGGCGGAGAGTTCCGCGACGGACTGGGGCGTGTCGCGACAGAGTTCGACGATGTCGACATGCTCGGGGGACAGGCTCTGGTCGGCCTCCGGGTCGTCCGCGTGCCGCTCGGTGACGACCAGCGCGATCAGGTCGAGGCGGTGCTGGGCGGCGCTCGTGGTGCGACCGCGTGTCATGGCGTACGGACGCACCACCGGCCCTGCGTCGTCGTCGAACCAGTGGGGGGTCCCGAAACCGTCTCCGCTCATGTCATCCCACTACCCTCCCGAGGGCAGATCGGTGCGTGGCGCGGCGGCCAAATGCACACCGACCCTCTTGACCAGGAGCGTCATCTCGTAGGCGACCTGGCCGACGTCGGAGTCCGCGTCGGACAGGACGGCGAGACAACTGCCGTCGCCGGCGGCCGTGACGAAGAGGAAGGCGTCGTCGAGTTCGACGACGGTCTGGCGGACGCTGCCCGCCTCGAAGTGGCGGCCGACGCCCTTGGCCAGACTGTGGAAGCCGGACGCGACGGCCGCGAGGTGTTCGCTGTCCTCGCGGGTCAGGCCGTCGGAGACGCCGGTGGGCAGGCCGTCCCCGGAGAGGACGAGTGCCTTGCGGATGCTGGCGACGCGCTCGACCAGGTCGTCCAGGAGCCAGTTCAGATCGGCGCTCGTGCCGGTCGTCGCCGTCGCCCCGGTCGTCGTCCGGTCGGTGGCCTTCGGTGCGGTCATCGACCGTCCCCCTCAGATGTTGTTCGCTGTGCGGTGCCGTCCTGGGCGTCGTCGCCCACGGCGTTCTCCTCGCGGCCCCGCCGCCAGCCGCGCTGGAGCGAGGCCATCCGGCTGCGTACCTCGTCGGCGTCCCGGTCCTCCGGGCGCTGCCGGGCGGCCTCGCGCTCGGTGCGACGCGCGGGGCCCTCCTTGAGCTGGGGTGCGAGGCTGGCCTGTCGTACGCGGCGCGGGAGGCCGTCGGTGTCGGCGTCGCCGCCGGACGCCTCGCCGGCGGGGGTCCCGGTGCGTGCGGGTGGGTCGGTGAAGCGGCGCCGCCGGGGCAGGTCCGGTACGCCGGATTCCGCGCGGCTGTCGGCTCGGTCGCCGCCGGCGGACGCGGTCCGCTCGCGGTCGTCACCCGAGGGGTCCGTGACGGGGCGGCCGTGGGAGCTGACGAGCTTGGGCGCGCGGCGGCGCGGCAGCGGGGCCCCGTCGGGGATGTCCGCGCCGTCGGGGCGGGAGTGCTGGTCGGGCGGGTCGTGCGCGTCGGGCGTCTGCTGGTGCTGTTCGCGCGGGACGGCGGACACGGAGCGGCGGCGCCGGAACAGGCCACCGCGCTCGCTGTCGTCGTCGCCGAGTGCGCCCGGGAAGGCGTCGAGGTCGTCCACGGGTCCGATCGCCGCCTCCAGCTCCACAGGTCCATCGAGGACGGACGCGGGCAACCCCGGCAGCTGCACGGGCACCTGGGCGAGTGCGGCCGTCGGGTCGGTGTCCACGCGGTCGAGTTCCTTGCCGTCGGCGAGGGAACGGTCGAGGCGCAGGCCCGTGCCGTCCGTGTCGGAGGCGTCGGTGAGCAGCGCGTCGGGGATGAACACGACCGCGGTCGTGCCGCCGTACGGGGACGGCTGGAGGGAGACACGGACGTTCTGCCGCTGGGCGAGGCGACTGACGACGAACAGGCCCAGCCGGTCGGTGTCGGACAGTTCGAACTCGGGTGTCTCGGCGAGCCGCAGATTGGCGTCGAGGAGGGCGTCGGCCGCCATACCGAGGCCGCGGTCGTGGATCTCCAGTGTGAAGCCGTTGGCGACGCGCTCGCCGTGCACCTGGACGGCTGTGTGCGGCGGCGAGAACACCGTGGCGTTCTCCAGGAGTTCGGCGACCAGGTGGGTGATGTCGGCGACGGCGGGGCCGGTGATGGCGAGCCGGGGCAGGCGCCGTACCTCGATGCGCTCGTAGTCCTCGACCTCGGCGACCGAGGCGCGTACGACGTCCATCAGTTGGACGGGTTTGCGCCACTGCCGTGAGGGCGCGGCCCCGGAGAGGATCACCAGGCCCTCGGCGTGGCGGCGCATCCGGGTCGTGAGGTGGTCGAGACGGAAGAGGTCGGCGAGTTCGTCGGTGTCCTCGGTGCGGCGTTCCATGCTGTCGAGAAGCGTGAGCTGCTTGTGCAGGAGCACCTGGCTGCGGCGGGCGAGGTTGACGAACACCTCGGAGACGCCCTGGCGGAGTTCGGCCTGTTTGACGGTGGCCTCGACGGCTGCCCGTTGGAGGGTGTTGAGCGCCTGGCCGACCTGCCCGATCTCGTCCTTGCCGTAGTCGAGCCGGGGCGACTCGGTCTCGACGTCGACCTGTTCACCCGCCGCGAGCCGGCGCATCACGCCGGGCAGCCGCACACCGGACGCCTCGTGCGCCTCAAGCCGCAGACGGCGCAGGTCGCGGATGAGGCCGCGGCCCACGCGTACCGACAGGACCAGGGAGACGAGGAGCGCGATCAGGCCGAGTACGCCGGCGACGACCGCGCGCACGATGACGCCCACGGCGATGGGGTGGACGCGGTCCTGGTAGTGGTCGCTCGCGGCCGTGTTGAGGTCGCCGAGACCGTTGAGGACCTGGCTCGTGGCGCGGTTCCAGTCACCCGCGCCGATACCGCTGGTGGGTCCGGGTACGGCGTCTCCGACCGAGGCTTCCGCGACGCGCAGGGGTGTGGTGTCGGCGCTCTTCCAGTAGCCCTCGAAGCGTTCCCGCTCGTCGGCGGGCAGCATCGCCAGGTTCAACTCGTACAGGAGGGTGCGCTGCGCGACCAGGTCGGAGATACCGCGGATCTCGTCCCGGGTGAGGCGGCCCACGACGAGGGCCGAGCCGTACAGCGCGTCCTCACGCGACAGGAGTTCACGCGCGCGGGAGATGCCGACGAGGGCGCGGCCCTGCTTGTCCATCTCCGCGTTGTCGAGGCCCTGGAGGGTGAGGAGGAAGGCGTCGCAGGGGTCGACGAGACGGTTGTAGAGGTCCAGGGCCGTGGCCCGGGTGACCGTGCCCTCCTCGACGGTGCGGCGCAGGGAGTAGATGCCGTCGAGCGCGTCGAGCAGCGAGGTGAGACGGCTGCGGGAGTCGGCGTCCATCTCACCGCGCAGTCCGGAGTCCTTGGCCGCGGACCGGATGTCCGCCACGAGTCCGTCGGTCCGCATACGGGTGTTGCGGAGGTCGGTCAGGGCGTCCGAGCCGCGCGGGTCGGCGAGATAGACGAGGGACTGACGGCGTTCCTGCTGAATGACGCGGACGGTGTCCTCGACGGGGTACCCGATCCGGTCGACGACCCTGGCCACACTGAGGAGCCGGTACGCCTGCTGTCCGGTGAGCACCGTGGCGAAGCCCCACAGAGCCGTCAGCGAGACCAGGGGCACCAGGAGCAGTGCCACGATCTTCCGGCGGATCGACTTCCCGCGAAAGCGCATGGCCTCCCCCAGATCGACCCCCCGCCGACGGGGGTGCAACGTGCGTCTTCTTCGAACGTGCGTCAACAAACGCGGCGAGCCTACTACTCACGTGGGAACAACTCGAAGGCGTGTCCGCACACATTTGAGCCGGGGCGGGACGGCGACGTCGGGAGTTGTCCCCCCATTGGGGGAGATTGCCTCCCGCCGTCGGACGGAGTCCCGGCGGCCTGATCTGTGCCCCTCTGCCCATCAGTTGGCCGAAATCGTGCGGTGGGCGGGAATCTTCCGGCCCGCTCGTTCGTCCTTCGTACGGGAGTTGGGAGCGGAATGCGGTCACATGTGCCGCATGCCGCTTCCAGGTGGCGTAAAGCAGAGCAAGCCGGGCAGCCACAGTGAGTCGGTTCCGACGGCACCCCGGCGGATGGCCTGCTGAACGGTGGGGAGTGACGGGTTGATGGGCACGGCAGAGCGGCACGAGTTGACGTGGCGTAGGGGCGGCGCGGCGCGCGAAGGTTCGGTGCGTGAAGGTTCAGCGCGGGAAAGGTCGATGAGTACGGGTTCGGTGCGCGAGAGTTCGGAGCGCGAGAGTTCGGTGCACTACAAGCCGTTGTGGATCGAGGAGCCCGCGACCCGGTTCCGGATGCCGGATCCGGTGCGGACGGCCGCCGTGCGGGCGGTGATCATCGTGGCGATCACCCTGATCCAGGCGATGACGGCGTTCCTGTGCACGCTGGCCGGGTCCTGGCTGGCGTTCCCCATGGTGATCAGCAGCGTGGCCGGCACCGTCGTCGCCACCTGGGGAGTCCTCGACGTCTGGGTGACCCGACAGGTATGGCGCCAGCGCAACGGTGTCATCTCGGTCCCCGCGAGCACGGCCCGCGCCCTGCGCCGTGAGCGCCGCCGCGCCCGCAAGCAGGCACGGCGTGCGGAGCGGGGGCGGGGCCGGGAGCGGGGGCACGGGCGAATACGGGAGAGCCGCGTGCGGGAGAGCGGCGCGCGCGAGGGCGGTGCGCGGAAGAGCGCGGCCGGCGGGGGTGTACAGGACAGCGGGTCGACCGGAGGCACACGGGAGAGCGGGGGCCTGCGGGAGGCCGGGGCGCTCAGGGACACCGGCGGGGCACGGCAGTTGTCGCACTCCTGAGGGGGCTAGGGGAAGCCCCCGGGACAACCACCGGGATATAGGGCGGAGCCGGCAGCCGTCGGTTACGCCGTCGGTTACGTCGACGGCGCGATGACGCCGCCGGGTACCGCGGCCCCCTTGTTCTGCCCAGGTGCGGGAGTGGCGGGGGCCGCGGTGCTTTCCTTCGCCTCCGGATGGACATGGATCACGCCGTCCTCGACGGTCACCCGGTGGGTGCGGACGGGACGTCGGGCCGGCAGACACAGGGGGCGGCCGGTACGCAGGTCGAATGAGGCGGCGTGCAGCGGGCATTCGATCACAGGGCCCTCCAGCCAGCCGTCGGACAGGGACGCGTCCTGGTGGGTGCAGGTGTCGTCGATCGCGTACAGCTCGCCGTCGGCGTTGAACACGGCGATGGGTGGTGTGGTGTCGACGCGGACGGATTCGCCCGCGGGGAGGTCTTCGAGGCGGCAAACGGGAATCACGGGCCCCCCTCTGATCCAGGGCAGATCGATAGCATGACGTTTCACATGACGCACGAGGGAGCGCTGTCCGCAACAGAATCCGATCGGGGGCCCGCCGCGTCAAGGGCTCCCCGAAGACACGGTCCGGAACGGGCCGCCAGGTGGAGAGAGTTGGGCTATGACCCCTCCGAAGGAACAGGCCGAGCGGACCGCGGAGCCCCGGGGCAGGCAGCCGAAGGGTGTGGCGGGTGCCGTCCAGTCGGTGGACCGCGCGGTCAGCGTGCTGGAGATACTCGCCCGGCACGGCGAAGCCGGTGTCACGGAGGTCGCGGACGAGCTGGATGTGCACAAGTCGACGGCGTTCCGGCTGCTCGGTGTGCTGGAGAACCGGGGTCTGGTCGGGCAGGCCAAGGACCGGGGCAAGTACTACCTGGGCGCGGGGATCCTGCGCCTCGCGGGGTCGGCGGCGGTGCGGTTGGACATCTCCCAGGAGGGCATGCCGGTCTGTCGTGAACTCGCCGACGAACTCGGTGAGACGGTCAACATCGCGGTTCTCGACGACGACGCTGCGGTCAACATCATGCAGGCGCGGGGCTCGGCCGCCGTCACCGCGCAGAACTGGCTCGGCCGACGGACCCCGTTGCACGCCACGTCCAGCGGAAAGGTCCTGCTCGCACATCTCCCGCCGACGCTGCGTGAAGGGCTGCTCGCCCGGCCGCTGCCGCGGTACACGGACCGTACGGTGACCGGAACGGGAGCGCTGCGCGGTGAGTTGGAGGCCGTGGTCGAGCAGGGGTACGCGATCGCGCTGGAGGAGTTCGAGGTCGGCCTGACGGCGGTCGCGGCGCCGGTGCGCGCGCATGACGGGAAGGTGATCGGGGCCATCAGCGTCTCGGGGCCGGTGTACCGGCTGGCGGACGAGCGGCTGCCGGTACTCGCCAAGCGCACGGTGGCCGCGGGGGCGGAGCTGTCCCGGCGGATGGGGTACGGGTTCTGACGGAATCGAGCCGGTGTGTCCGACACGTTTCGGGGCGCCGGCGCGTTTTGCCCAGGCTTAACCCGTACCCCTTGACGGCCTGTTGATGGCGTTCTCACTATGTCTCCGATAGCGCAACCCAACTTGCACTGCGCAACAGCAGAGGAGTAGGTCGTGCCCTATGGAGATCCTGGAGGTCATGAAGGTCAGCGGGTCGTCGTCATCGGGGCCGGCATCGTCGGCTGCTGTCTCGCCGAGGAGCTGACCGCGCGCGGCTGGACCGATGTGACCGTGCTGGACCAGGGGCCGCTGTCCGCTCCGGGCGGTTCCACCTCGCACGCGCCGGGGTTGGTGTTTCAGACGAACCCGTCGAGGACGCTCACCGCCTTCGCCCGCCACACCGTGGAGACGTTCTCCGCCCTGGAGGTGGACGGCCTCTCCTGCTTCCACCGGGTCGGCGGCCTGGAACTCGCCACAACCCCGGAGCGCTGGGCGGATCTGCACCGCAGGGCCGGGCTCGCCACGTCCTGGGGTGTGCGCGGCGAACTGGTCGACGCCGCGCGCTGCAAGGAACTCTGGCCGCTCATCGATGAATCCGTCGTGCTCGGGGGCTTCCACACCCCGGACGACGGAGTGGCCCGTGCCCTGCTCGCGTCCCGGGCCCTGCGCGAACGGGCCGAGCGGCGCGGCGCACGGTTCCTCGGCCGGCACACCGTCACCGGTATCGCACGGGAGGCGGGCCGGGTCAGCGCCGTCGTCACCGACCGGGGAACCTTCCCGGCCGACCATGTCGTGTCGGCCGCCGGATTCTGGGGGCCGGTGATCGGGCGGATGGCCGGTGTGCACGTTCCGCTGCTGCCGCTCGCCCATCAGTACGCGAAGACCGGCCCGATCCCCGCCCTCACCACCGCCCCCACCCCGGGCACCGCCCCCACCTCCGGCACCGGAACCGACACCTCCCCCGATACCGACACCCGCATCGCACCCGGCACCCCCGGCACCCCCGCCCCCCTGCCCATCCTCCGTTTCCAGGACCGCGACCTCTACTTCCGTGAGCACGGAGACCGCCTCGGCATCGGCTCGTACGCGCACCGGCCGCTGCCCGTCGACCCGTTCACCGTTCCCGGATACGACGAGGCCCGCCGGGACGGGCGCGCGATGCCGTCCTCGTATCCCTTCACCGAGGAGGACTGGGAGCCGAGTTGGCGGGACTGTCAGTGGCTGATGCCCGTGCTGACCGGGCGGCGGATCGAGGAGGGGTTCAACGGCGTGTTCTCGTTCACGCCCGACGGCATGCCCCTCCTCGGCGAGTCCCGTGCGCTGCGCGGATTCTGGCTGGCGGAGGCGGTCTGGGTGACGCACTCTGCGGGGGTCGCCAAGGCGGTCGCCGAGTGGATGGTCGACGGACGGCCCTCGCTCGACGTCCACGCGTGCGACCTGACCCGCTTCGACGACGCCCAGCGCTCGCCCGCCTATGTCCACGACCGGGGAGCCCAGCAGTTCGTCGAGGTGTACGACGTACTGCACCCGCTTCAGCCCCTGGAGCAGCCGCGCCCCCTGCGGGTGAGCCCCTTCCACACCCGGCAGCGGGAGTTGGGGGCGTACTTCCTGGAGGGCATCGGCTGGGAGCGCCCGCACTGGTACGAGGCCAACGCCCCGCTTGCCGAGGGGCTCGACCTTCCCGCGCGGGACGCCTGGTCGGCCCGGTACTGGTCACCGATCGCGGCGGCCGAGGCGCGCGCGACCCGCGAGAGGGTCGCCCTCTACGACATGACACCGCTGCGCCGGCTGGAGGTCACCGGTCCGGGCGTCCTGGCCTTCCTCCAGTGGATGACCAGCAACAACCTCGCGAAGAAGCCCGGCGCGGTCACGTACACCCTGCTTCTGGACGAGGCCGGAGGGATCTGTTCCGATCTGACCGTGGCGCGGCTCGGCGACGACCGGTTCCAGATCGGGGCCAACTCCCCCGCCGATCTCGACCGGCTCCTGCGGCACGCGCCCGCTGGCGTCCAGGTCCGGGACATCACCTCCGGCACCTGCTGCGTGGGCGTGTGGGGCCCGCTCGCCCGGGACCTGGTGCAGCCGCTGACCCCTGACGACTTCTCGCACGAGGGCTTCGGCTACTTCCGCGCCCAGGAGACCTACGTCGGTCATGTGCCGGTCACCGCGCTACGGCTGTCGTACGTGGGCGAGTTGGGCTGGGAGCTGTACACGACGGCCGATCTGGGGCTCAGGCTCTGGGACACGCTGTGGGAGGCGGGGCAGCGGCTCGGGGTCGTCGCGGCCGGGCGGTCGGCGTTCAACAGCCTGCGCCTGGAAAAGGGCTACGCGCCTGGGGCCAGGACATGACCGCCGAGGACACCCCCTACGAGGCGGGACTCGGCTTCGCCGTCCGGATGGACCGCGGCGACTTCGTCGGCCGCACCGCCCTGGCGGCCCTGTCATCCGGCGGCGCACCCACCCGCAGACTCACCCCTCTCCTCCTCGACGACCCGTCCGCCGTCGTCCTCGGCCATGAGCCCGTGCACATCGGCGGCGCGCCCTCCGGTTATGTGACGAGCGCGGCGTACGGCTACACGCTGGGGCGTTGTGTCGCGTACGCCTGGCTGCCGGCGCTGGAGAGCGGGACCGGCGTGCACATCGAGTACTTCGGCGAGAAGGTGGCGGCGACGGTCGCCGACGAGCCGCTGTTCGACCCGAAGATGACCCGTATCCGCTGCTAGGAGGCCCTGTTGTCCCCGACGTACGACGTGATCGTGATCGGTCTCGGCGGCATGGGCAGTGCCGCCGCGCATCATCTCTCCGCGCGCGGGGCCCGCGTCCTCGGCCTGGAGAAGTTCGGCCCGGCGCACAACAAGGGCTCCAGTCACGGGGGTTCGCGGATCACCCGGCAGTCGTACTTCGAGGACCCCGCGTACGTCCCCCTGCTGCTGCGCGCGTACGAGCTGTACGAGCAGGTGGAGCGGGACACCGGGCGTGAGGTGGCCACGCTGTGCGGCGGGGTGATGGTCGGGCGGCCCGAGTCGCGGACCGTCGCCGGATCGCTGCTCTCGGCCCGTCAATGGGACCTGCCGCACGAACTGCTCGACGCCCGCGAGATCCGCCGCCGCTTCCCGACGCTCACGCCCCGGGACGACGAAGTGGCGCTGTACGAGGCGCGCGCGGGACTGCTCCGGCCCGAGAACACCGTCGCCGCGCACCTCCAGTTGGCCACACGGCAGGGCGCCGATCTGCACTTCCAGGAGCCGGTGACCCACTGGACGCCGTATCGCGACGGGGTGCGCGTGCACACGCCCGACGACACGTACACGGCGGGCCAGTTGGTGATCTGTCCCGGCGCGTGGGCACCGCGTCTGCTCGCCGACCTCGGGGTGCCGTTCACGATCGAGCGGCAGGTCATGTACTGGTTCCAGCCGACCGGAGGCACCGCGCCCTTCGTGCCCGAGCGGCATCCCATCTACATCTGGGAGGACGCGGACGGGGTCCAGGTGTACGGGTTCCCGGCGATCGACGGGCCGGATCTCGGCGCGAAGGTGGCCTTCTTCCGCAAGGGCGGCACCGTCTGCACCCCGGAGACCATCGACCGGACCGTGCACGACCACGAGGTCGCCGCGATGGCCGCCGACATGTCCCACCGGATCCCGTCGCTCCCCGGCACCTTCCTCAAGGCCGCCACCTGCATGTACTCGAACACACCCGACGAGCACTTCGTGATCGCCCGGCACCCCGCGCATCCCGGGTCCGTGACCGTGGCCTGCGGGTTCTCCGGGCACGGATTCAAATTCGTGCCCGTCGTCGGGGAGATCACCGCCGATCTCGCCCTGGACGGCTCCACCCGGCACCCCATCGACCTGTTCGACCCGCACCGATGCGCTCCGCCGGAACCGCGGTAGATCTGCCGCGGGCCGTCCGTGGCTGGTCGCGCAGTTCCCCGCGCCCCTTGCGGGGCGCGACACCGCAACCCGACTTCGACACGTCCGCCCAGGAGTCCGCACGTGACCACACCCCCCGCCTCCACCGGGGCGCCTCCTTCGCAGAGCCCGCCCCCACTCCCCCCGAGCCTCATCGCCACCCTCCCCGGCCGCTGGTACACGGACCCGGAGATCTTCCGTCAGGAACAGGAACGGATCTTCGAGTCCGGCTGGTTCTGTGCCGTTCGCTCCGCCGATCTGGCGAAGCCCGGCGCCTACCGGACGGTGCACATCGGCCGCGAGAGCGTCCTGGTGACCCGTAACCGCGCCGGCGAGCTGCGTGCCTTCCTCAACATCTGCCGGCACCGGGGCGCCCGGCTCTGCGTGGCCGAGTCCGGTGAGGTCCGGCGCACGCTCCAGTGCCCCTACCACGCGTGGACGTACGACCTGGACGGCCGGCTCGTCGCGGCGCCCCACCTGGTGAGGATGCCGGACGTCGACCGCGTCGCGTACGGCCTGGTCGGCGTGGGGCTGCGGGAGTGGCTGGGCTATGCCTGGGTGTGCCTCGCGGACGAGCCGCCGTCGTTCGAGGAGACGGTGATGGGTGCGGCCGTCGAACGTCTGGGCGACGCCGCGTCCGTCGAGCACTACCGCGCACAGGACCTCGCGCTCGGCCGGCGTGTCAGCTACGACGTGCGGGCCAACTGGAAGCTGATCGTCGAGAACTTCATGGAGTGCTACCACTGCGCGACGATCCACCCCGAACTCACCGATGTGCTGCCGGAGTTCGCGGACGGCTACGCGGCGCAGTACTACGTGGGCCACGGCGCCGAGTTCGGGGCCGGGGTGCGGGGCTTCACGGTGGACGGCAGCGCGGGTTTCGGGAAACTGCCGGAGGTCACCGCCGAGCAGGACCGGCGCTACTACGCGATCACCGTGAAGCCGACGTTATTCGTCAACCTGGTCCCCGACCATGTGATCGTGCACCGGATGTTCCCGCTCGCGGCCGACCGTACGGTGGTCGAGTGCGACTGGCTGTACGCGCGCGATGTGGTCGAGTCCGGCGCGGACCTGTCGAAGTCGGTGGAGCTGTTCCACCGGGTCAACGAGCAGGATTTCGCCGCCTGTGAGCGCACCCAGCCCGCGATGTCGTCCCGCGCCTACCGTCACGGCGGGGTGCTCGTCCCCAGCGAGCACCACATCGGCGCCTTCCACGCCTGGGTGACCCGGGCGCTGGGCGCCGCCCCCGGGGAGGCGGCGTCGCCGCCCTAGGCTCCTCAGTCGGTCGCGGCGGGCCGCTTGTACATCCGGGTCGCCGTGATCTCGCCGTGCACCGTCTCCTCGTCCGGGGCCTGCTGCGGGAGCCCCGGACGCAGGTGCTCCTCGACGCTGATGTACTTCAGTCCCGCCCGTAGATCGGCGTCGTTGCGCAACCGGATGACCAGCGGGAACTCGGCGAGCGCCGTCGTGTCGAACAGTCCCGTCGTGTACAGGAGTTGCACCCCGAGCGCGTCCGACACGGCCCGCTGAAGCTCCAGCAGATAGGTGGCGTTGGCGCGGCCGATGGGATTGTCGAGGAACAGGGTGCCCGCGTGCCGGTGCTTGTCGCGGCCCCGGTCGTTCGACCGCAGGGCGGCCATCGTGCAGTACAGGGCGATGGCGGCGGTGAGGAGCTGGCCGCCGGAGAACACGTCGCCCATCTGCCCGACGGAGACCCGCTCGGCGCGCAGGACGGCGTCCGGCTTCAGGATCTCGACGGACACCCCGCGCGGCTGGAGCGCGGCGGCGACACCGCGCAGCAGCAGGGACATGCCGTCGCGCCGCATGTCGGAGTTCTTGCGCACGGCCGCGCGCGTGGCCTCGTCCACGACCTCGCCGAGCCGCTCGGTCAGGGTCGCCTGATCGGGCTCCTCGAAGCGGATCCGCAAGAACTCCTGGCCCGACCACTCGCCGAGCCCTTCCGGCAGCCGGGACAGACGCTGGGCGGACCGGAGAGTGGCCAGCGCCGATTCGACGAGGCCGCGCAGCCGGTCCACGATCGAGCCGCGATTGCGCTCCAGCTGCGCCAACTCGTCCGTCAGCACCCGCAGTCGGGGCGCGAAGGCGTCGGCCCACTTCTGCGCGTGCTCCGACAGGGCGGACGCGGGCAGTTCGCGGATCTGCTGACGGGCGGGCGTGCGGACCTGCTCGTACCGGGTGGCGTTGGCGTGCCGGACGAGCACGTCGCTCGCCTCGCGTACGGCCGCTTCGGCGACGGACAGATCGGCGGCGCAGCCACGCAGCGAGCGCCGGGTCTCGGCGGCGGCGCGCCGGGCCTCCTCCAGATCGCCGGGGTACGGCTCGGGGGTCTCGGCGCCCTCGTCGTCCTGGTGGTCGCGCAGCAGGTCCCGCAGCAGGGCAGCCGTCTCGTCGAAGCCGCCGGCGCCGTCCTCGGCCGCGCGGTGCGCCTGTAGGAGGTGCGCGTGCGCGTCGCGTGCCGTACCCAATGCCTCGGTGCGCGCGGCGAGTTCACCGGTCGCGGTGCGCAGCAGTGCCTGCGCGTGGTCGACGTCCCGGGGGACGGTGTCGTCGGGCAGTTCGGTGTGGGCGGCGCCGTCATCGGGCGCGTGCCGCTCGGCCTCGCCGCGCAGCCGGCCCAGCTGTTCGCTGGCGGTCGACACGCGGGTCTCCAGGAGCTGCACCAGCTCTTCCGCGCGCGCGGCGGCGGCCTGCCGCGACGGCCCGTCGGCGCCGTCCGGGGACTCCAGGAGCTGGGCCGCGCGGGTACGGACCTTGTTGCTGAGCCGGTCCAGTTCGGCGACCGCCGCGCTCTCGTCGCTCTCGGCCCGCGCCTGCTCGGCGCGCAGATCGGCGCCGACGCCGACCTTCTCGTACAGCTGCGACGCGGCACGGTACGCCTCGCGCAGGGCGGGCAGCGACGGCCGCGGCGCCGAGTCCCCCTCGCGCGCGTCGGCCACCTGCGGTACGTCGTCGGGCGCGCCCGCGATCTCGGCGCGCTCGGCCCGCAGGGCGCGGGCGGTGCGCCGGGCGTCGTCCGCGGCGCGCTGGGCGGCGCGGCGGTCCTCGTCGGCCGCGCGGGCGCGGTCCAGGCAGGACTGGGCGCGGGCCTCCGACTCGACGGCCTCGTCGGCGAGTTCCCGCAGCCGCACCTGCCAGCCGGCCCGCTCGCGCAGCCGGAACGCGAGCCCGGCGAGCGCGTCGGCCGCGCGCCGCGCGCGCTGCGCGGTGTCCTGCCGCTCCTCACGCAGGCGTGCGGCGTCGGCGGCGACCTCGTCCGCCTCCGTACGCACGGTCCGCGCCTCCACCAGTTCGGCCTCGGCCGTGTCCGCGAAGGCGTGCGCATCGCGCGCGGTGGTGGCGAGTTCGGTGAGCCGTCCCGCCGGGCAGCCGCCACGCCAGGACGCCAGGCGGGCGGCCAGCTCCCGGTCCTTGGCGAGCCGGCTGGCCAGCGCGCGGATGTCCTCGTCGCGCTCGGTCGCGCGCGTGCGCAGTGCCTGCCGCTCCTCGTCGGCGGCGTGCTCGTCGTGCATGGCCGGGTTCGGCGGTACGAGGAACACGTCGCCGTGGTCCTCGCCCGTACCGGGTGCCGGGGTCGGGGCGAGCAGGGCGGCGGCGGTGCCCACGGCGACGGCGGAGCGCGGCAGCAGGGCGGCGTTGCCGAGGCTTTCGCGGGCGCGCGCGTGCGAGTCGGGGTCGGTGATGATCACGCCGTCGACCAGTTCGGGCCGGGCGGCGAGCACGCGCGCGTGGTCGGTGGGGTCGACGGCCTGGGCGAGGTAGCGCCAGCCGGGCAGTGCGGGGATGCCGTGCTCCCCGAGGTACTCGACGGTGGCCAGGACGTCGGGGCCCGGGGGCAGCAGGCCGCCGTCGCCGAGCGCTCCGAGGATCCGGGAGTCGTCGGCGGCGGCGGTGCGCAGCTCGAACAACTGCCGTTCGGCGGCGGCGACTCCGTCTTCGAGGAGGCGCGTGAGGTCGTCGGCGGCGCGGTCGAGTTCCTCGGGGGTGAGGGGTCCTTCGGTGGCGGCCCGGTCGTCCGGGGCGGGCCGGTCGGCGGGGTCGGTGGCGCCCTCCGTCCCCGGGCGGGCGGTCCTGGACGCGACGCGGGGCTGCGGCACACCGGTGTCCGCGCGCGACCCCGCCGCTCCCGGGAGGCTGAGGAGTTCCGCGAGCCGCTCCTCGCGCGCGAGGGCCTCGGCGGTGTGCACCTCGCCCTCGTACGCCCGCTGCGCGGCGCCCGCCGCGTCGGCCGCGCGCGCCGCGGTCAGTTCGGCGCGGGTCTCGGTGGCGGCGGCCTCGCGGGCGTGTTCGGTGGCGCGGTGGGACGCCTCGCGTGCGGTGTCCCAGGCGGCGACGGCGGACTTCTCGGCGTCGCTTGCGGCGAGCGCGGCCCGTGCCGGGTCGGCGTCGGGCGCGGCGTCGTCGAGCCAGCCCGCGCGGACGGCCTCGGCGGTCTCCTGTTCGACCTCGGTCAGGCGCTGGCGCAGATGCCCGGCCTCACTGCGGGCGCGCTGGGCCTCGGTGGCGGCGGCCGTCGCGTCGCGGTGGGCGGCTTCCCCGGCCTCCTGGAGGGTCGCGGAGCGCTCCTCGCCCTCGTTCGCGAGCCCTTCGGCGTCGTCGGCGGCGGCCTGGAGGGCGCGGACGAGTTCGGCGGCGGCCTTGGCGCGCGCGGCGAGCGCGGGGGCGGCGTCCCGCTCGGCCTCGCGGATGACGACGGCCACGCGCGCGGACCGGTCGGCGGCGGCCCGGTGGCGGAGCACGGCTTCGGCGGCCTGCCACGCCGCGTACAGGGTGCGGGCGTCGGCCAGTTCCCGTTTCTGCGCGGCGGCGGCCTTCTCGGCGCCCGCGCGGGCCAGGGAGGCGTGCCGGTACGCCAGTTCGGCGGCGATCAGGGCGGTGTGGCCGCGGTCCTGCTCGGCCCGTGTGACGGTGTGCGCGGCGGCCGTGACCTGCTGGGCGAGGTCGGCGGCGCGGCGGCGCTCCTCGGTGCCCCGGGCGGACAGCCGGCGGGCGAGGGTGCGGGTGCGCCGTTCGGCGGCGGCGTGGATGTCCCGCGCGCGGGAGCGTGCGTCGGCGGCCTCGACGATGCGTCCCAGGAGGTCGACGGAGCCCGCGGTGAAGTCGCGTTCGGCGATGAGTTCGGAGCGGCGGCCCAGTTTGTTGCCGAATCCGCCGACGAGGTCGGCGAGTCCGTCGGTGTCCCGGGTGTCGGTGACCGCGCGCAGCAGCAGGTCGGTGAAGTCGGAGTCCTTCTTGACGGCGAAGAGTCCGGCCGCCTCGCCCTCGTCGGCGTTCATCTCCCGCTGGTAGCGGAAGAGTTCGGGGTCGAGCCCGAGGTCGCCGAGGTGTTCGGTCCAGCGCTCGTGGATCTCCTCCCAGTGCACGTCGAGGTGCGGGTACGCCTTGCCCGCGTCGGTGAGGGCGTCCCGGAAGCCCTTCATGGTGCGGCGGCGGCCCTGCGCGCCGGAGGCGCCCTCGACGGGCGGGCGTACGGCGGTGGACTCGGCGACCGGGAGGTTGTCCAGGCTGAGCCCGGGGCCCGGCCGGAACGAGTACCACGCCTCGGCGAACTTCCGCGGGTCGTTGGAGACTTGGCGGCCCCGCCATTCGCTGACCTTGCCGACGACGACGCACTCGCCGGTGAGGGTGTGCTGCCACTCCAGGGCGACATGTCCGCAGTCGTCGGCGAGCAGGAACTTCCGCAGCACGCCGGAGCTGGCGCCGCCCAGGGTGTTGCGGTGTCCGGGCAGCATCACGGAGAAGATCAGCTTGAGGAGGACGGACTTGCCGCCGCCGTTCTCCAGGAAGAGCACGCCCGCGGGGGCCGGGCGGCGGGGCGGTCCTACGGGTTCCGCCGCGAAGAACTCCGCCTGGGCGGGCGCGGGGTGGGGCACGACGGTGCCCACGCCACGGAGGTCCAGCACGGTGTCGGCGTAGCGCGCACCGGCCGGCCCGATGGAGTAGAGGCGGACCCGGGACAGCTCGTACATGGCGGCGGACTCTCAGTCTTCGACAAGTCGTCGGTGTTCGAAGGTGTGGGGGGCGGGTGAGCGTCAGGAGTGGAAGGGCAGTCCGGCGTCGGCCACCAGCTCCAGGGCGTCGGTGTCGTCGGCGGGCAGCAGCGTCGCCGTGCCGTCGGTGACCGGTACGACCCCCAGGTCGAGGAGTTCGCCCATGGCGGCGCTGCCCGCCATGTCGCGGACCTGCAACTGATAACGCGCGGTCGTCCGGTACGTACCGCCCGCGTCGTCGCCGGTGCGCTGGAGGAAGCCCGACTCGGTGAGGAACGCGGCGGCCTTGCCGACGATGCCGGTGGTCGAACCGGCAAGTCTGCGGGCGTCCTTGGTGGCGCCGGTGGAGCTGCGCCGGGCCCAGATCCGCCAGGCCGCTTCGAGGCCGGGCGCTTCGGTCGCCGGGTCGGTGTTCTCGCCCTGTTCCTCGGCGCGCTCCTCCAGCCTGCGGCACGCCTGGCGTACGAAGCCGTCGACGCCGTTGACCGTGACGCGGCCGATGTAGCCGTCGTCGGCGAGGTCCTCGGGTCTCGGGAACGCCAGCGCGGCCACGGCGAGATGGGCGAGGCCGTGCAGGAAGCGGTCGGTGGAGTCGGCGGACGCCCGCCGCGCGTAGTCCCCCATGCGGACGGCGAAGACGGAGTCCTCGGCGGCGGTGACGGCCATCCCCGCGCGCGGGGAGACCTCCAGGACGATCAGACCGAGACCGGTGGCGACGGCGTCGGCGAGCCGGGCGAACGGGGGGTCCTCGCCGTAGCGGCGCAGCAGTTCGGCGTATTCGGCGTCGCGGGCGGGCTGCAGCTTGGGCTGGAGGCCGAAGGCGACGAGCCGCGCGGCGTCGGCGGCGTCGGCCGGGGTGACGGGCGCGGGGGCCGCGGGGACCGGCCGTTCGTCCGGCTCGCCCCACGCGGCGGTGTCTGCGTGGTGGTCGCTCACGGCTGCTGCTCCTTGCTGCGGTGACGGGTGGTCGGGGCGTCGGGGTGGGGTGGGACGAAGGTCGCGCCCGCGTCGGCGGTCACGGTCATGCGGCGTCCGTACGATGTGGTCACGCGATGTCCGTACATGGTGGTGCGGTCTCCGCACGACGCCGTCGCGCGATGTCCGTACGCGGTCATGCGGTCTCCGTACGACGCGGTCATGCGTTCTCCGTCCGCCCGGCGGCCATCCCCGCCGCGTCGAGCAGGGCGGTGCCGACGATGAGGTCCGCGCCGCCGAATTCGGGGTCGTCCAGTTCGGTGCCGTCGTCCACGGCGAACAGGAGCTTCTGCTCACCCTGCCGGTAGGCGGTACCGACGGGCGGGCTGGCCGCATGGACCGCCAGGAGGGCGACGAGATACGGCAGTTCACCGTCGCCGCCCCGGCGGGCCTCGGCGAGCAGTCCGGAGAGCCGGCGGGGCGCGTCGGCGGGCAGGTCGAGCAGGTCGGTCGCGCGGGCGAGCTGGTCCTCGCTGAACCGGCTGTCGTCGGGGGTGGCGATCAGGTCAGGCTCGGGCATCTCGGCCCCGAGGTGTTCCCGCTCCAGCGGGGGCGTCAGCAGCAGGTCCACGAGGTCCCCGACGCGTACGGACACGGGGGTCCGCAGGCCCGTCCCGCGCGCGAAGAAGGCGTCCGTGACCCGGATCGCCCGCTCGACGGGCAGCGGGAGGACCGGCGCGACGAGCTGTCCGTAGAGATCGAGGCCCGCGCGCGCGGAGGGTGCCGCGAACGCCTGCCGGTCCTGCTCGGCGCGGAACAGGGGGCCGGCTTCGAGGAGCCGGGACTGCAACTGGGTGTGGCGGCGGATGCAGTCCTTGACGATGTCGACCAGTTCGGCGGCGCGGCGCTTGTGCTCGGGGTCCTCGGACTCGTCGCGGGCCTTGCGGATGTTGGTCAGGATCGCGTTCTCGTGGCGGTAGCGGTCGGCGACATGGTCCAGGGCCTCGGTGATCATGTCGGGGACGGTGTGCAACCAGTCGACCGCGCGGACATTGCGCCGGGTCGCGTCGAGGGCGCGGCGCAGGGTCTCGGAGTACTGCACCGTGCGGTAGCGGGCCTGTTCGGCGGCGAGTTGGGCGTCGGCGAGCCGGCCACGGCTGATCAGCACCTCCAGCTTGACCTCGGCGGCGATCTGCGCGCTGGTCACATCCGTGTCGAGGGCGCCGACCAGGACGTTGACGGCTTCGTCGGTGGTCCGGAGATAGACCCCTCCGCCGTACCCGGGGACTTCTTCGATCAGCTTGAAGTCGTAGTCACGGCGGACATAGCTGCCATCGGGCGCGAACGTGCCGTACACCGCGCGAAAGCCCCGGTCGACGCTGCCGACGTTGATCAGGTTCTCCAGGACCCAGCGGGCGACGCGCTCGTGCTCCTCGCTCGGGCGGCGCGGGGCCTGGGCCGCCACGCGCGGGATCAGCCGGGACACTATCTGCTCGTGGTCGGCGCCCGTGTCGAAGTCCATGTTGAGCGTGACCAGGTCGATGGCGGACAGGGCGACCTCCGCCATGCCGTACACCGAGTACTCGCCCGCGAGATTCGCCTTGCGTACGTCCAGGTCGTGCAGCGGGGCGGTGCAGGCGAGCGCCCGCAGCCGCCGCGCCAGTCCCTCGTCGGCGGCCGGGCCCAGGGCGGGCCGCGGCCCCGCGCTGAGCTGGGGCGGAGCTGAGTCCGTGGTGGCAGGCGAAGTCACGCTGCACAGCCTAGGTCCTCGGTCTGACAACGGTCGAAACGACGCAGATGCGACCGCCGGACGCCCGCCACGCGACCCCGGTTCCGGTCGGCCCAGGGCAAGGCAGCGGGCGCGGGAGCGTGACAGGGATCGGGATCGGGATCGGGATCGGGCAAGCGGCAACGCGGATCACCCGTCCGTCTGCTCCGCGTCCGCGACGCGACGCCCGTACACCTCGACCATCCGCCGTCGTGAGTCGTCCAGGTAGGCGGCGAGCAGCCGTTCGGCCTCGGCGCCCTCGCCGGCCTCAAGAGCCTCCAGGATGCGGCGGTTTCGCGCGAGGTAGGGCTCGTGCAGCGCCCGTGGGTCGTCCACCACATGGAAGGCGAGGCGCAGTTCGGCGAAGACGCTGCGCATGAGTTCGTCGGTGCGTTCGCTGCCGGCGAGGGCGACGAGTTCCCGGTGGAAGTGGATGTTGGCGGTCGAGACGCCCTTCCAGTCGCCTTCGGCCGCCGCTTCCCGGCCTTCCGCGACGGCGGCGGCGGGCCCGTCCACGGCGTACGGCGGCCGGCCGAGGCCCCGGACGACGGCGCACTGGACGAGTCTGCGGGTGCGGTAGATGTCCTCGACGTCCTCGATGCTCAGGATGCGTACGAACACGCCCCGGTTGAGCTGGTGTTCGAGGAGACGTTCGTGGGTGAGCAGCCGGAACGCCTCGCGCAGGGTGTTGCGGGAGACGCCGAGTGCGCCGCCGATGCTGTCCTCGGAGAGCCGGGTCCCGGGCGGGAAGTACCCCTCGGCGATACGGCTGCGGAGGATGTCGGCCACCCGCTCGGCGGTGCTGGTGCGACCCAGGAGGGCGCGGTCGTCCGCGAGGCCGGTCAGTTCTGCCATGTCCGAATTCAAGCGTAGATACAAGAACGAAACAACATGAGTATTGAGGGATTGTTCAACGATCCTCTACCTTGTCGAAACAGCACGCCCGCACGGCTCAGAACCTCCGCACAGCTCAGAACGTCCGCACGGCTCAGAACCTCCGCACCCTCCGTCCCCCAACCGCTCCGCGAGTACTGCGAGGTGCACATGAGCACGACTCCTCCACCCAAGGCCCTGAAGGCCGACGACGGCTCCGTCCCGGGCGGCCCCATCGCATCGGGCGACCCCGCCGCCCCGGGTGAACCCACCGACGACGGTGGCGCGTTCGGCTGGCTGCGTGCCCTCGGGCCGCGCGGCAGGCGCGCGTTCGCCGGTGCGTTCGGCGGCTATGCGCTGGACTCGTACGACTACTTCACGCTGCCGCTGAGCATGGTCGCGCTGGCGGCCTACTTCGGTCTGAGCAGCGGACAGACCGGACTGTTCACGACGGTCACGCTGGTGGTGTCCGCGATCGGCGGCGCCGTCGCGGGCGTCCTCGCGGACCGCATCGGCCGGGTCAAGGCCCTGATGATCACAGTGATCACCTACGCCGTGTTCACCGTGGCCTGCGGTTTCGCGCCCAACTACGAGACCCTGCTGGTCTTCCGCGCGCTCCAGGGACTCGGCTTCGGCGGCGAGTGGGCCGTGGGCGCGATCCTGGTCGCCGAGTACGCGAGCGCCAAGCACCGCGGTCGGACGCTGGGCGCGATCCAGAGTTCCTGGGCGGTCGGCTGGGCACTGGCCGCGGTCGTGTACACGCTGGTGTTCCAGTTCCTCGACGCGGACCTCGCCTGGCGCGTGATGTTCTGGACGGGCGCTCTGCCCGCGCTGCTCGTGATCTATGTGCGCCGCCATGTGCAGGACGCGCCCGGCGCGGCCCTGGAGCGGCAGAACAGCCCGGAGAAGGGTTCCTTCACGGCGATCTTCCGGCGGGGCACGGCGACCGAACCGGGCCTGCTGCGCACGACGTTCTTCGCGGTGCTGCTCTCCACCGGTGTGCAGGGCGGCTATTACACGCTGGCCACCTGGGTGCCCACGTACCTCAAGTCGGAGCGCGGCCTCTCCGTCGTCGGTACGGGCGGCTATCTGAGCTTCCTCATCTCGGGCGCGTTCATCGGCTATCTGACGGGTGGCTATCTCACCGACAAGCTGGGCCGCAAACGGAACATCGCCCTGTTCGCGTTCCTGTCCGCCGCCGCGATCCTCGCGTACACGAACATCCCCAGCGGCGCGAACACCGTGCTCCTGGTGCTCGGTTTCCCGCTCGGCTTCTGCATGTCGGCGATCTTCAGCGGCTTCGGCTCGTACCTGAGCGAGCTGTATCCGACCGCCGTACGCGGGACCGGTCAGGGCTTCACGTACAACACGGGCCGTGCGGTGGGTGCCGTGTTCCCCACGCTGGTGGGATTCCTCGCCGACAGCTGGGGTGTCGGCGGGGCGCTGATCTTCGGCGCGCTGGGGTATGCCCTCGCCGTGCTGGCGCTGTTCGGACTGCCCGAGACCCGGGGGAGGGAGTTGCTGTGAACCGTACGAAGGAGCGTCCCATCGAGGACATCGACGAGATCGACGAGATCGACGAGATCGGCAGGACCGACAACCACGCGCGCGAGTGGAGTCCCGCGACGGCACGCGCGCGGTTTCGCGCGGGACTCACCGGACCGACCGCGGGGTACTCGGCCGGCCACACCCAGGCGAACCTGATCGCGGTGCCGGCGGACTGGGCGTACGACATGCTGCTGTTCTGCCAGCGCAACCCGAAGGCGTGTCCCGTGCTCGACGTCACCGACGCCGGTTCGTGGAGCACCCCCCTCGCGCGCGGTGCCGATCTGCGCACCGATCTGCCGGGCTACCGCGTCTGGCGGGACGGCACACTCGTCGCCGAGCCCACGGACGCCCGGGACCACTGGCGCGACGACCTGGTGTCGTTCCTGATCGGGTGCAGCTTCACCTTCGAGTGGGCGCTCGCCGACGCGGGCGTCCCGCTGCGCCACATCGAGCAGGGCCGCAATGTGCCGATGTACGTCACCGACCGCCGCTGCCGGCCCGCGGGGCGGCTGCACGGACCGATGGTCGTGTCGATGCGCCCGGTGCCGCCCGAGCACCTCTCGGCGGCGATCAGGGAGAGTTCGCTGCTGCCCGCGGTGCACGGCAGCCCCGTGCACTGCGGGGATCCGGACGGACTCGGCATCGCGGACCTCGGCCGTCCCGACTTCGGGGACCCGGTGACCGCCGAGCCGGGTGACATCCCGGTGTTCTGGGCGTGCGGAGTGACCCCGCAGGCGGTGGTCATGGCCTCCGGGCCACCGTTCGCGATCACCCACGCGCCGGGGCAGATGTTCATCACCGACGCCCGCGACGCGCAGTACCGCGTGGCCTGACCGGGAGGACGCCATGACCGTGGTCTCCATCGATCTCAACGCCGACCTCGGCGAGGGCTTCGGGCGCTGGACGCTCACCGACGACGAGCGGCTGCTGTCCGTCGTCACCAGCGCCAATGTGGCCTGCGGCTTCCACGCGGGCGACGCGTCCACCATGCGGCGGGTGTGCGAGCTGGCCGCCGCGCGCGGGGTACGCGTCGGCGCCCAGGTCTCCTACCGCGACCTGGCGGGCTTCGGGCGGCGCGCGATGGACGTGCCGCCCGACGAACTGGCGGCGGAAGTGGCGTACCAGATCGGTGCGTTGGAGGTCTTCGCGCGCGCGGCGGGCGCGCGCGTGGCCTATGTGAAGCCGCACGGCGCGCTCTACAACCGGATCGTGCACGACGAGGACCAGGCCCGCGCGGTGGTCGACGGGGTACTCATCGCGGACGCCTCGCTGCCCGTGCTCGGGCTGCCCGGGTCGCGGTTCCTGGAGGTCGCGGGGAAGGCCGGGCTGCCCGTCGTCACCGAGGCGTTCGCCGACCGCGCGTACACCTCCCGGGGCACCTTGGTGCCGCGCGGCACCGAAGGGGCGGTCGTCTCGGATCCGGAGGCGGTGGTCGAACGGTCCCTGGGCATCGCCCGGTTCGGCTCGGTCACCGCGCGGGACGGCCGGGAGATCCCGGTACGGGCCCGGTCGCTGTGTCTGCACGGCGACACCCCGGGAGCGGTCGGACTCGCCGCACGCGTACGCGCGCGCCTGGAGGCCGCGGGGGTCCGTGTGGAGGCGTTCGTATGAGACCGCTGCCGGTCGGTGACCGGGCCCTGCTGGTGGAACTCGACAGCGGCGACGACGCGCAGGCGCTGCACGCGGAACTGCTGCGCCGCCGCTCCGCCGGGACCCTGCGCGTACGGGAGATCGTCCCGGCCGCGCGCACGGTGCTCCTCGACGGGCTCGACGACCCGAGCGGGCTCGCCGCCGACCTGCCGTCCTGGAAGGTGCCGCCCCCGCGCGCGCACGCGTCGGACGTCGTGGAGATCCCGCTGCGGTACGACGGCCCGGACCTCGCGGACGTCGCCGCGCTGTGGGGCGTCGGCGCGGACGAGGTGGCACGCGTCCACGCGGCGGCCGAATTCCGCGTCGCCTTCTGTGGGTTCGCGCCCGGATTCGGCTATCTGACGGGGCTGCCCGAACGGTACGACGTGCCGCGCCGGGCCACGCCCCGGACCACGGTTCCCGCGGGTTCGGTCGCGCTGGCGGGCCCGTACACCGGCGTGTATCCACGGTCGTCGCCGGGCGGCTGGCAACTCATCGGGACGACGGACGCCGTGCTGTGGGACCCCGCGCGGGTGCCCGCCGCGCTCCTCGCGCCCGGAACGCGGGTCCGCTTCCTGCCGGAGGCGCCGAGGTGACCGATCGTGCCGTCGGGGTCGTCCGGGCGGGCGCGCTGACGACCGTGCAGGACCGGGGGCGGCCGGGCCACGCCCATCTCGGGGTGCCGCGCTCCGGTGCGCTCGACGCGCCCGCCGCGGCCCTCGTCAACCGGCTCGTCGGCAATCCCCTGGACGCCGCCGTCCTGGAGACGACCCTCAACGGCTGTGCGGTACGCGCCCGGTGCGCGCTGACCGTCGCGGTGGGCGGCGCCCCGTCCCCGGTGTCGGTGGACGGGCGCCCGGTCGCGTTCGGCGCGCCCGTGCACCTACCAGCCGGGGCGGTGCTCGACATCGGGCCCGCCGTGTCGGGGGTACGCGGCTACGTCGCGTTCGCGGGCGGTGTCGCGGTGGAGCCGGTGCTCGGGAGCCGCTCGACGGATCTGCTGTCGGGCCTGGGCCCCGCCCCCCTCACCGACGGGACGGTCCTCCCGATCGGTGTCGCGCACGGCACCCCCGCACGCGTGGATGTCGCTCCGCGCCCCGGCCCTCCGGCGGAGCTGGTGCTGAGGGTGACGCTCGGGCCCCGCGACGCCTGGTTCACGCAGCGGGCCGTCAGGACGCTCACCTCGCGCGCGTACCGGGTGTCGTCGGCGAGCAACCGCATCGGCCTGCGCACCGAGGGGCCGCCCCTGGAGCGTGCCGTGCGGGGTGAACTCCCCAGCGAGGGTCTGGTCCTGGGGGCGGTACAGGTCCCACCGGACGGCCGCCCGGTGGTGTTCCTCGCCGACCATCCGACCACCGGCGGCTACCCGGTGGTCGCGGTCGTCCGCGAGGCGGACCTGGCGGCGGCGGCCCAGGCAGTGCCGGGGACACCGGTACGGTTCATCGTCACCGGACGGCACGGGCACGCGGCGCTGCGGGACTCGCCCCAGCCGTAACCCTCACCGCGGACCTAAGCCTCACCGCAGACGTAAGCAATCGTCAGAACAGTTATAGGGACTAACTCCAGCCACCGGGGCTCACCCCAGGCATCGGCACTCACCCCAGCCATCGCAACTCACCCCCGCCATAAGAGCGTCACGCCGTCTCCGGCTGATCCGCGGGCGTCAGCGCGGCCAGCGCCTGCGCCACCGCGTGCGACGCCCGCAGATCGAGGCGCGCGCTGGTGCCCCGCGCGCGGTGCCGCATCTCGTCCGCCGCGAGGGTGAGCAGCTGCGGCAGCAGGTCGGTGCACCGGCGGGCCACCCATCCGGTGCCCGCGGTGGCGAGCCACAGGAGGCTCGCGGACCGGGTGGGAGGCGGCAGTTCGGGCTCGGCCGAAGGCACCGCACCGGTCGCGACCCCCTCGGCGGCCAGCAGGGCGTGGAAGCGGACGGCGAGTTGGCGGTGGCCCCGCTCGCCGGGGTGCAGCCGGTCCGCGCTCCACATCGCGCGGTCGGTGAGCCAGGCGCCCTCGGCCGCGTGCAGATGGACCGCCCCGTACCGCTCGGACAGGGCGTGCACGACCGTGTTGACGGCCCGTTGCCGCCGCGCGAGGGGACGGGCCAGCGAGCCCGGCAGCCCGAGCATCGCCCCCGGGTCGGGCAGGCAGGCGGTGAGCAGGGTGGTGCCCCGCTCCGCGAAGCGCGCGTACACCGCGTCCAGGCGGGACGCCACGGAGGGGATGTCGAACGTGCAGCGCAGGGTGTCGTTCACGCCGACGACGACGGACACCACATCGGGCTCCAGGTCCAGCGCGTCCGGTGTCTGCCGCTCCAGGACGTCCCGGGTCTGGGCGCCGCTGACCGCCAGATTGCGGAACTCGGCGGGCGCGCCGGCCGGGCCGAGACCTTCGGCGAGCAGCGCCGCCCAGCCGCGCCACCCGTCGCCGAGCGGATCGCCCACCCCTTCGGTGAGCGAGTCGCCCAGCGCGACGAACCGCACGGGTCTCATACCGCGTCCCCCCGCGCCCCCGGTTCCGTACGGGCACCAAAAGCGCCCGTCACGGGTGCCTCCATGACCCGCACCGGCGCGTCATGGGCCGTCAGGAACGCCTCGACGGCGGTGCTCCAGCCGAAGCACTCGGCACGCGCGCGTGCCGCGTCCCTGCGCTCCGGCTCGAAGCGCTCCAGGAGTTCCTGCACGGCGTCCGCGAAGGTGTCCCCGGTGTCGGCGGCCGTGGCACCGGCGGCGCCGACGATCTCGGGCAGCGCGGACGACGCGCTCGCCACCACGGGCGTCCCGCAGGCCATCGCCTCCAGGGCCGCGAGCCCGAACGTCTCGGCGGGTCCCGGGGCCAGGCACACGTCCGCGCTCGCCTGGAGGGCGCCCAGCGCGGTCCGGTCGTTGAGATGGCCGAGGAAGGTGACGGGCAACCGCCGCTCGCGGGCCCGCTGTTCGAGCCGGCCGCGCAACGGACCGTCCCCGGCGACGACCAGGACGGCCTTCTGCCCACGCGCGAGGAGCGCTTCCAGGGCATCCAGCGCGGTCCCGGGCCGCTTCTCGACGGACAGCCGGGAGCACATCACGAGCAACGCGTCGCCCACGCGCGCGTACCGCTCGCGTACGGCCGGGTCCCGCAGATCCGGACGGCAGCGCTCCAGGTCGACGCCGAGCGGGGCCCGTACGACATTGCGGGCGCCGATGCGGACGAACTCGCGCTCGGCCCACTCCGTCGTGCACACCACGCGTGCGTACGCGCGCGCGGTGCGCCGGTTGAGGGTGTCGGCGGCCCGCCGGGCGGAGGTCTCGGGCAGGCCCCAGGTGCGCAGCACACCGTGTGCCGTCTCATGGGACACCATGACGGCGGGCACCCGGGCCCGGCGCGCCCACTCCCCCGTCCACCGCAGGGTCGTGCGGTCGGAGACCTCCAGGCGGTCGGGGGCGAGCCGTTCCAGGACGCGGGTCAGGCGCCGCCGGTCGGTGAGGACGCGGTAGCCGCCGGTGCCGGGCAGCAGCGGGCCCGGGAGGGTGATGACCCGGCCCTGCGCGGTGTCCTTGTCCTCGTACCGCGCGCCGGGGACGATCAGGACGGGGTGGTGACCGGCCGCGCGGTATCCGGTGCCCAGTTCGCGCAGGGCCGTGCGCAGCCCGCCCGACGAGGGGGCGACGAAGTTCGCGAGCCGCACCAGACGCAGCGGCCGTCCGTTCTCGTCCCCCGGCCCTGCACTGTTCATGACATCCCTGGCGTTCACGCGGCGACCACCGTTCGGGAGGTGAGGACATCGGTGTAGTGGTCGATGAGTTGGTCGCCGACGGCCGCCCAGGTGCGGCCCTCGACGGTGGCACGGCCCGCGGCGCCGAACGCGGCCCGCAGCGCCGGGTCGACGGCGAGGGCCCGTACGGCGTCGCGTACGGCGTTCTCGTCGCGCGGGGGCACCAGGAAGCCGGTCCTGCCGTGGTCGACCAGGTCGAGCGGGCCGCCCGCCGCGGGCGCCACGACCGGCACTCCGCTGGCCATGGCCTCCTGCACGGTCTGACAGAACGTCTCGAAGGGTCCGGTGTGCGCGAACACGTCGAAGGAGGCGAAGATCCGGGCGAGTTCGTCGCCGGTGCGGCGGCCGAGGAACACCGCGCCGGGCAACGCCTCGCGCAGTCCGTCGCCGCTGGGCCCGTCACCCACCACGACGACGCGTACACCGTCGAGACGGCAGGCGCCGGCCAGCAGTTCGACCTGCTTCTCGGGGGCGAGCCGACCCACGTAGCCGACGATCATCTCGCCGTTCGGGGCGAGTTCGCGACGCAGTGCCTCGTCGCGCAGCTCCGGCCGGAAGCGGGCCGTGTCGACGCCGCGCGGCCAGAGCCTGACCCGGGGCACTCCGTGGTCCTCCAGGTCCTTCAGGGCGGCCGTGGAGGGCGCGAGGGTGCGGTCGGCGGCGCTGTGCACGCTGCGGATGCGACGCCACGCGGTGGCCTCGCCCGCTCCCATGTAGGTACGCGCGTATCCGGCCAGATCGGTCTGGTAGACGGCGACGGCGGGCAGGTGCAGCCGGGTCGCCGCCGCCATGCCCCGGACGCCTAGGACGAAGGGGCTGGCGAGGTGGACCAGGTCCGCGCGGTGATCGGTGAGTGCGGCGGCCACGCGGCGGCTGGGGAGTGCCACCCTGACCTGGGGATAGCCGGGGAGGGGAAGGGACGGGACGCGGACGACCGGGCAGGGCGCCGATGCGTCGTCCCCGGCCCCGGCCGCGGTGGCCGGGGCGACAACGAGCGGTTCGAGTCCACGGGCGACCAGATGCCGAGCTGTCTGGAGGGCGCAGTGCGCCACGCCGTTGACGTCAGGGGGGAAGGATTCAGTCACGATGACGACACGCATACCCGTGTTGTCGTCGTGCTGGACGTGCCCGCGTCAACGTGGATCTTTCCAGGCGGGGAACGTCCCGTGAGCGTTGCCTCTCACCAGGGCCAAACGGCACGTCGAACGGCGTACGGGGGCCAATCGGCCAAGACCGCCGACGCGGGGACCGTTCGACGCGGGGACCGATCGGTGCCGGGTCCTCGGTGCCGGGAACTCAGCGCACGGAACTCGGTGCCGGGAACCCGATGCCGGGGGACCCCGGCGCCGCGATCGCCGTCCGGGGCCCGAAGGCGTGCGTCACCCCGGGGGCTACACCGCCGGCGCGTCCGGCCCGATCCGGCTGCGGACCGCGGTCTGCACCTCGTCCTCCTCGGCGGGATCGGCCGCCAGCCTTCTGAGTTGTTCGACCACGCGCGCGTCACCGGTCTCGGCGTGCCGGGCGGCGATCTCCCGGGTGGTCTCCTCGCAGTCCCACAGGCACTCGACGGCGAATCCGGCGGGGAAGGACGGGTCGGTGGCCGCCAGCGCGCGTGCGGCACGGCCGCGCAGATGGGACGAGGCGGTCTCGCGGTACACATGGCGCAGTACGGGTGCCGCGGAGACGATGCCGAGGCGTCCGGCGCCGTCGACGAGGGTCCACAGGCCGGGAGCGTCCGGGCCCTCGCCGCGCACCGCCTCGCGCAGCGCCTCCAGGACGAGTTCGGTGTCGCGGGTGCCGCCCCGGCAGGCGAGCATCCGGCCGGCCGCGGCGCCCAGTACATCGGGCCGCCGCGCCCACGCGCGGGCGCGCTCCACGGCGGCGACGCTGCGCATCCGTTCGAACGCGGCGACCGCGGCGTCCACGACACCGGCGGACGGTGAGGTCACGGCGGCCTCGATCAGGTCGAGCGCCTGGGGGTCGTGGGAGTCGGCGAGATAGCGGATGGCGGTGGAGCGGGCCCCGTCGGTGCCGTTGCGGGCGGCGTCCAGGATCTCGGCGTGGTCCTCGGGTCCGGCGACGGCGGTCAGGCAGCGGGCGGCCGGGACGTGCAGGGCCGCGCCGCGCTCGATGCCCTTGTCGGCCCAGTCGAAGACGGCCCGCACACTCCAGCCGGGCCGTGGTCCGGTGGGACTGAGCTGGCGCTGCCAGCGGTCGAAGGAGCCCCGCTCCTGGGCGGCCCGCACCCGGGCGCCGATCGCGGGGCGCGGATCGTCGGCCCACAGCCGCCAGGGCCGTGGCTCGAAGGCGTCGCGTACGGCGGCGGTCAGCTCGGCGTCGCCCTCGGCGTCGGCGGGGAACCGGGCGAGTACGGAGGCGGCGAGCGCGCGCAGTCCGCGGTCGTCGTCGCGCAGCGCGAGTTCGTCGAGTGCCCAGGCCCAGTTGGTACCGGAGGCCGCGTACCGCCGCAGCAGGCGCAGGGCGTCCCGTCTGCCGTAGGACGCGAGATGGCCGAGTACGGCCAGGGCGAGGCCCGTGCGGTTCTCGTCGGTGTCGAGGATGTCCTCGGCGTCGAAGAGATGCCGCTCGATCTCGTCCAGGCCACCGTGCAGGTCCAGATAGAGCCTGGCGTAGTACAGGGAGCGGTTCTCCACCTGCCAGTCGTGGCGGGGGTCGCGCAGGACACAGTGGTGCAGTGCCGCGAGCGCCTCGGCCCGCGGGGCGGTGAGCGCGTGCAGCGTGCCGTCGCCGCGGCCCCGCTGGAGCAGGCCGAGCAGCGTACCGCTGGGCGCTATGACCGAATCGAACATGGGAAACAGCCTCACATCAAGCGTCGACGCAACCGGGGGACGTGCACTACCAGGTCACGCGACAACACGTCGGGGCGCCCGTCGTCTCTTGCTTGCTGTAGACCATCTTCCTCTGCCTCTCGTCGATGCCCGTGCCGGGCTGTTCACGGCCCGCGCGGTGCGGCAACACCTGCCCAGCCGTCGCGTCCGTGAACCACCTCGTCATGATGACCCAGCGGTTCTCGCTGCCGCGACCACATTTCGTACACCCCCGTCGTACCTGGTCAGAGCGGGTGCTCAAGAAGCACCGAACAGCTCCAGGAGTTCCACCTTGCCGAACATGCGGGCCGTGTCGACCGCCGACGGCGTCCCGGTCGTGGGGTCGGCGCCGCCGTCCAGGAGGGCCCGGATCACCGCGTCCTCGCCCTTGAAGACCGCTCCCGCGAGCGGGGTCTGGCCCCGGTCGTTGGCCCGGTCCGGCTCGGCGCCCCGGGCCAGGAGGGCCCGTACCGCGTCGGCGTGGCCGTGGTAGGCGGCGAGCATCACCAGGGAGTCGCCGCTGTCGTTGGTGAGGTTGGCCGGGACGCCCGCGTCGACGTAGGCCGCGATGGCGTCGGCGTCACCGTGGCGCGCCAGATCGAAGATCTTGGTCGCCAGCTCCACGACCTCGGGGTCGGGGGCTTCGCTCATCGGCCGTTCCGCCTTTCGCGTTCGGGTGGGGGCCCGCACGCTCGGATCCGCAGGCCGTCATGTCCGTGGGCCTTCGGGTCCGTGCGCCGTACGGGTGAATCGCCAGGGTACTGCTCGCACCGGCACATGACAGGACCGGGCGGAGGCAAGTATTCCGGTCGGTGCGGACACCCGCACGACTCCCCCACCCCGGCTCCGATGGCCAGCCAGACCTCTGCCATCTGGGCGAAATTCAATGAATTACACCCGGTTGCACCTTTTATCGTATGGATACATGCTGTGAACCTGGCAGAACTCATGGTGACTGTCCCCACCCGACCAGGAGAAACCCCTCATGATCCTCTCCATCTCAGGCGTCGTGCTGCTCGGAATCATCGTGTTCCTCTTCTTCCGCAAGGACGGCCTCAAGGGGTCGCACGCGGTGGTCTGCGCCCTGTTCGGTTTCTACCTGGCGAGTACGGCCATCGCGCCGAGCATCAAGGCGGGCGGAGCGAGCCTCGCGGGCCTGCTCGGCGGCATCAAGTTCTGACGCCCCTTCCTCCCGTACGCACCTTCAGGAGACAGATGTGGCACGGCGCCCCCTTCCCCGCATTCTGAGCAACGGCAGCGCACAGATCGCCCGAAGCCGGGAGCTGGCGCGGACGGCGGCCGACAACGCCACCGATGTCCTCCACCCACTGATCACGATCACTCGTGGACTGCGCCGGCTGGCCACGGCCGGACGGCGCAAGTGGGCCGAGACCCCCAAGGACCGGCGCGGGCCGCTGCTGTTCCTGGTGGCCTCGGTGGTCCTGGTGGTGGCACTCATCCCGTACGGGCCCACGCTCGCCCTCATCTCGGTGATGGGCGCGGCGGCCTGGCAGGGCCGCGACCGCACCCCGTCCGCCCCCGCGGGCCCCGACGAGTCGCAGATCCAGCGGCTGACCTCGCTGTACGACGCGCTGGTCCCGTACTTCTCCGTCCCGGAGGACCCCAGCCCGCTGTACGCGCACGGCGGCGACTGGGAGAAGGCGTTCGACACCTACGAGTTCGACGACGGCGGCCGGATCTCCCGGCTGGTACTGCGCTACCCGGCGTACTTCACGGACGGCGAGGCCGACTGCCGCGCGCGGATCGAGCACCTGCTGCACGCCAAGTCGGGCCGTGGCCGCGAGTACCGCTTCGACTGGGACGAGGAGGGCAATGAGCTGACGGTCGCCGTGCTGCCGCCGCTGCCCACCGACATCGCCGCCCAGCGTTTCGTCACGGCGCCCGGAGAGATCGTGCTCGGCTTCACCGACCCCACCGGTGTACAGCGCACGCTCCCGGTCGACGACGGCACCCGGCGGCGCGACGAACCGCCCGTGGTGTGGCGCACCGGCCCCCGGTCGACAGAGCCGCATCTACTCGTCGTCGGGCAGCCCGGCAGCGGCACCACGAGTCTGCTGCGCTCGATCGCCCTCCAGTCCCTCCAGCAGGGCGACATCCTGATCGTGGAGGGCGGCGGCACCGGCGAGTTCGCCTGTCTGACAGGCCGCGAAGGAGTCCTCGCCGTCGAATGCGGGCTCGCGGGCGCGCTGGCGAGCCTGGAGTGGGCGGCGCACGAGACCGAGCGCCGGCTGATCGCGGCCAATCGCGCGCGGCAGGCGGGACACCCGCCGCCGGACGACATCAAGCGCCCCCTGTGGATCCTGCTCGACCGGCCGAGCGTGCTCGGACATCTGGCCGCCGCCGACGGGCGCCCGGACCCGCAGGACCTGCTCCACATCCCGCTGCGGCACGGGCGGGCGGCGCAGGTCACGGTGGTCGTCGCCGAGCAGCACGACGGTGTGGACGCGCTGAGCGACACGGTCCGGCAGCACACCCCCGCGCGGGTCGTCCTCGGGCCCGCGCCCTCCGCCCAGTTCGAGTACGTACTCGGGCTGCCGCCGCACACCACGCCCATCCGGCAGGTGCCGCCGGGCCGCGGGTACGCCCGGCTCGGCACGGGACCCGTGCACCGCCTCCAGGTGCCGGCCACACCGGACCCGTACGACGACGCGACGAGCGAGGCACACCGGCAGGCGGTGCTCAGCCTCCTCCCGCAGCGGATCACCCCGGCCGACGACGCCCCGCGGGCCGAACCGCCGGTGAACGAACTGCCGGCGGACGAACTACCGGTGCACGAGAGGCCGTTGAACGAACTACCGGTGCACGAGCTGCCGATGGGCGGCATCCCTGGGGCCGACGCCCCCAGGGAGCACGTCCCCGTGAACGACGTACGGGCGCTGGCGGCGGAGGGCTGACGGCGGCCCTGACGGCAGGACGGCGCCCGCCCGGCGGGCGCCGTCCTGCCTCACGCCACGAACGTCCTGGGCGGCTCCGACACCCCCGTCGCCCCGCCCTCCACCAACCGGGCCGCCGCGGCGAGCCGCGTCGCCGCCTCGTCGGCGACCGCGCCGCCCACCGTGAACGGCAGCCGCACATACCCCTCGAAGGCACCGTCGACTCCGAACCGCGGTCCGGACGGCACCCGTACTCCCACGCGCTCCCCCACCTCGGCGAGCCGCGAACCGGACAGCCCGCCGGTGCGCACCCAGAGGGTGAGTCCGCCCCGGGGCACCTCGAACTCCCAGTCGGGCAGCTCGCGTTCCAGGGCGGCGACCAGGTCGTCACGGTTCTCCCGGGCCTGGGCCCTGCGCAGCTCGACGGCCTCCTCCCAACCGCCGGTGCTCAGCAGCCAGTTCACGGCGAGCTGTTCCAGGACCGGCGTCCCCAGGTCGGCGTAGGCACGGGCGGCCACCAGACTGCGGATCACATCGGGCGCGGCCCTGACCCAGCCGATGCGCATTCCGGCCCAGAACGCCTTGCTCGCCGAGCCGACCGTGATCACCGTCGAACCCGCCGGGTCGAAACCGCAGACGGGCCGGGGCATGGTGAAGCCGTCCTCCAGGTGGAGTTCGTTCATGGTCTCGTCCACGACGAGGACGGTCCCCGCCGAGCGCGCGGCGTCCACCAGTCGGCGCCGCTGGTCCTCGTCGGCCAGCGCCCCTGTCGGGTTGTGGAAGTCGGCGACCACATACGCAAGGCGGGGCGCCGCGTCCCGCAGGACCTGGCGCCAGCGGTCCAGGTCCCAGCCGTCGAGCCCGTCCCCCATGGCGACGGGCACCAGACGGGCGCCCGCCTCACGCATCAGCTGGAGGATGTTGGCGTAACTCGGCGACTCCACGGCGATGCGTTCACCGCGCCCGGCGAAGAGATGACAGATCGCGTCGATCGCGCCCATCGCGCCCGTGGTCACCATGATCTGTTCGGGCATGGTGGGGATCCCGCGCGCGGTGTAGCGGCTCGCGAGCATGGCCCGCAGGGCGGGCAGTCCGGCGGGGTAGTCGCCGTGCGTGTGCGCGTAGGGCGGCAGTTCCTCCAGGGCGCCCTGCACCGCGCGCGTGAGCCACGGTTCCGGGGCGGGCAGTGCCGCGCAGCCGAGGTCGATCATCGAACCGAGCGCCTCGGGCGGCAAGGGTTCGAGCCCGCGCGCGGGGAGGGGGTTTCCGGCGGGGACGGAGGTCCAACTGCCCGCTCCCCTGCGGGACTCCAGGAATCCCTCGGTCCGCAGCTCCTCGTAGGCGGCGGCCACGGTGGTCCGGCTCACGGCGAGAGAGAGGGCGAGTTCCCGTTCGGCGGGCAGTCGGGCGCCGACGGGGACACGGCCTTCCAGGACGAGCAGGCGAATGCCGTCGGCGAGCGCGCGATAGGCGGGCGGCCTGCGGGTGCCGGGACCGGCGGGCCGTGCCTGCTGCGAGGAGAGCAGACGGGCGAGCTGCGCCGAACCCACCGCGGAGGTCCACTGGGCCATGATTTCAGTCCACCTTCCTGGAATTGGCCATGGATGAAGTCTTTCGACAAGCCACAGAGTGACACGAGTCAGGCCACGATCACCACAGGGGGCACCATTTTGTCGATATCGCGAGGTTCGTCCGGACTCGCCCGCCGACTGGTCCAGCTCTACGCGGGGCTCGCCCTGTACGGCATCAGTTCCGCCCTGCTCGTGGCGGCCGGTCTCGGCCTGGAGCCGTGGGGAGTGCTGCACCAGGGCCTGGCCGAGCTGACCGGGCTGACCATCGGTGTGGTGTCGATCGTGGTGGGCGCCGCCGTGCTGGTCCTGTGGATCCCCATCCGCCAGCGCCCGGGGCTGGGCACGGTGTCGAACGTCTTCGTGGTCGGTATCGCGATGGACGCCACGCTCGCCCTCGTCCCCGCCCCGCACACGCTGGGCGTACGCATTCCGCTGATGGTGGTCGGCATCCTGCTCAACGGGGTGGCGACCGGGCTGTACATCGCGGCGAACTTCGGCCCCGGACCGCGCGACGGGCTGATGACCGGCCTGCACCGGCGCACCGGCCGCTCGATCCGCCTGGTGCGCACGGCGATCGAGATCGCGGTGGTGGCGACGGGCTTCGTACTCGGCGGCACGCTCGGCGCGGGCACCGTCCTGTACGCCCTGTCCATCGGCCCGCTCGCTCAGCTCTTCCTACGGGTCTTCGCCGTCCCGAAGGCATCCGCGAGCAGCGCACCCGTTGCCGGCGGGTCACCGGAAGGAGCCATACTGCGGCCGTGACCACACCCGCACGCCATCCGTATCTCGACCAGCCGGGACCCATAGCCTTCGCCCATCGCGGCGGGGCCGCGGACGGCCTGGAGAACACCCTGGTCGCGTTCCGGCGCGCCGCTGCGGCGGGCTACCGCTACATGGAGACGGACGTGCACACCACGGCGGACGGCAGGCTGGTCGCCTTCCACGACGCGACCCTGGACCGGGTCACGGACGGCGCGGGCCGGATCGCGGACCTGCCGTGGGAGGACGTGCGCCACGCGCGCGTGGCGGGCAGCGAACCGGTCCCCCTCTTCGAGGAGTTGCTGGAGACCTTCCCCGAGGTCCGTTGGAATGTGGACGCGAAGGCCGAGCCCGCCCTGCTCCCGCTCCTGGAACTGATCCGCCGCACCGACTCCTGGGACCGCGTCTGCGTGGGCTCGTTCTCCGAGGCACGCGTGCGCCGCGCCCAGCGCGTCGCGGGACCCCGCCTGGCGACGTCGTACGGCGTGCGAGGGGTCCTCGGCCTGCGTCTGCGCTCGTACGGGATACCCGTGGCGGTGCGCCGTTCCGCGGTGTGCGCGCAGGTCCCGGAGACCCAGTCGGGCATCCGCGTGGTCGACCGCCGCTTCGTGCGGACCGCCCACGCGCGCGGGCTGAAGGTGCATGTGTGGACCGTCAACGACGCCTCTCGCATGCACGCGCTCCTGGACCTCGGCGTGGATGGCATCATGACCGATCACATCGAGACGCTGCGGTCGGTTCTCCAGGACCGGGGCACCTGGGTCTGAGCGGGTCGCGGGCCCGGGAATCGGTCCCGCGCGCGTCGGCGGAAGCTACGGGGAAGAGAGGGCACCGGTGGGGGCCGAGACGGTGCGGGCGCATCAGAACGACGGGGACGAAGGGCCTGACGGAGCCGACGGGGCTGACGGAGCCGTCGGGGCCGACCCACCGGGCGGCGCCGACGAGCGCAAGCGCGAACAGCGCGGCTGGTACTTCTACGACTGGGCCTGCTCGGTCTACTCGACGACGGTCCTCACCGTCTTCCTCGGGCCGTATCTGACGGAGGTCGCCAAGTCGGCGGCGGACGCCGACGGTTATGTCCACCCGCTGGGCATCCCGGTCCGCGCGGGGTCGTTCTTCGCGTACTCCGTGTCGCTGTCGGTGATCGTGGCGATCGTGGTGATGCCCCTCGCGGGCGCCGCGGCCGACCGTACGGGCCGCAAGAAGCCGCTGCTCGGCGTGGCCGCGTATCTGGGCGCCGGGGCGACGGCCGGGATGTTCTTCCTGGACGGCGACCGGTATCTGCTCGGCGGACTCCTGCTGGTGATCGCCAACGCGTCACTCGCGGTGTCGATGGTGCTCTACAACTCCTTCCTGCCGCTGATCGCCACCCCCGACGAGCGGGACGCGGTGTCCTCGCGGGGCTGGGCCTTCGGTTACATGGCGGGCGCGCTGGTCCTGCTGGCGAATCTGGTGCTGTTCACGGCCCACGACAGCTTCGGCCTCTCGGAGGGCACAGCGGTACGGATCTGTCTGGCCTCGGCGGGCGTCTGGTGGGGCGCCTTCACGCTCATACCGCTGCGCCGGCTGCGCGACCGCAAAAGCACCCTCCCGCGCGCGGGGGCGACGGCGCCCGGCTGGCGCCAGCTCGCGGCGACCGTCCGCGACATGCGCCGCCACCCCCTGACCCTGTCCTTCCTGCTGGCCTACCTCATCTACAACGACGGCGTCCAGACCGTCATCTCCCAGGCGTCCGTCTACGGCTCCGAGGAACTCGGGCTCAGCCAGTCGACGCTGATCGTGGCGGTCCTGCTGGTCCAGATCCTCGCCGTGGCCGGCGCGCTCGGCATGGGCCGGCTGGCCAGGACGTACGGCGCGCAGCGCACCATCCTCGGCGGTCTGCTCGGCTGGATCGTCACCCTCTGCGCCGGATACTTCCTGCCCGCGAACGCACCGGTGTTCTTCTTCGTCCTCGCGGCGGGCATCGGACTGGTGCTCGGCGGTACCCAGGCACTGTCCCGGTCCCTGTTCTCGCATCTGGTGCCGCCGGGAAAGGAGGCCGAGTACTTCTCCGCGTACGAGATGAGCGACCGCGGAATGTCCTGGCTCGGGCCTTTGCTGTTCGGTCTGACGTACCAGTTGACCGGAAGTTATCGGGACGCGATCATCTCGCTGGTCGCCTTCTTCGTCATCGGTTTCGGGCTCCTCGCGCGGGTGCCGGTGAGGCGGGCGGTGGGCGACGCGGGCAATCCCGTACCCGAAAGGATTTAGCGCCAGGAGGCAAAGGCCGGTAGTGTACGCCTTTGGCCTGCCAGGCGTACCGTTACTGCGCGCCAAACCAGCCGAAACGCTGGGTGACATCTCCTGGCAGATGTGACAAACCGGGCGCCGGTGGGTACTGCATTGGGCAACAAGGCTGCGGCTACGACGGCGACGCAGGACCCGGAACGGGAATCTTTAGAGCCGACCGGACGTTGACCGGATGACGACGACAGCGACACCTGTCCTGTGGGCGACAAGCCCGGGAGGCACGATTCATGAGTGAGCGAGCTCTTCGCGGCACGCGCCTCGTGGTGACCAGCTACGAGACGGACCGCGGCATCGACCTGGCCCCGCGCCAGGCCGTGGAGTACGCATGCGAGAAGGGGCATCGATTCGAGATGCCCTTCTCGGTCGAGGCGGAGATCCCGCCGGAGTGGGAGTGCAAGGTCTGCGGGGCCCAGGCACTCCTCGTGGACGGCGACGGACCGGAGGAGAAGAAGGCCAAGCCTGCGCGCACGCACTGGGACATGCTGATGGAGCGGCGCACGCGCGAGGAGCTGGAAGAGGTCCTCGAAGAGCGGCTCGCCGTTCTCCGTTCCGGCGCGATGAACATCGCCGTACATCCGCGGGACAGCCGCAAGTCCGCCTGACCCCTCCGGGACGGGCCTTTCAGGGGTCTGGTCCCCCTCAAGGGTCCTGTCCCCTCCGGGGATGGCGGCAGAGACAGTACAAGAGCCGCGGGCGGTGCCATTTTCAGGTTGGCACCGCCCGCGGCTCTTGGCTTTCCCGCTCAGGGCTGCAACGGCGGACGCGGGCCCGTGGGCGGACGGGGACCCGAGGGCTCGTCGTCGCGGATGACCTCGCCCTGCACCACCTTGCCGTCAGGCCGGTGGATACGCGCCTGCTGAAAGGCGTCACCGAGCGAACCGGGGGACGCCGCACGCATCCGCCGCTCCAGGGCCTTCTCGGAGTACCGGCTCAGCGCCTTGCGCACCGGCGGCACGAGCAGCAGCAGACCCACCGCGTCCGAGATCATGCCGGGGATGATCAGCAGCAGCCCGGCCAGCATCACCAGACCGTTGCCCTCGCTGCGGGCCCCCGTCTCCGGGTTCTCGCCGCGCTGGGCCTTCTGGAGCGCCTCACTGAGGTTGCGGAAGGCCCGGCGTCCGGCGCTCTTCATGACCACCGCGCCGCACACCACCCCGGCGAGCAGCAGCAGGAAGACGGTGAAGCCGCCGGCCGCCTCCGCCACCAGGATCAGCAGCCAGATCTCCAGGACCAGCCAGGCGGCGAGGCCCAGTGGCAGGAACCTCCGCAGCCGGGAGGGCCGGGGGCGGGCGGAAGGGGGCTGGTACGGCTGGTTCGGCGGGTTCGGTGCACCGGTCGTCATACAGCCAGTGTGCCTGGCGCTCCCTCAGTCCCGCATAAGCGGATGATCAAGAGGGACGGGTCACCCGGGACAGGTCAGTCGGGACGGTCGGTCTTCCTGCGCGCCTGGATACGCCCGACCCGCTCGCCCACGCCCCACAGGGTGACCCGCCACAGCGCCTCGACGAGGATGTCACGGCTCATCTTGGAGTCGCCGTGGACCCGTTCCACGAAGGTGATGGGCACCTCGACGACATGGAAGCCGGACCGGATCGCGCGGCGCGCCAGGTCCACCTGGAAGCAGTAGCCCTGCGAGGCGACCTGGTCGAGCCCGAGGCCCTCCAGGGTCTCGCGCCGGAAGGCCCGGTAGCCGCCGGTGACGTCCCGCATCGGCACATCGAGCAGGAGCCGCGAGTAGGTACTGCCGCCACGGGAGATGAACTCGCGGGACTTGGGCCAGTTGACGACCCGTCCACCCGGCACCCACCGCGATCCGAGGACCAGGTCGGCGCCCTTCAGCGCGGTCAGCAGCCGGGGCAGTTCCTCGGGCTGGTGGGAGCCGTCGGCGTCCATCTCGACCAGGACGCCGTACCCGTGCTCCAGGCCCCAGTGGAAGCCCGCGAGATACGCGGCGCCCAGACCCTCTTTGCCCTTGCGGTGCAGGACGTGCACCTGCTCGTCGCCGATCGCGAGTTCGTCGGCGAGCTTGCCGGTGCCGTCGGGGCTGTTGTCGTCGGCGACGAGGATGTGCGCGTCGGGCACGGATTTCCGGACGCGGCCGACGATCGACTTGATGTTCTCGGCCTCGTTGTAGGTCGGGATGATCACCAAGGCCGTGCCGAGCGGACCGAACCGCCGCTCCCCATCGGCACCAGCCGAGGAGACCTCATCGCCGTCGTTCACTGGAGCCCCTTCATGTCGTACGCAGATGACCAACCATAGTGGCCTCGGCCTGCGTCGCAGTGACGCCACGGGCCCCAGGGGTGTCGGCGCGGCACGCGGGATCCGCAGCGGTGGCGGGACAGGGCGGCACCGCCCGCGCGGGGGTGCGGAGGAGGTGATGCGGAACGGGGCCCGGCGCCCTTCGGGCCGACCTGGGACCCGCTGGCTGCGGGTCGACCGAAAGCCGTTGTCTACTGAGCGTCCGGGCCCCACCCGGGTCCCACCCTCCCCCGAACGCTCTTGCGGAGCAGGGGGGACCCCCGACCGGCCGGAACGTTCCCTCGCCCTCGTGGCGCGGGCGCTGGGACTGGCTCCCAGTGGTGCTGCGCCGGACGGCACCGCACCCCATGACCCAGAGCGGCGTTCGACGACTGCGGGGATGTTCGCCGGTCGGACGTCCAGTGGTGGACCCGGCCGAACCTACCCGTCCGCGACGGCTTTCTGTCAACAGTCCGGACACCTGCGGGGTCTCCGGAGTTCAGCCGGCCGGCGCCGAGGATTCCCAGGTCGTGCGAGCACGGGCCGGGGCGGGACAGGACCCGGGGCGACCCGGCACATCACTCGTCCGGCCGTACGAACACCGTCCGTCCGTCCACCACGGTGCGCAGACAGACCGGCAGGTCGGCGCCCGGGGTGAGGTCGGGGAGGCCGGGGGTGCCGGAGCGGGGGTCGGTGGACCAGCGGGCGACCCGGTCGTCGGGGGCCTGTACGACGAGTGAATCGGTGCGCCATACGGCGTAGTCGGCGGGGGCGCCCGGTACCAGGATGCCCGCGTCGTCCCGGCCGATGGCCCGCCAGCCGCCGCGCGTGTGCGCGGTGAACCCGGCGCGTACGGAGACCCGGTGCTCGGGGGTGCGGTGGAAGGCGGCGGCGCGGACGGTGCCCCACGGGTCGAGCGGGGTGACCGGGCTGTCGGAGCCGAAGGCGAGCGGCACCCCGGTGCGCAGCAGCGCGGCGTACGGGTTGAGGGTGCGGGCGCGTTCGGCGCCGAGCCGCTGGGCGTACATGCCGTCGTCGCCGCCCCACAGGGCGTCGAAGGCGGGCTGCACGGAGGCGGTGAGGCCGAGTTCGGCGAAGGCGGCGACGGTCTCGGGGGTGAGCATCTCGGCGTGTTCGACGCGGTGGCGGGCCGCGCGGACGCGGGCGAGTCCGGTCTTCTCGGCGGCGGCGCGTACGCCCTCGACGACGGCGCTGACGGCCGCGTCGCCGATGGCGTGGAAGCCGGCCTGGAGGCCCGCCTCGGTGCAGGCGGCGACATGGGTCGCGACGGCGGTGGCGTCCAGGTAGGCGGTTCCGGTGGTGTCGCGGTCGGCGTACGGCTCGTGCAGGCAGGCCGTGTGCGAGCCGAGTGCGCCGTCCACGAAGAGGTCACCGGCGGCGCCGAGCGCGCCGAGTGCGCGGATCCGGTCCGCGTCCCGCGCGCCCGCGACCTGTTCGGCCCAGTACCCGACGACCCGGGGCCCCGGTTCCTCGCCGGCGAGCCGCAGCAGTCCCGTCAGGTCGTCCTCGCCGGAGATGTCGGGGCCCGCGCACTCGTGGACGGAGCCGATGCCGAGCGAGGCGGCGTGCCGTAGGGCGGCGCGCTGGGCGCGGGTGCGTTGTTCGGGCGTGACGGCCGCGTACGCCGCCGCGCGGACGGCGTGGTGCGCCGCACGGGTCAGGGGCGCGTCGGGCGCGTATCCGGGGCGGTCGGTGACGCCTGGGACGAGGTCGAGCAGGGCCGTCGTGACGACCGCCGAGTGCACATCGATACGGGAGAGGTACAGGGGACGTCCGCCGGTGGCGTCGTCCAGTTCGGCGCGGGTCGGCGGGCGGCCGTCGGGCCAGCGGGCGGCATCCCAGCCGTGGCCGAGGAGGACCCGGTCGGTGGGGTGCGCGGCGGCGTGCGCGCGGACCTCGGCGAGGGCCTCCTCGCGGGTGCGGGCGCCGGTGAGGTCGAGTCCGGTGAGGGTGAGCCCGGTCGACGTGGTGTGGACATGGGCGTCGGTGAACGCCGGGGTGACCAGGGCGCCTTGGAGGTCGACCACCTCGTCGACGCCGTCGGCGAAGGCGTCCGCCGCGCCTTCCGAGCCGACCCAGGCGACCTGGCCGCGCTCCACGACCATCGCCGTCGCGAAGGGGTCGGCCGGGCTGTGCACGTCTCCGCCGCGGAGCAGGAGGGTGCGCTCGTCTCGCCTGGGGGCGGTGGGGCTGTTCATGGGGCCAGTTTCCCGTGGTCGCGGGGTGCGCCGCGCCGGGGGTACCCCGTCGGGACCGGGTCGGCGCGCCCGGGTCGGCGCCCGGGTCGGCTCAGATCTTGGGCGGGCGGGCCTCGTACGGCGTCGACAGGACCACCGTCGTCCGCGTGGAGACACCGGCGAGACCGCGGAGGCGGGCGAGCAGGTGCTCCAGCTCATGGGGGGTGGCGACGCGCACCTTGAGGATGTAGTTCTCGTCGCCCGCGACGCTGTGGCACGCCTCGATCTCCGGTACGCCCGCGAGGCGTTCCGCGATGTCGTCGGGGGCGCTGGGGTCGAACGGTTTCACGGAGATGAAGGCGGTGAGCGGCAGTCCGACGGCCTCGGGGTCGACCACGGCGGCATAGCCGCGGATCACCCCCCGCTGCTCCAGACGGCGTACCCGCTGGTGCACGGCCGATGTGGACAGACCCGTGGCCTTGCCCAGGTCGGTGTAGCTCATGCGCCCGTCCTTGACGAGCAGCTCCACGATCTGACGATCCAGCTCCTCCATGGGCAGAACCTACAGTGCGCTTGATCCCCTCGGATACCGGAGCGGCCAAGGGCCGGGCACCGCGCTCCGGCATCCCCGCCCGGCATGTGACGAACACCACAGCGCTCGGGGGGCGTCCGGGGGCACTGGGCGATTACCCCCATGACGGGACGGGAAGTGCTTGCTGTGGCCGAGGCCACAGCGCCCGGCCGTCCCATCGAGGGGGAGAGTCCCAATATGCAGAGTCTGAAGCGCCCCGGCCGTGCTGCCCGCGGCAGGCAGCCGCTCGCCGACGTGTCGAGTGCCGCGCCGGAGGGTGTCGAACCCGGCGAGGACGAGTTCGACGCCTATGACACCTTCGAGATGTACCGGGTGATCTGCCCGGACTGCGCGCAGCCGATCGCCCTCCTGGCGGACGAGGACGTCCTGCCGGAGCACGCGCTGTGCCCCACGCCGTGGAACCCGTTCGGCCTCCAGGTCTGTGCCGGTACGGGCCGTTCGGCGGCCGGTGCGCAGCCCGCCGACGCGTCCCGGGACGCCCAGGAGCAGGACACCGCGCTGCTGCTGACGCTCCCGCAGGGCCTGAACTGGCGTACGCAGCCCTTCTCCCACGCCGGCGGCCCGGGTTCGCGCCCGATGCAGGTCCCGCAGATGCGGAGCGACGCGGCCTGAGCGCCACCGCACACCACCGGGAACGGCCGCCCGCACCGGCCGGTCACCCCACCGTCACCGCACGGCATCCCCGTAGTCCCCGCGCACCATGGCCGCGAGATCGGCATGGTGCAGGATCAGCGTGTCCGGGTCCCGGGGTACCTCCGTCTCACCGAAGTGCACCTGGCGGTACGCCACGCGCAGCATCACGACGGCGTGCCGCAGGGCCGCGTACAGCAGGTGGAAGTCCATCGCGCGCGGAGTGTGTCCGGTCAGCCGGGCGTAGCGCTCCTCCACGCGGTCGCGGCGCAGGAATCCGGGCAGCCCCGGCTGTCCGGAGCGGACCGTGAGGTCCTGGAAGAAGCGGTGCAGATAGATGGTCCAGGCGAGGTCGACCTCGCGCGGGGCGTGGCCCGCCATCTCCCAGTCGAGTACGGCCGCGGGCGTGAACCCGTCGTAGACGATATTGCCGATACGGGCGTCGCCCCAGCTCAGGACGGGCTCGCCCTCGTCGTCGGGCCAGAGTTCGGTCAGCCGGTCGAAGGCGCTCTCGATCAGCGGTGAGCGGGGCAGTCCGTCCACCACCCAGGCGTAGTAGGCGCGCCCGGCCCGTACGTGCCGGGTCAGTGGGCTGCCGTCGCCGGGGGCCGCGAGGAAGGCCGCCTCGCGCGCGGGGACGCCGTCGTGGAGCCGGGCCAGGACGCCGACCGTGGCCGCTTCGAGTGCGGCGCGTTCCTCGCCGCTCGCCGCGTGCAGCCAATTCCCCTCGTACGTATAGGGCATGACGTCCGGTGGCACGCGCCCGTCGACGCGTTCCATGACGAAGAAGGGGGCGCCGAGCGGCCCCGGGTCCTCCTCCAGCCACAGCACCTTCGGTACGGGCAGATCGGTGCGGTCGGCGACCAGGCGCATCGTGCGGTACTGCCGTGGCATGTCGTAGACCGGGAAGACCGTGTACGCGGCCGGGTCGGCCGCGAGCCGCAACGCGCAGGCGCGGACGGGTGGTTCGGGTTGCCCGGCACCCGACTCGATGTCGAAGAGGACGGTTTCGCTCGACATGCCGTTGGACGCGGGCGCGGACACCCGCACGGCACGGGCGCCGGGCAGTCGTGCGGAGAGCCAGCCGGTGAGCCGGTCGGCGAGTTCCCCGAGGTCACGGGTGCTGGTGCGGGGGCGGGGTGCCGTGGTCATGAGCGCACGCCCCCGCCCGGGGCGACGGCGTCGTGTCCCGTGAAGCCGCTCGGGTCGTGGCGGCCGAAGGTGCCGTGCTCGAAGATGCCGTGGCCGACACTGCCGTCCAGCGTGAAGCGGGCCGCGTGGTCGATGACGCCGTACGCGGCGAGCGGGTGGGCGCTTGGGTCCGCCAGGTCGTAGGCGCGGCGGTCGATCCAGCCGCGGCCCTGCCAGGTGCCGTGCTGCCAGTCGGTGGCGGGCGGGTAGCCGGCGCCCACGGCGAGCGGCGAGGAGGTGAGGACCTCGACGCCGAGTTCCAGCGGGGTGCCGTCGACGGGGTCGGCGAGATGGAGGACGGCGTGGTCGGGGTGGCGGGTGCCGGGGCGGTAGGCGATGTCGGCCCGGGGCCAGCCGAGTTGGCGGTCGCGGTGTCCGGGGCGGACGAGCGTGGCGTCGTTCAGGGTGCGGTAGCCGTCGGCGTCCTCCTGGGTGACGATCATCAGGAAGCGGTCGTCGAAGCGGACCGGGCACCAGATCCAGTGGAAGCCCTCGGTGCGGTGCTCGTCGGCGAGCCGGCCGCCCTCCTCACCGGGCAGGGTGCGTACGCCCCAGCTCCGGTCGCGGGTCCCGGTCCACTCCCCCGCCCGTACGGCGATCTCCTCGCCGCCCACGCGGATGGTGCCCTCGACCGTGCCGGCCTGGACGAAGCGCCGCCCTTCGAGGGTGAGCCGGCCGCCCCGGCGCTGAAGGTGGTGCGGCTCCCAGAGCGCGGGGAAGGCCGCCGTCCAGCTGATGTCGTACGAGAGTCCCCCGGGGTCGTCCGGGTCGGCGGCGCAGGACAGCAGGAAGTTCTTCAGGGGCCGTTCGACGTGGATGCGCAGGGGCCCGACGGCGAGCCGCATCCGCTCGGCGTCGTCCAGCGCGTCGGAGGCCCGCACGGCGTGCAGGGTGTCACCGACGCGGAGCGTGGCGTACGCGTCGATCACGCCGACGTTCGGGTAGACACCCAGACCGAGGACGAGCAGAAAGCGCCCCGCGTGGTCGACGACGTGGAAGATGCACCGGTCGTAGGCGTTCCGGTCACCGGTGGCGACGTGTTTCATCGACAGCGGGACCTGGTGCACGGGGTACTCGTCGAGCGGGACGGGCCGGTCGTCCGTGGTGCGGGGCCGGTCGTCGGGCGGTACGGGTCGGTCGTCGGCCACGGCAGCCTCCCAGGGCGCACGGCAGTTGACGTCACCTGGAGGGGTGCGGCCCCCGGCGGCGGAGTTGACGGTACGTCAGACAGCCGTGGGTGGCCAGACCGTGGCGGCCGGCGGCGGGGATGGCGAGGTCGCGGGGTGAGGGAGGTCGCGGGACGGGTCGCGCGGGGGCGTAGCCGGACCGTGGCGGGTGTCTGCCGCCGTCAGCGGTACGGGCGTCCGGGGCACCGCGCGAACCGATGCCCGAATACCCCGGCCGTGACCACTCGCCCCGGGTTCGCGTTGGCCTGGCATGACCCCCACGCACTTCGTCACCGGGCGCCGCCGGATCCTCGTCCAGCACCGTGCAGAATCGGTTCAGCAGCCGTTGTCGGCACTGCCACGGCAGCCGTCCGGGACCCCGGGGCCCGAGGCACCCGAGCAGCCTCCGCCACCCCCGCCGTCGGCGCCGCAGGATCCGCCCCTCTACCGCGCTCTGCTCAGGGAGTGGACGGAGCGCGGCCGGACGCTGCCGGGGCGCCACGATCCGGAGTGGACCCGGCTCGCGGCGCCGACCGTGCGGTCGGGGCAGTTCAGTGCGGGGCGGGACCCGCTGGTCAGTGCGGGGCGGGACCCGCGAGATGGCGCGCGATGACCATGCGCTGGATCTGATTGGTGCCCTCGACGATCTGGAGCACCTTGGCCTCGCGCATGTACCGCTCGACGGGGAAGTCCGCGGTGTAGCCGTAGCCGCCGAGTACCTGGACGGCGTCGGTGGTGACCTTCATCGCGGCGTCCGTACAGAGGAGTTTGGCCATGGCCGCCTGCTTGGAGAAGGGCCGGCCCGTGTCCCGCAGCCGGGCGGCGGCCAGATAGAGGGCACGCCCCGCCTCGATCTGGGTCGCCATGTCGGCGAGCATGAAGCGCAGCCCCTGGAAGTCGATGATGGACCGTCCGAACTGCCGCCGCCCGGTGGCGTATTCGAGCGCCGTGTCCAGGGCGGCCTGGGCCAGGCCGATCGCGCAGGCCGCGATGCCGAGCCGGCCGGAGTCGAGCGCGGACAGGGCGATGGCGAAGCCCTGGCCCTCGTCGCCGATGCGGCGCGCGTCGGGGACCCGTACTCCGTCGAAGTGGACCTGGGCGGTCGGCGAACCCTTCATGCCCATCTTGCGCTCGGGGGCGGCGGCGCTCAGTCCCGCCGCGTCACCGGGGACGAGATACGCCGAGATCCCCCGGGCGCCCTCGCCGCCGGAGCGCGCGAGCACGGTGTAGAAGTCGGCGACCCCGCCGTGGGTGATCCATGCCTTGGTCCCGCTGATCACCCAGTCGTCGCCCTCGCGTACCGCCTTGGTGCGCAGCGAGGCGGCGTCGGAACCGGAGGCGGGCTCGGAGAGGCAGTAGGCGCCGAGGAGACCGCCGCCGAGCATCGCGGGCAGATGCTCCGCCCGCTGCTCCTTGCTGCCGTAGGTCGCGAGCGCGTGGCAGGCGAGTGTGTGGACGCTGACGCCGAGGCCGACGGTGAGCCGGGCCGCGGCGAGTTCTTCGAGTACCTGGAGGTAGACCTCGTACGGCTGGCCTCCGCCGCCGTACTCCACGTCGAACGGGAGACCGAGCAGGCCCGCTTCGGAGAGGAGGGTGAAGACATCGCGGGGGAAGTGCCCGGTGTCCTCCTCGTCGGCCGCGTGCGGCGCGATCTCACGGCGGCCGAGGTCGCGGACGAGTGAGAGCAGATCCCTGGCCTCGTCCGTCGGCATCGGACGGTCCACCGGCTGCGGGGCGCGGTCGGGCATGGCGGTCCTCCCTGTCGGGCAGTTCGGCGGTCGCGCGCGCAGGGTGTGGCGGCGCCGCCGGGGTGGCTCCGGAGTCGTCGGCGACAGCCGTCGGACCACGGACCCGGGACAAATCCAGCACTCACCGGCCGATGGTGCCCTCCCGGGTCTCGGAAGCTGCTGACCAGCGGCTGTGGCGCGTTGAGTATGCCCGATCGGAGGCAGTACGTCACGGGGTGGCCGGGGGTCCGGGGACCCGGGAAATTGGTCCGAACCATTGACCCCACTGGTCTAGTCCTCCTACTGTTCCCCCCGAACGCTTCACCGCGTTCATGCCAAACAGTCGTACCGAACAGCCGTACCGAACAGCCATGCCGAACAGTCATGCGGAACAGGTACGCACCCCACAGCACCATTTCCCCCACGCTCCCCTCCCCCACGAGGTGACACGATGCTCGAACCGCACCGTCCTCGCGCCCGTTTCCGGGCGCTGATCTCCGCCGTGTGTTGTGCCGTGCTCGGTGCCGGCCTGCTCGCCGGGGCGACCGGCGCGACCGCCCAGGAGACCGGCACCACGAAGGCCGCAGCCGCGGGCTCGAAGGTCGTCGGCTACTTCACGGAGTGGGGTGTCTACGGCCGGAACTACCACGTCAAGAACATCGAGACGTCCGGCTCGGCCGCCAAACTCACCCACATCAACTACGCCTTCGGCAATGTCCAGGGCGGCAAGTGCACGATGGGCGACTCCTACGCCGCGATCGACAAGGCGTACACCGCCGACCAGTCCGTGGACGGTGTCGCGGACACCTGGGACCAGCCGCTGCGCGGCAACTTCAACCAGCTCAAGAAGCTGAAGGCCAAGCACCCGAACCTCAAGGTCCTGTGGTCCTTCGGCGGCTGGACCTGGTCCGGTGGCTTCACGCAGGCCGCGCAGAACCCGGCGGCCTTCGCGCAGTCCTGCTACGACCTGCTGGGCGACCCGCGCTGGGCCGGGGTGTTCGACGGGATCGACATCGACTGGGAGTACCCGAACGCCTGTGGTCTGACCTGTGACACCAGTGGCCGGGCCGCGTACAAGAACCTGATGTCCGCGGTACGGGCGAAGTTCGGCGCCGGCAAGCTGGTCACGGCCGCCATCCCGGCCGACGCGTCGACCGGCGGCAAGATCGACGCCGCCGACTACGCGGGCGCCGCCCAGTACGTCGACTGGTACAACCCGATGACGTACGACTTCTTCGGCGCCTGGGACGCGCAGGGTCCGACGGCCCCGCACTCGCCGCTGGCCTCCTACCCCGGCATTCCGAAGGCCGACTACCACTCGTCCGCGACGATCGCCAAGCTCAAGGCGCTCAACATCCCGGCGTCGAAGCTGCTGCTCGGCATCGGCTTCTACGGCCGCGGCTGGACCGGAGTCACCCAGGCGGCGCCCGGCGGCACCGCCACCGGCCCGGCGCAGGGCACCTATGAGCAGGGCATCGACGACTACAAGGTGCTCAAGAACTCCTGCCCGGCCACCGGCACCGTCGGCGGCACCGCGTACGCCAAGTGCGGTAGCAACTGGTGGAGTTACGACACCCCCGCGACCATCGCCGGGAAGATGGCCTACAAGAACCAGCAGGGTCTTGGCGGCACCTTCTTCTGGGAGCTGAGCGGTGACACGTCGAACGGCGAGCTGATCAAGTCGATCAACTAGGCTCAGCTGTACGTCAGTTGTCGTCCTGGGGGGCGGAATCCGGTTTCGGGTTCCGCCCCCTTGGCGTGGCGTCGGCGAGCGGGACGGGCAGATGCGTCAGGCGGCGGGGCGCGGTGGCGCCGGGCAGGAGGGTTCCAGTTCCTCGATGGTGCGCAGGGTGCTGCCGAGCAGCTTCACCAGCAGGTCGCGCACCGTCTCGCGCGGCGGGTCGCCCCGGCCGATCCAGTCGAGCGTGATGCCCTCGACGCTGCACTGCCAGCCCAGCAGCGCCAACCGCGCCAGGCGCGGGATGTCGGTGCGGCCGTACGCGCCCATGGCGATGGTGTCCGTGATCGCCTCGCGCACACCGTCCCGGATCGCGTGCACCTCGGTGTCGAAGCCGACACCACCGCTGATGATCGTGCGATACGCGGCCTGGTTCTGCTCGGCGTAGCGGAGATAGCCCTCGATGGTGCGCTGGACCCTGGTCACCCCCGGCAGCTCGGTCTCGCCGCCGGCCCGTGCGACGAGATCCGCCACGGAGTCCTCGATGATCGCGAGGTAGTAGCCGCGCTTGGACTTGAAGTAGTAGTAGATCAGGCCCTTGGCGACATGGGCGTGGCGTGCGATGTCGTCCATGGACAGGGCGTCGTAGGACGTGTCCGCGAACAACTTCCGCCCGATGGCGATGAGTTCGGCGCGGCGCGCGAGGGAACGGTCGGTGGCGCCCGCCCGTGGACGGTCGGCGACGCGGTGCTGAGTGGTATTCAAATCCGGCCCTGGTCTCCCCGACTGGCAGCGGAACATGCGCGCGCAGTATGGCAGAACGGGATCCGCCGGCCACGGGGTCCCGCGGAACCGCTGGTTCAGCGGTGGAATCTCCGGTTCACCCGTGGAATCGCCGGTCCGGCCGGGTCACTCGTCGGTCGACCGGGTCACTCGCCGGTCCGGCCGGGTCACTCGCCGGTCCGGCCGGGTCACTCGCCGGTCCGGCCGGGTCAAAGGGGGCCGAGCCGGGTCAGACGAGGCCGAGCTGGGTCACGAGCATCGCGAGGACGACGACCAGGGTCCAGCCCGCGAGATGTTCGAGGATCTTCGGCCGGCCGTCCGACGGGCCGCCGGTGCGGGCGCGGGCGTGGCGGGATGTCGCGGTCGATGAGGTCGCGGTCATGGGTGTCTCGCTGACAGTCGTCCGGCAGTGGATGTCCCCCCACTGATCCGCCCACTCTGCCACCGGTTCGCACCGGTTCCGGAGGAATCTTCGGAGACATTGGTCACGGCACAACGGTGACGAGCGCTCGCGCGTCTCCTCACCGAGTGGCTTTCCCGCCCCCGACCAAGCCCCGGCCCCTGACCAGGCCGGGGCCGCTCGCCTCGCCCATGGCGCCCCCGGCGCACCGCCGGGGGCCGCTCTCGACCGAAAGGCACGTGATGAGTACGTTCCGGACGTCCCGTCGGGGAAGGCGGGTCGCCCTGGCCGCCGCGATCACCGCGACGGCCGCGCTGATCGGCCCGGTCTCGCACGCCACACCGTCCACCGCCGGCCCGTCCACCGCCGGGTCCGGGTCGCCGTCCCCGGGCGCGGCCGGGCTCGGCGACCCTCTCTTCCCGCTCGACGGGAACGGCGGTTACAAGGTCAACCGCTATGTCCTCGACTTCGACTGGCAGGCACCCAGGACGCCGTTCCGGGCGACCGCCACGATCAAGGCCGGCGCCACCCAGTCGCTGTCCCGCTTCCACCTCGACTTCGCGGGCAACACGCTGCGGAAGGTCCTCGTCAACGGCGTCACGGCACGCACCGAGCGGGACGGCGACGAACTCGTCGTCACTCCCGCGAAGCCGATCCCGGGCAGCCACTTCACGGTCGAGGTCGCCTACACCGCCGACCCGACGCAGATTCGCCACCGCGACGACGCCATCGAGGACTACGGCTGGATCCCGACGCCCGACGGCACTGTGCTGTATCCGCAGCCAGGCGGCGCCAAGATGATCTTCCCGGCGAACGACCATCCCAGCCGGCGGGCGCCGATCACCTTCCGGATCACCACACCGCCGGGTCTGTCGGCTGTCGCCAATGGCAAGCTGGTGCACCGCGCCCAGCAGAAGGACGGCCGGGTCCGCTGGACGTACGACTCGGAGCAGCCGGTCGCCGCCCAGCTCGCGCAGTTCGCGGTCGGGAAGTTCACCTTCGTCGACAGCGTGGGACCGCACGGCCTGCCGATCCGGGACGTCGTCCCCGACGACCTGGTGGAGCCGACCGCGGCCTACCGCAAGCTCACCGCCGAGCACATCGCATGGCTCGAACAGCGGCTGGGCCCCTACCCGTTCAACCGGTACGGCGTCCTGGTCGGCGACACCGACCTCGGGGTCGCCCTGGAAACCCAGACGCTCTCGCTGGTCCCCAAGGCCGACCTCCTCGGCACCCGGGTCGACGCCGAGCGGAACCTGGTGCACGAGCTGGCGCACCAGTGGCTCGGCGACGACATCGCGATCCGCACCTGGTCCGACCTGTGGCTGAGCGAGGGCCACGCCCGCTTCTACGAGCGGCTCTACTCCCAGGAACACGGCGGCGACAGCTTCGAGGCCGCCATGCGCACGGCGTACGAGAACCACGACCTGTGGCGCCGCGACTACGGCGCCCCCGCCGAGCCGACCGAGCCGAACCTCTTCAAGCGGATGCGGTACGACGGTTCGGCGCTGGTCCTGTACGCGCTGCGCGAGCAGGTCGGCGACGCGATGTTCCGGAAGATCGAGAAGGCGTGGGCGACCGGGTACCGCGGCCGAACGGTCGGCACGGCGGACTATGTCGCGCTGGCGTCGCGGATCGCCGGCCAGGACCTCGAAGGGTTCCTGCGTCCGTGGCTGTACGGCGCGAAGACACCGCCGATGCCGGGGCATCCGGACTGGGTCGTGACCCCCACCCCCGCCTCCGCCCTCGCCCAGGGGTGACACGGCGACGGCCCCGCTCCCCCAGTACTCGTCGGGGAAGCGGGGCCGTCCCGCGCGCGGGCGTCAGCGAATACCGACGGCCGCCAATGCCTTGCGTTGCCGGTCGGTGAGCTGCGCGGGGAAGTACAGGTAGCAGACACCGCCGGTGCCGGAGGAGACCTTGCCGGAAGCGTTGTACCGCTTGGTCCTGAGCCAGATGTTCTCCCACTCACGGCGCTTGTAGACGCGCCGCACGGCGGGGTCGTTCGGCGACGCGGGGTCGTTGGCGATCACGTCGCCGTCCGCCGTGAAGCCGATGACCGTCATCAGATGCCCGGACGTGCCGTACCCGGCCCCGGTCAGCTCCTCCTTCAGGAACGACTGGGACGTTATGGCCGGGATGCCCGCCGCGATCAGTGTCTCCAGGTCGGTCAGCGACCCGAGCCGGGTGACGACGCCCTGAAGGTCCTTGTACGTCGCGGCGTAGGCCGCGTTGAACGGCCAGTTGCCGCAGCCCTCGTACTGGTAGTCGTAGGTGAACCGCGCCGCGTGGCACACCTGCGGATCCGCGTAGTCCGGATTCACCCAGGCCAGGTCGTCGGCGGTGGGCTTCCGGCCCCAGTACTCGATGATCATCTGCGACGAGGTGGGGCTGCACCACGCCTCACCGCCGTTGTCGTACTCCGGGTACTGCCCGGCGTGGATGTTCTGCGAGTAGCGCGGCACGGTCAGCTCGCGCGCCAGGCCGGGGACCGACGCGGGCACCGTGAAGCGGTCCGGGATGTCGGAGCCCATCGCGCCGAGCCGCCACACCGTCGGCGTGGCCTTGCTCCCCGGGGCCCGGTACAGCGTGAGCCGCAGTCGGTACGAGACGAGACGCAGCCCTGTCGCCGGGTTGTCGATCGCGAAGGTGTCGGTCCACACACTGCTCTTGTCGTCGCTCTGGCCGTCGACCGAGGTGCGCCGGATGTCCTGGTCACCGGACGCCCAGCGGCCCATCACGTACCAGGGTGTGTCCGTGCCGTCGGAGTACGTGCCCGACAGCTCTACCTGGATCCAGGTCCCGGCGGGGGTGTGTGCGTTCCAGGACGCTATGACCTCCGTCGACGGTACGGCGAGGCGGTGCTTCGGCGCGGTCCAGGTCGCGTACTCCCAGGTCGCGGTCGCGCCGGTGTGCGGGTCGGTGTAGTCGCGGCGGCCGGCGGCCTTGGCGATCACCAGGCCGGGCCTGCGCCCGGACACCGCACGGGTACCGGCGTCCGTACCACCGCGCCAGTCGGTGTACGAGGTCCAGGCGCGGTTGTCCACGGGCCGCCCGGGTCCACGGTGGCGGGGGCGAGCGCCGGGCGCGGCGGCGACGGCGGGGGCGGAGGCGCCCGCCGTGGTGGCCACGGCGACGCCCGCGGCGGCGGCGAGCAGGGTGCGGCGGGACGTCTCGGCTGGTCTGGTCATGGACGGGGAACCCCCAGTCGACTCGGATCCTAGGAGGCGGGTCAGTGCCCGGCAGTGGGCCAACTATGGCCGGTCCCGGCGGACTTCGGCCAGCGTTACGGGCACCGCCACGCCGACCAATATTGGACTCGACCACTGGCATGACCTGCGGCGGCGCGCCGGAGGACCGCGCCACTACGCTGACCGTGATGACCGCGCGCACCTCCCACCCCGGACCTTCCGCCGCCGGCGACCCCCTGGGCGCCGTGGCCCGCCTCGCCGACGAACTGCGACGGCTGCCGCCCTCGTGCGGTCCCGTACGGCTGGTCGCCGTCGACGGGCACGCGGGCTCGGGGAAGACCACCTTCGCCGGACATCTGGCCGCCGCGCTGGGCGGTGCGCCGGTGCTGCATCTGGACGACATCGCGACCCACGACGAACTCTTCGACTGGACCGGACGCCTGGAACGGCAGGTCCTCGCACCGCTCCGGCGCGGTGAGCGCGCGCGCTACGAGCCGTACGACTGGCACGCCCGCGCGTTCGGCCCCGCACGTGACCTCGCGCCCGCGCCGGTGGTCCTCGTCGAGGGGGTCGGCGCCGGGCGGCGGGAGCTGCGGCCCAGTCTGGCGCGGCTGCTGTGGATGGATCTCCCGCCCGAGGAGTCGTGGGACCGGGGGCGCGGCCGGGACGGGGCTCAGCAGCGTGACTTCTGGCACGCCTGGGTCGCCGCCGAGCGACGGCACTTCGCGGACGACCCCTCGCGTCCCGGCGCGCACCGACTGATCCGCCAGGGTCCGGAGGGGTACGAGGTGCGTTCGGGACCTGCTGAGACTGCGTGAGGGACGCATTCCGTCACGGACCGTGAGCGGCACTCGGCGGTGGGCCGGGCGGCCCCGAAACCGCTCCCAGGAGTGCCTCAACTCGGCTTGACCGAGGGGCCGTACAGGACTTACGTTCTCAATGTGCGGCCTTTCGGGTCGCCCCAGGACGCGAAGCCCCCGATTGTTCCCCCGTGATCGGGGGCTTCGTTCTGTCCTTTGCGCCCCCTTCGCGCCCTTTCCCCCACCGCCGTGAGCCCATGATCGCTCACCCTCGGTCACCGTGCGGCGTGCGCCCCGTGTGCTTCCGCCCGCGCGACCCGCGCGGACGGCACCCTTCGGCCGACGACGGCACCGCAGGTACGATGCCTGCGGTGCGATATACGGACGACGGCACACCCGCACCGAGTCAACTCCCGTCCAGAGCACAGCGGTTCGACGAAGGACAGCCGGCGGGCACCGGCCCGGCGGCCCACCACGGGGGCACGGTTTGTGGGGGACGTGATGGACTTCGGCACCCAGGGCGCACCGGGCCCTGCCGACCTCGCCTGGCTGCGAGGCGTCGACGCCTACACGATGGGCGCGTATCCGCAGGCCGAGGAGGAGTTCCGGGCGGCGGTACGGATCGATCCGGGACTGGCCGACGGCTGGCTCGGGCTGCACGCGCTGCGGGTCGACACGACGACCGCGCTGCTGCGGATGTTCCGGCACCGCGACCGCTTCGGCGAGCAGCGCACACGACATCGACGCACCCTCAACTCCTGGTACTGGCTGGGCTGGTGGGTGCAGCCGGTGCTCGAATCACCGCGCGACCTGCTGCTCGCGCACGCCTCGCACTGGCTCGACGGCCGCCATGTGCCCGAGCTGGACCGGGCGCTGGCCGGGCTGCCGCCGGTCGACGCGGATCCGCAGGTGCGGTTCCTGCACGCGTGCCGGGCCTATCTCGTCAAGGACTGGGACCAGTTGGTGCGCCACACGGACCCGCTGATCGACGACGCGATGCTCGGCATAGAGGCGGGCCTGTTCGGCGGGATGGCGCGGGTCCGGCTTGAGATGTTCGGGCAGGCCGAACCGCTCCTGTCGGCCTCGCTGATGCGCTGCCGCAGCGAGCAGCCGCAGCGCAAGGAGCTGCGGTACTGGCTGGCGCGGGCACACGAGGGCACCGGGCGCAGCGCCGCCGCGCTTCCGCTGTACCGGGCCGTGCACCGGGTGGACCCCGTGTTCATGGACACCTCGGCGCGGCTCGCCGCGATATCCGAGGGCGACGGGTACGACGACTCGGTGGACCTGGCGTCGATCACGCTCGCCGGGTTCGGGCAGGACATGATGGACGGTCCCTCCGGTGTGGACCCGCTGTTCGGGGGCGAGGGCCGGGACCTCAAGGTGAGCGACCCGGATCTGCCGCAGGCGGCGGACGTCACGGACGCGTTCCGCGAGAAGGCCGGAGTGCCGGTGCCGCCCATGCCGCCGGGGCCCGCGGATCCGGCGCTCCTGGAGGAGGCGTTGGCCGAGCTGGAGCGGATGGTCGGCCTGGAACCGGTGAAGCGGCAGGTCAAGGCGTTGTCCGCGCAGCTCAACATGGCCCGTCTGCGGGTCGGGCAGGGGCTGCCCGTGCAGCCGCCGAAACGACACTTCGTCTTCTCGGGCCCTTCCGGTACGGGCAAGACCACGGTGGCGCGCATCCTCGGGCGGGTGTTCTACGCACTCGGGCTGCTCGGCGGCGACCATCTGGTGGAGGCCCAGCGGGCGGACCTCGTCGGCGAGTATCTGGGGCAGACCGCCGTGAAGGCCAATGAACTCATCGACTCCGCGATCGGCGGTGTCCTGTTCGTGGACGAGGCGTACGCGCTCTCCAACTCGGGGTACGGCAAGGGCGACGCGTACGGCGACGAGGCCCTTCAGGTGCTGCTCAAGCGGGCCGAGGACAACCGGGACCACCTCGTGGTGATCCTCGCCGGATATCCCGAGGGGATGGACCGGCTGCTCGCGGCCAACCCCGGCCTGTCGTCCCGCTTCACGACGCGCGTCGACTTCCCCTCGTACCGGCCGCTGGAACTCACGGCGATCGGCGAGGTGCTCGCCGCGGAGAACGGGGACGTCTGGGACGAGGAGGCACGGGACGAGCTGCGCTCGATCAGTGGCCATGTCATCGACCAGGGGTGGATCGACGAGCTGGGCAACGGCCGGTTCCTGCGGACCCTGTACGAGAAGAGCTGTGCGTACCGGGATCTGCGGCTCTCCGGCTACACCAGCGCGCCGACCCGCGACGACCTCGCCACGATTCGCCTGCCGGACCTGATGCAGGCATACGGGGAAGTCCTCTCGGGCCGGGGCCCCAGCACGCCATAGCCGGACGCGGCCGCCGAGAGGGGCGGCCCTGCCCCCCACCTCGTGGAGACGGGACTCGTTGAGGTGGGGGGGTCGGTCAGGAAGTCAGGGCCTCCTGGGGGATCGAGCGGGGTGGGGTCACCGGCTGGGCCGGTGCGGGCAGCGGGCGGTGCGTGGGGTCTCTTACCTCTCCCACCAGGAGTTCCAGGACGTCCTCCAAGGCCACCAGGCCCAGGATTCGGCCCTGGGCGTCGGCCACCTGGGCGAGATGCGTCGCCGCCCGGCGCATCACGGTGAGGGCGTCATCGAGCGGCAGCTCGGCCCGCAAGGTGGTCATCGGCCGCCAGATCTGCTGCGGCACCGCCCGATCGCTGTCGGCCGGGCCGATCAGGTCCAGGACGTCCTTGACATGCAGATACCCCATGAAGGCGCCGCTCTCCGCGCAGACCGGGAACCGGGAGAACCCGGTACGTGCCGTGAGGTCGACGACCTGGCCGGGCGTGACCGACGGGTCCACGGTGACCAGGGACGGCCGGTCCAGGAGGACGTCCGTGACCGGGCGGGAGCCCAGTTCGAGCGCGTCCCCCAGGCGTTCCCGCTCCTCCGGTTCCAGGAGCCCCGCCTGCCCCGCGTCCTCGACCAGCCGGTTGAGCTGCTCGCTGGTGAAGACGGCCTCCACCTCGTCCTTCGGTTCGACGCGGAACAGCTTCAGGATGAGCTGCGCACACGCCCCCAGCGCCACCGTCACCGGGCGGCACAGCCGGGCGAAGGCCACCAGGCCGGGGCTGAACCACAGTGCCGTCTTCTCGGGCGCCGCCATCGCCAGGTTCTTCGGCACCATCTCGCCGATGACGAGGTGGAGGAAGACGACGAGGGCAAGCGCGATGACGTACCCGAGGGGGTGAATCAGTTCCTCCGGCAGATGCATCCCGGCGAACAGCGGCTCCAGGAGGTGCGCCACGGTCGGTTCGGCGACGGCGCCGAGCGTCAGCGAGCAGACGGTGATACCGAACTGCGCGGCGGCCATCATCTGCGGCAGATGCTCAAGGCCGTACAGCACCTGCCGCGCCCGTGCCGTCCCGAGCGGTTCGATCTGGCTGCGGCGCACGGAGACGAGCGCGAACTCGGCGCCGACGAAGAAGCCGTTGACGAGGACGAGGAGCCCGGCGAAGAAGAGCTGAAGAAGACTCATCGGGACGCCTCCGCACCGGTCAGAGCCTTCGCGCCGGTCAGGGTCTTCCCGTACGCCGACTCCGGTACGGGTGATCCGGGCGCCGGCACGTCGACGGTCCGGACGATCCGTACCCGCTCGGCGCGGTAGTGCCCGACCTGCCGTACGGCGAGCCGCCAGCCGGGGAGTTCGGCACGGTCGCCCGGCGCCGGAATCCGCCCGAGCAGATCCGCGACGAGCCCGGCGACGGTCTCGTAGGGGCCCTCGGGCGCTTCGAGGCCGATACGCAGGAGGGTGTCCACGCGGCAGCTGCCGTCCACGTCCCACGCGGGCCGCCCGTCCTCGGGCGACGCGGGGGCGAGTTCCGGCAGGTCCTGGCCGTCGTGCTCGTCGCGGACCTCGCCGATGATCTCCTCGACGATGTCCTCCAGGGTGACGACCCCGGCGGTGCCGCCGTACTCGTCGACGACGACGGCGATCGGCTGCTCGCTGCGCAGGAGTTCCAGGAGCGGTTGCACCGGCATCGTCTCGGGCACCATGAGCGGCGGTCCGGCGATCCGGTCGACGGGGGTCCGCAGCCGGTCCCGCGCGGGCACCGCGAGAGCGTCCTTGAGGTGGGCCATGCCGACGATCTCGTCGATCCGGTCACGGTAGACCGGGAAGCGGGACAGTCCGGTGGCCCGGGTGAGGTTGACGATGTCCTCGGCGGTCGCCGAGGACTGGAGGGCGCTGACCTTCACGCGCGGGGTCATCACATGCTGGGCGGTGAGGTCGCCGAGGGACAGGGTGCGGACGAACAGGTCGGCCGTGTCCTGCTCCAGGGTGCCGGCCAGCGCGGAGTGCCGGGCGAGCGAGACGAGTTCGCCGGGGGTGCGGGCCGAGGCGAGTTCGGCGGTGGGTTCGACGCCGAGGACCCGGACGAGCCGGTTGGCGACGGCGTTCAGCGCGGAGATCACCGGGCGGAACAGCAGCGCGAACACATGCTGCGGTCCGGCGACGAAACGCGCGACCTGGAGGGGGCGCGACACCGCCCAGTTCTTGGGGACGAGTTCCCCGACCACCATCTGCACGGCCGACGCGAGCAGCATGCCGACGACCACGGAGACACCGGGCACGGCGCCTTCGGGCAGTCCGACGGCGGTGAACGGTCCGGCGAGCAGCTCGGCGAGCGCCGGTTCGGCGAGCATGCCGACGACGAGCGAGGTGATGGTGATGCCGAGCTGGGTGCCGGAGAGCTGGAAGGACAACTCCTTGAGGGAGTTGACGACCGTACGGGCCCGCCGGTCGCCGTCGGCCGCGGCCCGCTCGGCGTCGGGGCGCTCGACGGTGACGAGGCCGAACTCGGCGGCCACGAAGAATCCGTTGGCGAGAATCAACAGGAACGCCGCTCCGAGGAGCAGCAGGGAGACGCTCATGCCACCGCCTCCACACCGGCGCGGAACGGGTCCGCGCTATGTCGGGAGGGGGTGGCGCAGGTACTACAGGACGATCCGTCCATCGCCGGAGGGAGTCACTCCTCGGGTAGCAGGAGCCCCGGCGCGGTCCGGGCGGGCCGATGCCGGGGCGGGACGCTCCGAAGAGAGCGCCCCGCCACCAGATTAATCAAGACAGGGCCGGGATGGTCAGGCCGGAAGGGTACGAGTCAGCCGCGATGTCGCCGAGTCAACCCTGATGCCCGACGCCCTCACCCGTCGAGCCGCCACGGGACTCGACGAGGGCGCGCAGGGCCCGCGCGTCACGGATGGCCTGTTCCCTGGCGATGCCGGGCTGGATGCCCATGGCGGCCAGGCTGGTGCCGTCGCTGAGGTCGAGGAAGACCCAGGGGTCGCCGGGGCGGAGGTTCACCTGAAGGATCTCCGCCCAGTCGAGGCGCCGGCTGGAGGCGATGTTGACGACGGTCACACCGGACGGGTCGGCGCTGACCTTGGGCCGGGCGAGCAGTGCGAGACCGGCCAGGCAGAGCACCCCGACGAAGACGAAACTGAGCCGCTCCCCCGGGCCGAGGTCGGGCAGGATCAGCGCGATCACCGTGAGCGCCACGAGGATGGCGATACCCGAGGTGATCAGGACGACCCGGGTACGGGACGGCCGGAAGGTGACGGGCAGGGCGGGCGGCGCGAGGGGCGCGGGTGACGGGGGCATGGCTCCGGGACCTTGGTCGGCTGCGGCTGCCGTCAGAGACGGCAGGCGTGGATGGCGGTCGTGAGGATGGCCCGCGCGCCCAGGTCGTAGAGGTCGTCCATGATGCGCTGGGCCTCCTTGGCGGGGACCATGGCGCGGACGGCGACCCAGCCCTCGTTGTGCAGCGGCGAGATCGTCGGGGACTCAAGACCCGGGGTGAGGGCGACGGCCTGCTCCAGGTGCTCGGCGCGGCAGTCGTAGTCCATCATCACGTAGGTCCGGGCGACGAGGACGCCCTGGAGGCGGCGCAGGAACTGCTGCACCTTCGGCTCGGCGTCCTCGGAACTGTCCGCCCCGGTGCGGCGGATGACGATGGCCTCGGAGGTCATGATGGGCTCGCCGATGACTTCGAGACCGGCGTTGCGCAGCGAGGTGCCGGTCTCCACGACATCGGCGATGACCTGGGCGACGCCCAGTTCGATCGCGGTCTCGACGGCGCCGTCGAGGTGGACCACGGAGGCGTCGATGCCGTTGTCGGCGAGGTGCTTGTCGACAATGCCCTCGTAGGACGTGGCGATGGTGAGGCCGCCGAGGTCCGTGACGCCCTGGGCCGTGCCGGGCCTGGTGGCGAAGCGGAAGGTGGAGCGGGCGAAGCCGAGGGGGAGGATCTCCTCGGCGTTGGCGCCCGAGTCGATCAGCAGGTCACGGCCGGTGATGCCGATGTCGAGGCGGCCGGACGACACGTAGATCGCGATGTCGCGGGGGCGCAGATAGAAGAACTCGACCTGGTTCCCGGGGTCGACGATGACGAGTTCCTTGGACTCCCTGCGCTGCTGGTAGCCGGCCTCATGGAGCATCGCCGACGCAGGTCCGGACAGTGAACCCTTGTTGGGGACGGCGATGCGCAGCATGAGGCCCATTCCTTTGCGTGGGAGACGTTGTGTGATTGCGGTACGGGAAGCCGGTGGTGTGCGCTCTACAGATGGGCGTACACGTCGTCGAGGGAGATCCCCCGGGCGACCATCATCACCTGGACGTGGTACAGGAGCTGTGAGATCTCCTCGGCGGCGGCTTCCTTGCCCTCGTATTCGGCGGCCATCCAGACTTCGGCGGCCTCCTCCACGACCTTCTTGCCGATGGCATGGACGCCCTTGTCGACCAGCTCGGCGGTGCGCGAGGTGGCGGGATCGCCGTGGGCGGCCTTGTGCTGAAGCTCGGTGAACAGCTCTTCGAACGTCTTCTTGGACATGGTGGGGCTTACTTTACGCGGCCGTGGGTGCCCCTCTGTCGCCAGGGTTCTAGCGCCACGGTTCCGACACCGTACGCAGGGTGGCCGCGGTGGCGACGGCGGCGGTGACCGCTTCGTGGCCCTTGTCCTCGATGGAGCCCTCAAGGCCCGCGCGGTCGAGGGCCTGCTGCTCGGTGTCGCAGGTGAGGACGCCGAACCCGATGGGCACACCGGTGTCGACGGACACCTGGGTGAGGCCCTGGGTGACGCCCTGGCACACATAGTCGAAGTGCGGGGTGCCGCCCCGGATGACGACGCCGAGGGCGACGACCGCGTCATAGCCACGGCCCGCCAGGACCTTGGCCACGACGGGGAGTTCGAAGCTGCCGGGGACCCGCAGGACGGTGGGTTCGTCGATGCCGAGTTCGCGCAGGGCGCGCAGGGCGCCGTCCACGAGCCCGTCCATGACCTGCTGGTGCCACTGGGCGGCGATGACCGCGACCCGCAGGTCACCGCAGTTCTTCACACTCAGTTCGGGTGCGCCCTTGCCGCTCACGCGCTGCTCCTTGGTGTTGGGGTGCTTACTGGTTGCCGCAGGCCGAGGTCACCGGGGTGTCCAGCCAGGGCAGGTCGTGGCCCATCCGGTCGCGCTTGGTGCGCAGATACCGCAGGTTGTGCTCGCCGGCCTGGACGGGCATCGGTTCACGGCCGGTGACGTCGAGCCCGTGGCGTACCAGCGCCCGGGTCTTGTCGGGGTTGTTGGTCAGCAGGCGCAGGCTGCGGACGCCGAGGTCCTGGAGGATCTGGGCGCTCGCGCCGTAGTCGCGGGCGTCGGCGGGCAGGCCGAGTTCCAGGTTGGCGTCGAGGGTGTCGCGTCCGCGCTCCTGGAGTTCGTAGGCGCGTAGCTTCGACAGGAGTCCGATGCCGCGGCCCTCGTGGCCGCGCAGATAGACGACGACGCCGCGGCCCTCGGCGGTGATGCGTTCCATGGACGCCTGGAGCTGCGGTCCGCAGTCGCAGCGCAGCGAGTGGAAGATGTCGCCGGTCAGGCACTCGGAGTGGACCCGTACGAGCAGGTCGTCGCCGTCGCCGATGTCGCCGTGGACGAGGGCGACGTGTTCGACGCCGTCGACGGTGGAGCGGTAGCCGTACGCCGTGAAGTCGCCGTGGGCGGTGGGCAGCCGGACCTCGGCCTCGCGGCGGACGGTCGGTTCGGAGGCCCGGCGGTAGGCGATCAGGTCCTCGATGGAGATGATCGACAGGCCGTGCTTGCGGGCGAAGGGGACGAGTTCGGGCAGCCGCAGCATCCGGCCGTCCTCGCCCGCGATCTCCACGATGGCCCCGGCGGGTCGCAGTCCGGCGAGCCGGGCCAGGTCGACGGCGGCCTCGGTGTGGCCGTTGCGGACGAGGACGCCGCCGGGCTTGGCGCGCAGCGGGAAGACATGGCCGGGGCGCACGAAGTCGTCGGGGCCCGCGGTGCCGTCGGCGAGCAGCCGCAGGGTGGTGGCGCGGTCGGCGGCGGAGATGCCGGTGGTGACGCCGTGCGCGCCGCTCGCGTCGACGGAGACGGTGAACGCGGTGCGCATCGACTCAGTGTTGTGCTCGACCATCTGCGGAAGCTGGAGGCGGTCCAGTTCGTCGCCCTCCATGGGGGCGCAGATGAGGCCCCGGCACTCGCTCATCATGAAGGCGATGATCTCGGGTGTGGCCTTCTCGGCGGCGATGACGAGGTCGCCCTCGTTCTCGCGGTTCTCGTCGTCCACGACGACGACGGGCCGGCCCGCCGCGATGTCGGCGACGGCGCGTTCGACGGGGTCGAGTGCGAAGTCCGAGAGGTCCTCGTCGTGCCCGGTGCGGTACCAGACGGGTGTCGCGGTCATGCCGTGGCTCCTTCCAGGACGGGCCGTGCGGCGGCACGTGAGCGCAGCCACCAGTCGCGCATGCCCCACAGGACGAGTGCGCCGTACACGATGTAGACGAGACCGGAGAAGGCGAGGCCGCTGTGGAAGTTGAGCGGCACGCCGACCAGGTCGACGAGGAGCCAGGCGAACCAGAACTCGACCATGCCGCGGGCCTGGGCGTACATCGCGGCGAGGGTGCCCACGAAGATGTACGCGTCGGCCCACGGGCTCCACGAGAGTGAGGGGTAGGCGGTGAACAGGCCGCCGACCGCGAGGGTGCCGACGGCGGCGCCGCCGACCAGGTAGGCGCGCTCGCGCCAGGTGGCGAACCGTACGGCGACGGAGCCGTCCTCGGTGTCCCGCCTGCCGCGGGTCCAGGCCCGCCAGCCCCATACGGCAACGGCCATGACGACGAGTTGCTTGCCGACGCCACCGGCCTGCTGCACGGAGATGTTGGCGGCGATCAGGACGGCGCCGGAGAGGAACTGGGCGGGCCAGGTCCACAGGGAGCGACGCCAGCCGAGGGCGAGGGCGATCAGGCCGACGGTGTTGCCGATCATGTCGGACCAGATGACGTGTTGTCCGAAGGCGGTGAACGCCACGGAGTTGAGCCAGTTCACGCGGCGCCCCCCTCGGGGCCGGATGCCCCGCGCGCACGGTCGCCGAGCAGCCGCTCGACGTACTTGGCGATGACGTCGACCTCCAGGTTGACCGGGTCGCCGGGCTGTTTGATGCCGAGCGTGGTCAGCGCGAGGGTGGTCGGGATGAGGCTGATGGTGAAGTGGTCGGATCCGGCGTCGACGACGGTGAGGCTGACGCCGTCGACGGTGATGGAGCCCTTCTCCACGACGTAGCGCGCGAGCCCTTCGGGGAGGGAGACGGTCACGATCTCCCAGTGTTCGGACGGTTCGCGGGCGACGACGGTGCCGGTGCCGTCCACATGTCCCTGGACGATATGGCCGCCGAGGCGGGCGCCGACGGCGGTGGGCCGTTCCAGGTTGACGCGCGAGCCGGGCCGCAGGGCGCCGAGGCTGGAGCGCTTGAGGGTCTCGGCCATGACGTCGGCGGTGAACTCGTCGCCTTCGAGGTCCACGACGGTGAGACAGACGCCGTTGACGGCGATGGAGTCGCCGTGCCGGGCGCCTTCGGTGACGACGGCGCCACGCAGACGGAAGCGCGAGGCGTCGCCGAGTTCCTCGACGGCGGTGATCTCGCCCAGCTCTTCGACGATTCCGGTGAACACGTCAGTGCTCCTTCGGTACGGGGACGGCGGTGATGCGCAGATCGGATCCGATGCGCAGGGTCTCGGTCACGTCGAGCCGCAACGCTTCGGTGAGGGTGCTGATTCCTGCGTCGGTGAGCACGGCGGGTCCGGCGCCGAGTAGGACGGGTGCGAGATAGCCGATGACACGGTCGACGGCGCCCGCGGTGACGAAGGCCCCGGCGAGGGTCGCGCCGCCTTCGAGGAGGACGGAGCGGACCCCGCGGGTGTACAGGGCGTCGAGGAGGGCGTGGACGTCGAGTCCGCCGTGGCCTGTCGTGGCGTGCGGCAGGCGTACGACTTCGGGACGGTGGCCGGTCGTGGTCAGGTGGCGGGTGTCGGCGTCCTGGGCGACGGCGATGAGGGTGGGCGCCGCGTCGTCCAGGACCCTGGCGCCGGGTTTGACGGCGGTGGCGGTGGTGTCGACGACGACCCGCAGGGGCTGGGTCACGCCGTCGTGGCCGCGTACGGCGAGGTGCGGGTCGTCGGCGCGTGCGGTGCCGGAGCCGACGACGACGGCGTCGCTCTCGGCGCGCAGCCGGTGCACATCGGCGCGGGACGCGGCGGAGCTGATCCAGCGGCTGGTGCCGTCGGCCGCCGCGGTGCGTCCGTCGAGTGTGGCGGCGTACTTCCAGGTCACATGGGGCCGACCGAGGCGTACGGCGGTGAGCCAGGCGGTGTTGCCGGTCTCGGCCTCGGCGGCGAGGAGTCCGGCCTCGACGTCGATCCCGGCGGCGCGCAGCACGGTGGCGCCGCCGGTCGCGGTGGGGTTCGGGTCGCCCACGGCGTACACCACGCGGGTGACGCCGGCGTCGATGAGGGCCTGTGCGCAGGGTCCGGTGCGGCCGGTGTGGGCGCAGGGTTCGAGGGTGACGACGGCGGTGGCGCCGCGGGCCCGGTCGCCGGCCGCGCGCAGGGCGTGGATCTCGGCGTGCGGGCCTCCGGCGCGCTGGTGGTGGCCCTCGCCGACGGTCTCGCCGTGTGCGTCGACAAGGACGCAGCCGACGACCGGGTTGGGGCTGGTGGAGCCGAGTCCGCGGGCGGCGAGCGCGACGGCCCGTCGCATGGCGTTCACTTCGGCCGCTGTGGCCACCGGGTCCTCCTGCCTCTTCGGGCACGGACTCCGGGGCCTGTCGATGACGACAGAGAAGCGGACGTGATGACACCGGGGACGCCGGACGGCGCTCGTCCGCCATGGACGAAAACCGACGCGACGCGCACACCTGTGCCCGTCCGCCGCGCACTGCCTCCCATCCGGACTTTAACCGTCGGTCCAGGAATTTCACCTGGTCAACCGGCCGCTGGAGGCGGCCGGGTCGCGGACTGTAACCGCCGGTTCGGACTTTCACCGACCCCGGAGTGCGCTGCTTTTGGTACACGACCAGTCTGCCACGGCTGATATCCGGCCATGCGGGCGACACTGTGTGGGCTGGCTCACAAGGCCGCTCCCGTCGACTGGTCCATACCTATTGACGGCGGGAGCGGATCGTCCCTAGCCTCGGCGTCACCCCCAAGGAGAAGACCCTGCCCATGGACGCGCGAACGCGTCCGGCGGAACGCCCGGCGGCGGACTCTCCGGCCCTTGCCCGCCGCCGGGTCCGTGGTGGCGCGGGGTTCTGTCGGGCTGCCGGTCCACCCAGTGGCGCACCCGGACGAACTCGGCTTCGTGGGGCGCCCGTTGGCAGCCGGCCGGCCAGGAAATCGGGGCGTCGCACCGGCGGGGTGCGGGTGTTAACCGGGCGCTAACCGGGCGCAGGGCGGGCGCTGTCCGGCGGGCTCCTAGCGTCGGGGCGAAGGTCGAAAGCGGGCCGGCGCCTCCGCCGTCCCGCACCCCTGTGGAGGTGCCGTCCCATGCGTCGTCCGCTCGCCGCCGCCGTGACCGGTCTTGTCCTGGTCACCGCTGCCGGAGCCGCCGCCTGTTCCTCGTCGTCGCACACGTCGGCGAACTCGTCGGCGGCTTCCTCGTCCGGGGCCGATGCCCCGGCGTCCTCGTCGTCGCCCGGCGCCGTACCCGCCGAGTCCAATCCACCCGGTGACATCCCGGACACCCAGGTGTTCGTGCCGTACGCCCCGTCCGGCGGTGGTCTCACCGTGAAGGTGCCGGAAGGGTGGTCCCGTACCGCGCAGGGCGGGGCGACCGTGTTCAGCGACAAGTTCAACACCGTCAAGGTCGAGCGTGTGGCGGCCACCTCGGCGCCGACCGTGAACTCGGTGCGTTCGCAGGACATTCCGGCCGTGCGATCCGCGAGCAAGAACTTCAGCCTGGTCAAGGTGACGGATGTGCGGCGCGCGGGCGGGTCCGCGGTACTCGCCGAGTACCGGGTCGACTCGCCGCCCGACCAGGTCACCGGCAAGTCCGTCCAGCTCGATGTGCAGCGGTACGTGTTCTACCGGGCCGGCCAGGGAACGGCCGTGCTGACGTTGTCCGGTGCGGTGGGCGCGGACAATGTCGACCCCTGGCGGATCGTCACCGACTCGTTCCGGTGGTCCTGATGGCCGCGCCGGTGCTCGAAGCGCGGTCCCTGTACCGGTTCTTCCGCGCGGGCGACGAGGAGACCTTCGCTCTCCAGGGCGTCGGTCTGACGGTGGAGCGCGGCGAGACGGTCGCGGTGACCGGCCCGTCAGGGTCCGGCAAGACCACGCTGCTGACGTGCCTCGCCGGGCTCGACGAACCGGACGGCGGCACCGTGCACGTGGCCGGTGAGCGGCTGAGTCACCGGGCCGAGCGGGAGCGCGGCGGTGTCCGGGCGCGGCACATCGGGGTGCTGTTCCAGTCGGGGAACCTGCTGGAGCACCTGACCGTGCGGGACAACATCGCGCTGGTGCAGCGCCTCGCGTCCGGCAAGGACCCGGTGGCGCCGGACGACCTGCTCGACCAGATGGGCATCGGCGCGCGGGCGGGCGCCCTGCCGCGTGAGCTGTCGGGCGGTGAGGCGGCCCGCGCGGGTCTCGCGGTCGCGCTGGCCAACGCGCCCGACGTGCTGCTCGCGGACGAACCCACGGGCGAGGTCGACGGCGAGACCGAACGGCGGCTGCTCGCCCTGCTGCGGGAACGTGCCGCCGCCGGGACGGCGGTCGTCGTGGTCACCCACAGCCGGGCCGTCGCGGGTTCGGCGGACCGGGTGTTGCGGATGCGGGACGGAAGGTGGACGTGATGGACGCGCTGGACGCGCAGTACACGCCGGAGATGAGTGCCGTCGGGACGCCGCTGGTCCGGTGCGACGAGGCGGCCCGTACCTACGGGAGCGGGCCCGGCGCGGTCGTCGCGGTGCACGGGCTGACCTGCGAGGTCGCGCCGGGCGCACGGATCGCGGTGGTCGGCCCCTCCGGTTCGGGCAAGTCGACGCTGCTGCATCTGATGGCGGGTCTCGACCGGCCGACGGCGGGGCGGGTGACCCATCCGGGTCTCGTCGGCTCCGGGGCGAACGGCTCCCCCGGCGGCAACGGGGGTCCCGCGACCGAGGTTCTCGCGCGGCACATCGGGGTCGTCTTCCAGGGCCCGAGCCTGTTGCCGCCGCTGACCGCCGCCGAGAACGTGGCGCTTCCGCTGCGCATCGACGGGGTGCCGGGCGACGAGGCCGACGCACGGGCGCGGGCCGCCCTGGACAGTCTGGAGCTGGGCCCGCTGGCCGCGCGGCTCCCCGACGAACTCTCCGCGGGCCAGGCCCAGCGGGTCGCCGTGGCCCGGGTCCTCGCGCGCCGCCCCCGGCTCGTCCTCGCGGACGAACCGACCGGCCAGTTGGACCGTGAGACGGGCCATCAGGTGCTGACGGTGCTGCTCGCCGCCGCCGCGGAACTGGGCGCGGCCGTACTGGTGACCACCCATGACCAGCGGGTCGCCCAGGAGCTGGACGAGCGCTGGTACATGGCGGACGGACGGCTGATCCACGACCACGAAGGTTCCGGCGGCGGCGACGCGGACGGGCCGGTACGCGAGGGGCGCGCCGCACACGACGGGCGCGCGACGCACGACGACGAGGACCACCGCGTCGACCGGGACCACCACGACGGCCGGGACGACCACATAGGCCGGGACGGCCAAGGAGGACACCCCCGATGATCAGGATCTGGCTCTCGGGTCTGCTGCGGCGACGCGGCGGACGGCTGCTCGGCGCGGCCGTCGGCGTCGCCACCGCGGTGGCGCTGCTCGCCGCGCTCGGCGGATTCCTCGGGGCGACCCGCGCCACGATGACCTCGCAGTCCGTACGCGGTGTCCCGGTCGACTGGCAGGTGCAGGTGACGACCGGCGCCGACACGCGCGCCGTTCTGGACACCGTGCGCGCCGACCCCGGCACCCGAACCGCGCTGCCCGTCGGATACGCCGACACCAGCGGCCTGACGGCGACCACCGGAGGCACCGCGCAGACCACGGGCCCCGGCACGGTGCTCGGTCTGCCGCCGGGATACGCGGCGTCCTTCCCGGGCGAGGTCCGGGTGCTGGCCGGGCGCGGCGACGGCGTGCTCCTCGCCCAGCAGACCGCGGCCAACCTGCGTGCGGCGCCCGGCGACACGGTGTCCGTCGGCCGGGCCGGGCTGCCCCCGGTCGACGTCCGGGTGGACGGTGTCGTCGACCTGCCGCACGCGGACTCGCTGTTCCAGAAGGTCGGCGCGCCGCCGCAGTCGCAGCCGTCCGCGCCGCCGGACAACGTCCTGCTGCTGCCGCAGGCCGACTGGCACTCACTCTTCGACCCGTTGGCCAAGGCCCGGCCCGACCTGGTCCACGACCAGGTGCACGCCCGCCGCGACCACACCCTGCCGCACGACCCGGCGTCCGCGTACACGGCGGCGACCGGCAGCGCGCACCACACCGAGGTGCGGCTCGCCGGGGCCGGGGTCGTCGGGGACAACCTGGGCGCGGTCCTGGACGCGGCCCGTTCGGACGCGTTGTACGCGCAGTTGCTGTTCCTGTTCCTCGGGGTGCCCGGCGCGCTGCTCGCCGGGGCGCTGACGGCGGCGGTCGCCGGTGCGGGCGCGGCACGGCGGCGCAGGGAGCAGTCCCTGCTGCGGACCCGTGGCGCGTCGTCGGGACGGCTGCTGGCTCTGGCGTCGGTGGAGGCCGCGATCGTGGCCGTCGCCGGCGGTGCGGTCGGCCTCGGCGTCGCCGCCCTCCTCGGGCGTACCGCCTTCGGCACGGCCGGAACCTTCGACGCCGCGTGGGCGGGCGTCGCGCTCGGCGTGGGCGCGCTGATCGCGGGCGCGACGGTGCTGCTGCCGGTGCGCCGGGACCTGAAGGCGGCGACGGTGGTCGCCGGGCGGGCGTCGATGGAGCGGCGTCCGGTGCCGCGTACCGCCTGGTGGGCGCTGGCTGCCGGGCTGCTCGGGGCGTCGCTCGCGGTGTTCCGGGTCACCAGCGGCACGAACTACGCGCTGGTCCTGGCGCCCGAGGGCACCCCGACACTGTCGGTGGACTACTGGGCGTTCGCCGGTCCTGCCCTGTTGTGGGCGGGCGGGGCGCTGCTGGCCTGGCTGCTGGTGGATCTGCTGCTGCGCCGGGGCCGGCCGGTTCTCGCGCGGCTGCTGCGGCCGGCGGCGGGACCGTTGTCCGGGACGGTCGCGGCGAGTCTGTCGCGGCAGCGGGGCACGGTGCTGCGGGCGGTGGTGCTGCTCGCGCTGGCGACGGCGTTCGCCGCGTCGACGGCGGTGTTCAACTCCACCTACCGGCAGCAGGCCGAGGTCGACTCGGTGCTCACCAACGGCGCCGACGTCACCGTCACCGAGTCCCCCGGCTCCACCACGGGCCCGGCGGACGCCGCGAAGGTCGCGAAGCTGCCGGGGGTACGGGGCGTGGAGCCCTTGCAGCACCGGTTCGCGTATGTGGGTCCCGACCTCCAGGACCTGTACGGGGTACGGCCGTCGACCGTGATCGGCGCGGGGCAGCTCCAGGACGCGTACTTCTCGGGCGGCACCGCACGGCAGTTGATGGACCGGCTGACCGCGCGACCGGACGGGCTGCTGGTGAGCGCCGAGACCGCGCACGATTTCCAGTTGCACCCCGGTGACCAGGTGCGGCTGCGCCTCCAGGACGGCCGGACGCATCAACTCCGTACCGTGGCCTTCCACTTCGTGGGCATCGTCAAGGAGTTCCCGACGGCGCCGAAGGACAGCTTCCTGGTGGCCAACTCGACATACGTTGCGCAGGCGACCGGCAGTGACGCGGTCGGCACGCTGCTGGTCGACACCGGTGGCAGCGGTCAGCGCGGGGTGGCGCGGCAGGTGCGGTCGGCGCTCGGACCGGCCGCGCAGGTCACCGATCTGCCCTCGACGCGTACGGTGACGGGCTCCAGTCTCACGGCCGTGGACCTGAGCGGACTCACCCGGGTGGAACTCGGCTTCGCGCTGGTCATCGGGGCCGCCGCGGGCGGTCTGGTCCTCGCGCTGGGGCTGACGGAACGGCGTCGCACCCTGGCCCTGGCCTCCGTACTGGGCGCCCGGGGACGGCAGTTGTCCGGGTTCGTGTGGAGCGAGGCGGCATTGGTGGCCGTCGCGGGCGCGGCCTGCGGCGCGGTACTCGGGTGGGCGCTGTCGCAGATGCTGGTCAAGGTCCTGACCGGTGTCTTCGACCCACCACCGGCGACGCTCGCCGTGCCGTGGGGCTACCTGGGCATCCTCGCCGCGGCGGTCGTCGCGGCCCTGGCCACGGCGGCCTGGACAGCGGCACGCCACGCCAAGCAGCCACCACTCACGGAACTGAAGGAGCTGTGACCGAACCGCCGGAGGCAGTTACACCGGTTCCTGCTCCGCGTACACCGGGTCCTCCTCCGCGCTCGCGATCAGCCAGGTGAAGCGGGGGTGCGGGGAGCTGCGGGACAGCATCAGGCGACCGCCCTCCGCCTCCGCCAGGGAACGGGCCAGCGCGAGTCCGATCCCGTGACCGGTTCCGGCGTCCTGCCGTCTGGCGAACACGTCCAGGTCGTCGGGGAGCCCGGGGCCCTCGTCCTCGACATCGACGGCGAGGGCCCCGGCGGCGTCCCTGGCCCGTACGGTCACGGCGCCCCGGCCGTGTGCGACGGCGTTGGCGACGAGCACGTCCAGGACCTGCCGGCCCGCGCGCGGCGAGCCCAGCGCCGCGGGCAGCCCGTCCTCGACGACGATCCTCAACGGGCGCCCGGCGGCGGCGAGTTCACCGTGCCAGCGCCGTTCGGCGTCGGCGAGCAGTACGCCCACGTCGAGCGGTGCCTGCTCGGGCGCGTCACGGGCCAGCGACAGCAGGTCGCCGAGCGTGGTCTCCATGTGCGTGAGCGAGGCCAGCGCGGCCCGCATCGCGTCATACGGGTCCTGCGGCGCGGCACCCGGGGTGAGCGCGCTCTCCAGTTCGAGGCGTGCCCGGGTCAGCGCGGTCCGGAGCTGGTGCGAGGCGTCGGCGCTGAACGCCCGTTCGCGGCGGAGCAGTCCCTCGATCCGTCCGGCGGCACGGTTGAGCGCGGTGGCGACCTCGTCGGCCTCGGGGAGTCCGCAGGGCGTGGCACGTGCGGTCAGGTCGCCGGTCTCCAGGCGTACGGCGGTGGCGGCGAGGGCTTCCAGGGGGCGGGCGAGCCGGCGGCTGGACCGTATCGCGAGGACCGCGCCGACACCGACCGCGACCGCCGCGAGGGCGAGCATGCCCGCCCAGGTCAGGGCGGCCCTGCGCAGTGGCTCGGACGCCGGGGAGCTGACCCGGACCGCCGCCCGCACCTGCTCGCCGGAGCCGACCGGGACGGCGGCGACCAGGACATCGCCGACGCTCCGCGAGGACGCGCCGCCCCCGAGGGCGTGGGTGACGGGACCGTCCCCGCGCGCCGGTCCCGAGCCGGCGACCAGCCGTGCGCCCTCGTCGTACACGGCGATATGGGTGCCGGACTCGACGGTCGGGAACTCCATCGGGTCGCCGGGCGCGTGGACGTCGGCCGGCACGCTGACGGCGACGCGGTCGGCGAGCTGCTGGAGTTCGCGTACCTCGTCCTGCCGGTACAGGCGCAGTGTGGCGACGGCCAGCGGCACCGAGAACAGGACCACCGCGCACACCACCGCGACGACGGTCGCCCGCAGGATCCGGCGGCGCACGGTCAGCGCTCCTTGGGTGGTTCGAGGCGGTAGCCGAAGTGCCGCAGGGTGGTGATGCGGACGCGGTCGCCCAGCTTGCGGCGGAGCGCGGCGACATGGACGTCGAGGGTCTTGGTGGAGCCGAACCAGTTCTCGTCCCAGACGTCGCTCATCAGGTCCTCGCGGCTCACCGCCTCACCGGGAGCGGCGGCGAGCCGGGCCAGCAGGTCGAACTCCTTGGGCCGCAGCTCGACCTCCTCGGTCGGGGTGAAGCAGCGCCGGGCCGTGCGGTCGATGAGGAGGGTGCCGTGCCGGGTCCGGGCGGAGTCGGCGTCGCCGTTGCCGCGTGGGGCGGCCCGGCGCAGATGGGCGGCTATCCGGGCCTGGAGTTCGGCGAGCCGGAACGGCTTGGTCAGATAGTCGTCGGCGCCGGACTCCAGGGCCTGGATGACGTCCATCTCGCCGGTGCGGGCGGTGAGGACGACCAGGATCGCGTCCGGCAGCCGCTCACGCAGCCGGCGGCACAGCTCGAAGCCGTCGGCGTCGGGCAGTCCGAGGTCGAGCAGGACGAGATCGGCGGGGCCCCGGTCGGCGCGGGCCAGGGCCGTGCCGCCGTCCGGACACCACTCGCTGTCGTGGCCCAGGGTGCGCAGCGTCGCCGCGAGCCTGGCCCCGATGGTGTCGTCGTCCTCGACGATCACGATGCGTGCCACGGCCCCACGGTATAGGGGCTCCCCCAGTCGGACTACCTCCGCCCCCGTGCCGTGTCACACATCGGGTCCCTGATCCGTCCCCAGTGGTGAGGCGGCGCTCCGCGGGGGAGCATCGCACTGTGAGAGAAGGGGCTGACCTGCGATGACCACGATCCTGGTGACCGGCGGCACGGGCACGCTCGGCAGGCTCGTCACCGAACGGCTCGGCGCACGGGGCCACGAGGTGCGGGTGCTGAGCCGCCACGCACAGCCGTACGCGGTCGATCTGCGCACGGGTGCCGGTCTGGACGCGGCGGTGGCGGGCGTGGACACCGCCGTGCACTGCGCGAGCGCGCCGCGCGGGGACGAGGAGGCGGCGCGGAATCTGGTGGCGGCGCTGCGGCAGGCGGGCGTCGGGCATCTGGTGTACATCTCGATCGTCGGCGTGGACGAGGTGCCGCTCGGCTACTACAAGCACAAGTACGCGGTCGAGCGGATCGTGGAGGAGTCGGGGCTCGGCTGGACGGTGCTGCGGGCGACGCAGTTCCACGATCTGGTCGTCTCCGTGCTCCAGGGGCTGGCGAGGACGCCGCTGCTGATGCCGGTGCCCGCCGGGGTCGCCGATCAGCCGATCGAGGTCGCGGAGGTCGCCGACCGGCTCGCCGCGCTCGCCGAGGGAGCACCGGCAGGCCGGGTGCCCGACATGGGTGGGCCCGAGGTGCTGGGCTTCCCGGAACTGGCCCGCGCGTATCTGAGGGCCACCGGGCGCCGGCGCCGGATCGTGCCGGTACGGCTCGCCGGAGCCACGTACCAAGCGCTGCGTGCGGGACGCCATCTGACGCCGGAACGGGCCGTGGGCCGGGGCACGTTCGCGGAGTACCTGGCGAAGCGGTTCGGTCCGGCGAGCTGAGTCAGTCGCGGGCGGCCACCCGGAGCGGGCGGGGGGTGGTGGGCGCGGCCGGGGTCCGGAGAGGGGTATGAGGAGTACGGGGGGTTCGTGGGCTACGGGCAGGCGCCTGGGCGGGGGTCTGGCCAGGGGTCGGGTCGAACACGTCGTCCTGGGCCGCGTCCCGGGCCGTGAACAGGGCGCCGCGCAACACCGCCGCGCCGCCGAGCAGCCCCGCCCTTACCTCCGTGGGCAGCGGTGACATGGCGGCGAGGCGGTCGGCGACCCGGGCGGCGAGCGCGTCGCCGCCCGCGTGACCGATCTCGCCGCCCAGCACTACACAGCCGGGGTCCAGGACGGCGGTGACGGAGGCGGCGCCGACCGCGAGGCGCGCCGCCAGTTCGTCGAGGAAGGGTGCGGCGCCGGTGGCGACGGCCTCCCGGACGAGGGCGGCGGCGGGCGGCTCGTACGGCTCGGCGGGGGCCACCAGGCCGTGCCGGGCGGCGAGTTCGGCGATGGCGGCGGACCCGGCGAGCGAGTGGAACCCGCCGTCGCACGCGGTCGCCGAGGGCAGTCCGTCCGTGCCGGGCACCGGTAGGAAGCCGATCTCGCCGGTGCCGCCGGACGCGCCGCGCCGCAGGGCGCCGTCGAGGACGACGGCCGCGCCGACGCCGTGGCCGAGCCAGAGCAGGACGAAGGTGTCCCGGTCGGTCGCGGCGCCCTCGCGCTGTTCGGCGAGTGCGGCGAGGTTGGTCTCGTTCTCGACCAGGACCCGGGCCGGCAGCCGCTCCTGGAGCGCGGCGACCAGGCGCCGGTGCCAGGCGGGCAGCCCGGAGGTGCGGCGCAGTTCACCGGTGGCCGGGTCGATCAGACCCGGTGCGCCGATGCCGACGCTGTGCAGCGGACCCGCGCCCGCGTCCAGGGCCGCGCGCTCCACCAGGGCGACGGCGCGCTCGACGGCGTGTCCGGTGCCGGTGTCGCCGCCGATCGGAGCGGACGCCTCGGCGAGGACCGTACCGAGCAGATCGGCGACGGCGACGGTGACGCCCTCGGTGCGGACGTCGAGGGCGGCGAGATGGGCGCGGTCGGCGACCAGGCCGTACAGGCGGGCGTTGGGGCCCCGGCGGTCGGCGCCCGTCTCGCCGACGACGGCGATGAGCCCGGAGTCCTGGAGGCGCTCGACCAGATCGGCGACCGTGGGCCGGGACAGACCGGTGAGCTGCTTCAACTGCCCCGCCGTCAGGGGTCCTTCGCTCTGCAGCAGACGCAGGGCCAGCCGGTCGTTGATTCTCCGGGCGGTGCTCGGTGATGCGGGCATGGGCGAGATCCTTCCAGATCGACGCCTATTTATCAGGCAGGGTTCCTGATAGTTTACGCGCCGACGCTGAAAACCCAGGCCGACATGACACGCGGCGGCGGGCGGGAACGGGCAGGGACGGGCAGGAACGGGGAGGAAGCACCTGATGAGTGAAGTGATCCAGGACCGGGGGGCGGTGCGGCGCGCACGGTACGCGGTGGCCGCCGTGTTCTGTGTGCACGGCGCGGTCACCGGCTCGTTCGCGACGCGCGTGCCATGGATCCAGGACCACGCGTCGGTCAGCGCGGGCCAGCTCGGGATCGCCCTGGCCTTCCCGGCGATCGGCGCGTCGGTGTCGATGCCGCTGGCGGGCTGGGTCAGCCACCGCCTCGGCGCGCGCACGGCGCTGCGGGTCCTGCTCACCCTGTGGACCCTGGCCCTGATCCTCCCGTCCCTCGCCCCCAACCTGCTGACCCTGTGCGGCGCGCTCTTCGTGTACGGGGCCACGGCCGGTATGTCGGACGTGGCGATGAACGCGCTCGGCGTCGAGATCGAGACCCTGCTCGGCAAATCGATCATGTCCGGGCTGCACGGCATGTGGAGTGCGGGCGCCCTGATCGGTTCGGCGGCGGGCACCCTCGCCGCGCACATGGGCGCCGACGCCCGGATCCATCACGCGCTGGCCGCCGTGTCGTTGACCGCGATCGGCCTGCTGGCGTGCCGGTGGGTGCTGGATCTGCGGCCCGCCGAGGACGAGGAGCCGCCGCCCCGGTTCGCGCTGCCGCCGAAATCGGCGCTGCTGATCGGCGCGGTCGGCTTCTGCGCGGTGTTCGCCGAGGGCGCGAGCCTGGACTGGTCGGCGGTGTATCTGCGGGACGTCCTCGACACGTCGGCGGGGCTCGCGGCGGCGTCGACGACCGGTTTCACGCTGACGATGGCGGTGGCGCGGCTCGCGGGCGACAAGGTCGTGGACCGTTTCGGCGCGGTGCGGGTGGTCCGGGTGGGCGGGGTGCTCGCCACGATCGGCGGACTGCTCGTGGTCACGGCGGGGCATCCGGCGGTGGCCATGGGCGGGTTCGCGCTGATGGGCCTGGGGATCGCGGTGGTCGTGCCGCTGGCGTTCGCGGCGGCCGGGCGCAGCGGTCCGAACGCGAGTCTGGCGATCGCGGGCGTGGCCACGATCACGTACACCTCGGGTCTGGTCGCGCCGTCGGCGATCGGGACGCTCGCCGACCTGACGAGTCTGGTGGTGTCCTTCGGGGTGGTCACGGTGCTGGCGTTCGGGCTCGTGGCGTTCGCCGGGGTGCTGCGGACCGCGTCCCGGCAGACCGCGAAGGTCACCCCCCAGGAGGCCCCGGCTCCCGACCCGCGGCCCTGAATCCCCAGCACCCCAGCACCCGGCACCCGGCACCGCCCTCGTCAGCCCGCGATCGAGTCCAACTGCTCCGCCGCCGGGCGCAGCGCCCACAGGTCCCCGCCGGGCGGTGTCTCCAGCTTCGGCACGGCGGCCTTCGCCGCGCGGTCGCCCGCGTCGGCGGCGGCGTGCACGATGTCGCTCGCCGCGTACCGGTAGAACTCCAGCTCCGGATGGGGCCAGGGAGCGGCGCCGGTCGCGGCGGGCAGCAGATGGTCGACGGCCTTGAACAGGCTCTGCCCCCGCGGTCCCCGGTAGCTCCACAGGTCCACGCCGACGTGCTCGCCGACCGCCGCGAGCCGGGTGTACGCGACCAGATCGAAGGTCGAGTAGTGCCAGCTCCGGGTACGGGCGAGTTCCTGCGGCTGGCTGCCGTCGGGGGCGATCTGCGGGTCGATCCGCAGCGAGCGGGCGTCGAGGACCGTTCCGCGGGCGAGCGCCTTGTCGCCGGTGGCCAGGGCGAGCGCGGCGATCTGCAGGTCCGCGAAGGTGCCGTGGTTGTTCTTGGCCGCCGACTCCTCCTTGCCGAAGGGGCTGTTGACGAGCCAGTCCAGGAACTGCTTGTTCCAGGCGGCCATGCCGGACCGGTCACCCGCGCTCCAGCCGGGGGCGCCCGTGTCGAGGATGGCGATCGCGTCGAGGACGCTCGTGTACTGCTGCGAGAAGTCGATGATCCCGATGGCCCGGCCGTCGTACTTGCAGGGGATGAACTGGCCGTGATTCAGGTTCGGGTTCATCCGTGTCGCCGGGTCGACGAACCAGGTCCGCAGGATCTCCGACGCGTGCTCCGCGTACCGCTTCTCGCCCGTGTAGTACCAGGCGAGGCTGAGGCTGGTGACGGAGTTGACGACCTTGCCGATGTCGGGCCGGTCGGTGCCGGTGTCGACCTCGGGGTTGCGCTCGCCGTCCCGCTGGACGTACGGGCAGCCCCAGGGGTTGTCCGCGGTGCGGGGCTGTGACGGCCACCAGTACGGGGCCTGGCTCAGATAGTCGTGCGGGTCGCCGCTGGGCGCGGGCTTCGGCTTGTCGACGACCGTCCAGGGGCCCTGGTCGAGCCAGGTGTCGGCGCGCGCGGTCAGATCGCGCAGCGTCCGCTTCAGTCGGGCGTCGCCGTGGTCCAGCCGGATCTTCGTGTCCCGCAGCCGCTTGCCGTCCAGAACCGGCGTGTTCGGGGCCTTCGGCGGGGAGTAGCCGTGGGAGTGGCCGTGCGCGTCCGCGACGGACGAGGTGACGGGTACGAGCAGCGCGGCGAGCGCGGCCGTGGCGGTCATCAGCACACCGAGGCGCCGGCGGTGTCCTCCGCTCATCGAACCCTCCTTGTGGGAACACGCGTCATCGAGTCCACCTCACACACATACATGAACAGCATTCACGAACAGGACCACGCGAGCGTAGGGGTGACCGGTACGCCTGGCAATGCCCCGCGCAGGGATTCATGGATGCGACCCCATGAGCTCCCTTTACGATGACGGTGATCGACTTCGCGGTGATCGCCACCGCCTCCACGCCGACAGAAAGCGGAACGCATCATGGATCTCGGCGTGCGCTGGCGGCTGCACGGCGACGGCCGGACGCCCGCACCGGGTGCCGTCGTCCGCCCCGACGAGCGGCTGACATGGCCGCGCACGATCGGGCTCGGCGCCCAGCATGTGGTGGCGATGTTCGGGGCCAGCTTCGTGGCGCCGGTCCTGATGGGACTCGACCCGAACCTCGCGATCATGATGTCCGGTGTCGCGACCGTGATCTTCCTGCTCGCGACCCGGGGCCGGGTGCCCAGCTACCTCGGCTGCTCCCTCTCCTTCGTCGGCGTCGCCGCGGTGATCAGGGCGCAGGGCGGCACCAGCGCGACGGTGACCGGCGCGGTCTTCGTGGTCGGCGTCGCCCTGTTCCTGGTGGGGCTCGCGGTACGGCGGTTCGGCGCGCGGATCATCCACACGACGATGCCGCCGATCGTCACCGGCGCCGTCGTCATGCTGATCGGCTTCAACCTCGCCCCGGTGACGGCCTCGACGTACTGGCCCCAGGACCAGTGGACGGCCCTGCTGACGATGCTGTTCACCGGTCTGGCCGTGGTGTGCCTGCGCGGATTCTGGTCCCGGATCGCGATCTTCCTGGGACTGCTCTTCGGGTACGGGATCTCCTGGCTGTTCGACCTCGTCTTCGGCCGGATCCACTCGGTCACCGGTGCGGGAAAGCTCACCGACCACTGGCGCCTCGACCTGTCGGGCGTCGGCTCGGCGGACTGGGTCGGCCTGCCGTCGTTCCACGGCCCGTCGTTCGAGTGGTCCGCCGTTCTCGTGGCGCTTCCGGTGGTCATCGCCCTGGTCGCCGAGAACGCGGGCCATGTGAAGGCCGTCGGCGAGATGACCGGCGACCCGCTGGACGACAAGCTGGGCACCGCGATCTCCGCCGACGGCGCCGCGTCGATGCTGTCCACGGCGGTCGGCGGTCCGCCCAACACGACGTACTCGGAGAACATCGGTGTGATGGCTGCGACACGGGTCTACTCGACCGCCGCGTACTGGGCCGCCGCCGGTTTCGCCCTGCTCTTCGGCCTGTGCCCGAAGTTCGGGGCGGTCGTCGCGGCGATCCCCGGCGGGGTGCTGGGCGGCATCACCGTGATCCTGTACGGCATGATCGGGCTGCTCGGCGCCCAGATCTGGATCAGCGCCGGGGTCGACCTGCGCAATCCGCTGAATCTGGTACCGGCCGCCGCGGGCATCATCATCGGCGTGGGCGACGTGACGCTCCGCTTCACGGACACGTTTTCCCTGAGCGGAATCGCCCTGGGCACCCTGGTGGTGATCACGGGATATCACGCCCTCAGGGCCCTGGCACCGGCCCATCTGAAGGCCCGGACCCCGCTCCTGGACGAGGGAACGTCGACCTACGACACCGACGACCGCCCCACCAACGGGCCCGGGGCGTAAGCCCGGTCGAAGGACCTGGTCGGCCGACGCGGGTCGTCGCGAACCGTTACCCCATTCCGGGGAAGCACCGGCGACACATACCCGGCGTCACCGAAGGGCTGCCACGCTGCCCCCATGGCGCAGTTGGAACAGTTCACGACCCCCGCCGACCAGGTCGACTCGGTGCTGCGGCGGATGCGGGCGCTCGGCGACGGCTGGCCGGAAGGCGATGGAATCGCCGTCTTCCACGGTGTCTACCTGACTGTCACCCAGGAGGTCGTCCGGCGCATCGCCGGCGGCCACTTCACCGACGCGCGGGCCGCCGCGACGCTGGACGTCCGGTTCGCGGAGCGCTATCTCGCGGCCCTGGACGCGGTGGCCGACGACCGCCGACCACCCGCCTGCTGGCGGCCCCTGTTCCAGTACCGACGCCACCCCGGCGTACGTCCCCTTCAGTTCGCGCTCGCCGGCATCAACGCGCACATCGGTCACGATCTCGCCCTGGCCGTCGTGGACACCTGCCATGACCTCGGCTGCGAACCCGAGGCGCTGGAGGACGAGTTCGACCGCGTCGGCGATCTCCTCGTCCTCCTGGAGGAACGCATCCGCGAAGACGTGATGCCCGGACCTGACCTGCTCCAGATCGCCGATCCGCTCACCCATTTGATGGGCGCGTGGAGCCTGGACCGGGCCCGTGACGGCGCGTGGTCGGCGGCGCGGGCCCTGTGGGCGCTGCGGAACTTCCCCGACCTGGCCGAGGAGTTCGCACAGCGCCTGGACGCGGCGGTGGGTCTGGTGGGCCGGATGCTGCTGACCCCACTGCCGACCTGAACCGGCGACCCGAACCGCCGACCTGCAACCGCCGGCCCGAACCGAACGGAAGACCTCAGTCCTCGGGCAGTTCCACCGGCGCGATCGAGTCGTACACGTCACCCGGCCCCGGATTGCCCGCGTCGGTCGATCCGCCGAACTGGTGCATGACGCCCCACACGGCGTTGAGCGCGGTCTGTACGGCGCCCTCGGCCCAGCCCGCCGTCCAGGACACGTCGTCGCCCGCGAGGAAGATGCCGCGCTTGTCCTCGGGCAGCCGGTCCTGCATGAAATGGGTGAACAGGCGCCGCTGGTAGCGGTAGTGACCGGGCAGGTTCGCCTTGAACGCGCCCATGAAATAGGGCTCGTTCTCCCAGGAGACGGTCACCGGGTTGCCGATGATGTGCCGCCGGATGTCGACGTTCGGATAGATCTCGCCGAGCGACGCGAGCATGACCTCCATCCGCTCGTGCGCGGACAGCGGCAGCCACTTGAGGCTGTCGTCGCACCAGGTGTACGAGAGACAGATGACGGCGGGCCTGTCCGGCCCGTCGTCCAGGAGGTACGTGCCCCGGGTCATCCGGTCGGTCAGGGTCATCGACATGGTGTCGCGTCCCGTGGCCTCGTCCTTGTCCAGCCAGAACGGCCGGTCCACCGGCACGAACAGCTTGCTGGACTCCATGTAGTGGGTGCGCTCGATCGCCGTCCAGTGGTCGATCGGGAACAGCGCGTCGTCGCACGCGATCTTCGAGAGCAGCATCCACGACTGGGCGGTGAACACCACGGCCCGGTAGGTGCGGATGTCGCCCGACGCGTCCGTGACGGTGACACGGTTGCCCGCCGTGCGGTGCAGCCGGGTCACCGCGGGCCGGGGCGTCCCGCCGTGCAGCGTCGCGAGCGAGGTGCCCTGCGCCCAGTGCACGATCTTGCCCGGCGCCCGCTCCCACAGCCGCCGCGGCAACTGCTGGCTGCCGCCGACGATGCCCCGGTGGTGGTCGTCGGCCTCGGTGTAGACGACCCGCAGGATCTCCAGGATGGAGTTCGGGAAGTCGGTGTCCCAGCCGCCGGTGCCGAAGCCGACCTGGCCGAAGATCTCGCGGTGCCGGAAGGACCGGAAGGCGTCCGACGCGCAGAGGAAACCGTAGAACGTCTGGTGGTCGAGGCGTTCCACGAGCCGCGCCCAGATCTCCCGGATACGCGGTATGTCGCGCTCGCGCATCGCCCGGTTCATGTCGGAGAAGTCGGCGCCCTCTTCGAGACAGGCGTTCCACGCGTCGGCGACCTGCCGGTAGACGTCGGGCAGTTCGTCCAGGGTGCGCGCGTAGTGGGACTCGCCCTTGAGGTCCACGACGGTCGACGGCGTCGCCTCGGCGAGCGGGTTCGGGAACGGCCGCGTCTCAAGGCCCACCAGGTCGATGTAGTGCTGGAGCGCCGTCGAGGACGGCGGGAAGCGCATGGCGCCCAACTCGGCGGTCAGCGACGGGTCACAGCCGTCGAACCCGACGGTCCGCAGCCGCCCGCCGATCTGGTCGGCCTCGTACACGACGGGCTTCAGGCCCATCTTCATCAGTTCGTACGCGGTGACGAGCCCGGAGAGTCCGCCCCCGACGACCGCGACCTCGGCGCCGTGCTCGGTCGCCGGAATCTGCCCGAGCCCGGCGGGATGCGCGAGGAAGTCGTCATAGGCGTACGGGAAGTCCGGTCCGAACATGGTGATCGGCGGCTGCGCGCCGGTGTGCGGGACCGCGGGGGGCACCGTGGACGTCATGGGGTGGAACTCCTTGCGCGAACTGGCATGAAAAGGGCCGAAAAGTGGGCGGGCTCAGACGAGGGACGCGTACAACCCGGGGCGCCGGTCCCGCAGATACGGGTTGGCCTCGCGCGACGCGGCCAGGAACTCGGCGTCGACATCGGCCACGACCAGGTCCTCACCGCGCCCCGCCCGGGTCCTGGCGATCCCGTCGGGACCGGCCAGCGTGGAGAGCCCGATGAACTCGAACTCACCCTCGGGCCCGGTCCGGTTGACGTACGCGACATACATCTGGTTCTCGAAGGCCCGCACCGGCACGAGGGATTCGGCGACGAACTGGAACGGGTGCATCTGGGCCGTCGGCACCAGCAGCAGATCGGTGCCGGCGAGGGCGTGGGCGCGGACGTTCTCCGGGAACTCGACGTCGTAGCAGATCATCAGGCCGACCCGGATTCCGCCCAACTCGGCCTGTACGACGGTCTGTTCGCCGGGTGTGAACAGGTCGTGTTCGTAGCAGCCGAAGAGATGGGTCTTGCGGTAGCCCGCGAGCCGGGTGCCATCGGGGCCGATGAGCTGCACGGAGTTGAAGACCACCGCCTGCTCGTCCCGCTCTCCGCGCTCGGGGTAGCCGTAGGCGACGGCGACGCCGTACCGGGACGCGATCTCGGCGACGGCGTCCGCGCCCTCACCGTCGGCGGGCTCGGCGAGCCGGGACACGTCCGCGCCGATCGCGTACCCGGTGAGGAACATCTCCGGGGTCACCAGAAGACCGGCCCCGGCGTCGGCGGCACGGGCCACGGCCTCGTCGAGTGCCTTCAGGTTCGCCGCGACGGATCCGGGGCGTCCGGAACTCTGGAGCAGGGCGACACGCAACGACGGCATGGGCGGACCTCGGTGAGAAAAGGGGTCATACGGGGGACGCCTAGACCGTACGTTTCGCCGTTCCGCCCGGACAAGGCGCCTCCGTTGCGCGTACACCCGCGATCCATTGCGCCTCTCAAGGGTTTCGCGGCGATTCCTTGCGCACCGTGAACGAGGTCACCACGGCCGCGTGGTCGGAGGGCCAGTCATTGTCCGCGACATCCGGCCAGGGAGCGTTGAATCCGCTGGTCACGGTGGTGGCGTCGCGGACCTCCAGACGGTCCCCGGCGAAAAGGACGTAGTCGATCCGGTCCTGTGGTTCCGGGCGCCCCGAGCCGTCCTCGTGGTCCCGGTGGATCGGCGACCAGGTCGCTCCGGGCTCCCGTACGGGGTCGGGATGGGCCACCCGGTACGCGTCACGCAGCCCGGCGTCCTCGGCGGCGCGGGTGACCGGCCAGGCGACCGGGCCGCGGTCGCCGTGAAGGCGGGCCGCGTCGGCCGTCCAGTCCAGGTGCGAGGGCGTGTTGAAGTCCCCGACGAGCAGCACGGGCACGGTGTCGGCCGCCGCGAGCCCGGCGGCGAGCCCGTCGAGGATTCCGCGCATCCGGCCGGTCCGCCCCGACTCCCCCTCGCGGGCGACCAGTTCCGGTTCCGGCAGCCCCTCGAAGCAGGCGTCGTACGGGCCGTAGGGAGCGCAGTCGAGATGGGCGCTCCACAGGACGACCTCGGTGTCGTGGTCGAGCCGGACCCGGGCGCCGACCGCGCCGTAGAAGCCGGGTGCGGGGTCGCCGTGGCGGGCGGTGATCGGGTAGCGGCTGAGGACGGCCAGGTCGGTGCCCGCCCGGTGGTGGTCCCAGCCGAGCGCGTCGGCGAGTTCCCGCGCGGACGTCGGACCGGTCTCCTGGAGGCCGACGACATCGGCGTCGGCGTCGATCAGCGCCTTGAGCTGCTTGTCGCGGTGCCCGTCGACGGCGGCGCCGCCGAGCCAGAGATTCCAGCTCATCACGCGCAGCACCGGTACGAGGGGTTCCCCGGCGGCGGCCACGGGGACCCGGACGGTGAGCCGGGCGGTACGGCCCTCGGGGTCGGCGGCGGTGACGGTGACCCTGGCGCTGCCGGGGCCGGTCGGCGTACCGGAGAGACGGCCGTCGGCGGACACCCGGACCCAGTCGGGCCCCTCAGCCTTGGCGAAGGTGAATCCGTGACCCGGGTGCGTCTCCCCCACCGGCCCTCGTACCAGCCCGCGCACCAGCCCTCGAACCGTCGCCGTGAACTCCTCGCCCACCCGGGCCCGTCGCGTGGTCAGCTCCCGTACGACGAAGCGGGGACCCGTCGTACCGGTGATCAGGGCGCGCAGCCGGTCCGGCGTCGCCTCCTCCAGGGATGCGAGGACGGTACGGCCGGGGGCCCCGGGAATCGGCGCCAGCGACGGGACGGCGAGGACATGGCAGCCCGCCGCCTCGGCGGACGCGACGCCGGTCGGGGTGTCCTCGACGGCGACGCACGCGCCCGGCTCGACCCCGAGGGCACGGCACGCGGCGAGGTAGGGATCGGGCGCGGGCTTGGTGTCGGCGGTGTCGTCGGCCGTCACGGTGGTCGCGAAGCCGCCCGCGCCCGCGGCGTCGAGTGCGGCGAGCACGGTGTCGGCGACCTGGCGCGGTGAGGCGGTGACCAGGGCCGTGGGAACGCCCTCGTGGCGCAGCGCCCGCAGCAGGGCGACGGCACCCGGGCGCGGCACGACCCCGGACCGCACCCGGGCCGCGAACTCCCGGTGCAGCGCGGCGGCGACGCCGTCGAGGGGCGCACCGGTGGCCCGGCTGAGCACCCCGGCGGTGTACTCGACGGGGCGGCCGAGCACATCGGGCTGATCGGCGCCGGTGAGCGGGCGGCCGAGCCCGACGGCGACCTTGTCCACCGCGTCCCACCACAGCCGCTCGGTGTCCACGAGGGTCCCGTCCATGTCGAACAGAACGGCCTTCAGGAGCGGGGCCGGGGCCGGGGTGCTGCGGTGGGTCACGGAGGTCTTCTTTCGGGCGGGTGAAGTGGGGGGTGGGGCGTGCGAGGGCGCGCGGAAGGGAGGCGGCGGTGTGCCGCCCCGGGATCCGGCGCGCAGGTGATCAGGCGGGCGTCGGGCGGGGGGTCAGGCGGTACGCGGCGCGACCAGTACCGGCCGCTCCGGCAGCGTCACCGTCACCGGGGCGCCCGGCGCGAGCGCCGCCGCCTCGTGCGTGGGCAGGTCCGCCTTGACCTCGGTGGCGCCGGCGAGCCGCACGGTGAGCCGGATCGCGGAGCCGAGGAACGCGGTCGCGACGACCCGCGCGGTGCCCTCGGCGTCGGCGGCGACCCGGACGGCCTCGGGACGGACCAGCACGTCCACGTCGAGGGCGCCTTCGGGCGCGTCCCCGTCCAGGGGCAGCCGCCGGCCCAGCACCTCGACCGTGTCCCGCGCCTCGGCGAGCCGGCCGGGGACCCGGCTCATCGTGCCGACGAACTCGGCGACGAACGCCGTCGTGGGCCGGGCGTACAGCTCGGCGGGCGCCGCGCACTGCTCCAGACGTCCGGCGCGCATCACCGCGACCCGGTCCGCCATGGACAGGGCCTCCTCCTGGTCATGGGTCACGAACAGCGTGGTGATGCCCAACTCCTGCTGGAGCCGGCGGATCTCCTCACGCAGGTTCAGCCGGACCTTGGCGTCCAGCGCGGACAGCGGCTCGTCGAGGAGCAGGACGCGCGGGCGCAGGGCGAGCGCGCGGGCGAGCGCGATCCGCTGCTGCTGGCCGCCGGAGAGCTGGTGCGGATACTGGTCGCCCCGGTCGGCGAGGCCCACCAGGTCGAGGAGTTCCGCGGCGCGGGCCCGCCGCTCGCCGGTACGGATCTTGCGCATCCGCAGCCCGAAGGCGACGTTGTCGAGGGCGCTGAGATGCGGGAAGAGGCTGTACGACTGGAAGACCATGCCGGCGTCGCGGCGGTGGGCCGGGACCCGGGTGACGTCCTCGCCGTCGACCAGGATGTCGCCGGAGTCGGGGTGTTCGAACCCGGCGAGCATCCGCAGCGCGGTGGTCTTGCCGCAGCCGGACGGGCCGAGCAGGGCGAGGAGTTCGCCGGGCCGCGCGGTGAGGTCGAACCCGTCGAGGGCGACGGTGCTCCCGAACGCGCGGCGCAGACCGCGGAATTCGACGGTGGCGGCGGAGGTGCCGGCCGGTTCGGCCTGGGTGGCGGGGGCGGTGAGCGTCATGGTGGGGTCACTTCTGCGAGTCGGTGAGGGAGGGGGCGCGGCGTCCGCCGAACGCGGCGAGCGCCAGCAGCAGCGCCCAGGTCACGAGCAGGCTGAGCACGGACACGGCGACGGACATCTGGGCCTGCGAGCCGCTGATGTTGACGATCCACACGGCGAACGGCCTGAAGCCCAGGAGCTGGGCGACGGTGAACTCGCCGAGCACCAGCGCCAGGGTGAGGAAGGAGGCGTTGAGCAGGGCGCCACGCAGATTGGGCAGTACCGCGCGGACGAGGGCCTGCGTCCCGTTCGCGCCACAGCTGCGGGCGGCCTCCATCAGGGTGCGCACGTCGATGGCGCGCAGTCCCGCGTCCAGTGCCCGGTACACGAACGGCAGCGCCATCACGACGTACGCGAGGACGAGCACGACGGGGAAGTCCGGGTCCTGGATCGCCACGAAGGTCTGGAACAGCGGCGTGGTGGAGAGGTGTTCGGGTCCCCACTTGAGGACGGTGCCGATGCCGGCGACGAACGCGATCGGCGGGACGACCAGCGGCAGCGAGCAGACGACCTCGACCACGGGCCGCAGCCGGGGCGCGCCGAGCCGCAGCGCGACCATCGCGGGCACCATCAGGAGCAGCACCACGGCGATGGTGGCGGCGGCGAGTTCGAGGGAGAGCAGCAGACTGGTGAGGAAGCCCTCGGTGCCGAGGATGCGGCCGTAGGCGTCCAGGTTCACGCCCTGGTTCGGCACGTCGACGGTGAAGACGACCGAGGCGGCGAGCGGCAGCAGGAAGTACAGGGCGGCGACGGCGAGGACGACTGCGCGCCAGGGCCGCCGGGAGGTCAGGCGAGCCATCGCGCGCTCCGTCGTTGCAGGGGCAGGTACACGGCCATCACGAGGGCCGCGACGAGAACCATGTCGAGGCTGAGGGCCAGCGCCACGTTCTCCTGGCCGACCAGGACGTTGCCCGAGATGGCGTCGGCGATCTGGAGGGTCACCAGCGGGACGGAGCTGCCGACCATCGCGGCTGCGGTCGCGTACGCGGCGAAGGCGCTGCCGAAGAGCAGGACGAAGCCGCCGAGGAGCGAGGGCGTGAGCACCGGCAGGGCGACATGGCGCCAGTACTGGGTGTGCGTGGCGCCGTTGTTCTGGGCGGCCTCGCGCCACTGGGTGCGCAGTCCGTCGAGCGCGGGGGTGATGGTGAGGACCATCAGCGGGATGAGGAAGTACAGATAGGTAAGGGTCAGACCGGTGAAGCTGTAGAGGTTCCAGCCCTTGTCGGCGAGGCCCAGATGGCGGGTGAGGACACCGGAGTTGCCGAGCGTGGCGACGAACGCGAAGGCGAGCGGGACCCCGCCGAAGTTGGCGAGGACACCGGACGCGGTGAGGACCGCCTCGCGCAGGGCGCGGAAGCGTGAGGTCACCACGGCCTGGGCGAGCAGCAGTCCGAGGACGGTGGCGATCATCGCGGAGACGGCGGACAACTTGACGCTGCCGAGCAGGGCGGTGAGATAGGCGCCCCGCAGCGAGGCGCTGAGGTTCTCGGTGCTGTACGAACCGGCGCCGGTGACCGGGTCCTTGACGGTGAAGGCGCCGTCGAGCATGGCGAGCGCGGGGATCCCGAAGGCGAGCGCCACGAACACGAGGAGCGGGACGACGGCGAGCCCGCCGGCCCCGCGGCGCCGCCGCCCCGAGGGGGCGGCGGGCGCTGCGGCGGCGCGGCGCGGCGGCGAGCCGGCGGTCAGGTCGGACGTCACCCGGAGACAGCCTTGCCCCAGCCCTGGGCGAGGACGCCCTTGGCCTTGTTCTGCTGGGCCTCGGTCGGGAAGGTCGGCGTGCCGGAGACCTTCGGCAGCCGGGCGGCGGCGTCCTTGTCGAGCGTTCCGGCCTTGTCCATGGCGACCATCAGCGCCGGGCGGGCGTAGCCCTTCAGCCACAGGTTCTGGCCCTCGGCGCTGTAGAGGTACTCCTGCCACAGCCGGGCAGCGGCCGGGTGCGGGGCGTCCTTGTTGATGGCCTGCGAGTAGTACTGGGCGAACGTGCCGTCCTCGGGGACGGCGACCTTCCAGTCGACGCCCTTGCTCTTGAACTCGTCGGCGTATCCGGCGTTGAGGTAGTCCCAGTCGATGGAGATGGGCGTCTCGCCCTTCTCGACGGTGGCCGGCGTGGACTCCACGGGCGTGTAGTTGCCGTTCTTCTTCAGCTTCGCGAAGAAGTCCAGGCCGGGCTGGATGTCGTCGAAGGAGCCGCCATTGGCGAGGGCCGCCGCGTAGACGCCGCCGAACGCGGAGCCGGACTTGGTCGGGTTGCCGTTGAGGGCGACCTTGCCCTTGTACTCGGGCTTCAGGAGGTCCTTGAAGGTGGTCGGGCAGACCTTGACCCGCTTGGCGTCGCAGCCGATGGAGACATAGCCGCCGTAGTCGTTGAACCAGCGGCCCTCCGGGTCCTTCTGCCCCTCGGGGATGTCACCGAAGGCGGCCACCTTGTACGGGGCGGTCAGGTCCTGCTGGGCGGCGCTGAGCGCGAAGGAGCTGCCGAGGTCGAGGACGTCGGGGGCACGCTTCTGGCCCTTGCGTGAGGTGACCGCGTTGATCTCGTCCTGGCTGCTGCCGTCGGGGTTCTCGACCTCGATCTTGATGCCGTACTTCTTGGTGAACCCGTCGATCAGCGCACCGTAGTTGGCCCAGTCGCGGGGCAGCGCGATGGCGTTGAGCGTGCCTTCCTTCTTCGCCGCCGTGACCAGGGCGTCCATGCCGCCGAAGTCCTCGGCGGAGGTCGCGGTGGCCGCGCTCTTGCCGTCGCCGGCCGAGGTCGACTTGTCGGGGGCCGCGCCACAGGCGCTGAGGGTGAGGGCGGCGACGGCCGCCAGGCCGCCGGCGAGGACGGCGCTTCTCGGCAGGGACACGGTCACGATCTCTCCTGGGGTGCTGCCCGGCTCAGCGGTGCGGGCACGGGCGGGACAGAGAACTTGTTCGAACAAGTTGCCCTCAGTAGGCCCGGTGGCGATGTCTCGTCGGTTAACTCCGGGCGAACCGTTCCCGCCTGTTCCCCGGACACTCGTTCTCGGTACGGGGCACACCGGGGCCTCGTTTATCGTGGTCGCGTGGTGCGTGGTGTGCACAGCCACTGAGGGACAGCCGCCAAGGACAGCCGCCGAGGGACAGCCGCCGATGGGAGGGGGAGCATGACGGCCCGACATGAGGAGATCGCCGAGGAGTTGCGCCGGGCGATCGACCGCGAGGAGTACGCCGTGGGCGGACTGCTGCCGCCCGAGACGGAACTCGCGGCCCGGTACGCCGTCTCGCGCGGCACCGTCCGGCAGGCCGTCGCCGCGCTCACCGCCGAGGGGCTGATCGGGTCCCGGCAGGGCGCGCGCCGCGTGGTCCTGGCCAGCCGCCGCAGCCAGAGCTTCGCCGAACTCCGCAGCTTCGCGCAGTGGGCCCGCTCGATGGGGCGTACGGCGACGGGCCGGGTGGTGGAATCGGAGTACCGCCAGGCCACGGCACCGGACGCGCTGCGCCTCCAACTGGCGCCCGGGGCAAGGGTCCTGTCGGTACTGCGGCTGCGCGGTCTGGACGGCGAGCCGGTCCTCCTGGAGCGGACCGTGTACGCGGACTGGATCGCGCCCGCGGTGGAGCGGATCGAGCCGGACTGCCCGTCGGTGACACAGCGTCTGTTCGAGGACACGGGCCTGGTGTTCGCGTACGGGGAACATCTCATCGACGCGGTCGCGGCGGGGGCGCGGGACGCGGAGCTGCTCGGGGTGCGCCGGACGAGTCCGCTGCTGCGGGTGCGGCGGATCACCACGACCCGCGAGGGCCGCCCGGTGGAGTGGTCCGACGACCGCTACCGGTCGGACACGGTCACCTTCAGCGTCCACAACTCGATCGGCAACAACGCGCTGGCGCGGCAGACGGGACCGGGACTCGGACTCACCGGCGACTGACGCGAACGGGCACCCGCACCCGCAGGACTTCCTAGCCGGGCGCCCCGGACGAGAAGCGCCTGAGCAGCGGCGACAGTACGAGCACGGACTTGGTGCGCTCCACGTAGGGCTCCCCCGCGATCCGTTCGAGTACGCGCTCGAAGTGCCGCATGTCGGAGGCGAAGACCTGCACGATCGCGTCCGCCTCACCGGTCACGGTGGACGCCGACACGACCTCCGGATAGCGCTCAAGACCCCGGTGGATGGTCTCGGGCGAGGTCTTGCCCCGGCAGTAGATCTCCACGAAGCCCTCGGTCTCCCAGCCGAGCGCCGCCGGGTCCACGCGCACGGTGAACCCGGTGATGGCGCCGATGGCGCGCAGCCGGTCGACGCGCCGCTTCACGGCGGGCGCCGAGAGGCCCACCTGCTGGCCGATGTCCGCGAAGGAGCGGCGGGCGTCCTCGGCGAGGGCGTGCACGATGCGTTCGTCGAGATCGTTCAGTCGCACGGAGCGTGGATCACTTCTCTCGGAGGCGGGCCGGGCGCGGGAGTGGCCCGTACAGGAAGAGGCGGGGGTGGCCCGTACAGGAAGTAGAACACGCGTCGCCGGTGGTCAGGAGGGGTCGTCGCCGGGCCGGTCCGCGAGCCCCCGGGCCGCCGCCTCCATGTCCGCGTCGAATTCCAGGCCCTCGTCGCGGTGGCGCGCGGCCTGCTCGTCGATCCAGCGGTGGTGGGCCTCCCAGGCGGCCTGCTTGCTGGTGCCGAGGGCCGCGCCGATCTGGGTCCACGAGGCGCCGGCGGCGCGGGCCGCGCGGACGGAGAGCTGCCGCCCGTAGGCCGCCTTGCGGGCCACGACCTCGCTGAGGGCGAGGAGTTCCAGCAGCTCCTGACGGTTCAGTGCCTCGCCGGCCGCACCGGCGTCGGCGAGCGAGTCACGGCCGCGCAGCTCGTCGAGGCGGGTGACCGCGGTACGCAGGGTGTGGGCGGGCTCGATGCTCTGCGGTGTCGTCATGCCCTCAGCATCGCGTCAGGGCCACTTGACGTCAAGAGGACCTGACGTCAGGCGACCCTGACAGACCTGCCGGTCGGTGTCCGCCGGTAGCGCTCGCGACTCAGTTCCAGCTGGCGTGCAGCGGCTTCCCCTCGGCGTACCCGGCCGCGCTCTGCACCCCGACGATCGCCTTCTCGGCGAACTCCTCCAGCGAGTTCGCGCCGGCGTAGGTGCAGGCGGAGCGGACGCCCGCGATGATCGAGTCGATCAGGTCCTCGACGCCCGGACGGCCCGGGTCGAGGAACATCCGCGAGGTGGAGATGCCCTCCTCGAACAGCGCCTTGCGGGCCCGGTCGTACCCCGACTCCTCGCTGGTGCGGTTACGGACCGCCCGCGCCGACGCCATCCCGAAGGACTCCTTGTACAGCCGCCCGTCGGCGGCCTGCTGAAGGTCGCCCGGGGACTCGTACGTACCGGCGAACCAGGAGCCGATCATGACGTTGGACGCCCCGGCGGCCAGCGCCATCGCCACGTCCCTGGGGTGCCGCACCCCGCCGTCGGCCCAGACGTGCTTGCCGTACTTCTTCGCCTCGGCCGCGCACTCCAGGACCGCCGAGAACTGCGGGCGGCCGACCCCGGTCATCATGCGCGTGGTGCACATGGCACCGGGACCGACGCCGACCTTGACGATGTCGGCGCCCGCCTCGATCAGGTCGCGTACGCCCTCGGCGGCGACGATGTTGCCGGCCACCAGCGGGACCTTCGGGTCGAGCGCCCGGACGGCCTTGATCGCGGAGAGCATCGACTCCTGATGGCCGTGCGCGGTGTCCACGACGAGGGTGTCGACCCCGGCGTCGAGGAGCTGCGCGGCCTTGCCCGCGACATCGCCGTTGATCCCGACGGCGGCGGCGATCCGCAGCCGGCCTCCGGCGTCGGTGGCCGGTGTGTACAGGGTCGCGCGCAGCGCGCCCCGGCGGGTGAGGATGCCGACCAGGCGGCCGTCGGCGTCCACGGCGGGGGTGTAGCGGCGGTTGGCGCCGTCGAGCCGGTGGAACGCCTCGCGGGGCTCGATGTCCGCGTCGAGGATCACCAGGTCCCGGGACATGACCTCGGTGAGCTGGGTGAAGCGGTCCACCCCGGTCAGGTCCTCGTCGGTGACGACACCGATCGGGCGGTGGTCGCCGTCCACGACCACGCCGGCGTTGTGCGCGCGCTTGGGCAGCAGCGCGAGCGCGTCCGCGACGGTCTGGTGCGGGGCGAGCACGATGGGGGTGTCCAGGACGAGATGCCGCTGCTTGACCCAGGAGATGACGTCCGTGACGACCTCGATCGGGATGTCCTGCGGGATGACGACGAGGCCACCGCGCCGGGCGACGGTCTCGGCCATCCGGCGGCCCGCGATCGCGGTCATGTTCGCCACGACAAGCGGGATGGTGGTGCCCGTGCCGTCCGGCGACGCCAGGTCGACGCCCTGCCGCGAGCCCACCGCGGAACGGCTCGGCACCATGAAGACGTCGTCGTACGTCAGGTCGTACGGAGGCTGGAGGTCATTGAGGAAACGCACGTGCCGCTCATCCCAGTCGATCAGAGGTGGCCCCCGGACAGGTCAGCCGGGGGGAAGAGCACGTACTTCAGTGTCCCATGACGGCGCGAATGCCCGGTCCGGGACGATCACCCAGGCGTCCCGGCCCCGGCGTCGTCGGATCCTCCATCGCCGATGGTGAGCAGGATCTCCATCCCGGTGTCCCGGCCGCGCCAGTACGTGACGGCGTCCGCGAACACCTCCTGGGCGGTGCCCCACTCGTCGGGCCGGGTACCGGCGTACGTCTGCCAGCCCGTGACGAGGAGGACCCTGCCCTGTGCGGGCGGGGCCCAGGACAGATCGGTGAGGCAGTCGGCGAGCGCGTCCCAGTTCCGGCCGAACCAGTCGGGCAGGTCCAGGGCGCGGGCGCAGCGCTCCATGAAGGCGGCCTTGTCGGCGACGCCCCGGAGGTCGAGCCGTGTGGTGGTCCAGCCGCTGGCGCGCAGCGCCTGGGTCAGGGTGGGCCCGGCCGTCATCGCAGTACCGCCTTGAAGGACGCGTAGTGGTCGTCGGTGTAGTAGATCTCGCCGCCGTCGCCGCTGACCAGGCGCCGCGCGCCCCGGTCGCGGGAGCCGGGCGTGGGGACCGTGTACTCGTGGTAGTAGCCGCGCTGATGCTGCGGCAGCAGTCGCTCGAAGTTCCCGAAGACCACCCCGTCCCTGGTGTACGGGAACGGGCCGCCCTGGTCGATGAGGCGGAGGGTGTCACGGGCCTCGGCGGGCAGCCGCTCGGCGGTCACGGTGACCATGCCGTGCGCCCAGCCGGGGGTGGTGACGGCAGTGGCGACGGTGGGCCGCGTACTCGTGCCGCTGTCGGTGCCGGCGCACCCGGCGAGGGAGCCGAGCAGACCGATCAGGGCGACCAGGGCGACCAGCGGGCCCAGTGGGATCAGGAGGAGAGGGCGACGGACGAGCGGCGCGGTGAGCGCGCGCCGGACAGGCGTCAGCGGCATGGCACCGATGCTGTCACGCCCCCCGGCACCCGGCCTGTCGTCGCGGCCAGGGCCGTACTCCTCGCCGCGTCGTCCCCCGTCATCCCTCGCCGTCGGGGTCCTCGCGGGCCAGCGCGGGGCGCGGCGGGGGTCCCGCCGCCATCAGGAAGTCCGCCGCGGCGGTGTCCGTGACGAGGCTGGTGACCAGGCCCGAGCGGAGCACCGCGTCGATCGCGGGCGCCTTGCGCTGCCCGCCCGCGATGGCGATGACCTCGGGGATACGGCGCAGCCGGTCGGCCTCGACCGTTATACAGCGCTCCCCCAGGTCCCGCCCGATCCGTCGGCCCTCGGCGTCGAAGAGGTGCGCCGACATCTCGGCGGCGACCCCGAGCGAGGCGTAGTGGGAGCGCTCCTCGTCCGTGAGCATGTCGTGGACGGTGGAGATACCGGCCTCCCAGGAGCCGATGGAGACACAGGCGACGGTCACCTTGTCGAAGTACTCGAAGGCGCGGGCGATCCCGGTCTGCCGGCGCAGCGCGGTGGCGGTGGCCACATCGGGCAGCAGCATGGGCGCGTAGATGGGGTGGGCGTCGCCGCCGGACACCTGGGCGGCCCTGCGGACCGCCTCGACGGAGCCGCGCTCGGCGGTCCCGGCGTCGTACACACCCGTGAGCTGCACGACCGTGCAGGGCGGCAGCCGGTCGAGCGCCGCCGCCATGTGAATGGTCGAACGGCCCCAGGCCAGGCCGAGGACATCGCCCTCCGCGACCAGCTCACCGAGGAGGTCGGCGGCGACCTCGCCGAGGTTCTCGGGGTCGGGCGACTCCTCGGCCTCGGCCGGGGACTCCACGACCACGGCGTGCCGCAGACCGTAGCGGGCGCGCAGCGCGTCGGAGCGCTCCGCGTCCAGCTCGGCGGGCACACGGATCTCGATGCGTACGAGATCGCGCTCCAGAGCGGTCTCCAGGACCCGGGCCACCTTGAAGCGGCTCACGCCGAACTCCTCGGCGATCTGGATCTTGGATTTGCCCTCAAGGTAGAAGCGGCGGGCCATGGCCGCCGCCTGCACCAGCTCAGCGGGTCCCATCCGCAGAGCTGATCGGCCCGCCGACAAGCCAGTCACGGCTTTCTCCTCACTGCTGTTCACTCACTGCTGTTCACAACCTGGATTCGCCGTTCATCCTTGCAGATCCGGCGTACTTGATCAGTCCCGATGGACGGCCGTTCACGTTCCCGTGGCTCAGTGGTCGCATGCCCAGGCCGCGGCGGCCGTGGCCGTCTCCGCCCGGGTGCGCAGTGCACGTACCGCGTCGGCGGGATCGGCGGCGCCGTACACAGCGGAGCCCGCCACGAAGACGTCCGCGCCCGCCTCGGCGCACCTCTCGATGGTGGAGTCCGAGACTCCTCCGTCGACCTGGAGCCACAGCTCCAGGCCGTGCTTGGTGATCAGCTCCCTGGTCCGGCGGATCTTCGGCAGCATGATGTCGAGGAACGCCTGCCCGCCGAAGCCCGGCTCCACCGTCATGATCAGGAGCATGTCGAGTTCCGGGAGCAGATCCTCGTACGGTTCGATCGGGGTGGCCGGCTTCAGTGCCAGCGAGGCGCGCGCGCCCTTGGCGCGGATCTCCCGCGCCAGCCGCACGGGCGCCGCCGCCGCCTCGACATGGAAGGTGACCGACCCGGCGCCCGCCTCGATGTACTGGGGGGCCCAGCGGTCGGGGTCCTCGATCATCAGATGGCAGTCGAGCGGGGTGTCCGTGGCCCGCGCCAGGGACTCCACCACCGGGACCCCGAGGGTCAGATTGGGGACGAAGTGGTTGTCCATCACGTCGACATGGAGCCAGTCGGCGCCCTCCACCGCCCGCGCCTCATCGGCGAGACGGGCGAAGTCGGCGGAGAGAATACTGGGATTGATCTGCGCGGCCATGCCTCAAGCCTGCCATGCCTGACGGACCTCACCGGCGTCGGTCCGTACCAATCCTTTACTAAGGCACGCGGTGCCGGGGCCTCCGGCTGGTACGGGTAGATATGGCGAGGCGAATGGCACGGGGTGCCGCCGCACTGGCAAACGCGGTAAAAGGCTTGTTGCGGGTTCGGTCGCTCGGCACCGCCGGAATGCACCATTTCGGCTGGTCGCCGTCGCGGCGGAGAAGGAAACGCCGGCGGTGGGGATGGGCGCCCGGCGATGGGCGAAACGAGTCCCCGGGCCGCAGCCACGATCCGCCTCCGGCCCGGCCGGGTGGCGCCTTGATCGAATGGAAAGCCCGGCACCCCCGGAATGCTTGACGCCGCCCCGGCGGAGAAAGAGGACGGCCGCAGTGGGGAGGGGCGCCCGGCGATGGGGGAACCGAGCCCCCGTGGCCACGATCCGCCTCCGGCCCGGCCGGGTGGTGCCTTGGTCGGATGGCAAGCCCGGTACCGCCGGAATGCGCCGTCTCGGCGGGTCGCCGTCGCGGCGGCGAAGGAGACGGCGGCGGTGGGGATGGGGATGGGGATGGGGGTGCGGTGGTCGGGAACCGAGCGCCCGGCCGTGGCCGATCCGCCTCCGGCCCAGCCGCCGCCGGTACACGTCCGCCCCGGTCAGGCGGTGCGCGGCCGGGGCGGACGTGTATCGGGTGTCCCAGGAGGATCAGAGCGAGTCGATCGCCTGGTTGAACGTCTTCGACGGGCGCATCACGGCCGCGGCCTTGGCCGGGTCGGGCTGGTAGTAGCCGCCGATGTCGACCGGGGAGCCCTGGACGGCGATCAGCTCGTCGACGATGGTGCTCTCCTGCTCGCCGAGCGTCTTGGCGAGCGGCGCGAACGCCTCGGCGAGCTGGGCGTCGCCGGTCTGCCCGGCCAGCTCCCGCGCCCAGTACAGGGCGAGGTAGAAGTGGCTGCCACGGTTGTCGATGCCGCCCAGCTTGCGGCTCGGCGACTTGTCCTCGTTGAGGAAGGTGCCGGTCGCGCGGTCCAGGGTGTCGGCGAGGACCTGGGCGCGGGCGTTGCCGGTGGTGGTCGCCAGGTGCTCGAAGCTGACCGCGAGCGCCAGGAACTCACCGAGGCTGTCCCAGCGCAGGTAGTCCTCCTTGACGAGCTGCTGGACGTGCTTGGGCGCGGAGCCGCCGGCACCGGTCTCGAAGAGTCCACCGCCGTTCATCAGCGGGACGACCGAGAGCATCTTCGCGCTGGTGCCCAGTTCCAGGATCGGGAACAGGTCGGTCAGGTAGTCACGCAGCACATTGCCGGTGACGGAGATCGTGTCCTCGCCCCGGCGGATGCGCTCCAGGGAGAACGTGATCGCGTCGACCGGGGCCAGGATCTCGATCCGCAGCCCCTCGGTGTCGTGCTCCGGCAGGTAGCGCTCGACCTTCTCGATCAGCCGTGCGTCGTGCGCGCGGCCCGCGTCGAGCCAGAACACGGCCGGGTCGCCGCTCGCGCGGGCGCGGGTGACGGCGAGCTTGACCCAGTCCTGGATCGGCAGGTCCTTGGTCTGGCACATCCGGAAGATGTCACCGGCGCCGACGGTCTGCTCCAGGACGGCGTTCCCGGCCGCGTCGACGACGCGCACGGTGCCGGTGGTGGCGATCTCGAAGGTCTTGTCGTGGCTGCCGTACTCCTCGGCCTTCTGCGCCATGAGACCGACGTTCGGCACCGAGCCCATGGTCGACGGGTCGTACGCGCCGTGGGCGCGGCAGTCGTCGAGGACGGCCTGGTAGATCCCGGAGTAGCTGCTGTCGGGGAGCACCGCGAGGGTGTCGGCCTCCTCGCCGTCCGGGCCCCACATGTGCCCCGAGGTGCGGATCATGGCCGGCATGGACGCGTCCACGATGACATCGCTGGGGACGTGCAGGTTGGTGATGCCGCGGTCGGAGTCGACCATCGCGAGGTCGGGACCTTCGGCGATCTCGGCCTCGAAGGACGCCTTGATCGCGGCGCCGTCGGGCAGTGACTCCAGGCCCTTGAGGATGCCGCCGAGGCCGTCGTTCGGGGAGAGACCGGCGGCGGCGAACGTCTCGCCGTACGCGGCGAACGTCTTCGGGAAGAACGCGCGCACCACATGGCCGAAGATGATCGGGTCGGAGACCTTCATCATCGTCGCCTTGAGGTGCACCGAGAACAGGACGCCCTCGGCCTTGGCGCGGGCGATCTGCGCGGTGAGGAACTCACGCAGCGGTGCGACGCGCAGCACGGACGCGTCGACGACCTCGCCCGCGAGTACCGGTACGGACTCGCGCAGCACGGTGGTGGTGCCGTCGTCCCCGGCCAGCTCGATGCGGAGCGCACCGGCTTCGGCGACGACCGCGGACTTCTCGGTGGAGCGGAAGTCGTCGGCGCCCATGGTGGCGACGTTCGTCTTCGAGTCGGCCGACCAGGCACCCATACGGTGCGGGTGCGCCTTGGCGTAGTTCTTCACCGAGGCGGGCGCGCGGCGGTCGGAGTTGCCCTCGCGCAGCACCGGGTTGACGGCGCTGCCCTTGACCTTGTCGTAGCGGGCGCGGATGTCGCGCTCCTCGTCGGTCTTCGGATCGTCCGGGTAGTCCGGCAGCGCGTAGCCCTGCGTCTGAAGCTCGGCGACGGCCGCCTTGAGCTGCGGGATCGACGCCGAGATGTTCGGCAGCTTGATGATGTTGGCCCGCGGCGTCCTGGCCAGCTCGCCCAGCTCGGCGAGAGCGTCATCGATACGCTGCCCTTCCTGGAGGTACTCCGGGAAGCCGGCGATGATCCGCCCCGCCAGCGAGATGTCACGGCTGTCCACCGTGACGCCGGCGGTCGAGGCGTACGCCTGAATGACGGGCAGGAACGAATACGTCGCCAAGGCCGGGGCCTCGTCGGTGTGCGTATAGATGATGGTCGAGTCAGTCACCGGGTGCTCCGCTCCACTCCACGTCTGCAACATTGCTCGACATCAAGATATCCCGACCCCCACCCACTCACGACAGGGCCCTGTCGGCCCCGAATCCGGAACACGGGCGCCCGCCGGGCTCGACGGGTACGCGGGTGGTGCACGGGCAAGCTCGACGGGCACGCGGATGGTGACGGGCAAGCAGAGGACGCCCCCACCGCCCCCAGAGCCTTCCCGGGCCCCGCAACGGCCGCCCACCACGGAGCGCGAAGCGGGGCCCTCGGAACCGCTCGGGCATCGCAGAGCACCCCTCCCGCTAGAACCGCCGGGTTCCCTATCCGCCGCCACGGTGACCACCCGGGACGGAGCGGCCCGGCGGTGCCGAGCGACCGCACCCATCCCACCCCGCCAAAGCCCCGCCCAGCGACCCACAGCCGCCGAGAACCCACCCGGTAGCACCACCCGGCTTCCCTCTCCACCACGACGGCGACCACCCGGCAGCACCGCCGGGATCCCTTCTCCGCCGCGACGGCGACCGGCCGGGACGGCGCAGCCCGGCGGTGCCATGCGACCGCACCCCATCAACACCCCACCCCACCCACATCCCCCTCCATCAACACCCCATCAACACCCCCGGACACCCCCACCCCGCCAAAGCCCCGCGCAGCGGCCGTCGGCCGATTGGCGCACGCCGAAGCGTCCCGACGGTTCGGCAAGTCGCCAAAGGCATATCCATGAGCCAGCGAAGGCCGCTGGAAATGGAGAACCGCGTGACACCCCGAAGCAGTGAAGCGACCCCGTGTCCGTTCGACTTCAGCGAGGGACTGGACTTCGATCCCTCGCTCGCGGCGCTGATGGCCCGCGACTCACTCCCCCTGATCAGACTCCCCTACGGCGACGGCGACGCCTGGCTGGTCACCGGGTTCGACGGTGTGCGCCAGGTGACCACCGATCCACGCTTCAGCCGGGCGGGGATCATGGGCTCGGACTATCCGCGGCTGACGCCGGAGCCCATCGTCTCGCCGGAGTCGATCAATGTGATGGACCCGCCGGGCAGCAGCCGCCTCAGGCATCTGGCAGCGCAGGCGTTCACCACACGGCACGTGGACCGGATGCGGCGCGGGATCATCCGGCTCGCCGACGACCTCCTGGACGAGATGGCCGCGCAGGGTCCGCCCGCCGACCTGGCCCGCCAACTGTCGAACCAACTCCCGCAGCAGACGATCTACGACGTACTCGGCATCGCCCGGGACAACTGGCCACGGATGCAGCGGTACACCCATGAGTTGCTCGCCACGGGTCCGGGCAGCCGCGAGAGCGCCGCGAACGCCAAGGCGGAGCTGCGGAGTTACTTCGGCGAACTGGTCGAACAGCGGCGGCGCTCGCCGGGCAAGGACCTGATCAGCGCGCTGGCCGCGGCCGGGGACGGCGAGGACGCGCTCGATGACGGGGAGGTGGCGGTGATGGCCCTGACGCTGGTGCTCAGCGGACAGGACACGGCCACCTGCCAGATCAGCAACATCGCCTATGTGCTGCTGACCCGCCCCGAACTGATGCGGCACCTCAGGGACCGGCCGGAGACCTTGACGGGCGTCCTGAACGAACTGCTCCGCGTCATCCCGTTCCGCAAGGGCGTCGGCATTCCCCGCGTCGCACTGGAGGACGTGGAGCTGGACGGCGTACGGATCCGGGCGGGCGACTTCGTGCACGTCTCGTATCTGACGGCGAACCACGACCCCGCGCGCTACGCGGACCCGCACGCCGTCGACCCGGAGCGGACGCCCGCCCCGCACATGACCTTCGGCTGGGGCGGACACCGGTGCATCGCCGTCCCGCTGGCCATGGCGGAGCTCGAAGTGGCCGTCGGACGGCTCATCGAACGGTTCCCGGGGCTGCGGCTCGCGGTACCGCCGGAGGAGATCCGCTGGGACACGGACACCATCCGCCGCTTCCCCCTAGAACTGCCGGTGACCTGGTAGCACCGGTGAGCGGACGGCACGGAGAGCCGCACCGCAGAGGACCGCACCGGTCGCCGTCGCTCAGTCGGTGCGGCGCAGCAGGGCCAGGTACATCGCGTCCGTGCCGTGCAGATGCGGCCACAGTTGGATGTCGGGTCCGTCGCCGAGCGCGGGGACGCCGGGCAGCAGCGGGCGGGCGTCGAGAAGTTCGGCGCCGCCCCGGTGCGCGAGGACGTCGTCCACGACGGCCCGGGTCTCCGCGAGATGCGGGGAGCAGGTCGCGTAGCCGACGACCCCGCCGACCCGGACGGCGTCCAGCGCCTTCTCCAGGAGGGACCGCTGAAGCGGCGCGAACCCGGCGAGGTCGTCCGGGCGCCGCCGCCAGCGGGCCTCGGGGCGGCGGCGCAGGGCACCGAGCCCGGTGCACGGCACATCGACCAGGACCCGGTCGAAGGAGCCGGGCCGCCACGGCGGACGGGTCCCGTCGGCGACGACGACCTGATACGGGCCCGGGTTCCCCGCGAGTGCCTGGGCGACGAGTCCGGCGCGGTGCGGCTGCTTCTCGGCGGCGAGCAGGACGGCGCCGCGCTCGGCGGCGATCCCCGCGAGCAGCGCGGCCTTGCCGCCGGGGCCCGCGCAGCCGTCGAGCCACCGCTCGTCGCGGCCTTCGACGGGCGCATGGGCGAGGGCCAGCGCGACGAGCTGACTGCCCTCGTCCTGGACGCCGGCCAGGCCCTCGCGCACCGCGTCGAGCGCGCCGGGCTCCCCGCCCTCGGTGAGCCGCACGGCGTACGGCGACCAGCGGCCCGGCAGCGCCTGGTCGCCGAGCCCTTCGAGCAGTGCATCGGCGCCGATTCGGCCGGGCCGGGCGACGAGGGTGACCTCGGGACGTTCGTTGTCGGCTTCGAGCAGCTCCTCGATGCCGGCCCGGCCACCGCCGAGCGCGTCCCACAGCGCCGACACGACCCAGCGCGGATGCGAGTGCACGACGGAGAGATGGTCCTCGGGGTCCTCGTCGTACGGGGGCGCGACCCGCTCCAGCCAGCTGTCCAGGTCCTCCTGCGCGATCTTGCGGAGCACGGCGTTGACGAACTTGGCGCGACCGTCGCCGAGGACGACCCGGGCCAGCTCGACGGAGGCGGAGACGGCGGCGTGCGAGGGGATACGGGTGCCGAGCAACTGGTGGGCGCCCAGGCTCAGGACGTCCAGGACGGGTGGGTCGACCTCACGCAGCGGCCGGTCGACACAGGCGGCGATCACGGCGTCGTAGGTGCCCTGGCGGCGCAGTGTGCCGTACACCAGCTCGGTGGCGAGGGCGGCGTCACGGTCCTCGAAACCGCCCTGTTCGCGGGCCCTGCGCAGCAGCGGTGGAAGGACGAGGTTGGCGTACGCGTCCCGCTCGTCGACGGCCCGCAGCGCCTCGAAGGCGAGGATCCGTACGGGGTCCTTCTTGGGGCGGCGGTAGGGCTTGCCGCCCGGTTTGCCGGGACGGCGACGCGGCTGCTCGTTCACGAAAAGGTGCTCCGGGGAAGAGAGGGAGGTGCACCGACCAGCGTACGTCGTGGCCGGGCACCGCCCGCTCTCCCCCGAATCCCTACTTGCTGCTTCCTACAGCGAGCCCAGCCGCTCCAGCGGGAACGGTGGCCGGGCCAGTGGCAGCACCGCGAGCCGGGTCAGCGGCAGTGCGTTGTCGTCGCCGGCGGTGCGGTTGGCGTGCAGGACACCGCAGCCGGTGCAGCGGTGCACGAGCACCCACTCGCCGTCCCCCGCACGGATATGGCGAGCGGTTCCATCCGGGCGCCGCAGTCCGCGGCCCGGTCGCCGGGGGCGTCGTCAAGGTGACGGCTCCACAGGCAGTTCGGGCAGTGGTTGCGGTAATCGGTACCGGCCGCGGTCATGGGTACGTCGAGACCGCAGTGGAGACAGCGGAAGGACTCGGCGCGCCCCTCGGCACGGGCTCTCGCGGAGGTGTTACGCACTCCTCCTGAGGTGTTACGGACTCTTCCCGAGGTCTCTCGGGTTCTTCTGGTGGTGCGGGACATCGTGGAAACGACTCCTGGGCGATACGGAACGGACACGGCAGTTGCCTTCCGGCACATGCTCAAATCCGTCTCGCTCCCGGGGAGTTGGGGAGTTCACGCCACGCTGACGGGTTCCCTTCCTCGGACGCGAGAACGGTCCCGTGGGGCCCGGGGCATACAACACCACCTTCTGGTTCGGGTCAGAATCCGATGACACCCCGGACCCGCCCTTCCCGGCAACTCAATTACGGGCACCCCGGCGGCCGGAGCCGTCAGCGCGCCGCCAGCACCTCACCCTCGGCGATGCGTACGCCCCGGGCCCAGTCCGCCGCGCGCATCGGCTTCTTGCCCTGTGCCTGGACCCACAGCAGTTCCACGGCGAACGAACCCGTGCCCACGTGCACATGGTTCTTGCCGACGGACAGCGCACCGGGCGCGAGATCCGTGTGGTCCGGGGCGAGGGCGACGTGGATGAGCTTGAGCCGCTCGCCCCGGAACACCGTCCAGGCGCCGGGCGAGGGCGTGCAGCCGCGCACCACACGGTCCACCCGCAGCGCGGGCGCCGCCCAGTCGACGTGGGCGTTCTCGACGGAGATCTTCGGTGCCGTCGTGATGCCGTCGGCGGGCTGCGGTACGGCCTTGAGGGTGCCGTCCTCGATGCCGTCCATGGTCGCGGCGAGCAGCCCGGAGCCCGCGAACGCGAGCCGGGTGAGCAGATCGCCGCTGGTGTCGGTGGGCCGGACCGCCTCGGTGACCGTGCCGTACACCGGTCCCGAGTCCAGGCCCTCCTCGATCAGGAAGGTGGAGGCGCCGGTGATCTCGTCACCGGCCATGACCGCGTGCTGCACGGGCGCCGCGCCGCGCCAGGCGGGCAGCAGCGAGAAGTGCAGGTTCACCCAGCCGTGCGTCGGGATGTCGAGGGCGACGCGGGGCAGCAGGGCACCGTACGCGACGACGGGGCAGCAGTCGGGGGCGATCTCCCGCAGGCGCGCGAGGAACGCCTCGTCCCGTGGCTTCCCGGGCCGCAGCACCTCGATCCCGGCCTCCTCGGCGCGCTGCGCGACGGGGCTCGCGACCAGATGGCGACCGCGTCCCGCGGGTGCGTCGGGACGGGTGACGACGGCCACCACCTCGTGCCGGTCGGAGGCGATCAGGGCGTCCAGGGCGGGTACGGCGACCTCGGGGGTGCCTGCGAAGACGAGCTTCATCGGTGACTGTCGGCCTCTCGGGCAAGGTTCGTGACGGGCAGCGCACCAGTCTATGGGCGGCGGACGCGGGGTACGCCGGGGGCGTACAGGCGCCCGCGCGCCCTGCGCGTATGCCCTTGCGCCCCGGCACCGTGACCACATACCGCGTGACGCGTTGGTCAAGAGAGAGTTGACCACAGCGGGCCGCGGTCGCGGCCCGATCCCCTTTCACCGCCGGTTCGAGAGGCTTGTTCATGGCCGACCACGCAACCCACGACGCACAGGCACGGGCCAGCCTGCACCTGTTGGTGCGGGACATCGAGCGGGTCCGCCGGCAGGTGGACGCGCTGCGCACCCTCACCGCCCAGCTGGGCAACGTCTACCGCCCGCGCCGCTCCGGCCCGTCCACGGGCTTCGTCGTCTACGGCCGGGCCCCCGCTCCCACCGTCCGGCTCGCCCAGGAACTCCGGGACAGCGTCGAGACCCTGGTCACGGCGGCCGTGGACTTCGACCGCTCGCTGGGCTTCTCGTGGGACGCGGTGGGTTCGGCGCTCGGCGTGACCAAGCAGGCGGTGCACCGGCGGTACGGGGCACGGCGGGCCGCGGCGCAGGCGGCGGCGGAGGCCGAGCGGGCCACCGAGCCGTCCGGCTCGCAGCCGGTCGGCGTCGGGTCCCCGCTCCCCACGGTCCCCGCCGCCCGCTCCATGCCGACCCAGCCCCTGGCCGGCAGCCCCACCCTCCGCGACGCCCCCCAACCGGGAGTCTTCCCGGGCCCGCGCAACGGCTGACCCCACCGCGCAGCAGCTGCTGGGAGCGACGCCCAGCAGCTGCGCACGGTCAGCGTCACCGCCGGGTTTCCACTCCCACCACCGGTTCGGGTTTCCTTCTCGGCGCGACGGGCGCGACGGCCAGCAACCGGGACGGTGCGGCCCGGCGGTGCCGAGCGACCGCACCGGCCACTGAAGCCCCACCCGACCGAGCACCGCGCAGCGGCCGTCGCCCGCCAAAGCCCCGCGCAGCGGCCGTTACCCGATGTCGGGCGGATCGATCCGCACCCGTACCGTTCCTCTACTGCCCCCGGCGCCCCGCGCCGCTCGCGCGGCCTGGGCGATCTTCAGGGCGCCGGCCAGCGCGGCCCCGCTCCCCCGCGGCACCCGGATCAACGCCCGCTCCCATCGCTCCCCCGGTGGTGGCGCCCCGATCCGCCGGGCCGCGGGGCGCCCGGCCTCCACGACGGGCAGCGGCACCGGCCCCAACACCTCGGCGTCACCGGGCAGTTCGGCCGAGGCGAGGAATTCGGCCACCGCGTCGGGCGGCCCGGAAACCGCCGCCATCCGCGACACGGGCGGGAACCCCAGCTCGGCGCGCTCCGCCAACTCCCGTACCGCGTGGCCCACCGGGTCCCACCGCACCAGCGCCTGTACGGGCCGCAGCGTCGGTTCGGCGACGACCACGACGGTGCCGCCCGCGCCCTGGTCCCGTACCAGCGCGGCGGCGCCGATCCAGTGCCGCAGCGCTTCCTCGCCCGCGCGCAGGTCGGGCCGCCCGAGCATCGCCCACCCGTCGAGCAGCAGCGCCGCGGCGTACCCGCCCTCGGCGACGGGCTCCGCGCCCGGTGTGCTCACGACCAGCGCGGGCGCGTCCGGCACGGTGTCCAGGATCTGTTCACGCCCCGACGTCCGCACCGGCACCGCGGGAAAGGCCCGGCCCAGCTCCTCGGCCGTACGCCGCGCGCCGACGACCTGGGCCCGCAGCCGGAACCCCCCGCACTCGGGACAGTGCCAGGCGCCCTCCTCCTGCCCGCACCACCCGCACCGCAGCGCCGCGCTGCCGTCCCGCGCCTCCAGCGGCCCGGCACAGTGTCGGCACCGGGCGGGCTCCCGGCACCGCTCGCAGGCCAGCCGAGGTACGTAGCCACGCCTCGGCACCTGGACCAGTACGGGCCCATGGCGCAGCCCCTCACGGGCGACCTGCCAGGCGAGGCTGGGCAGCCGGGCGGCGCGCGCGGCCTCGTCGCGCGCGAGGTCGACGTCGCCGACGGTCCGTACCAGCGGCGCGGCGCCCCGCACCTGTTCCCGGTCGGCGACGAGGGGCCCCGCCCAGCCGCTCTCGACGAGCTGGGCGGCCTCGACCGTGCAGCCCACGTCGCCGAGCAGGAATCCGCTCCGGTCGTGCGCGGCGCGCAGCAACAGCACTTCGCGCGCGTGGGGTTGGGGCGCGTGCGGCTCACTGTGGCTGGAGTCGCCGTCGTCCCAGATCGCGACCAGGCCGAGGTCCCGTACCGGCGCGAACATCGCGGCGCGGGTACCGACCACGGCCCGCACCGCGCCGCGCCGCACGGCGAGCCACTGCCGGTACCGCTTCTCGGGCCCGGCGTCGGCCGTGAGCACAGCGTGCCGTCCCGGCCCGAGCAGCGCGGTCAGCGCGGCGTCGACCCGGGCGACGACCCGCCCGTCCGGTACGACGACGAGCGCGCCGCGCCCCGAGGCGAGCGTCGCGGCGACGGCACGGGCGAGTTCGTCGGCCCACAGGGGCCCCGGAAGCGCGTTCCACACGGCGCGTGGCGCACCCCCCGTCGCGAGGGCGTCCAGGAAGGCGGGCCCCCGTCCGTACCGCACCCAGGATCCGGGGTCAGGGGCGGGGGGCGGCGGCAGGGGCTCGGGCGACGGCTTGCCCTCCGCGCGGGCGTTGCGCGGCGGCACCGCGAGCTGGAGCACATCGGCGAGGCTGCCCGCGTACCGGTCGGCGACGGCCCGCGCCAGGCCGAGCAGTTCGTCCCCGAGCACCGGCTCGGGCGACACCACCTGGGCGAGCGCGGCCAGCGGCCCGGAGTACTCCGACTCGGCGACGCGCTCCACCAGGAATCCGTCGACCAGACCGCCGCCCTCGCGGCGCCCGTCCCGCACCTGATGCCGCCCGGCGCCGAACCGCACCCGCACCCGCACCCCGGGCTGCGCCTGCTCGTCCAGCTCGGCGGGGACGGCATAGTCGAAGTACCGGTCGAGATGCAGCACGCCCTTGTCCACGAGCACCCGCGCGACGGGCAGCTCACCGGCGAGCGCGGCACCCCGCCAGGTCCGCGGCTTGGCCCGGGGCACCTTGGCCTGACGCACACTGTCCCGAATCAACGCCAACTGCTCGGGCACACCCCGTCCGCCCCCGTCACCCTCCCCGTCCTGACCGCTCACACCAGCATTCCTACCAGACCCCTCCGACACCACGACCTGCCGCGACCTGCCACGACCACCCGCCGAACGACGCAGACGCACGGCCTGATCCCGGGACGCGAAGAGGCCCGGCCCCCCTCCAAGGGTTGCCGGGCCTCCCGTGCTGACCGTGGTCGCTTCGGCTACAGTCCCGCCGCCTTGCGCAGGGCGTCCACGCGGTCCGTCTTCTCCCAGGTGAAGTCGGGCAGTTCACGGCCGAAGTGGCCGTAGGCCGCCGTCTGGGCGTAGATCGGGCGGAGCAGGTCGAGGTCGCGGATGATCGCGGCCGGGCGGAGGTCGAAGACATCCGTGATCGCGGACTCGATGCGCTCCGTGTCGACCTTGTTCGTGCCGAAGGTCTCCACGAACAGGCCCACGGGCTCGGCCTTGCCGATGGCGTACGCGATCTGGACCTCGCAGCGGGACGCGAGACCGGCGGCGACGACGTTCTTGGCGACCCAGCGCATCGCGTACGCGGCGGAGCGGTCGACCTTGGACGGGTCCTTGCCGGAGAATGCGCCGCCACCGTGACGGGCCATGCCGCCATAGGTGTCGATGATGATCTTGCGTCCGGTGAGTCCGGCGTCGCCCATCGGGCCGCCGATCTCGAAGCGCCCGGTCGGGTTGACGAGGAGCCGGTAGCCCTCGGTCTCCAGCTTGATGCCGTCGTCCAGGAGTGCCTTCAGCTCCGGCTCGACCACGAACTCGCGGATGTCGGGCGCGAGCAGCGAGTCGAGGTCGATGTCGGAGGCGTGCTGGGACGACACCACGACCGTGTCGAGCCGGACGGCCTTGTCGCCGTCGTACTCGATGGTGACCTGGGTCTTGCCGTCGGGGCGCAGGTAGGGGATGGTCCCGTTCTTGCGGACCTCGGACAGGCGCCGCGAGAGGCGGTGCGCGAGGTGGATCGGGAGCGGCATCAGCTCGGGCGTCTCGTCGCACGCGTAGCCGAACATCAGGCCCTGGTCGCCGGCGCCCTGCTTGTCGAGGTCGTCGTCGTCCTCTCCAAGGGATGACGCGCCGCGGGAGGCCCCCTCGACCCGCTTCTCGTACGCCGTGTCGACGCCCTGGGCGATGTCGGGGGACTGGGAGCCGATGGACACCGACACGCCGCAGGAGGCGCCGTCGAAGCCCTTCTTCGATGAGTCGTAGCCGATCTCAAGGATCTTGTCGCGCACCAGCTGTGCGATCGGCGCGTACGCCTTCGTCGTGACCTCACCGGCCACATGTACCTGGCCGGTGGTGATCAGCGTCTCCACGGCGACCCGGGAGGTCGGGTCCTCCCGCAGAAGCGCGTCGAGAATGGTGTCGCTGATCTGGTCAGCGATCTTGTCGGGGTGACCCTCGGTCACGGACTCCGAGGTGAAGAGACGGCGGGACACATCGCTCCCTGAGGTTGCAGCGGCTGCTGGCTGTTCATTGGCGGACCGGCCGGGAGCTGCGCCCGGCGTGGTCCGACACCAGTTTATCGGTCGGGCTCGTCCGCCGGACCAGGTGTCTCGCCACGTGGGAGCCCTGTGACCTGCGGCACTGGCATTCTGCGGTACTGCGCACTCCGCCACCAGGGCGGAACCCGGATTCTAGGGGGGTCACCCGTATCCGGCGGAGCGGACACGATTCTCACCCAGGACGGGTCGATCACGCACCGGGCGCGCCGGGCAGCCGGCGCGCCACGAGGTCCCAGACGATGTCGGCGAGGTCTTCCTTGGGCCCGTACGGGACGGGTGTCTCGGTGCCGTCGGCGCCGAGCACGACGGCCTCGCTCTCCTCGGCGCCGAAGGTCTTGCGCTCCCCCACCTCGTTGACGACGAGCAGGTCGGAGCCCTTGCGGCGGAGTTTGGCGCGGCCGTTGTCGAGGACGTCGTCGGTCTCGGCGGCGAATCCGACGACGACCTGTCCGGGGCGGGGGCGGTCCCCGGAGATCTCGGCGAGGATGTCCGGGTTGCGGACCAGCGCGACGGCTTCGGGTTCCTGGCCGTCCTTCTTCTTGATCTTCCCGGCGGCGTACGCGGCGGGGCGGAAGTCGGCGACGGCGGCGGCCATCACCACGGCGTCGGCGTCGGCGGCGGCCTTGAGGACGGCCTCCCGCAGTTGGACGGCGGTGGCGACGGGGACGACATCGACGCCCGCGGGGTCGGGCAGTGCGGTGTTGGCGGCGATCAGTGTGACGCGGGCGCCCCTGGCGGCGGCGGTACGGGCGAGCGCGTAGCCCTGTTTGCCCGACGAGCGGTTGCCGAGGAAGCGGACCGGGTCGAGGGGTTCGCGGGTGCCGCCGGCGCTGATGACGACATGGCGGCCCGCGAGGTCGGGTGCGCGGACGCCGCGCACCAGGATCCGGCGGCAGATCTCGAAGATCTCGGCCGGGTCGGGGAAGCGGCCCTTGCCTGTGTCGACGCCGGTGAGGCGGCCGACGGCGGGCTCGATGACGACGGCGCCGCGCCGGCGGAGGGTGGCGACGTTCTCCTGGGTGGCGGGGTGTTCCCACATCTCGGTGTGCATCGCGGGCGCGAAGACGACGGGACAGCGGGCGGTGAGGAGGGTGTTGGTGAGCAGGTCGTCGGCGAGGCCGTGCGCGGCCTTGGCGAGCAGGTCGGCGGTGGCGGGGGCGACCACGACGAGGTCGGCGCCCTGGCCGATGCGGACGTGCGGGACCTCGTGGACGTCGGACCAGACCTCGGTGGACACGGGGTGCCCGGAGAGCGCCGACCAGGTCGGGGCGCCGACGAAGTGGAGCGCGGCGTCGGTCGGTACGACCCTTACGTCGTGGCCCGACTCGGTGAGCCGGCGCAGCAGTTCGCACGCCTTGTACGCGGCGATGCCACCGCTGACCCCCAGAACGACCTTCGGTTGGTCCACCGTCTCTCCCCGGACTCGGCTTCGCGTACGCACGCGGTGACGCGGTACCTACCCATGACACACCACGGGCCCGGCGGTCGCGCCGCCGGGCCCGTGGGAAGGTGCTGTTCGCCGCCGACCCTCGCGGTCGGCTGCGTTGTCTACTGGGCGGGGCCCTCGACGGCCTCGGAGGTCAGCAGACCCGCGTTGATCTCGCGCAGGGCGATCGAGAGCGGCTTCTCGTGGACATGCGTGTCGACGAGCGGACCGACGTATTCGAGCAGGCCCTCGCCGAGCTGCGAGTAATACGCGTTGATCTGACGCGCACGCTTGGCCGCGTAGATCACGAGGCTGTACTTCGAGTCCGTGGCCTCAAGCAGCTCATCGATCGGCGGGTTGATGATGCCCTCGGGCGCGGTGATGGAAGAGGACACGCTCTACCTTCCGACAGGGGGGGGTGAGATCCGAAAAGATCACACTACGTCCATCAAGGCTAGCAGCTCGCGGGCCACGTCCTCGACGGAGGTGTTGACGAGGGTGATGTCGAACTCGGATTCGGCGGCCAGCTCGATCCGGGCGGCGGCGAGCCGGCGCTCGATGACGTCGGGCGCCTCGGTGCCGCGCCCGGTGAGCCGGCGCACCAGTTCCTCCCAGGAGGGCGGCGCGAGGAAGACGAGCTGGGCCTCGGGCATCGACTCGCGGACCAGGCGGGCACCCTGGAGGTCGATCTCCAGGAGGACGGCCTCGCCGGCGTCGAGGTGTGAGTGGACGGCGCCGCGCGGGGTGCCGTAGCGGTTGCCCGCGAACTCGGCCCATTCGAGGAGTTCGCCATTGGCGATGAGCTTGTCGAACTCTTCGTCGGCGACGAAGAAGTACTGCACGCCGTGCTTCTCACCGGGGCGGGGCTTACGGGTGGTGGCCGACACCGAAAGCCATACCTCGGGGTGTGCCTTGCGCAGATGTGCGACGACCGTGCTCTTGCCGACCCCTGAGGGGCCGGAGAGCACGGTCAGCCGCGGACGTGCGTCCGGGGGTACGGGGGACGTCCCCCGGGATGTTGCAGCCATGGAGCGATTATCCAGGTTCTCGGGAGTGCCCGGGAACGTCAGGCGGGGCCTCCGCCGAACTCGCGCTCCAGGGAGGCGATCTGGTTGGAGCCGAGGCCCCGTACTCGGCGGCTCTCGGAGATGCCGAGCCGCTCCATGATCTGCTTGGCGCGGACCTTGCCCACGCCGGGCAGGGATTCCAGGAGGGCGGAGACCTTCATCTTTCCGATGACGTCGTTCTCCTGGCCCTGCTTGATGACCTCGTGAAGGGAGGCGCCGGAGTGCTTGAGTCGATTCTTCACCTCGGCCCGCTCCCGGCGAGCCGCGGCGGCCTTTTCGAGCGCGGCTGCGCGCTGTTCAGGGGTAAGGGGCGGAAGAGCCACGCCTACGTCACCTCGGATGTCGAACTGTCGGATACGGACCGGTGAGGAACCTAGTCGCCCCACACCTGGGGAGCAACGAGCAACGCGCTTGCCCGCTCACCCCCCACTGCCTGAAGGGCGTGGGAGGCGCCCCCACTCGACGGAGACTAGCGGCCAGGGCCCTCGGAGTCAGCGAGAACAGCGGAAAAGTCCTGGTCAGCCTCAATCTAGCTGGACATTCTGGGGCAAAAAGCCACGGATTCGTGAAGGGATCCGACCAGGAAAGCCGTGCGACGCGGGCCGAGCGGGTCCGACAGCACGCGAATTCCGAAGACTGCCCACCCCCGAACCCCCCGAAACGCGACCCGCCGAGGCCGGTCTCACCGTTCCCCCGGCCCCTCCCGGATCTCACCCCTCCCCCAGCGCCTCCCGGATCTCCTCCGCGAACCGGGCGGCCGACGTGCGCAGCGCGGTCACGTCCGGACCGTGACGCAGGACACCCCGGCTGACGCTCGGCACGACATTGCGGACCGCCCGGCCGAAGACCCCCGGGAGGTCGGCCGGGGTCGCGCCCTGGGCGCCGATGCCGGGGGCGAGGAGCGGTCCGTCGACGGCGAGGTCGTACGAGGACAGATCTCCGAGGGTGGCGCCGACGACCGCGCCGAAGGAGCCCAAAGGCGCGCCGCCGGCGATCTCGGGGGCGTTCTCGGCGGCGAGATGGGCGAGGACGCCGGCCCCGACGGTCCGGCCGTCCGCACCGCGCGCGTGCTGCACCTCGGCGCCCTCCGGGTTGGAGGTGAGGGCGAGCACGAACAGCCCTGCGCCGTTCTCGCGCGCGAGGTCGACGGCGGGCCGCAGCGAGCCGTAGCCGAGGTAGGGCGAGACGGTGAGCGCGTCGGCGAACAGGGGGGCGCCTTTGCTGAGGAAGGTCTCCGCGTAGGCGCTCATGGTCGAGCCGATGTCCCCGCGCTTGGCGTCCAGGACGACGAGGGCGCCCGCCGCGCGCGCGTCCTCGACGGTGCGTTCCAGGACGGCGATGCCACGGGAGCCGAACCGCTCGTAGAACGCGCTCTGCGGCTTCAGCGCGGCGACCCGGTCGGCCAGTGCCTCGACCGTCGTCCGGCTGAACCGCTCCAGGGCGGCGATGTCGTCACCGAGCCCCCAGTCGCGTAGCAGTGACGCGTGCGGGTCGATGCCGACGCACAGCGGCCCGCGCGCGTCCATGGCGTGCCGCAGCCGCGTACCGAACGGCGCGGAGGCGTCCGGGGAGCCGGCCGGGTCGGAGGGGTCGGAGGGGTCGAAGGGGCTCATGCCGGGGTCCTTACGTCGGCGCCGACGGCCTCGGCGAGCGTGGCGTACGGGGAGGTGCGCAGACGGGCGGCGAGGCCGCGGTGGATCGCGCGGGACCAGAAGGGGCCCTCGTACACAAAGGCGCTGTAGCCCTGGACGAGGGTCGCGCCGGCCAGGATGCGCTGCCAGGCGTCCTCGGCGTTCCCGATGCCGCCGACCCCGACCAGGGTGATGCGGTCCCCCACGCGCGCGTAGAGGCGGCGCAGGACCTCCAGGGAGCGGGCCTTGAGGGGGGCGCCGGAGAGCCCGCCCGTCTCCCGCACGAGCGCGGGGTCGGAGGTCAGACCGAGTCCCTCGCGCGCGATGGTGGTGTTGGTGGCGATGATGCCGTCCAGGCCGAGGTCGACCGCGAGGTCGGCGACGGCGTCGATGTCCTCGTCCGCGAGGTCGGGCGCGATCTTCACCAGGAGCGGTACGCGGCGGCCCGGCACACTGCGGTCGGCGGCCTCGCGGACGGCCGTGAGCAGCGGGCGCAGATGGTCGACGGCCTGGAGGTCGCGCAGCCCCGGCGTGTTCGGTGAGGAGACATTGACGACGAGGTAGTCCGCGTGGCGCGCGAGACGTTCGGTGGACTTCACGTAGTCGGCGGTGGCCTCCTGTTCGGGGACGGCCTTGGTCTTGCCGATGTTGACGCCGACCGTCGTCCGGAAGACGGGCGCGCGGCTCGCGAGGCGTTCGGCGACGGCGGTGGAGCCCTCGTTGTTGAAGCCCATGCGGTTGACGAGGGCGCGGTCGGGGACCAGCCGGAACAGTCGCGTACGGGGGTTGCCGGGCTGCGGTTCGCCGGTGACGGTGCCGATCTCGACGTGGTCGAAGCCGAGCATCGCCATGCCGTCGATCGCGACGGCGTTCTTGTCGAAGCCGGCGGCGAGTCCGAACGGGCCGTGCATCCGCAGCCCGAACGCCTCGGTGCGCAGCTCCCGGTGGCGGGGGGCGAGAACGGCGGCGAGAAGGGTGCGCAGCACGGGGAAGCGGGCGGCGAGCCGGATCCAGCGGAAGGCCAGGTGGTGGGCGCGCTCGGGGTCCATCCGGCGGAAGACGAGGTCGAAGAAGAGTCGGTACATGGCGGTGTCCTCGTGAGGGGTGGCCTCGTGGTGGCCTCGGGAGAGGGGCCTCGTGGAGAGGGGGACACCGTTTCCGGTGTCCCCCTGGGGAACGGCTAGTCGCGGCCCGCGGTGAGGCGTTCCGCGTGTTCCTGGAGGGAGCGGACCCCGACGTCGCCGTGGTTGAGCGCGTCGATGCCCTGGACGGCCGCGGCGAGCGCCTGCACGGTCGTCAGACACGGTACGGAGCGCGCCACGGCGGCCGTCCGGATGTCGTATCCGTCGAGTCGGCCGCCGGTGCCGTAGGGCGTGTTGACGATGAGGTCGACCTCGCCCTCGTGGATGAGCTGGACGATCGTCCGCTCGCCGTTCGGCCCCTCGCCCTCGCTGTGCTTGCGTACGACGGTGGCGTTGATGCCGTTGCGCTTGAGAACCTCGGCGGTGCCGGAGGTGGCGAGCAACTCGAAGCCGTGGGCGACGAGTTCACGCGCCGGGAAGATCATCGAGCGCTTGTCCCGGTTGGCGACCGAGATGAAGGCGCGGCCCTTGGTGGGCAGCGGCCCGTACGCGCCGGCCTGCGACTTGGCGTATGCCGTGCCGAAGACCGAGTCGATGCCCATGACCTCGCCCGTCGAGCGCATCTCGGGTCCGAGGACGGTGTCGACGCCGCGGCCGTAGATGTCGCGGAACCGCGACCACGGCATGACGGCCTCCTTGACGGAGATCGGCGCGTCCAGCGGGAGCGTGCCGCCGTCGCCCTGGGCCGGCAGGAGTCCCTCGGCGCGCAGTTCCGCGACGGTGGCGCCCAGCGAGATCCGGGCGGCGGCCTTCGCCAGCGGCACGGCGGTCGCCTTCGAGGTGAAGGGGACGGTGCGCGAGGCGCGCGGGTTGGCCTCCAGGACGTAGAGGATGTCACCGGCCAGCGCGAACTGGATGTTGATCAGGCCCCGGACGCCCACCCCGCGGGCGATGGCCTCGGTCGAGGCGCGCAGCCGCTTGATGTCGAAGCCGCCGAGGGTGATCGGGGGCAGGGCGCACGCCGAGTCGCCGGAGTGGATCCCGGCCTCCTCGATGTGCTCCATGACACCGCCGAGGTACAGCTCCGTACCGTCGTAGAGGGCGTCCACGTCGATCTCGATGGCGTCGTCCAGGAAACGGTCGACCAGGACGGGCCGGATCGGCGAGATCTCGGTGGACTCGGCGATGTACGACTCCAGACGGGTCTCGTCGTAGACGATCTCCATGCCGCGTCCGCCGAGCACGTACGAGGGCCGGACCAGGACCGGGTAGCCGATCTCGTCGGCGATGGCCTTGGCGCCCGCGAAGGTGGTGGCGGTGCCGTGCTTGGGCGCGGGCAGGCCCGCCTCGGCGAGCACCTGGCCGAAGGCGCCGCGGTCCTCGGCGGCGTGGATGGCCTCGGGCGGGGTGCCGACGACGGGGACGCCGTTGTCCTTGAGTGCCTGGGCGAGGCCGAGCGGGGTCTGGCCGCCGAGTTGGACGATGACTCCGGCGATCGGTCCGGCGAGGGACTCGGCGTGCACGATCTCCAGGACGTCTTCGAGGGTGAGCGGCTCGAAGTACAGGCGGTCGGAGGTGTCGTAGTCGGTGGAGACGGTCTCCGGGTTGCAGTTGACCATCACGGTCTCGTAGCCCGCGTCGTGCAGCGCGAAGGAGGCGTGCACGCAGGAGTAGTCGAACTCGATGCCCTGGCCGATGCGGTTGGGCCCGGAGCCCAGGATGATCACCGCGGGCTTCTCGCGGGGCGCGACCTCGGTCTCCTCGTCGTAGGAGGAGTAGAAGTACGGGGTCTTCGCGGCGAATTCGGCGGCGCAGGTGTCGACCGTCTTGTAGACCGGGCGGACGCCAAGGGCGTGCCGTACCTCGCGGACGACGTCCTCGCGCAGGCCGCGGATCTGGGCGATCTGGGCGTCCGAGAAGCCGTGCCGCTTGGCCTCGGCGAGCAGTTCGGGGTCGAGTCTCTCGGCGGCGGCCAGCTCGTCCGCGATCTCCTTGATCAGGAAGAGCTGGTCCACGAACCAGGGGTCGATCTTGGTGGCGTCGAAGACCTCGTCGGCTGTCGCGCCGGCCCGGATGGCCTGCATGACGGAGTTGATGCGCCCGTCGGTCGGCCGTACGGCCTCTTCGAGGAGCAGCCGCTTGTCACCCGGCTCGCCCACGAACGTGAACTGCGAGCCCTTCTTCTCCAGGGACCGCAGGGCCTTCTGGAGGGCCTCGGTGAAGTTACGGCCGATGGCCATGGCCTCGCCGACCGACTTCATGGTGGTGGTCAGCGTGGAGTCGGCCGAGGGGAACTTCTCGAACGCGAAGCGGGGGGCCTTCACCACGACATAGTCGAGGGTGGGTTCGAAGGAGGCCGGGGTCTGCTCGGTGATGTCGTTGGGGATCTCATCGAGGGTGTAGCCGACGGCGAGCTTCGCGGCGATCTTCGCGATCGGGAAACCGGTGGCCTTCGACGCGAGCGCCGACGAGCGCGAGACCCGCGGGTTCATCTCGATGACGATGACCCGGCCGTCCTCGGGGTCGACCGCGAACTGGATGTTGCAGCCACCGGTGTCGACGCCCACCTCACGGATGACGGCGATGCCGATGTCCCGCAGGATCTGGTATTCGCGGTCGGTGAGCGTCATCGCCGGGGCGACCGTGATGGAGTCGCCGGTGTGGACGCCCATCGGGTCGAAGTTCTCGATGGAGCAGACGACCACGACGTTGTCGTGCTTGTCGCGCATCAGCTCCAGCTCGTACTCCTTCCAGCCGAGGATGGACTCCTCCAGGAGCACCTCGGTGGTCGGCGACAGGGTGAGGCCCTGGCCGGCGATGCGGCGCAGTTCCTCCTCGTCGTGCGCGAAGCCGGAGCCCGCGCCGCCCATGGTGAAGGAGGGGCGGACGACGACGGGGTAGCCGCCGAGTGTGTCGACGCCGCCGATGACGTCGTCCATGGTGTGGCAGATCACCGAGCGGGCGGACTCGCCGTACCCGATCTTGGCGTGGACGGCTTCCACGACCTCCTTGAACAGCTCGCGGTCCTCGCCTTTGTTGATGGCCTCGACATGGGCGCCGATCAGCTCGACGCCGTACCGGTCGAGGGTGCCCGCCTCGTGCAGCGAGATGGCGGTGTTCAGGGCGGTCTGGCCGCCGAGGGTGGGCAGCAGCGCGTCGGGCCGCTCCTTGGCGATGATCTTCTCGACGAACTCGGGGGTGATCGGCTCGACATAGGTGGCGTCGGCGATCTCCGGGTCGGTCATGATCGTCGCCGGGTTGGAGTTGACGAGGATCACCCGCAGGCCCTCGGCCTTGAGGACGCGGCACGCCTGGGTGCCGGAGTAGTCGAACTCGGCGGCCTGTCCGATGACGATCGGTCCGGAACCGATGACCAGGACGGACTGGATATCGGTGCGCTTAGGCACGCTGGCCCTCCATCAGGACGGTGTCCATCAAAGACGTGAAGCGGTCGAACAGATAGGCCGCGTCGTGCGGGCCCGCTGCGGCCTCGGGGTGGTACTGGACGCTGAACGCCGGCCGGTCCAGGAGCCGCAGCCCCTCCACCACCTGGTCGTTCAGGCAGACGTGGGAGACCTCGGCGCGGCCGTAGGGGGTGTCGCTGATCCGGTCGAGGGGCGCGTCGACGGCGAAGCCGTGGTTGTGCGCGGTGACCTCCACCTTGCCGGTGGTCCGGTCCTGCACGGGCTGGTTGATGCCCCGGTGCCCGTACTTCAGCTTGTACGTGCCGAAGCCGAGGGCGCGGCCGAGGATCTGGTTGCCGAAGCAGATGCCGAACAGCGGGGTGCCGCGGTCCAGGACCTCGCGCATGACGGCGACGGGGTGGTCGGCGGTGGCGGGGTCGCCGGGTCCGTTGGAGAAGAACACACCGTCGGGGGCGACGGCGTACACGTCGTCGGCGGTCGCCGTGGCGGGCAGGACGTGCACCTCGATGCCGCGCTCGGCCATGCGGTAGGGCGTCATGCCCTTGATGCCGAGGTCGATGGCGGCGACGGTGAGGCGGGCGGTACCGAGCGGCAGGGGCGCGCCGTCGGGGCCGAGCGCCGGGACGACGTACGGCTCCTTGGTGGCGACCTCGGCGGCGAGGTCGGCGCCCGCCATCTCGGGGGCCTGGCGGACCTCGGCGAGCATGGTGCCCTCGTCGGGGAGCGCGTTGCCGGAGAAGATGCCGACGCGCATGGCGCCGCGCTCGCGCAGATGCCGGGTGAGGGCGCGGGTGTCGATGCCGGAGATCCCGACGACGCCCTGGGCGGCGAGTTCCTCGTCCAGGGAGCGCCGGGCGCGCCAGTTGGACGGCACGCGCGCGGGGTCGCGGACGACATAGCCGGAGACCCAGATGCGCCGGGACTCGGGGTCCTCGTCGTTGACGCCGGTGTTGCCGATGTGCGGGGCGGTCATCACGACGACCTGGCGGTGGTACGAGGGGTCGGTGAGCGTCTCCTGGTAACCGGTCATGCCGGTGTTGAAGACGGCTTCCCCGAAGGTCTCGCCGACGGCTCCGTAGGCGCGGCCCCGGAAGACGCGGCCGTCCTCCAGGACGAGTACGGCGGGAGCCTTGGCTCCTCGGGTGGAGGTCGGCTGCGTCATCGTTCGGCGCCTTCCATGGTTCGGTTCGTGGTGTGGTCCGTGGTGGGACTCAGGGCGGTGAGGGCTTCGACCCAGGCGGGGTGCTCGGCGGCCCGGTCGGAGCGGAATCCGGAGTCGATCAGCCGGTCGCCGTGCTCCCAGGTGACGACGAGGAGTCCGCCTTCGGTGAGGACCTTGCCGGCGATGCCCTTGTCGAGCCGGGCGCCGCGCAGCCGGTCCGCCGGGACGAAGAAGTCGGCGGCGCCGGGGCGTACGACGTCGAGGCCCGCGTCGGTGAGGGTCAGCTCGACGCGCGAGCGGGTGCCGAGGCCGTGCGCCACGATCCGGTCGAGCCACTGCCCGGCGGTGGTCGAGCCGTGGTAGCGGCCACTCATGCCCAGTGTCACCGGGCCGGGCTCGGACGGCACGGTCGGCAGCTCGGGGAGGTCGCCCTGGAGGGTGCCGCGCCACTTCCAGCCCTCGCGCATCAGCCAGTAGACGAGCGCGACGAAGAGGGCGAGTCCGACGAGCCAGCCGACGCGCGCGGCCCAGTCGGTGACATCGGCCGACTTCTGCTCGGCGGCGAGCGCGGCGAACGCTTCTACGGTGCGGAGGGGTGTGTGAGGTGTCACGCGAGCTTCCCGTCGACGAGCGTGGCGCGGCCCCGCAGCCAGGTGTGGGTGACGCGCCCCGGCAGCTCACGGCCCGCGTAGGGGGTGTTGCGGCTGCGGGAGGCGAAGCCCGCGGGGTCCACGGCCCCACGGTATGCCGGATCGACCAGGGTCAGGTTGGCGGGCTCACCCTCCGAGACGGGGCGGCCGTGTCCGCTCAGGCGGCCGATCTCGGCGGGCCTGAAGGACATGCGGTCGGCGACGCCCGCCCAGTCGAGGAGGCCGGAGTCGACCATGGTGTGCTGCACGACGGAGAGCGCGGTCTCCAGACCGACCATGCCCATGGCGGCGGCGGCCCACTCGCAGTCCTTGTCCTCGTGCGGGTGCGGGGCGTGGTCGGTGGCGACGCAGTCGATGGTGCCGTCGGCCAGGGCCTCGCGCAGCGCCATCACATCGGCCTCGGTGCGCAGCGGCGGGTTGACCTTGTACACGGGGTCGTAGCTGCGGACGAGTTCGTCGGTGAGCAGCAGGTGGTGCGGGGTGACCTCGGCGGTGACGTCCCAGCCCTTGGACTTGGCCCAGCGGACCAGCTCGACGGATCCGGCGGTGGAGAGATGGCAGATGTGGACGCGGGAGCCGACATGGGCGGCGAGCAGGACATCGCGGGCGATGATCGACTCCTCGGCGACGGCGGGCCAGCCGCCGAGGCCCAGTTCGGCGGAGACGGTGCCCTCGTTCATCTGGGCGCCCTCGGTCAGCCGGGGCTCCTGCGCGTGCTGTGCGACGACGCCGCCGAACGCCTTCACGTACTCCAGGGCGCGCCGCATGATCACGGCGTCGTCCACGCACTTGCCGTCGTCCGAGAAGACCATGACGCCGGCCGCGGAGTCGTGCATGGCGCCGAGTTCGGCGAGCTTGTTGCCCTCCAGGCCGACGGTGACGGCGCCGACGGGCTGGACGTCGCAGTAGCCGTACTCGCGGCCCAGGCGCCAGACCTGCTCGACCACACCGGCGGTGTCCGCGACGGGGAAGGTGTTGGCCATGGCGTGCACGGCGGTGAAGCCGCCGGTGGCGGCGGCCCGGGTGCCGGTGAGGACGGTCTCGGAGTCCTCCCGGCCCGGCTCGCGCAGATGGGTGTGCAGGTCGACCAGGCCGGGCAGCAGGACGTGTCCCTCGGCCTCGACCACGGTGGCGCCGTCGGCCTCGACGGCGTCACCCACGCGCGCGATGGTCCCGCCGTCGATGAGGACGTCCTGAGGCTCGCCGCCGAGCACCTTCGCACCACGGATCAGGGTCTTGCTCATGTCGCTTACTTCTCCTCGGTACGGGTGTGGGTGACGGCGGGTTCATTGCCGCCGAGCAGCAGATAGAGGACCGCCATACGGATGGAGACGCCGTTGGTGACCTGCTCGACGACGGTGCAGCGCGGGGAGTCGGCGACCTCGGCGGTGATCTCCATGCCGCGGACCATCGGCCCGGGGTGCATCACGATCGCGTGCTCGGGCATCCTGGCCATGCGGTCGCCGTCGAGCCCGTAGCGGCGCGCGTACTCGCGCTCGGTGGGGAAGAACGCGGCGTTCATCCGCTCGCGCTGCACCCGCAGCATCATCACGGCGTCCGACTTGGGCAGCACGGCGTCGAGGTCGTACGAGACCTGGCAGGGCCAGTGGCCGACGCCGACCGGCACCAGGGTGGGCGGCGCGACGAGGGTGACCTCGGCGCCGAGGGTGTGCAGCAGGTCGACGTTGGACCGGGCGACGCGGCTGTGCAGGACGTCTCCGACGAGGGTGATGCGTTTGCCGGTGAGGTCCTGGCCGATCCCCTCGTCCCGGCCGACGAGCCGGCGCCGCATGGTGAAGGCGTCGAGCAGGGCCTGCGTGGGGTGCTGGTGGGTGCCGTCGCCCGCGTTGATCACGACGGCGTCGATCCAGCCGGAGGTGGCGAGCCGGTAGGGCGCTCCGGAGGCGCCGTGCCGGATGACGACGGCGTCGACGCCCATCGCCTCCAGGGTCTGCGCGGTGTCCTTGAGGGACTCGCCCTTGGAGACCGACGAGCCCTTGGCGGTGAAGTTGATGACATCGGCGGAGAGCCGCTTCTCGGCGGCCTCGAAGGAGATCCGGGTACGGGTGGAGTCCTCGAAGAAGAGGTTGACGACGGTACGGCCGCGCAGGGTCGGCAGTTTCTTGATCGGCCGGTCGGCGACCCGGGCCATCTCCTCGGCGGTGTCGAGGATCAGGACGGCGTCGTCGCGGGTGAGGTCGGCGGCCGAGATGAGATGACGCTGCATCTTTCAGGCTCCGTAAGACGGTTCAGGACATCGTGGGCCCGGGGGCGTCCCCGGTGGGGCACGGCGGACGGGCGCGTGCGGCGAGTGCGTGCGGCGGGCGCGTACGGTGCGAGCGGTCCGGCTCGGGACAGGCCGGGCGGCCCGTACGCGCGCGGCTGCGGAGCTACTGCTCGCCGACCGGCGCGGGCGCCTTCAGACCGAGCAGGACGGTGTCGCGGCCGTCCTCCTCGGCGAGCTGGACCTTGACGGTCTCGCGCAGCGACGTGGGGAGGTTCTTGCCGACGTAGTCGGCTCTGATGGGCAGTTCGCGGTGGCCGCGGTCGACCAGGACCGCGAGCTGGACGGCACGGGGGCGCCCGATGTCGTTCAGCGCGTCCAGCGCGGCGCGGATGGTGCGGCCCGAGAAGAGCACGTCGTCGACGAGGACGACCAGGCGGCCGTCGATGCCGTCGGCGGGGATCTCGGTGCGGGCCAGCGCGCGCGGGGGATGCATGCGCAGGTCGTCGCGGTACATGGTGATGTCGAGGAAGCCGACCGGCACGGTGGCACCGGTGATCTCGGCCAGCTTGGCGGCGAGCCGTCGCGCGAGGTGGACCCCGCGGGTCGGGATGCCGAGAAGCACCACGTCGTCGGCGCCCTTGGCACGTTCGACGATCTCGTGGGCGATGCGGGTCAGGACCCGCGCGATGTCGGGGGCCTCCAGAACGGGGCGTGCGGCATCAGGGCTGTTCATGTCCATGGGAGCCATGGGAAACAGACCTCCTTCTCCGCCTCACGGGACGGATCTTAAAGGACGTCGGATTTGCGCCACTCAGATTAGCAGGCCGCCCGTTCCCCCTGTTCAACCCCCCTCACCGTGCGCCTCGGGCCCGCGCAGGGAAGAGTCGGTGCTGACCCTTCGGCTTGACGCATGCAAGTCACGCTGCGTAACCTCACAGTGAGTCACCAGCCGCGCGGCACAGCCGCTCGAGACACAGTGTCCGGGAGCTATATGTCCAGCGAATACGCCAAACAGCTCGGGGCCAAGCTCCGGGCCATCCGCACCCAGCAGGGCCTGTCACTCCACGGCGTCGAGGAGAAGTCCCAGGGACGCTGGAAGGCCGTCGTGGTCGGGTCGTACGAGCGCGGGGACCGTGCCGTCACCGTGCAGCGCCTGGCCGAGCTGGCGGATTTCTACGGTGTGCCGGTGCAGGAGCTGCTGCCGGGCACCACTCCCGGCGGGGCCGCCGAGCCGCCGCCGAAGCTCGTCCTGGACCTGGAGCGGCTGGCGCATGTGCCGGCCGAGAAGGCGGGCCCGCTCCAGCGTTATGCGGCGACGATCCAGTCCCAGCGCGGTGACTACAACGGCAAGGTGCTGTCGATCCGCCAGGACGACCTGCGCACCCTCGCCGTCATCTACGACCAGTCGCCGTCCGTCCTCACCGAGCAGCTCATCAGCTGGGGCGTGCTGGACGCGGACGCGCGCCGCGCGGTGGCCCACGAGGAGGGCTGACACCCCACCGCACCACTGAAGAAACGTGCCGCCCGGGAGAGACCAGTCACCCGTTCGGCGTAACCACCAGGGAGGGCCCCGCAGCATCGCTGCGGGGCCCTCCCTGGTCGTTCTCCCGTGGTCCCGGTCAGGCTTCCTCGCGCCGAAGCGTCGGCTTGAGGTCCTTGAACCGGCCCAGGAGTCCGTTGACGAAGGCGGGTGAGTCGTCCGTGGAGAACTCCTTGGCGAGCTGCACGGCCTCGTCGAGCACCACGGCGTCGGGGGTCTCGTCGACCCAGATCAGCTCGTACGCCCCGAGCCGCAGGATGTTGCGGTCGACCACGGGCATCCGGTCCAGCGTCCAGCCGACCGCGTACTGCGCGATCAGCTCGTCGATCCGGGCCGCCTGCGTGGCGTACCCCTCGACGAGCTGCATGGTGTACTCGCTGACCGGCGGCTGCCGGGTGTCGGTCCGCGAGTGCCGGATCCAGTCCCCGAGGACCGTGACGACGTCGGCACCGCGCTGGTCGCCCTCGAAGAGGATCTGGAAGGCACGCTTGCGGGCCGTGTTACGGGCAGCCACGGTTAGCTGTTCACCCGGCCGAGGTAGTCGCCCGAGCGCGTGTCCACCTTGATCTTCTCGCCGGTGGTGATGAAGAGCGGGACCTGGATCTCGTACCCGGTCTCCAGCTTGGCGGGCTTGGTGCCGCCGGTGGAACGGTCGCCCTGGACACCGGGCTCGGTCTCCGCGATGACCAGTTCGACGGCGGCGGGCAGCTCGACGTAGAGCACCGAACCGTCGTGCTGGGCGACGACGGCCTCGAAGCCCTCGATCAGGAAGTTGGCGGAGTCGCCGACGGACTTGCGGTCGACATGCAGCTGGTCGTACGTGTCCATGTCCATGAAGACGAAGTAGTCGCCGTCCATGTACGAGAACTGCATCCCGCGCTTGTCGACAGTGGCCGCCTCGACCTTGACACCGGCGTTGAACGTCTTGTCCACCACCTTGCCGGACAGCACGTTCTTCAGCTTGGTGCGGACGAAGGCCGGGCCCTTGCCGGGCTTGACGTGCTGGAACTCGACGACGGACCAGAGCTGGCCGCCTTCGAGCTTGAGCACCATGCCGTTCTTGAGGTCGTTCGTGGAAGCCACGGTTGCGGAATCTCCTGGACTGACGTGGACGACCCGGGGACCCGCGTCCGGCTCCTCAGCGATGGCTGAGGCTAGAGCGCGAGCAGCTCCTTGGTCGTGATGGTGAGTAGCTCGGGTCCGCCGTCCGCCTCGGGGCGGACGACGAGCGTGTCATCGATCCGGACTCCGCCCCGGCCAGGGAGGTGAACCCCCGGTTCGACGGTGACCGGCACACAAGCGTCCAGTTTACCCATGGCCGCGGGGGCGAACTGCGGCTCCTCGTCGATTTCGAGTCCGACACCATGTCCGGTGACGGGTGCGAGGCCCTCACCGTGCCCCGCCGAGCCCAGCACATGGCGGACCGCGCGGTCGACGTCCCGGCAGGCCGCGCCGGGCACCAGGGCCTCCCGACCGGCGCGCTGAGCGGCGAAGACCAGGTCGTACAGCTCGATCTGCCAGTCCGCGGGCGAGGTGCCGATGACGAAGGTACGGCCGATCTCGCAGCGGTAGCCGCGGTAGGTGGCGCCGAGGCAGACGGAGAGAAAATCGCCCTCCTCGACCCGGCGGTCGGTGGGGCGGTGGCCGCCGCGTCCCGCGTTGGGCCCGGTTCCGACGGCGGTGGGGAAGGCCGGGCCGTCGGCGCCGTGGTCGACCAGACGGCGCTCCAGTTCCAGTGCGAGATGGCGTTCGGTGCGGCCGACGAGGATCGATTCGAGGAGTTCACCGAGGGCCTGGTCGGTGATCTCGGCGGCGATCCGCAGACACGAGATCTCCTCCTCGTCCTTGACCAGCCGCAGCTGCTCGACGGCGCCGCCGAGGTCGCCGAGGCGGAGCCGGGGCGCGACGGAGCCGAGGGCGCGGTGCCGGGCGACGGTCAGATGGTGCTCCTCGACGGCAAGCGAGTCCACACCGAGCGACACGGCGGCGCCGGCGGCGGCAACGGCCGGGTCACCGGCGGGCGCGGGCAGCAGCTGGGTGCGCAGCGCGTCGTCGGGACGGGCGGCCCCGGTCTGTCCGGAGGGCGGGGCCGCGCAGATCAGCAGGTCCTCTCCCCCGCCCACCAGGAGGACGGCACCCTCGGGCGCCGGTCCGGCGAGATAGCGGACATTGGCGGGCCGGGAGACCAGCGCCGCCGCACTGCCGCCCGCCGCGCACCGCTCGCGGAGCCGCTCCCGCCGGACCGCGTACACCTCTGACATGACCCGAGCGTACGAGCGCGGGCGGAGGTCGGCCCGGTCAGCGCGTCCGACCGGGCGGCGGCGAGTGCCGTGGGGAGCGCGGTGGAGCGGGGTGCGGAGCGCGCTCAGAGGTGCGGCCGGGAAGGCGGTCAGGGGTGCGGTGTCACCACTGCGGGGGGCTGGCGATGGAGCGGGCGAGTACGCCGTCGAGGACGCGGGCGGTGGCCGGGACGTCGAGCTGGGAGTTGTCGATGATCGGCAGCCCCGATCCGTACCACCCGGCCATCCGGCCGTGGATACGGGCGACTTCCTCGTCGGTGAGACGGCGGTTGCCACTGCGCTCGGCGTTGCGCTCCAGGACGATCTCAAGGCCCGGCAGCAGGACGACGGGCAGCAGCCCCGGTCCCACATGCCGTTTCCAGCCACCGAGCCCCACGACGGGCCGGTCGGGGAAGACGGCGTCGTCCAAGATGCACGAGATGCCGTTGGCCAGGAAGTTACGGGCGGCGAAGCCGCAGGTGCGACGGGCCAGGCGGTACTGGGCCTCCGAGTGGTCGTTCCACCCGGACTGGGGGTCGGCGAAGCCCGAGCGCACCCATTCGCGGACGTCGTCGAGGCTGATGTGCGCGGTGGGGACGCGGCGGTGGTCCGCCCAGTACTTGGCGACGCTGGTCTTGCCGGCGCCCGCGGGCCCGATGAGCAGCACCGCGAGGGTGATCCCGGCCAGGTCGGTGCCGCCCGGAGCCGGTGGCGGGCTCGGCACGGCGACGGGTCCGCCGGGCGGCAGCCGCATATGCCCGGTGGTCTCGGGCGAGGGGGGTATCGGTCCGTACGGCGGGCCCGCGTGCTGCTGCGGGGCCGCCGACTGCGGCGGGGCACCCGGCGCGGGCGGGCGGCCGGGGGCGTGCTGCGGCGCGTGCTGGGGTGCGGGCGCGTGCTGCGGGGCCCGGGTCTGCGGCGGGGTGCCCGGTGCCGGGGGGTGCGGTGTCGGGGCGTGCGGTTGGGGTGCCGGGGAGAGGGGTGGCGTGGGGCTGCCGGGTGCTCCGGCGACTCCCGGGGGCGGGCCCGCGGGGGCGGGGCCCGGGTGTCCTCCCGGGTGATGCGCGGCCGATGACCAGCCGTCGGCCGGTCCGTGCCCCGGTCGGTGGGGCGGCGGCAGCGGAGACCCCACTGCGTGCTGCATCCGGTGCCACTCCGTCTCGTACAGGCGACTGGCGCTGGGCGGAAGGGCCGTACAGCCCCGGTCTGCTACCGAACGGTACCTTCCCCGGCCGCCGTTGTGTGAACGGCCGGGGAGACCGGGGAGTGCCCGGGTGCGGGGTGGCTCGTTCTGTTCGGTCGCCTGCCGTCGGCCAATTCGTCACGTACCGTCGGTCAATTCGTCACGTACCGCCGGTTACTCGGCCACCTCGCCGTACGCGGCGAGCAGCACGGCCGGGTCGGGCCCCTCCAGGACGGTGGGCTTGGCGAGACCGTCGAGGACGATGAACCGCAGCAGGTCGCCCCGGGACTTCTTGTCGACCTTCATGGTCTCCAGGAGCTTGGGCCACTGGTCGTAGCGGTAACTGAGGGGCAGTCCGACGGCTTCGAGGACCGTGCGGTGCCGGTCGGCCGTCGCGTCGTCCAACCGTCCGGCGAGACGGCCGAGTTCGGCGGCGAAGTGCATCCCGACGGCGACGGCGGCGCCGTGCCGCCACTGGTAGCGCTCGTTCTTCTCGATGGCGTGCGCGAGGGTGTGACCGTAGTTCAGGATCTCCCGCAGCCCGGACTCCTTCAAGTCACCGGAGACCACCTCGGCCTTGACCCTGATGGACCGTTCGATCAGCTCGGCGGTGCGCGGCCCCGAGGGGGTGCGGGCGGCCTCCGGGTCCTCCTCGATCAGGTCGAGGATCACCGGGTCGGCGATGAATCCGGCCTTGATGATCTCGGCGAGCCCGGACACGTAGTCGTTCACGGAGAGCGAGTCCAGCGCGGCGAGGTCGCACAGCACCCCGGCCGGCGGGTGGAAGGAGCCGACGAGGTTCTTGCCCTCGGCGGTGTTGATGCCGGTCTTGCCGCCGACCGCGGCGTCCACCATGGCGAGCACGGTCGTCGGTACGGCGATCCAGCGCACCCCGCGCAGCCAGGTCGCCGCGACGAATCCGGCGAGGTCGGTGGTGGCGCCGCCGCCGACCCCGACGATGACGTCGCTGCGGGTGAAGCCGGACTGTCCGAGCGCCTTCCAGCAGTACGCGGCGACCTCGGCGGTCTTCGCCTCCTCGGCGTTGGGCACCTGGATGGCGACGGCTTCGAAGCCCTGCTCGGCGAGGTCGGCGCGCAGTGCCTCGCCGGTGCCTTCGAGCGCCTCAGGGTGGATCACGGCGACACGCTTGACCCGGTCGCCGATCAACGCGCCCAGCTCACCGAGCAGTTGGCGTCCGACGAGCACCTCGTAGGGCTCGGTGCCCGCCGTGCCGCCGATCTGGATCCGGGTGAGTGCCTGCTCGTTCATGCCTTCTCCTGCCGGGGGTCCTGGTCCTGGTCCGGGCTCCGGCCGCCGGGGCCCGCCGCCTTCAGCTCCAGGGCGTCGAGGACCGCGTGGGCGACCTCTTCGGGGGTGCGGCCGTCGGTGGCGACGACGGCCCGTGCGACGTCGGTGTAGTGGTGGCGGCGGGCTTCCATCAGCTCGCGCCACTGGCGGCGCGGGTTGACGGCGAGCAGCGGCCGGGCGACGTTCAGGCCGGTGCGCTTCACGGCCTCCTCGACGTCCATCGACAGATAGACGACCGGGTGACTGGCGAGCAGGGCGCGGGTGTCGGCGTCGAGGACGGCGCCGCCGCCGAGCGAGAGGACGCCCGGGTGTTCGGCGAGCGCGGTGCGGACGGCTGCCTTCTCGGCGGCGCGGAAGTAGGGCTCGCCCTCGTCCAGGAAGAGGTCCGAGATGCTGCGGCCCTCGGCGGCCACGATGTCGTCGTCGGTGTCGCGGTACGCGCGGTCCAGCCAGGTGGCGAGGAGTGCGCCGACCGTGGACTTGCCCACGCCCATCGGCCCGACGAGGACGACGGTGGGCCCGGTCACGGCGGTCACCGGATGTGCAGGTTGTCGAGGTACGAGCGGACGTTGCGCCGGGTCTCCGGGACGCTGTCGCCGCCGAACTTCTCGGCGACCGCGTCGGCGAGGACCAGCGCCACCATCGCCTCGGCGACGATGCCGGCCGCCGGCACGGCGCACACGTCGGAGCGCTGGTGGTGGGCCTTGGTGGCCTCGCCGGTGGAGACGTCGACGGTGGCGAGGGCGCGGGGCACGGTCGCGATGGGCTTCATCGCGGCCCGTACACGCAGGAGTTCGCCGGTGCTCAGGCCGCCCTCGGTGCCGCCCGAGCGGCCGGTCGAGCGCCGGATGCCGTCGGCCGTGGAGACGATCTCGTCGTGCGCCTGCGAGCCGGGGACCCGGGCCAGTCCGAAGCCGTCGCCGACCTCGACGCCCTTGATGGCCTGGATGCCCATGAGCGCGCCGGCGAGCCGGGCGTCCAGGCGCCGGTCCCAGTGCACATGCGAGCCGAGGCCGACCGGCACACCGTAGGAGAGGACCTCGACGACGCCGCCGAGGGTGTCGCCGTCCTTGTGGGCCTGGTCGATCTCGGCGACCATCGCCTTCGACGCGTCGGCGTCCAGGCAGCGCACCGGGTCCGCGTCGAGCTTCTCGACATCGCCGGGCACGGGCAGGACGCCGTACGGGGCCTTCGCGGACGCCAGCTCCACGACATGGCTGACGATCTCGATACCGGCGGTCTCCTTGAGGAAGGAGCGGGCCACCGCGCCGAGGGCGACCCGGGCCGCGGTCTCCCGTGCGGAGGCGCGTTCCAGGATCGGACGGGCCTCGTCGAAGCCGTACTTCTGCATGCCCGCGAGGTCGGCGTGGCCGGGGCGGGGGCGGGTGAGCGGGGCGTTGCGCGCGAGCTGGTCGAGTTCGGCCGGGTCAACCGGGTCGGCGGACATGACCTGGTCCCACTTGGGCCACTCGGTGTTGCCGACCATGATGGCGACCGGGGAGCCGATGGTCAGGCCGTGCCGGACGCCGCCGAGGAAGGTGACCTGGTCCTGCTCGAACTTCATCCGGGCGCCGCGTCCATAGCCGAGGCGGCGGCGGGCGAGGTGGTCGGCCACCATCTCCGTGGTGATCGGGACACCGGCGGGAAGTCCCTCCAATGTCGCCACCAGTGCGGGGCCGTGCGACTCCCCCGCGGTCAGCCAGCGCAACCTGCTCAACGGTGCTCCTCTTGCTCGCGCCTGGATCGTGCGGCGGCGCGGCCGGGGTACGCACCCCTGCCCCGCCCCTTCGATCCTCCCACGTCCGGCGAATTGCCCACGCGCAAGGTCCACCACGCGGACAGCGCCGGGTCCTGGCGGACGCCGGACGGGATCCGCTCGCCTCGGTACTCCTCTTCCCGTCAGGACCGGTCAGCGGTCCTTCAGGGCTCGTTCCCCTGCGTGCCGCATCGCCGCCAGCGGGCCGGTCGACACGCCCGTCATCTGTTCCACCTGGAGGACCGCCTGGTGGACCAGGAGGTCGAGCCCTCCGACGACGGCCCCGCCGTGGGCGGACCACCGTGCCGCGAGCGCCGTGGGCCACGGCTCGTAGAGCACGTCGAAGAGGGTGGCCGGTCGGGCGGGCACCTCAAGGGCCAGGGCGTCCGTCGCCCCCGCGGGGGTCGTCGCGATCACCAGAGGAGCCCGCAGGGCGCGCCCGGCGTCCGCCCAGTCCGCCGTCCGCACATCGAGGTCGAGGCGCTCGCCCCACTGCCGCATCTCGGCGGCGCGCTCGGGCCCCCGGACATACGCGACGATCTCGCCCGTACAGATCCGGGCCAGCGCGGCGAGCGCGGAGGACGCGGTGGCCCCCGCCCCGAGCACGGCGGCACTCTCCACGCTCTCGACCCCGCGTTCCCGCAGCGCCGCGACCATTCCGGGGACGTCGGTGTTGTCTCCGACCCGGCGCCCGTCGTCGGTGAAGACGACGGTGTTGACGGCCCCGACGGACGCCGCGGTCGCGCTGACCGTGTCGAGCAGCGGTATCACGGCCCGCTTGAGCGGCATCGTCAGTGACAGTCCCGCCCAGTCGTCCCCGAGCCCGTCGAAGAACCCGGGCAGCCCGGTCTCGTCCACCTCGAAACGGTCGTACGTCCAGCCGTCGAGGCCCAGTTCCTCGTACGCGGCCCGGTGCAGCACCGGGGAGAGGGAGTGCGCGATCGGTGAGCCGAGAACCGCCGCACGGCGACTCTCCGCCCGCGCCTGCCCGCGCGCCCGCTCCCGCTCAGCCGTCGTTCTGCCGTCGTTCATTGAATTCCTGAACCAGTTTGTCGTGCTCGGCCAAGTCCGTCGTGAACTTGGTCGTCTTTCCGTCGACGGAGACGAAGAACATCCAGCCACCGCCGTCGGGTTCGATGGCCGCCCTCATCGCTTCATCGCCCGGGTTACCGATCGGCCCCGGCGGCAGGCCCCGGTAGACGTAGGTGTTGTACGGGTCGTCGAAGTTCCGGATTTCCTTCACCGAAATATCGATCTTGCTCTGACCCTTGGCGTAATTGTAGGTCGAGTCGAATTCGAGCTTCTGGTTGGTGGCCGTGTTCGTGTCCTTGAGGCGGTTGTACACGACGGCGGCCATCTTCTTGAAGTCGTCGTGCGTCATACCCTCGGCCTGCACCAGGCTCGCGACCGTGACGACCTGCAACGGATCCTTGAGATTGAGGTCCTTGGCCTTCTTCTCCAGGTCGTACTCGTCGTACTTCGACTTGGCCTGCGCCACCATCTTCTTCAGGACATCGGCAGGCTTCATACCCTTGGCCACGGGATAACTGGCGGGGAAGAGGAATCCTTCCAGCGGATCCTTTATATCCTTGTTCGTATTCGCCCAGGAAGGCAGCCCGAGAGATTTCAGGTCCTTCTTCGCGACATCCTTCGTCGTACCTTCGGGCAATTCGAGCCGCTTGTCGATCTGCTCGTACACCCAGGCGTTTCTGCGGCCCTCGGCGATGATGAGGTTGTTACGGCTCTTGGGGCTGAGCATCAGCGCGACAGCACTGTCGGCCGACATCTGCTTCTTCATCGTGTAGACGCCGGCCTGGATCGTGTTGCCCTTGGCGTTCTGCGCCTGCGCGGCCACGAACGCGTCCACGCTCTTGACGACGCCGGCCTCCTTGAGCTTCTGCCCGATGGCATAGCCGCCCGCACCCTTGGGGATCTCCACGATGACGGTCGAGGAGAGTCCGTCACCCGCGAAGTCCGGGGCCTTGCCGAACTTGTTTTGGTAGAACTGGTAGCCGAAATAGCCCACACCGCCGAGTCCACCCGCGAAGACCAGGGTGACGACCAGGCACGCACAGCCGCTGCGGCGCTTCTTCCCTTTGCCGCCGCGTCCGCGCCGGTCACCGCGTCCGCCGCGCCGACTGCGGGACTCTTCCTCGGCGTCGTCGTCATCGTCCCCGCCGGAGAAGAAGGCGTGTTCGCCCTGGTCCGGTCCCGGATCCCAGTCCGGCTTCGGTTCGGGAGCGGCTCGACGCCGGGCGGGCGGCTCGGGCGGCGGGTACGCGTCGGGGGTGCCGTAGTAGTCGGGGTGCTCACCGGTGTACCCGGGGTGCCGGCCGCCGTAGGGGTCGGCGGGGTCGGCACCGTACGGCAGCTGGCCGTGGCTTCCGGTGTCCCAGGTGCCCTGGTACTGCTGGTCGTACCCGGTCTGCTGTCCTTGGACCTGCTGCTGCCCCTGCACCTGCTGCTGCCCGGTGCCCCACTCGTCGTACTGCTGCTGAGGGTGCTGGGGGTGCTGCGCCTGCTGGGGGTGCTGGGGTTGATGCGGCTGCTGACCCTGCGGCTGCTGGTGCTGACCATGCTGCTGCTGGGCATGCGGCTGCTGACCGTAGTGCTGCTGGTCGTACTGCTCCGGCTGCTGAGGCTGCTGGTAGTACGGCTGCTGCTGCGGGTGACCTTGCTGGGCATGCCCCTGCTGCGGGTACTGCCCCTGGGGCTGCTGCGGCTGCTGCGGATACTGCTGCTGCGGCTGGCCGCCGTAGGGCGCCTGGCCGTCGGCCACCTGCTGCCCTCCCCATCCGATGTCCCCGTACAACGGGTCCTCCGGATGCCACGGTTCGGGGCCTGAGCCCCGGCCATACTCAGTCATCGATCCCCTAGAGCCGCGAGGCGGCGGCTGCTGGGCTCGTGGCACGGCATCGCATCCACCTCTTTGCTGTGCGGCGGCTGTTCGAACACCGCCGCATCGCGCGGAACGTTACCGTATCGCGATCAGATGACCACTTCGACGCCCTCACCCGGCGGCTTGCCTGACGCCCGTTCGGACTCCAGCGCGCTCTGAAGGATGACAACGGCCGCCACCTGGTCGATCACCGACCGGCCCTTCTTCGCGTTCACCCCCGAGGCGCGCAGTCCCTGGCCGGCCGTCACCGTGGTCATCCTCTCGTCCACGAGCCGGACCCCGACCGGCGCGATCCCCCGGGCGAGTTCCCCGGCGAACGAGCGGACCTTGACCGCGGCCGGTCCCTCGCCCCCTTTGAGGGAGCGCGGGAGTCCGACCACGACTTCGATCGGCTCGTACTCCTCGACGAGTTGGCGCAGCCTCCGGTGGGCGGCCGGCACATCGCGTCCCGGCACGGTCTCCACCGGTGTGGCGAGGATCCCGTCGGGGTCGCACGAGGCGACGCCGATCCGGGCGTCCCCGACATCGATCGCGAGGCGACGGCCGCGGCGCATCAGGAGGCGGTGTCCGCGACGAGGCGTTCGACGGCGTCGACGGCCTCACCGATCGCGGCCGGGTGCTGGCCGCCGCCCTGGGCGACGTCGGGCTTGCCGCCACCGCCGCCGCCGAGGGTCTTCGCGGCCGTACGGACCAGGTCACCGGCCTTGAGTCCGCGCTCGCGCGCGGCCTCGTTGGTGGCGATGACGGTCAGCGGCTTGCCGCCCACCGTGCTGAACAGGGCGACCACGGCCGGGCGTCCGCCCTGGATACGGCCGCGGACGTCGAGGACCAGGCGGCGCAGATCGTCGGCGGTGGTGCCGTCGGGGACCTGGCCGGTCACCAGGGCGACACCCCGTACGTCCTTGGCGCTGTCGGCGAGACCGGCGGCGGCCTGGAGGACCTTCTCCGCGCGGAACTTCTCGATCTCCTTCTCGGCGTCCTTCAGCTTGGCGAGCATGCCGGCGATCTTCTCGGGCAGTTCCTCGGAGCGGCCCTTCACCAGCTCCTGGAGCTGGGCGACGACCGTGTGCTCACGGGCCAGGAAGTTGTAGGCGTCGACGCCGACCAGGGCCTCGATCCGGCGCACTCCGGAGCCGATCGAGGACTCGCCGAGCAGCTTGACCAGGCCGAGCTGGGCGGTGTTGTGGACATGCGTACCGCCGCACAGCTCCTTGGAGAAGTCGCCGATGGTGACGACCCGCACCCGCTCGCCGTACTTCTCGCCGAACTCGGCGATGGCGCCCTGCTTCTTGGCCTCGTCGATGCTCATGACCTCGGCCTGGACGTCCAGGTCGCGGGCGAGCACCTCGTTGATCTTCTGTTCGACGTCCGTGAGGACCGCGCCCGGCACGGCGGACGGGGAGCCGAAGTCGAAGCGGAAGCGGCCGGGCTGGTTCTCGGAACCGGCCTGGGCGGCCGTCGGGCCGAGGGCGTCGCGCAGCGCCTGGTGCGTGAGGTGCGTGGCGGAGTGGGCGCGGGCGATGGACTTGCGGCGGCGGGTGTCGATGGTGGCCTGGGCGGAGGCACCGACGGTGACCTCGCCGACCTGGACGACGCCCTTGTGGACGTACACCCCGGGGACCGGCTTCTGGCAGTCGCGTACCTCCACGACGGCGCCGGAGTCGAGCCGGATACGGCCGGTGTCACCGATCTGGCCACCGCCCTCGGCGTAGAACGGGGTGCGGTCGAGGACGATCTCGACCTCGTCGCCCTCGGTGGCGGCGGGCGAGGGGACACCGTCGACCAGGATGCCGACGACGGTGGACTCGCCCTCCGTGTCGGCGTACCCGATGAAGTCGGTCTCGCCGGCGGCGTCGGCGATGGTGCGGTAGGCACCGAGGTCGGCATGGCCGGTCTTCTTGGCGAGGGCGTCGGCCTTGGCGCGCTCCCGCTGCTCCTTCATCAGGCGCCGGAAGCCGTCCTCGTCCACGGAGAGGCCCTGTTCGGCGGCCATCTCCAGGGTGAGGTCGATCGGGAAGCCCCAGGTGTCGTGGAGCAGGAACGCCTTGTCGCCGGCGAGCACCTTGCCGCCGCCGGCCTTGGTGTCGGTGACGGCTGTGTCGAGGATGTTGGTGCCGGCCTTGAGGGTCTTGAGGAAGGCGGCCTCCTCGGCGAGGGCGACGGTCTCGATGCGCGGCCGCTCGCTCTCCAGCTCGGGGTACTGCTCGCTCATCGACCGGATGACGGTGTCGACCAGCTCGCCGGCGACGGGTCCGGTGGCGCCGAGCAGGCGCATGTTGCGGATGGCGCGGCGCATGATGCGGCGCAGGACATAGCCCCGGCCCTCGTTGCCGGGGGTGACGCCGTCGCCGATGAGCATGACCGAGGTGCGCATGTGGTCGGAGACGACGCGCAGCGAGACATCGCTGCCGTGGTTCTCGCCGTACCGCACACCGGTGAGGGCGGTGGCCTTGTCGATCACGACACGGGAGGTGTCGATCTCGTACATGTTCTGGACGCCCTGGAGGATCATCGCGAGGCGTTCGAGGCCGAGGCCGGTGTCGATGTTCTTGCTCGGCAGGTCCCCGATGATCTCGAAGTCCTCCTTGCCGGTGCCCTCGCCCCGCTCGTACTGCATGAAGACGAGGTTCCAGATCTCTACGTACCGCTCGTCGTTGACGGCGGGGCCGCCCTCTTCGCCGAACTCGGGGCCGCGGTCGTAGTTGATCTCGGAACAGGGGCCGCAGGGGCCGGGGACGCCCATGGACCAGAAGTTCGGGCCCATGCCGAGGCGCTGGATGCGCTCGGCGGGGACGCCGATGACGTCACGCCAGATGCGCTCGGCCTCGTCGTCGTCCTTGTAGACGGTGATCCAGAGCCGCTCCGGGTCCAGGCCGTACCCGCCGTCCGCCACGGAGCTGGTGAGCAGCTCCCAGGCGTAGGTGATGGCGCCTTCCTTGAAGTAGTCGCCGAAGGAGAAGTTGCCGCACATCTGGAAGAAGGTGCCGTGCCGGGTGGTCCTGCCGACCTCTTCGATGTCCGGGGTGCGGACGCACTTCTGCACGCTGGTGGCGCGGTCGAAGGGCGGCTTGACCTCGCCGAGGAAGTAGGGCTTGAAGGGGACCATGCCCGCGGGGACGAGGAGCAGCGTCGGGTCGTCCGCGATCAGTGACGCCGACGGCACGACGGTGTGCCCGCGCTCCTCGAAGAAGCGCAGCCAGCGGCGGCGGATTTCAGCCGACTCCATCAGTGGTCCCCATTTCTGGTCGTTCCTTTGTGCGAGTACGTCGCCCTGGCCACGTGCTCGGTGTGCTCGGTGCTTCCGACGGCCGGGCCCTGGAGTGCGGCGGTGGCGCGCTGCGAGGGCAGTTCGCGGTCGACCGGTGTGTCCAGGCCGAGCGACTCGCCCAGTTCCGCTTCCCGCTGGGCCATGCCGTCGCGGATGTCGAGGGCGAAGTCCTTGAGGCGGTGGCCCGCGTCGAGCGCCTTGTTCGCCGCTTGCGCGGCCAGGCTCTCCGGGGTCAGCTGCCGGAGCTTGCTGTGCACCTTGGTGGTGGCCCAGACGCCGGCGGCTGCGCCCGCGGTGAACCAGAACGTACGGCGGAACATCGCTGCGTCAGTCCTTCTTCCGCTTGCCCCGCCGCCCGGTCGGGACGGCACGGCCCACGATCACGGTACGCCGGGACGGCTCGGTGGGCGGGTTCGTCGCGGGCGCGCTCCTGCGGCCGATGGCCCTGCGCACTCCGTAGCCGAACGCCGCGACCTTGACCAGTGGGCCGCCGAAGGTGGAGGCGACGGTGGTGGAGAGCGCGGAGGCGTTCGACGTGACTTCCTGGACGTCGGACGCGATGGCGTCGACGCGGTCGATCTGGGTCTGTGCGGAGCGCACGGCCGCGGAGGCGTCGGCGAGCAGCGGGACGGCCTGGTCGGTCACGTCCGCGACGAGTTGGGTGGTCGCCCTGAGCGTCTGGGCCAGCCTCCCCAGCGCCACGGCGAGGAAGGAGACCAGGATCGCCCAGAAGACGGCCACCAGGATCCCGGCAACCTCTCCACCCGACACTGTGCACCGCTCCTTGAGACATGGGCCCCGGAACCTGGGATCCAGGGCGCCCCGAACATCGAAAAGTGTTTCCCGAGCCTATCGCGCCGGGGCCGCCGCTCCGTACCGGATTACCGTCCGTCGGCGCGGGGATTGCCGCGAAGCGATTGTACGGAGTGTTTACACGCGGGTACGCTCCGTACCTCATGCCACGCTCTCGGCGCCCAGGCTCCCGGACGAACGATTCCGCACGGCTTTCAGGGACTTCACGGATCTCCACGATGAACAGCGGTCTCCCGTTGGAACTCAACGCCTTTGTCGGACGCTCCACCGAACTCGCGGGCCTGGCCGAAGCGCTGACGGCCTCCCGCCTGGTGACCGTCACCGGGGTCGGCGGGGTCGGCAAGTCGCGGCTGGCCGCGCGCGCGGCGGCCGACCTCGCTCCGAGAGACGGTGTCCGGCTGGTCGAACTGGCGCCGGTACGCGGTACGGAGCTGGTGGAGTACGCGGTCCTGGAAGGGCTCGGGCTCACCGATCACACGTCGCGTCCGGCCCGTCAGGTTCTACTCGACTGGTTCGCCGACCGTGAACTGCTGCTCCTCGTCGACGGGTTCGAGCATGTGGTGGACTCGTGCGCGGCGCTGCTGCGGGAGTTGCTGAGCCGGGCGCCGGGGCTGCGGGTCCTTGCGACCGGGCGCAGGCCGCTTGCGGTCGCCGGCGAGCAGGTGTTCCCGGTGGGTCCGTTGCCGGAGCGGGACGCGGTCGCGCTGTTCGTGCGGCGCGCGGTGGCGGTGGTGCCGGGTTTCGCGTTGAACGACGGCAACGGTCCTGACGTACGGGACGTGTGCCGTCGCCTCGACGGCATTCCGCTGGCGGTGGAGCTGGCCGCGGGCCGCCTGTCGGCGCTGTCGCCCGGTCAGTTGCTGCACCGCCTCGACGACCGGTTCCGACTGCTGACGGGCGGCGGCCGGGATGTACTGCCGCGGCATCAGACGCTGCGTACGGCGATCGGCTGGAGCCATGAACTGTGCACGCCTCAGGAGCGGTTGCTGTGGGCGCGGCTCTCGGTGTTCTCGGGGCCGTTCGACCTGGAGGCCGTGGAGTACGTGTGCAGCGGTGACGGGCTGCACGCGGACCGGGTGCTCGATGTGCTGACCGAGCTGATCGCGCAGTCCGTGGTGAGCCGCGACGAGTGTCCGGCGGGGGTGCGCTACGGCATGCTCGACACGGTGCGCGCGTACGGCGCCGAGTGGCTGGAGGCGACCGGGGACGCGGTCCGGCTGCGGCGCCGGCACCGGGACTGGTTCATGGGGCTCGCCACCTGGTGCGAGCTGGACTGGTTCTCGCCCCGGCAGGCGGAGATCGCCGCGCGGGTGGAGGCGGAGCTGCCGAATCTGCGGATCGCCCTGGAGTTCTCGCTGAGCGAGCCGGGCGAGGCGCATCTGGGGCAGCATCTGGCGGGGACGCTCTGGTTCTACTGGGTGGGCTGCGGCCGGCTGTCGGAGGGCCGGCACTGGCTGGAGCGGAGTGTGGAACCGGACGACGGGTCCGGACCTGCCGGCGCCGACGACTACACGGAGGCGCGGCTGAAGGCGCTGTGGGTGCTCGGTTATGTCGCGATTCTCCAGGGGGACATGGTGCCCGCGCTCGCGGCGCTGCACGAGTGCCGGGCGGAGGCGGAGCTGACGGGCAACGCCACGGCGGTCGCGTATGCCGAGCACCGCACGGGTTGCCTGGCGCTGGTCACGGACGACGCGCGGCGCGCGGAAGAGCTGTTGCGGTCGGCTCTCGGTCAGTACCGGGAGATCGGCGAACTCAACAGCAATGTACTGATGGCGCAGGTCGAGTTGGCGATGTCGCTCGTCTTCCAGGGGGACATCAGCGAGGCGGTCGGGCTGTGCGAGGACGTGCGGCGGGTGTGCGAGGACCACGGGGAGCGGTGGACCCTCGCGTACGCCCTGTTCGTCCTCGGGTACGCGGCGTGGGCGTCGGACGACCTGGGGCAGGCCCGGCGGCTGCTTGAGGAGTGCCTGGTCATCGACCACACGTTCCACGATCTGCTCGGCACGGTCCTGGCCCTGGAACTGCTCGCGCTGATCACGGAGTCGGAGGGCGACCCGGCGGAGGCGGCGATGCTCCAGGGTGCGGCGGGCCTCATCTGGCCGTCGGTGGGTCTGCCGCTGTTCGGCTCGGAGCACTACAACGCGCCGCACGAACTGTGCGAGGCGCGGGCCCGGGAGCGGCTGGGCGACGTCCGGTACGAGGAGTGCGTACGCGCGGGGGCGCGGCTCGGTACGGACGCGGCGGTGGCGCGTGCGCTGGGCGGGAGCGGCAAGCGGCTGCCCGGACCACGTGCGCAGGTGCCGACGCCGCCGGGAACGCGAGAACCCGCCGCCTCCCCGGCTCCGAAGAGCGAGGAGACGACGGGCTGAGGCGCCGGGGCCTGTCGGCCCGGTACCGCGTCCGGGTCAGCGGGCGTAGTACTCGACGACGAGCTGCTCGTCGCAGATCACCGGGATCTCCTTGCGCTGCGGGTCGCGGTCCAGACGGAACGCGAGCGCGCGCAGGTTGACCTGGAGGTAGCGCGGGGTCTCGCCGTCGGGGGCGAAGCCGCCCTCGCGGGAGACCTGGAACAGCGACTTCTCGCGGGACCGCTCGCGGACCATCACGACATCGTCGGGGCGGACGCGGAAGGACGGCTTGTCGACCTTCTTGCCGTTGACCTCGATGTGGCCGTGGACGACCATCTGGCGGGCCTGGTAGATGGTGCGGGCGATGCCCGAGCGCAGCACGAGCGCGTCGAGGCGGCGCTCCAGCTCGATGATCAGGGCCTCACCGGTCTTGCCCTGGACCTTGCTGGCGCGGTCGTAGGCACGGACCAGCTGACGCTCGGAGACGTCGTACTGGGCGCGAAGGCGCTGCTTCTCCAGCAGACGGACCTTGTAGTCCGAGTTCTGCTTGCGGCCACGGCCGTGCTCACCCGGGGGGTAGGGGCGGGCCTCGAAGTACTTGACGGCCTTCGGGGTCAGCGCGATGCCGAGGGCACGCGACTTCTTGACCTTGGGGCGGGACTGGTTCGTCACTTACCGAACCTCTCTGTCTCTGTGAAATCGGCTTCACCAGGGTTAGGGGAGGTCGCATCCGCAGCCTGGGGAAACCCTCCGTGACCTGCCGTTTCGGGCCGGTCGGGCGGGCAGCCGCTCCCCTGGTCTGGGCACATACGTGCAGCACGCGAGTGGCCCACCGACCGCCGTGGGTACGGGGTGGTGGGCTGCCCGCGACACCGTTCGACGGTGCGCGACGCTCCTGGATCGCCGGCCCGGAGGCCGGGGCTCCGGCTGCTTGTCCCGTTCTGGTGATGCCGGTCGGAACCGGACACGGGACGCAGCGCTTCAACAGAGTTTACCGGGTCGGCGGGGGTGCTGGGGACCGGGTGCCCGTCATTCGTCCGTCGTCCCCGACTGGTCGCCCTTGAGGGGCTGCTCACCCTTGAGGCGGTCACGGACCCGCTCGACCACATCCGCGTACCGTGCCTCAGCGCCGTACCGCGTGGGCCGGTAGTAGCGCTTGCCGTCGACGGCCTCGGGGGCGTACCGCTGGGCCGCGATGCCGCCCGGGACGTCGTGCGGGTACACATAGCCCTGGGCGTGGCCGAGTTTGGCCGCGCCTTTGTAGTGGCCGTCGCGCAGATGGGGCGGTACGGGTCCGGCGAGGCCCTTGCGGACGTCTTCCATGGCGGCGCCGATGGCGAGGGTCGCGGCGTTGGACTTCGGGGCGAGGGCGAGCGCGATCGTCGCGTGGCTGAGGGTGAGTGCCGCTTCAGGGAAGCCGATGAGGGCGACGGCCTGGGCGGCGGCGACCGCGGTGGGCAGGGCGGTGGGGTCGGCGAGGCCGATGTCCTCGCTGGCGGAGATCATCAGGCGCCGGGCGATGAACCGGGGGTCCTCGCCGGCCTCGATCATGCGGGCCAGGTAGTGCAGGGCCGCGTCGACGTCGGAGCCCCGGATGGACTTGATGAGGGCGCTCGCCACGTCGTAGTGCTGGTCGCCGTCCCGGTCGTACTTCACGGCGGCCCGGTCGACGGACTCCTCCAGGGTCTGGAGGGTGATCTCGGGCTCGCCCTTGGCGAGTGCGGCTCCGGCGCCGGCCTCCAGGGCGGTGAGGGCGCGCCGGGCATCGCCACCGGCGATGCGCAGGAGGTGGGCCTCGGCGTCGGCGGCGAGTGCGACGGCGTCACCGAGACCGCGCTCGTCGGAGAGGGCGCGGTGGAGCAGTCCGCGCAGATCGTCGTCGGTGAGCGGTTCGAGGGTGAGCAGGAGGGAGCGGGACAGGAGCGGGGAGATCACCGAGAAGTACGGGTTCTCGGTGGTCGCGGCGATGAGGGTGACCCAGCGGTTCTCGACGGCGGGCAGCAGGGAGTCCTGCTGGGCCTTGCTGAAGCGGTGGATCTCGTCGAGGAAGAGGACCGTCTCCTTGCCGTACCCACCCGTGGCGCGGCGGGCGCCCTCGATGACGGCGCGGACCTCCTTGACGCCCGCGGTGATCGCGGACAGCTCCACGAAGCGCTTGTGGGTGGCCTTGGAGACGACATAGGCGAGGGTCGTCTTGCCGGTGCCGGGCGGGCCCCAGAGGATCACCGACGAGGGTCCGGCGGGGCCGCCGCCGCCTTCGCCGACGAGACGGCGCAGGGGGGCTCCGGGCTTGAGCAGATGCTGCTGGCCGACGACCTCGTCGAGGACACGGGGGCGCATACGCACGGCCAGGGGGCTGCTCGCCGGGTCCTTCTCCTGGCGTTCTTCGGCTGCGGCGGTGAACAGATCGGGCTCCACGTCCTGAACCCTATGTCACCCCACTGACAGTCCGGCCGGGCCCCGGATTCGGGGCCCGGCCGGGGCGTTCCACGCGCGTGGGGCGGTCGGCTCAGCTGGTCCAGAAGTCCCACCAACGCGTGAGGATCAGCATCCCGATGATCCCGACGTGCAGGACGGGCAGAACCCAGGTGAACTCGCCGAAGAAGCTGCGCAGCCAGCGGGGTGCCGGGATGAATCCGTTGCGGACGTTGAAGGAGGTCACGTACCAGAACATGACGATCGTGGCGACCCACGCCAGGGAGCACCACAGGCACAGGGAGCTGATGCGGTACAGCGACTGGTACTGGAGCCAGGTGCAGAACCCGACGCCGAACAGGGTGCCCGCGTTCAGCGTCAGCCAGTACCAGCGCGGGAAGCGGGCCCGCCCCAGCAGACTCATGCCGACACAGATCACCATGCCGTAGGCGACCAGACCCAGCATCGGGTTCGGGAACCCGAACGCCGACGCCTGCTCACTCTTCATGATGTTCCCGCACGACACCACCGGGTTCAGACTGCACCCCGGCGTGAAGTTCGGATCCTCAAGCAACTTGAACTTGTCCAGCGTGATCACCCAGGCCGCGAGCAGCCCCGCCGCCCCCGAGATCACCAGAAGCAGCGCCAACGCACGACTCCCACCCACCGCACCGGACGGGGTGTCCGGTCCGTCGGAGGTGGAGGAGACGTTGTTGCCTGCGGTCGTCGTCTTGGTCATCACGCCGTTCCGTCATTCGAGTGGGGGGCCGGGGCACGGTCATTGTGCCGTACCCGGTCGGGTGTCCACCGTTCGATGGACATAAGAAGGTACGACCGGAGGTCCCGGAACCCCGGGTTCGGCGGGAGGCTCCTGGACATGACGGAAAGCGCCATGAGAAGCGCCACGGAACGCGCCGCTGGGCGCGCCGAGCAGCGCGCCACAGGGACCGCGACGGACCTCGCGGTGGACGTACGGGGACTGATCAAACGCTATGGCGAGGTGACCGCCGTGGACGGCGTCGACCTCGCGATCCGGAAGGGGGAGGTGTTCGGCATCCTCGGCCCGAACGGCGCGGGCAAGAGCACCACCGTCGAGATCCTTCAGGGCAACCGCACCCGCGACGGGGGGCAGGTGCGTGTGCTCGGGAGTGATCCGGGGACGGCGGGCCGGGGGTGGCGCTCGCGGGTGGGCGTCGTCTGGCAGGACGAGTCGGCGCCCGCGGAACTGACCGTCCGCGAGACCGTGCGCCACTTCGCCCGCTACTACCCACGGCCGCGCGACCCGGAGGAGGTCATCGCGCTGGTGGGTCTGGAGGCGAAGGCGGGCAGCCGTGTCAAGGCGCTCTCGGGCGGCCAGCGGCGCCGGCTCGATGTGGCGCTCGGGGTGATCGGCGGGCCCGATCTGCTGCTGCTCGACGAGCCGACGACCGGGTTCGACCCGGCGGCCCGCCGGCAGTTCTGGGAGCTGATCCGGCGGCTCGCTGACGAGGGCACCACCATTGTCCTGACCACGCACTACCTGGAGGAGGCGGAGACGCTCGCCGACCGGCTCGCGGTGATCGCGAAGGGCCGGGTCGTCGCCGAGGGCGAGCCGGCCGAGTTGCGCCGGCGGTACGGGTCGGATGCCACCGTGCAGTGGCAGGCGGACGACGGCTCACCGCGTGCCGAGCGGACCACGACGCCGACCCGGACGGTGGCGGAGCTGGCGCGCCGGTTCGACGGGGAGATCCCGGGGCTGCGGGTGAGCCGTCCCACGCTGGAGGACGTGTATCTGCGGCTCACGGGACAGGACGGGGACGCCGGGGCGCTGAGCGGACAGGTCACGGACGGGGGCGCGGCGGCGCCGACGGGACAGGAGGCGCGGTCATGAGCACGACCGCCATGGACACGGCGGCCGGTACCGGCCGTACGGAGCGGCTGCCGAGTGCCTGGAGCCTCGGTCTGGTGCGCGGCGCGTTGGAGGTGAAGCAGTTCTTCCGGCTGCGGGAACAGGTGGTGTTCACGTTCGCGTTCCCGATCGTGTTCCTGTTCCTGTTCGCGTCGATCTTCGCCGACAGCATGGAGAACACGGGCTCCACGGCGTCCCAGCACTATGTGGCGTCGATGATCGCCTCGGGCATCATGGCGACGAGTTTCCAGTCGCTCGGCATCTCGATCGCGGTGGAGCGTGACGAGAAGGTGCTGCGCAGACTCCGGGGTACGCCGATGCCACCGGCCGCGTACTTCCTGGGCAAGATCTGGCTGGTCCTGGTGACCGGGGTCCTGGAGACGGCGCTGCTGCTGCTGTTCGGTACGACCGTGTACGACCTGGAGCTGCCGTCGACCGCGGACAAGTGGCTGACCTTCGGCTGGATCTTCGTCCTGGGTCTTACCGCGTGCGCGCTGCTCGGTATCGCGGTGAGCAGTGTGGCCAAGTCGGCGAAGAGCGCGAACTCCGTCGTCGTCCTGCCGTTCCTGGTGCTCCAGTTCATCTCGGGCGTCTACATCCTGGTGGACACCCTCCCGCACTGGATGCTGGGGATCGGGGCGCTGTTCCCGCTGAAGTGGATGGTCCAGGGGCTGCGCGGGGTGTTCCTGCCCGAGACCGCCGCCGTCCTGGAACCGGCGGGCAGTTGGGAGTTCGGCCATATCGCTCTGGTGCTCGGCGCCTGGTGCGTCGGAGGATTGCTGCTGTGTCTACTGACCTTCCGCTGGAAGAACCGGGGCGAGAGCTGACGTCCGAGGACCGGGAGAGGAAGAGGTACGGCTACGGGGACCCGGCACCGACATGCGCCGGGGCCCCGGCCGCTCCCCCGGCCCCCGACGCGTACGGGCTGCGTCTGCGGCCCTGGGACGCCTACTTCGCCGTCGTCTGGCTCGCCACGGTGGTGTTCACGCTGAGCGCGCCCCAGCCGGATCTTCCGGTCCGGCTGGCCGCGTTGGGCTTCTTCGCCCTCCTTGTGCCCTGGTACCTGGTGGCCGGGCGGCGCACGCTCGGCATGCCGGACAGCGACCCGCGGCGCCCGGAGCGCGCGGTGCGGTACATCGTCGGGGCGGTGGTCCCGTTCGTGATCGCGGCGGCGTTGGTCGGCGAGACCCGGCTCGCGACCTTCGCGCTCGGCCCGCAGTGCTTCATGTTGCTGACGCTCCGTCAGGGACTGATGGCCGTGACCGTCATCAATGTGGTGCCGGTGACGGGCTGGGCGCTGCTGTGGCGCCCGCCGTGGGAGTCCGTCTTCTTCAACTCGCTCTTCGCGCTGGTCGCGCTCACCTTCTCGGCGGTGATGGGTGCCTGGGTGATCCGGATCATCGACCAGAGCATCCATCGCGCCGATCTCATCGCCGAGTTGGCGGCGAGCCGGGAGGAGATCGTGCGGCTCTCGGCGGTGCAGGGGGCGTTGGCGGAGCGGGAGCGGATGTCCCGGGAGATCCATGACACGCTCGCGCAGGGGTTCACCAGCCTGCTGATGCTGGTGCAGGCCGTCGAGGCGGAGCTGGACCACGACGTACCGCAGGCCCGCCGCCATCTGGGGCTGATGGCCGAGACGGCGCGGCAGAACCTCGCCGAGGCCCGTGCGCTGGTCGCCGGCCGGGCCCCCGCCGACCTGGACGAGGGCTCCCTGCCGGACGCGCTGCGCCGCCTCGCCGCCCGGCACGAGGCCCCGGCCCGGGTCGAGGTGACCGGCCGGGCACGTCCCGTACCGGCCGGACTTGAGGTGGTGGCGCTGCGGTCCTGTCAGGAGGCGCTGGCCAATGTGCGCAAGCACGCGGGCGCCGGCGCCGCCGTGACCCTGACCCTGGACTACGCGGACGACGCCCTCACCGTCGGCGTACGCGACACCGGTTGCGGCTTCGTACCCGCCGAGGGCGGCGGCGACCACGACACCGGGGACGACGACGGCACCGAAGTGGCCGCCACGCGCGCGGGATACGGTCTGCGGGGGCTGCGGGCCCGCGCCGTCGAGGTCGGCGGCCGGGCCGATGTGTTCAGCGTGGTGGGTGAGGGCACCACCGTGATCGTCCGGCTCCCGGTTCCCGTGACATCCGCGCCGGAGCCCGCACCGGAAGGGAGCGCGCCATGATCCGTGTCGTCCTGGCCGACGACCACCCCGTCGTCCGTGAGGGGCTGCGCGCCATGCTGAGCGCCGAGCCCGATCTCGATGTCGTCGGGGAGGCGTCGAACGGGCCGCGCGCCGAGGCGCTCGCGGCCGAACTGCGGCCGGACATCGTCCTGATGGATCTGCGGATGCCCGGCGGTGACGGCGTCGACGCGATCGTACGGATGTCGGAGGCCGGGCTGCCGTGCCGGGTGATCGTCCTGACGACGTACGAGTCGGACCGGGACATCCTGCGGGCGGTGGAGGCCGGGGCCGCGGGCTATCTGCTCAAGGACATGGCCCGCGGTGAACTCGCCGACGCGGTACGGGCCGCGGCGCGCGGTGAGACCGTTCTCGCGCCGTCGGTCGCGGCCCGCCTCGTGGACCAGCTCCGCACCAGACCGCAGCGGCCCCGGCTCTCGGGGCGTGAGACGGCCGTGCTCCAACTCGTCGCCGAGGGTTGCACCAACGCGGAGATCGGGCGCCGGCTGCACATCGGCGAGTCGACGGTGAAGACGCATCTGCTGCGCGCCTTCGGCAAGTTGGGCGTGGACGACCGGACGGCGGCCGTGACCAGCGCCATGCGCCACGGTCTGCTCTGACCGGACCCACGTACGCGAAGGGCCGGGCGGCACGCGCCGCCCAGCTCTCGCAGAAAACGCCGTTCAGGCAAGCAGTGAGCGCAGCTTGTCCACGACCGCGTCCAGCGCGACCGCTTCCTGCTCCCCGGACTCCATGTCCTTGAGCTGGACGACGCCCTCGGCGAGATCCCGCTCACCGGCCACGACGGTGTACCGCGCGCCGCTGCGGTTGGCGCTCTTCATCGCCGACTTCAGCCCGCGGCCCCCGTACGAGAAGTCGGCGGCGACCCCGGCCCGGCGCAGCTCCGTCACCGTGGCGAACAGGACCCGGCGGGCCTCCTCCCCGAGCGGTACCGCGAACACGCTGGTCGCGGCGGGGAGTTCGAGCGTGATGCCCTCGGCCTCCAGGGCGAGGACCGTGCGGTCCACGCCGAGCGCCCAGCCGACGGACGGCAGCGAGGGGCCGCCGATCATCTCGGACAGACCGTCGTACCGCCCGCCGCCGCCCACCGCGGACTGGGCGCCCAGTCCGTCGTGGACGAACTCGAACGTCGTGCGCGTGTAGTAGTCGAGCCCGCGGACCAGCCGCGGATCGTCCTCGTACGCGACACCGGCGGCCGTGATGAGCGCGCGGACCTCGTCGTGGTAGGCGCGGCACGCGTCGCACAAATAGTCCCGAAGGAGCGGTACGCCCACGAGCTGCTTCTGGACGTCGTCGCGCTTGTCGTCCAGGACCCGCAGCGGGTTGATCTCGATCCGGCGCCGGGTGTCCTCGTCCAGGTCGAGTCCGCGCAGGAACTCCTGGAGCGCGGCGCGGTAGACCGGGCGGCACTCCTGGTCGCCGAGCGAGTTCAGCAGGATGCGGAAGTTCCTGAGGCCAAGCGAGCGGTACGCCTGGTCCGCCAGGATGATCAGCTCGGCGTCGAGTGCGGGGTCCTCGGCACCGATCGCCTCGGCACCGACCTGCGAGAAGTGGCGGTAACGGCCCTTCTGCGGGCGCTCGTACCGGTAGTAGGAGCCCGAGTACCAGAGCTTGACGGGCAGGTTGCCGATCTTGTGGAGGTTGGCCTCCAGTGCCGCGCGCAGGACGGACGCGGTGCCCTCGGGGCGCAGCGCGAGTTCGTCGCCGCCCTTGGTGGTGAGGGTGTACATCTCCTTGGTCACGATGTCGGTGGACTCACCGACACCGCGCGCGAACAGTTCGACGTTCTCGAAGCCGGGTGTCTCGATGTAGCCGTATCCCGAGTTCCGCAGGGGCGCCGCGATGGCGTCGCGGACCGCGAGGAAGGCGGCGCTCTGCGGCGGGATCAGGTCGTACGTGCCCTTGGGGGCCTTGAAGGTGCTCACGGAAGGTCTCGTCACATTCCTCGTCGAGGAGCCGGGTCGCCGGCTCCCTGGCCGGCCGCCACCTGCCGCAGATACGGGTTGGCGGCGCGCTCACGGCCGATGGTCGTGTGGTCGTTGTGACCGGGCAGCACCACGGTCGAGTCGTCGAGCGGCAGGCACACACGGGCCAGCGACGCGACCATCTCGTCCATGTCACCACCGGGGAGGTCGGTGCGTCCGATGGAGCCGGCGAACAGCAGGTCGCCCGAGAAGAAGACGGACGGCACGTCCGTGGACTCGGGCATCCGGAAGGTCACCGACCCCTTGGTATGGCCGGGCGCGTGCGCGACGGAGAAGTCGAGGCCCGCGAGCTTCAGCGCGGCGCCGTCGGACAGCTCCCGCACGTCGTCGGGCTCCCCCACGGTCAGCTCGCCCATCAGCGGCATCCCGATGGAGCGGCCGAGTGCCTTCTCGGGATCGCTCATCATGAACCGGTCCCTGGGGTGGATCCAGGCCGGGACGTCATGCGCTCCGCAGACCGGGACGACCGAGGCGACATGGTCGATATGGCCATGGGTGAGGAGGACGGCGACGGGCTTGAGCCGATGTTTGGCGAGTGCGTCCTCGACTCCCTGGGCGGCCTGATGGCCCGGGTCGATGATCACGCACTCCTCGCCTGCGGCGGGGGCGACCAGATAGCAGTTGGTGCCCCAGGCCCCGGCGGGAAACCCGGCAATGAGCACGATCGTCCTTCGGTTCTCGGAGAGGGTGCGGCGGATCAGAGCCTACCGGCGCTGCCGATTACACAGCGAACCCATATACGGTACGGGACACCAGCAGGCGGTCAGGCTTTCGAGACGTACGAGGAGACAACCCGGTGGTCAGCCAGGATCAGCGGCGGCGGCAGCTCGCCCGGGAGAAGTTCTTGCGGCAGCAGCAGCGGCGCGAGGGCGCGCGACGCAGGGCGCACACCCGTAACGCGGTGATCGGAGCGGCCCTGGCCGTGGTCGTCGCGGGCGGTGCGGCTTCGTATGCCGCGGGAGCGTTCGACGCCGACAAGAAGAAGGACACCGCGGGCTCCGAGCCCAGCGCGAGTCCGACGACCAAAGCTCCGGACCCGTGCGAGAAGGCGGCACCGGGCGAGGTGAAGAAGCTCAGCTACAAGAAGGAGCCGGCGCTCACCGTCGACAAGTCGGCCTCGTACACGATGAAGCTGGGGACGACGTGCGGTGACATCGACATCGCGCTGAACGCGAAGGACGCGCCCCGGACGGTGAACTCGTTCGACTTCCTGCTCGGCAAGGGGTACTTGGACCACACGAAGTGCCACCGGCTCACCACGGCGGGCATCTTCGTGCTCCAGTGCGGTGACCCCGAGGGCAGCGGCATGGGCGGGCCCGGCTACACGATTCCCGACGAGAACCTGAAGGACTCGCGTCTGAAGGGCAATGTGTACCCGGCGGGCACGGTCGCGATGGCCAACCAGTACAACGGCCAGACGAAGGAGGGCCGCGACACCGGTGGCAGCCAGTTCTTCCTCGTCTACCAGGACAGTCAGCTCCCGCCCGACTACACACCGTTCGGGACCATTTCCGATTCGGGTATGAAGGTCCTGAAGAAGATCGCGGACGCCGGTGAGAACACCGGCCAGGGCGACGGTGGCCCGAACGCGACGGTGGTCATCGACAAGGCGACCGTCACGAAATCCTGACCGGTCACCGCTCAATTTCGGTCGCGCGGGATGCGGACAGCCGCCCCGCCGGTCGCCTAGATTGGCCGTGACGAAACTGTGGACGATGCCCGGGGGCCGCGGAGGTCCCCGCGGGCATCATGTGGAGGAGGCGCTGTGAGCAGCGACCCGTGGGGCCGCGTCGACGAGACGGGGACCGTGTACGTGCGTACGGCCGACGGCGAGCAGGTCGTCGGTTCCTGGCAGGCCGGTTCTCCCGACGAGGCACTGGCCTACTTCGAGCGCAAGTACGAGGGCCTGGTCGTGGAGATCGGCCTCCTCGAACGTCGGGTGAAGACCACCGATCTGTCCGCCAAGGACGCCCAGACGGCGATCGACCATCTGCGTCAGCAGGTCGACGAGCACCACGCCGTGGGTGACCTCGCGGCGCTGCGGGCCCGCCTCGACAAGCTCGTGGAGTCGGTCGAGGCGCGCCGCGAGGAGCGCAAGGCGCAGAAGGCTAAGCAGTCCGACGAGGCACGGCACGCGAAGGACGCCCTGGTCGTCGAGGCCGAGGAGCTGGCCCAGAGCGAGCAGTGGCGGGCGGCCGGTGAGCGGCTGCGGTCCCTGGTGGACACCTGGAAGGGGCTGCCGCGCCTGGACCGCAAGTCGGACGACGAGCTGTGGCACCGGTTCTCGCACGCGCGCTCGGCGTTCTCGAAGCGGCGCAAGGCGCACTTCGCGTCGCTGGACGCGCAGCGCGAGGACGCCCGGAAGGCCAAGGAGAAGCTGGTCGCCGAGGCCGAGGCGCTCTCCGGATCGACGGACTGGGGTCCGACGGCGGCGCGCTATCGCGAGCTGATGTCGGACTGGAAGGCCGCCGGGCGCGCGCAGCGGGAGCACGAGGACGATCTGTGGAACCGCTTCCGCGGCGCCCAGGACGTGTTCTTCGCGGCCCGCAGCTCGGTGTTCGCGGAGCGTGACGCCGAGCAGTCGGAGAATCTGAAGCTCAAGGAGGAGCTGGCCGAGGAGGCCGAGAAGCTCGTCCCGGTCTCCGATCTCAAGGCGGCGCGTGCCGCGTTCCGTTCGATCAACGAGCGGTGGGAGGCGATCGGTCATGTGCCGCGCGACTCCCGCCCGAAGGTCGAGGGCCGGATGCACGCCGTGGAGCGGGCGCTCCAGGAGTCCGAGGAGACCGAGTGGCGCCGGACGAACCCGGAGGCACGGGCGCGTGCCGAGGGTCTGACCGGTCAGCTCCAGGCCGCCGTGGACAAGCTGAGCGGGCAGATCGAGACGGCCCGCGCCCAGGGGAACAACGCCAGGGCCGACAAGCTCCAGAAGGAGCTGGAGGGCCGCCAGGCCCTGCTGGACCAGGCGCTGAAGGGCCTCCAGGAGTTCGGCGGCTGACGCGCCGGTTTCCTGAGACTCATGAGGGTGGCCCCGGCGCGATACGCGCCGGGGCCACCCTCATGACACGGGACTCGGGCGCCCGTCAGGCCGGGTACGACGTGCGGGTCAGGGCCTGCGGGTCAGGGCCTGCGGGCCGACGTCACCCGGTACACGTCGTACACGCCCTCCACGCCCCTGACCGCCTTCAGGACGTGTCCCAGATGCTTGGGGTCGCCCATCTCGAAGGTGAAGCGGGACGTGGCGACGCGGTCACGGGACGTCTGGACGGCCGCGGACAGGATGTTGACGTGCTGGTCCGACAGGACGCGCGTGACGTCCGACAGGAGCCGGGAGCGGTCCAGCGCCTCGACCTGGATGGCGACCAGGAAGACCGACGACTGCGTCGGCGCCCACTCGACGTCCAGGATCCGCTCGGGCTGCTTGGACAGCGACTCGACGTTGACGCAGTCCGCCCGGTGCACCGAGACGCCGCTGCCCCGGGTGACGAACCCGATGATCGGGTCGCCCGGCACCGGCGTACAGCAGCGGGCCAGCTTGACCCACACGTCGTCGACGCCCTTGACGACGACGCCCGGGTCGGCGTTGGAACGGCGCTTGCGGCCGTGCCCGCGCGCGGGAGGTGCGCTTTCGGCGATGTCCTCGTTGGCCGCCTCTTCGCCGCCGAGGGCCTGGACGAGCTTCTGTACGACGTTCTGCGCGGCGACATGACCCTCGCCGATCGCCGCGTACAGGGACGAGATGTCCGGGTAGCGCATCTCGTGCGCCAGGGTGACCAGGGAGTCGCCGGTGAGGATGCGCTGGATCGGCAGGTTCTGCTTGCGCATCGCCCGTGCGATGGCGTCCTTGCCCTGCTCGATGGCCTCGTCGCGGCGCTCCTTGGAGAACCAGGCGCGGATCTTGTTGCGGGCGCGCGGTGACTTGACGAAGCCGAGCCAGTCACGTGAGGGTCCGGCGCCGGGTGCCTTGGAGGTGAAGACCTCCACCAGATCGCCGTTGTCCAAAGTCGATTCGAGGGGGACCAGGCGTCCGTTGACGCGGGCGCCTATGGTGCGGTGGCCCACCTCGGTGTGCACGGCGTACGCGAAGTCGACGGGCGTCGCGCCGGCCGGCAGCGCTATCACGTCGCCCTTGGGGGTGAAGACGAAGACCTCGTTGCGCGAGAGGTCGAAGCGCAGGGACTCCAGGAACTCGGAGGGGTCCTCGGTCTCCTTCTGCCAGTCGAGGAGCTGCCGCAGCCACGCCATGTCGTTGACGGCGGCGCTGTCCTTGCCGGACTTGCCCGCCGAGCCGCGGGGCGCGTCGGTACGCACCTTGGAGGCCCCGGCGACCGCTTCCTGCTTGTACTTCCAGTGCGCGGCGATGCCGTACTCGGCGCGGCGGTGCATGTCGAAGGTGCGGATCTGGAGTTCGACGGGCTTGCCGTTGGGCCCGATCACCGTGGTGTGCAGCGACTGGTACATGTTGAACTTGGGCATCGCGATGTAGTCCTTGAAGCGCCCCGGAACGGGGTTCCAGCGCGCGTGGACGGTGCCCAGGGCCGCGTAGCAGTCGCGGACGGTGTCGACCAGGACGCGGATGCCCACCAGGTCGTAGATCTCCGCGAAGTCACGGCCGCGGACGATCATCTTCTGGTAGACGCTGTAGTAGTGCTTCGGGCGGCCGGTGACAGTCGCCTTGATCCGGGCGGCACGCAGGTCGGCCTGGACCTCGTCGGTCACTATGGCCAGGTATTCGTCCCGCTTGGGGGCGCGCTCGGCGACGAGCCGCACGATCTCGTCGTACATCTTCGGGTAGAGGATCGCGAAGGCGAGGTCCTCCAGCTCCCACTTGATGGTGTTCATGCCCAGCCGGTGGGCCAGCGGGGCGTAGATCTCCAGGGTCTCGCGGGCCTTCTTCTCCTGCTTCTCGCGCTTGAGGTAGCGCATGGTGCGCATGTTGTGCAGGCGGTCGGCGAGCTTGATGACCAGGACGCGGGGGTCCTTCGCCATGGCAACGACCATCTTGCGCACGGTCTCGGCCTGCGCGGCCTCGCCGAACTTGACCTTGTCGAGCTTGGTGACGCCGTCCACGAGGAGCGCGACGGTGTCACCGAAATCGCGGCGCAGGGTGTCCAGGCCGTACTCGGTGTCCTCGACGGTGTCGTGCAGCAGCCCTGCCATCAGGGTCGCCGGGTCCATGCCCAGCTCGGCGAGGATGGTGGTCACGGCGAGCGGGTGCGTGATGTACGGGTCACCGCTCTTGCGCTTCTGGCCGCGGTGCCAGCGCTCGGCGACCTGATAGGCGCTCTCGATCTGCCGCAGGGTCGCCGTCTCGATCTTCGGGTCGTTGCTGCGCACTATCCGCAGCAGCGGCTCCAGGACCGGGTTGTACGGGTTGGAGCGCTGCACACCGAGACGGGCGAGCCGGGCCCGTACGCGGTTGGACGAGCCGGAGCGGGGCGTCGCCTGGCCGCTGCCGCCGGAACGGACCGGGGGCTTGGCGGGCGGGGTGGCGGGAGTGGGTGCGGGCGCCGGGGCGGCGGGAGACGGAGCGGCGGCGGGAGACGGGGCCTCGGGAGCCGGGGGCGTCGCGGCGGACGGGCGCTCGGCGGCCGGCTTCGGGCGTGACGGTTCCACCGCCTGGCCGTTCCGTGTGTGCTCCACGGACGTCCCGTGCTGCGCGTTCTCCGCGTGCTGGACGGGGGCGGTTACGGGTGCCGCTGCCTGCTGATCGGGCTTGGCGGCAACTGGCTGGGCCTCGTCTGGCAAGAGCGCTCCTCGTGCGCGATCCGGGTCCACCGGTCAGGCCCCGGAGAGCCCATGGTATCGACCTCGGGCCACCCGCTCCCCTCGGGCGGGATTCAGGGCCTCTGAGGGCCGCTTTGGCGGCCTCGTACGAGTGAAACGCGGGAGGCGGGTCCCGGATTCCTCCGGGACCCGCCTCGCGTGCGTGTGAGCGATGTGCTCAGAGGGTGATCAGGGCCTCCAGCGGAGCGCCCCCGAGTGCCGGTTCCAGTCGGGCTCGGCCGCCGAGGAAGCCCAGCTCCATCAGGACCGCGACGCCGGCCACCCCGGCACCCGCACGGCGGATCAGGGACAGCGACGCCTCGGCGGTGCCGCCGGTGGCCAGGACGTCGTCGATGACCATGACACGGTCGCCCGCCGACAGGTCCTCGGCGTGCACCTCGATCTCCGCCGAGCCGTACTCCAGGTCGTAGGACTGGCTGAGCGTCGCGCCCGGGAGCTTGCCCGCCTTGCGGACCGGGATGAAGCCGACGCCCGCGCGGACGGCGACCGGGGCGCCCAGGATGAAGCCACGGGCCTCCAGGCCCACGATCTTCGTGGCGCCCTGGCGCACGGTGAAGTCGGCCAGCGCGTCGGTCAGCGCCGTGAACGCCGCCGGGTCCGCGAGCAGCGGCGTGATGTCCTTGAACACCACGCCCGGCTCGGGATAGTCCGCGACGTCACGGATCCGGCTGAGCAGCAGGTCGCTGATCTCGGTCATCGACGCTTCCCCGACGGTCGGCCGCGACCACGGCCGCGCGAGGAGGGCTGAGCGCGCTGCGCGCGCGGGCCCACCACGGCGGGCGCCGCGTCGTCGTCGTCATCGAGACCGGCGTCCTCGGGCCCTTCCGGGTCACCGTCCTGCGGCGTCCGCACCCGCGCGCTCTCGGCGTCCCTGGCGGCTGCCGCGCGCTTGGCGAGGATCCGCTTCTTGAGGGCCTTCATCTGCGGCTCGCGCTCCTTGAAGTCGGCGACGAGCGGTGTGGCGATGAAGATCGACGAGTACGCGCCGGCCGCGAGGCCGACGAACAGCGAGAGCGAGATGTCGTTGAGCATGCCCGCGCCCAGGACACCGCCGCCGATGAACAGCAGACCGGCGACCGGGAGCAGCGCCACGACCGTGGTGTTGATGGACCGCACCAGGGTGCTGTTGATGGAGCGGTTGGCGACCTCGCTGTAGGTCCAGCGGGTCTGTTTGGTGAGGTCCTTCGTCTGTTCCTTGAGGGAGTCGAAGACGACCACCGTGTCGTACAGCGAATATCCAAGAATGGTCAGCAGACCGATCACCGTGCCCGGTGTGACCTCGAAGCCGACCAGGGCGTAGATCCCGACCGTGATGGTGATGTCGTGGATCAGGGCGATCAGCGCCGCGATGGCCATGCGCCACTCGAAGGCGATCGCCAGATAGATCACCACCAGGACCATGAACACGGCGAGGCCGGTCCATGCCTTGTTGGCGATCTGCTCACCCCAGCTGGGGCCGACCAGGTCGGCGTTGATGTCGTCCGACTTGACGCCGAGTTCCTTGGACAGCTCGGCCTTGATCTGGTCGGACGCGGCGGGGTCGACACCACTGATCTGGATACGCAGACCGCCGGTGCCCAGCTCCTGCACGATCGCGTCGTGCCCGGAGGCCGATGCCGCCGTGTGCTCGGCCTGGGAGGCCGAGACGCTGGTCTTCGGGGTGGTGAAGACGGCGCCGCCCTGGAACTCGATGCCCATGTTCAGGCCGCGCACCGCCAGGCCGACGATGGCCGTGATGGTGATGAGGATCGAGACCGCGTACCAGATCTTGCGCTTGCCGACGAAGTCGTAGCCGACCTCGCCGCGGTAGAGCCTGGCGCCCATGTGGCCGAGTCGCGACATGTCACGCCTCCTTCGGGTCGGCGGGGGCGGCTGGGGCGGCGGTACGGGTCCGGCGCAGCGGTGGTTTGGCGCCGAGCCGCCTCGGGTCGAGACCGGACCACGGGTGGCCACTGGCGAAGAACTTCTTGCGGGCGAGCAGCGTCATCAGCGGCTTCGTGAACAGGAAGACCACCACGACGTCGAGCAGCGTGGTCAGACCGAGCGTGAACGCGAAGCCCTGGACCTTGCCGACGGTGACGACGAACAGCACCGCGGCGGCGAGGAACGACACGAAGTCGGAGACCAGGATGGTGCGCCGCGCGCGCGGCCAGGCGCGCTCGACGGCTGGCCGCAGGGTGCGGCCCTCCCGGATCTCGTCCCGGATCCGTTCGAAGAACACGATGAACGAGTCCGCCGTGATACCGATCGCGACGATCGCGCCGCAGACGGCCGGGAGGTTCAGCGCGAAGCCGATCGTCGGGCCGAGGAGCGCCATCAGGACGTACGTCAGAGCCGCGGAGACCAGCAGCGAGGCGATCGCGATGAGGGAAAGACCGCGGTAGTACACCACCAGGTAGATGATGACGAGCCCGAGGCCGATGGCACCGGCGATGAGGCCCGCGTGCAGCTGCTCGCCGCCGAGGGCCGCGGTGACGGTGGTGACGCTCTGCTCCTCGAAGGACAGGGGCAGGGCGCCGTAGGACAGCATGTTGGCCAGGTCCTGCGCGGACTGCTGGTCGAAGCTGCCGGAGATCTCGGCGTTGCCGCCGGTCAGCGCCTGGTTGACGTACGGGTCGGAGACGACCTCGCGGTCCAGGACGATGGCGAACTGGTTCTGCGGGGACTGCTTCGCGGCGAGCGCGCCGGTGATCTTCGCGAACTTGTCCGAGCCCTTGCCCGTGAAGGTCATGGTGACCTTCCAGCCCGCGGCACCCTGCGTGTCGAAGACGGCCTTGGCGCCCTTGACGTCGGTGCCCTCGACCTCGGCGGGGCCGAGGATGTACTTCTGCCACTGGCCCTGCGAGTTCTTGCCGCAGGCCACGGTCGGGTCGGTGGGCTTGACGCCCTCGCCGGCCTTGGCTCGGGCCGCCGCGTCGGTGCAGTCGAGCGCGGTGAACTCCTGCTCCAGCTTGGCCGAGGCCGCTTCGGCGGCGGGGTCGCTCGACGGCGTCGCGGGCGGGCTGTCCGAGGCTCCGGGCGTCGGCGAGGCGTCGGCCTTCAGGGCGCCGGTGACGGCGCGGCCCTGGGTGGTGGCGCTGGTCGACGGGGACGCGGAGTCGGACGGCTTCCCCGACGGCGATTCGGAGGAGGTGGCCTTGTCGCCCGACGAGGAGGCGGACGGGCTGGCGGAGGGGTCCGGCGCGGGCTCGCCGGCCGCGAGGGTCAGAACGGGCCGGAAGTAGAGCTGGGCCGTGGTGCCGACCTGCTGACGGGCCTGCTTCTCGTTCGACCCCTTGGGGATGTTCACGATGATGTTGTCGGTGCCCTGGGTCTGCACCTCGGCCTCGGAGACACCGAGGCCGTTGACACGGCGCTCGATGATGCCGACCGCCGTGTTCATGTTGGTCTTGTTGACCGCGTTCTTCTGGCCCGGCTCGTTCTTCGCCTTGAGCGTGATGCTCGTACCGCCGGCGAGGTCGATGCCGAGGCGCGGGGTGTGGTGCCCCGAAAGGAACATCCCCCCGGTGAGCGCCACCATGGCGATCAGGATCAGGACCAGTGAGCGTCCCGGCCTGCTCTGAGCGCTCGCACTCCGGCCCTTCTTGGGTGCTGCCACCTTCTCGTTCTCCCTCTTCGGCCGCCTCGCGCGGGGTGGGCGCCTGCGGCCGGTCACTGGTCTGGAGATACGGCGCGAAACCCGCACGATCCGGTGACCACGGCGCAGGAGCGGGCGCGCCGCGGTCTCCGGGCGTGACTACTTCGCGTCGGACTCGCCGTCGGTCTTCTTCGGCTCCGCCTTGTCGGCGACGGGCTTGTCAGCGGTCTTGTCCGCGTCGGCCTTCTCGTCCGCGTCGGCCTCGTCGGAGGCGGTGGCCTTCTCGGCGGCGGTGGCTTCGGCGGCCTCCGCGGGGGCGTCGTCCTTCTTGTCGAAGTCGATGCGCGCGTCGTCGTCGCGGTCGGCGGCAGCGTCGGCGTGCTCGTCGCTCTCCGTGAGGGAGGAGGCGTCGTCCGGCACGAGGGTGCCGTCGACGTCGAGGTCCTCGGTGGTGCCGTGGACGAGGCGGTTGTACTCGTCGTCCTCCAGGACGGCACCGATGGCGTTCTTGGCGAAGATCAGGTGGACGCCCGGGGCCGCCTCGACGAGGACCGTTTCGTCACTGACCTCCTTGACGGTGGCGTACATGCCACCGATCGTGCGGACGCCGGATCCGGGCTGCATCTGGTCCCGCATCTGGCCGGCCTGCTGCTGCTTGCGCTTGGCGGACCGGGTCATCAGGAACATGGCCCCGATGAGCACGATGAACGGGAGGAGGGTCACGAGACTCACGGGTCGGAACTTCCTTCAAGCGACCGCGCTGCTGAGCGGCCTGATGGTCGGGGGTTGTGTACACCGTCGTGCAAGGGCGGCATCGGCGGAGTCTAAGCGAGTCCGCACGGATGGAACAACGCTCAGCATGGCACCGGGGTTCCTGACCCGGCGAGTGCCTTGGCCGTCACGCCCCGAACAGGTCCGGTTGTCCGTTTCCGCCCGGGGCCCGGGGTGGTGGGGTGAGGCCGAGGTGGGCCCAGGCCGCGGGAGTGGCGACCCGGCCACGGGGAGTGCGGGCGAGCAGGCCCTCGCGGACGAGGAACGGTTCGGCGACCTCTTCGACGGTCTCACGCTCCTCACCCACCGCGACGGCGAGGGTGGACAGGCCGACGGGTCCGCCGCCGAAGAGCTTGAGCAGGGCCTGAAGGACGCCACGGTCGAGCCGGTCGAGTCCGCGGGCGTCCACCTCGTACACGGCGAGGGCGGCGCCGGCGATGTCACGGGTGATGTCGCCGTCGGCCTTCACCTGTGCGTAGTCCCTCACGCGGCGTAGCAGGCGGTTGGCGATACGGGGGGTGCCGCGGGAGCGTCCGGCGATCTCGGCGGCGCCTTCGGTGTCGATCTCCACGTCGAGGAGGCTCGCGGAGCGGTGGACGACCCGCTCCAGCTCCACCGGCTCGTAGAACTCCATGTGGGCGGTGAAGCCGAACCGGTCGCGCAGCGGGGGTGGCAGCAGTCCCGCGCGCGTGGTGGCGCCGACCAGGGTGAAGGGGGGCAGTTCGAGGGGGATGGCGGTGGCGCCGGGGCCTTTGCCGACGATGACGTCGACGCGGAAGTCCTCCATGGCCATGTAGAGCATTTCCTCGGCGGGCCGGGACATCCGGTGGATCTCGTCCAGGAAGAGGACCTCGCCCTCCTGGAGCGAGGACAGGATGGCGGCGAGGTCGCCCGCGTGCTGGATGGCCGGGCCGCTGGTGATGCGGATCGGGGCGCCCATCTCGGCGGCGATGATCATCGAGAGGGTGGTCTTGCCGAGGCCGGGGGCGCCGGAGAGCAGGACATGGTCGGCGGTGGCCCCCCGCGCGCGGGCGGCCCGCAGGACGAGGTCGAGCTGTTCGCGGACCTTCTCCTGGCCGATGAACTCGTCCAGGTCCTTGGGCCGCAGCGCGGCCTCGACGGCCTGGTCCTCGCGGTCGGCGGACGAGCCGACGAGCCGGTCGGCGTCGGCCGTCCCGTCCGTGTCGGCGGGCGTCTCGTCCCAGTTCATCAGGTGTGCCTCGCGGGTCGGTGGGCGGTCTGTTCTGCGGTCTTACGGTGATCGGTGCGGGTCGCCGGTCAGCGGGTGCGGTGCGGGTCGCGCTCAGCGGATTCGGTTGAGGGTCGCCGGTCAGCGGGTGCGGTTGAGGGTCTGGAGTGCGGCCTTAAGGAGCTGTCCCACCTGGGGGGTGCCGTCGCTGGCCTCGGCCTGCGGGGTGACGGCGGTGACCGCTTCGTCGGCCTCGCGGGTCGCGTACCCGAGGCCGATGAGCGCGGCGTGGAGCTGGTCGCGCCAGCCGGTGGTGACGGGGACGCCGACGCCGGTGGCCGTGCCGAGGGGTTCGCCGAGGCGGTCCTTCAGCTCCAGGAGGAGTTTCTGGGCGCCCTTCTTACCGATGCCGGGGACGGCGGTGAGGGCCTTCTCGTCGGCGGTCTTGACGGCGCGGCGCAGGGCGTCGGGGCTGTGCACGGCGAGCATGGCCTGGGCGAGCCGGGGGCCGACGCCACTGGCGGTCTGGAGCAGTTCGAAGGTCCCCCGCTCGTCGTCGTCCGCGAAGCCGTAGAGGGTGAGGGAGTCCTCGCGCACCACGAGTGAGGTGGCGAGCTTCGCCGGCTGTCCCATGCGCAGGCGGGAGAGCGTGTTCGGCGCGCACTGGACGGCGATGCCGATGCCGCCCACCTCGACCACCGCGGCGTCGGGGGCGAGCGCGGTGACCTGGCCGCTGACGAACGCGATCATCGGATGACCTTCCGTACGGATGTCGGTGCCTTGCGGGCCGCCGCGTGCGCCTGCTGGAGGCGGTTGAGGGTGGGGGCGCGCCAGATGTGGCAGATGGCGAGGGCGAGGGCGTCGGCGGCGTCGGCCGGTTTCGGCGGGGCGTCGAGCCGCAGCAGCCGGGTCACCATGGCGCCGACCTGTGCCTTGTCGGCGCGACCGCTGCCGGTGACGGCGGCCTTGACCTCGCTGGGGGTGTGCAGCGCGACGGGCAGGCCGCGCCGGGACGCGCAGAGCATGGCGACGGCGCTGGCCTGGGCGGTGCCCATCACCGTCCGCACGTTGTGCTGGCTGAACACCCGCTCCACGGCGACGTATTCGGGCCGGTACTCGTCGAGCCACCGCTCGATGCCCTCTTCGACGGCGACGAGGCGGGGGCCGATGTCGGCGTCCGACGGGGTGCGGACCACACCGACGCCGAGCATCGTCAGCGGACGGCCGGGAACCCCCTCGACGACGCCGATGCCGCACCGGGTCAGACCCGGGTCCACGCCAAGGACGCGCATCCCCACCCCTCCTTCGCTCACCTGTTTGTGCAGGCTATCGGCTCGCACCGACAACGCGTGGACGGGCCGACGGGGGCGTGTCCCCTTCGGCCCGTCCAGGTACGCGACTTGAGCCCGCGTCAGGCGTCGACCTTCTCCATGATCTCGTCCGAGACGTCGAAGTTGGCGAAGACGTTCTGCACGTCGTCGCTGTCCTCCAGGGCGTCGATCAGCTTGAAGATCTTCTTGGCGCCGTCCTCGTCCAGCTCGACCTGCATGGTCGGGACGAAGTTGGCCTCGGCCGAGTCGTAGTCGATCCCGGCGGCCTGGAGGGAGGTGCGCACGGCGACCAGGTCGGACGCCTCGCTCAGCACCTCGAAGGACTCGCCCAGGTCGTTGACCTCCTCGGCGCCCGCGTCGAGCACGGCGCCCAGGACGTCGTCCTCGGCCAGCTCGCCCTTGGGGACGATCACGACGCCCTTGCGGTGGAAGAGGTACGAGACGGAGCCCGGGTCGGCCATCGAGCCGCCGTTGCGGGTCATCGCGACCCGGACGTCGGACGCGGCACGGTTGCGGTTGTCGGTGAGGCACTCGATGAGCACCGCGACCCCGTTGGGGCCGTAACCCTCGTACATGATCGTCTCGTAGTCGGCGCCGCCGGCTTCGAGTCCGCCGCCGCGCTTGATCGCGGAGTCGATGTTCTTGTTCGGGACCGACTGCTTCTTGGCCTTCTGCACGGCGTCGTACAGCGTCGGGTTGCCTTCGAGGTCGACGCCGCCCATCCGCGCGGCGACCTCGACGTTCTTGATCAGCTTCGCGAAGAGCTTGCCGCGCTTGGCATCGATCACGGCCTTCTTGTGCTTCGTCGTGGCCCATTTAGAGTGGCCGGACATCTGCCTGTCTCCTTCGCGTAACCCGTCTCTGTACGAACTCCGAGAGATCCTACAAGGATCGCGGCATCCGCTTCTCGCGCACCATGGCGACGAACAGGCCGTGCACGCGGTGGTCACCGGTCAGCTCCGGATGGAACGAGGTGGCGAGGGCGGTGCCCTGGCGTACGGCCACGATGTGCCCCTCGTGCTCGGCGAGCACCTCGACCGAGGCGCCGACCGACTCCACCCAGGGGGCGCGGATGAACACTCCCTCCACAGGATCGCCCGCGACACCGGTGACGTCGACCGCGGCCTCGAAGGACTCGTTCTGCCGTCCGAAGGCGTTGCGGCGGACGATCATGTCGATGCCGCCGATTGTCTCCTGGCCCGAGCGCGGGTCGAGGATCTTGTCGGCGAGCATGATCATGCCCGCGCAGGTCCCGTAGACGGGCATACCTTCGCGCACGCGCGCGCGTAGGGGCTCCATCAGGCCGAAGAGGACGGCCAGTTTGGAGATGGTGGTGGACTCGCCGCCGGGGATGACCAGGCCGTCGACCTCGGCGAGTTCCTCGGGCCGCCGGACCTGCCTGGCCACGGCGTCGGCCGCGGCCAGGGCGATCAGGTGTTCCCGTACGTCGCCCTGGAGGGCAAGGACACCGATGACGGGTGCGTCGGTCATGGGTGGACTACCAGCCGCGGTTGGCGTAGCGCTCCGCCTCGGGGAGGGTGTCGCAGTTGATGCCGACCATGGCCTCGCCCAGGTCGCGGGACGCGTCCGCGATGATCTTGGGGTCGTCGTAGAAGGTGGTCGCCTTCACGATCGCGGCGGCGCGCTTGGCGGGGTCACCGGACTTGAAGATGCCGGAGCCGACGAAGACGCCCTCGGCGCCGAGCTGACGCATCAGGGCGGCGTCGGCCGGGGTGGCGACACCGCCGGCGGAGAAGAGGACCACCGGCAGCTTGCCCAGCTCGGCGACCTCCTTGACCACCTCGTAGGGGGCGCGCAGGTCCTTGGCGGCGGCGTACAGCTCGTTGTTGTCGTAGCCGCGCAGCCGGGCGATCTCGTTCTTGATCTGTCGCAGATGGCGGACGGCCTCCACGACGTTGCCGGTGCCGGCCTCGCCCTTGGAGCGGATCATGGCCGCGCCCTCGGCGATACGGCGCAGGGCCTCGCCGAGGTTGGTGGCACCGCAGACGAAGGGGGTGGTGAACGCCCACTTGTCGGCGTGGTTGACCTCGTCGGCCGGGGTCAGCACCTCGGACTCGTCGATGTAGTCCACGCCGAGCGACTGGAGGACCTGGGCCTCGACGAAGTGGCCGATGCGGGACTTCGCCATCACGGGGATGGAGACCGCTTCGATGATGCCTTCGATCATGTCCGGGTCGGACATACGGGCCACGCCGCCGTCCTTGCGGATGTCCGCCGGGACCCGCTCCAGGGCCATGACGGCGACGGCACCCGCGTCCTCGGCGATCTTCGCCTGCTCCGGGGTGACGACATCCATGATCACGCCGCCCTTGAGCTGTTCCGCCATACCGCGCTTCACGCGCGCGGTGCCGGTGGCGGGGGTCTCGGTGGGCTGGTCGTTACGGGGAAGCGTGCTGGACACGGGTGACCTCACTCTGTGACGAGGGCTGCTGCACGACCGAGGAAACCTTCGCCAGGCAGTCCACTACAAGGGCCAATGAACAGCCGGTGGATCGTTTTGTCCCGCCCCACGCGCGCGTGAGGCCCAGGTCACAGTCCCCCTGCCGCGCCGACGCGGTCCGCCCGCTACGCGCCCGCGCGGTCCGCGAGGGCCACCGGCGGCTCGTCGTCCATCTCGAAGGCCATCGGGAACGGCGCGTGTCCGGCGAGCCGGAACCAGCGCACCTTGCGGTGCCGGCGCAGGGCCCGCGCGGCGCGTACCGAGTCGTTGTGGAAGCGCCGTGCCATCGGGACCCGGCGGACGGCCTGCGCCAACTCCCCCGCCGCGGCCTCGCCGCCGGGTGCCTCGCGGACCGCCTCGACCTGCTGGGCCTCGCCGAAGACGGCACGCAGCGCCTGGCTCAACTCGCTCTCGGCGACCTCGCGTTGCTCCTCCTCGGCCTGCCGGGCCGCGTGCGCCGCCTCGTACAGCACGATCGAGGCGGCCGGGTCGAGGACGCCGGAGGTGGCGAGTTCCTGGGCGACGGAGGCGCGGCGCAGCAGTTGGGCGTCGAGCGCGGCGCGGGCCGCGTCGATCCGGGCGTGCAGCCGGTCGAGCCGCCCGGCGGTCCAGCTCAGGTACAGCCCGATCGCGAACAGGACGACCGCGATCAGGATCAGAGTGGTGGTCACGGTCAGTCCCGTCCCAGGCCGAAGCGGGCCCGCAGGCCCGTGGTGCGTTCGTCCGCGGCGACCGCGGCGGCGCCGTCCGTGACCGTCTCGTAGACGGACAGGATGTCCGCGCCGACCGTCGACCAGTCGAAGCGGCGGACGTGCTTGCTGCCGCGTTCGCGCAGTTCCTTGCGGCGCCGCGGGTCGTCCAGGAGGGCGACGGCGGCGGTCGCGAGGGCGTCGGCGTCCTCGTTGGCGAAGAGTTCACCGGCGGCGCCCTGGTCCAGGACCTGCGCGAAGGCGTCCAGGTCGGACGCGAGTACGGGCGCGCCCGCCGACATCGCCTCGACCAGGATGATCCCGAAGCTCTCGCCGCCGGTGTTGGGCGCCACGTACAGATCGACGCTGCGCAGCAGCCGCGCCTTGTCCACGTCGCTGATCATGCCGAGGAACTCCACCCGGGCGCGCATCTCGCGCGGCAGGGTCTCGACGGCCTCCTCCTCGTCCCCGCGCCCGGCGACCAGCAGCCGGGTCCCGGGCCGCTCGGCGAGGATGCGGGGCAGCGCCTTCATGAGGACGGGCAGGCCCTTGCGGGGCTCGTCGATCCGGCCGATGAAGCCGATGGTGCCGCCCTGCCACTCCTCGCGGGGCTCGGCGTCGGCGAAGAAGTCGACGTCGACGCCGTTGGGGATGACCACCGCGTCCCCGCCCAGGTGTTCGACAAGGGTCCGGCGGGCGTACTCGCTGACCGCGATCCGGGCGCTGATCTTCTCCAGGGCGGCTTGCAGGATGGAGTACGCGGCGACCATCGCGCGGGAGCGCGGGTTCGAGGTGTGGAAGGTGGCCACGATGGGTCCCTGGGCCGCCCAGCACGCCAGCAGCCCGAGCGACGGCGCGGCCGGCTCGTGGATGTGGATCACGTCGAAGGTCCCGTCGTGCAGCCAGCGCCGTACCCGCGCGGCCGACAGGAACCCGAAGTTGAGCCGCGCCACCGAGCCGTTGTAGGGCACCGGGACGGCCCGGCCCGCCGAGACGACGTACGGGGGAAGCGGTGTCTCGTCGTCCGCGGGCGCGAGGACGGACACCTCGTGCCCGAGGCGGATCAGATGCTCCGCCAGGTCACGGATGTGGAACTGGACGCCGCCCGGCACGTCCCAGGAGTACGGGCAGACGATCCCGATCTTCACGGTGTCCCCTTGCCCGACCCCTCCGCGGTGTCCCCGGCCGGCTCCTTCGCCGGGTCGAGGTCCGCGAGCCACAGCCGCTGCAACATGTGCCAGTCCTCCGGATGGTCAGCGATCCCCGTGGCGAAGGCATCGGCCAGCGCCTGTGTCATGACAGACGTCTTCTCCGCGCGCGTACCTGACGCGGGTACGTCGACGGGCGGATGGATCCGGCCCCGCATGACCGGTGAGTCGTCGAACCAGAGGGTGACCGGCAGCAGCGCCGCGCCGGTCTGCTGCGCGAGCAACGCGGGTCCCGCGGGCATCCGCGCCGTCGCCCCGAAGAAGTCGACCTCGACGCCCGACGCGGACAGATCACGGTCGGCGACGAGACAGACCAGGCCGCCCGCGCGCAGGCGCCGTGCCAGCGTCCCGAACGCGGAGCCGCCGGTGTGCGGCAGCACCTCCATGCCCAGTCCCTCGCGGTAGGCGACGAACCGGTCGTACAGCGTCTCGGGCTTCAGGCGCTCGGCGACGGTCGTGAAGGGGATGTCCAGCGCCCTGGTGACCCAGGCGCCCGCGAGGTCCCAGTTCCCGAGGTGCGGCAGCGCGACGAGGGCACCGCGTCCGGAGGCGAGCTGGTCCGTCAGGTGTGACAGGCCCTTGATCTCGACACCGGTCCTGATCCGCTCGTCGCTCCACGCGGGCAGCCGGAACGACTCCATCCAGTAGCGCACGTACGAGCGCATCCCCGCCTTGGACAGCGCGGCCAGCTCCTGCGGGCCCGCGTCGGGCACCACGCGCGCGAGGTTGGCCTCCAGGCGCAGCACGCCCTTGCCGCGCCGCTTCCAGGCGAGGTCGGCGACGCTGCGGCCGAGACGTACGGCGACCGGCTCGGGAAGTCGCTTGACGGTGCTCCAGCCGATTCCGTACAGCCGGTCCGTCATCTGCTCACCGAGACGGCTCACGAGGACGCCCCGCCGCTCGGCGACGCCGTCGCGGCGTCGGCCTCCGCGGCCTCCCTGCGGACGGTGACGACGCGCTGGACGAGCGTGACCAGGCTGCCGACGGCGACGGCCCACAGGGCGATCGGCAGCAGCACCTGGATACCGGGGACGCCGAACGCGTGCAGACCCGCCAGACCTGCCGCGACGAGGGAGATCACCAGCCGTTCGGCCCGCTCGACCAGACCGTTCACGGCGACGGGCAGCCCGATCGACTCACCGCGCGCCTTGGTGTAGGACACGACCTGACCGCTGGCCAGGCAGAAGATCGACACCGCGCACAGGATGTTGTCGTCGCCGGTGCCCGCGTACCAGAGCGCGAAGCCGCCGAAGACGGCGCTGTCCGCGACCCGGTCCAGGGTGGAGTCCAGGAAGGCGCCCCAGCGGCTGGAGCGGCCGAGCTGGCGCGCCATGTTGCCGTCGACGAGGTCCGAGAACACGAACAGGGTGATGACGACGGTGCCCCAGAAGAACTCGCCCCGGGGGAAGAAGACCAGCGCTCCCGCCACCACCCCGGCCGTGCCGACGAGGGTCACCGTGTCGGGGCTCACCCCCCGGCGGATCAGAAACGCGGCGAACGGTGTGAGGACACGCGTGAAAAATGCACGCGCGTACTTGTTCAGCATGGCCTTCCCGAGGGTCGGTGGGCCGTGCGGCCCCTACTGGCCACCGGCTGGCCCATCGTAGTCACGCGCGCGGGGGCGCGACCGCCGGGCACCGTGACCGTATGGCCGCGTACGACGTATGGACGCACCATGACGGGAGTGGAAAGCTCGAAAGCACCGCGGGCGTCGCTGGAGCCGCCGTCGACGCGGCCTCGCCTGTCCGCGCCCCACAGGGACCTCACCGTGCACGAACTCGGGAGGCAAGTCATGGGCGACAAGACGAACGCACACCCCGGAGCCGCCGGCAGGGCGGTAACGGCCGACCACCCCGCGTCCGTAAGGAATGTGGTGCTGGTCGGCCACAGCGGATCGGGCAAGACCACGCTGGTGGAGGCCCTCGCGCTGACCGCGGGGGCGGTGAACAGGGCGGGCCGTGTCGAGGACGGCGGCACCGTCTCGGACTACGACGAGATCGAGCACCGGCAACAGCGCTCGGTGCAGCTCTCCCTGGTGCCCGTCGCCTGGGACGGGTACAAGATCAATATTCTCGATACCCCCGGATACGCCGACTTCGTCGGAGAGCTGAGGGCCGGTCTGCGCGCCGCGGACGCGGCCCTCTTCGTCGTCTCGGCCGCGGACGGTGTGGACGGCTCGACCCGCATGGTCTGGGAGGAGTGCGCGGCCGTCGGCATGCCGCGCGCCATCGTGGTGACGCACCTGGAGGCGGCCCGCGCCGACTTCGAGGAGATGACACGGGTCTGCGCGGAGACCTTCGGCGGGGACGACCCCGACGCCGTGCTGCCGCTGTATCTGCCGCTGCACGGCGATCCGGCGCCGGACGGGCACGCGCCCGTGACGGGCCTGATCGGGCTGCTCTCGCAGCGGCTCTTCGACTACGCGTCCGGGGAGCGCAAGGAGTCGGAGCCGGGCCCCGAACAGCTGCCGCTGCTCGCCGAGGCCCGTAACCGCCTGATCGAGGGGATCATCGCGGAGAGCGAGGACGAGACCCTCATGGACCGGTATCTCGGCGGCGAGGACATCGACGTCAAGACCCTCGTGGACGACCTGGAGCGGGCCGTCGCGCGCGGGGCGTTCCATCCGGTCCTCGCGGCGGCGCCGGCGGCGGACGGCGCCAAGCAGGGGCTCGGCACGGTGGAACTCCTGGAACTGGTCACGGGAGGGTTCCCGACCCCGCTGGAACGCCCGACTCCGGCCGTGTTCACACCGCAGGGCGCGTCCCGCCCGGCCGTCGACTGCGACCCGGAAGGGCCGCTGGTCGCCGAGGTCCTGAAGACGGCGTCCGACCCGTACGTGGGCCGGGTCTCGCTGGTACGGGTGTTCTCGGGCACCCTGCGCCCCGACGAGACGGTCCATGTCTCCGGGCACGGGCTGACGGACCGGGTCCACGCGAACGGCGACCCGCACGTCCCGCAGGACGTGCACGAACACGACGAACGGGTCGGCGCCCTGACCGCGCCGTTCGGGAAGCAGCAGCGTTCCCTCACTCAGTGCGTGGCGGGCGATCTGGCGTGCGTGGCCAAGCTGAACCGCGCCGAGACCGGTGACACGCTGTCCGCCAAGGACGCCCCGCTGCTGATGGAGCCGTGGGACATGCCCGACCCGCTGCTTCCGCTGGCGATCGAGGCGCACAGCAAGGCCGACGAGGACAAGCTGTCGCAGGGGCTGTCGCGGCTGGTCGCCGAGGATCCGACGATGCGCCTCGAACAGAACCAGGACACCCATCAGGTGGTCCTGTGGTGCCTGGGCGAGGCGCACGCGGACGTGGCCCTGGAACGGCTGCGCAACCGCTACGGCGTCCAGGTCGACGTGGTGCCGCACAAGGTGTCCCTGCGCGAGACGTTCGCGGGCCGGTCGCCGGGGCGCGGGCGGCATGTCAAACAGTCCGGCGGGCACGGGCAGTTCGCGATCTGCGAGATCGAGGTGGAGCCGCTTCCCGGCGGTTCCGGCATCGAGTTCGTGGACAAGGTCGTCGGCGGCGCGGTGCCGCGGCAGTTCATCCCGTCCGTCGAGAAGGGCATCCGCGCCCAGGCGGCGAAGGGCGTCGCGGCGGGCTATCCGCTGATCGATGTGCGGGTCACCCTGCTCGACGGCAAGGCGCACTCGGTGGACTCGTCGGACGCCGCGTTCCAGACGGCGGGCGCGCTGGCCCTGCGGGACGCCGCAGGGGACGCCACGATCCATCTCCTGGAACCGGTCGTGGAGGTACGGGTCCTCATCGGCGACGAGGACGTCGGCTCGGTGATGAGTGACCTGTCGGGACGGCGCGGCCGGGTCGTGGGCACCGAACAGACACCGGGCGGGCGCACCCTCGTACGGGCCGAGGTCCCGGAGATCGAGATCGGCCGGTACGCGGTGGATCTGCGGTCGCTGTCGCACGGCACCGCTCGTTTCAGCCGCGCGTACGCACGGCACGAGCCGATGCCGGCGCACCTGTCGGAACGGATCCGCGAACAGGCGCAGGACACCCCGTAGTCGGGGCCCGCGGCCCGTGCGTGGCCGGAGCCCATGGCCGGCGCCGCCCGCCGAACTCCCGTACCCGGCGGGCGGGTCCGGTCCGGGTACGGGATCCCGGTACCCCTGACGGATGCCGGTCTCCCCGGATACGCTGATGACCTGATCAACTCGATGACCGGATCAACAGGTGTGCGGGCCAGGGAAGTCGGGAAGAGCCGCAGCAGCGGGTGCACGGCGGCGATGGGGGCGGCAGTGGCGGACGTATTCGACTTCAGGCCCGGAGCACAGGTTCCGCTCGCGGGTTCGGCGGGCCAGACCGCGGCCACCCAGGCGCTCGCGTCGGCGGCGTACCGGGACGACAAGGTCGACAAGATCCTCGACGCCAACAGCGACTGGCATCAGTCGAAGGTCTCGAAGGGTCCCAAGTGGGCGACCCTGTTCGAGCCGAACCTCGGTGAGGCGTTCGCGCGGGCCGTCCAGCTCCGCATGCTCGGCGGTGGGCGCAAGCCGCTCATCCAGTCCTTCGGGACCGAGCCGCAGACGGTCGTGGAGCACTGCCTGGCGGCCAACCGCATCCGCAAGGAGCGCGACAGCTGGCTGACCGCCGTCATGGTGCTCTGCGGGCTGATCTTCCTGCCGGGTCTGGTGATGTGGCTGCTGGTCTTCCAGATCCGCAGGATGATCGCCAAGGCCACCAACAAGCGGGCGTCCGCGCTGGCCACCGCGGTCCTGGTGGCCGCGGGCGTGTTCGCCGTGATCTTCCTGATCCGGCTCCCCTTCGGCGGTTTCTGGGCGTGGTACACGCGGGGCGCGGTCGTCATGCCGGTCGTCGGCTGGGTCTGGGCGAAGCAGATCTGCGAGCGCACCGCGCGCGATCTGCGCGCGCGGTGGGACGGCCTGCTGTCGGGCGGCGGCATCGGTCCGAAGATCCCGGAGGCGGTGCCCACCCATCCGAACGAGACGGCGGCCGAGCAGCTCCGCCAGAGCCTCGCCCGGCTCAGCGCCGAGCAGCAGTCCAACTCGGTCTTCTACGCCGGTCCCAAGGGCATTCTCGGTATGGGCACCCGCTGGGGCAGCTGGCAGCTCGCCGAGGACCTGCTGCCCCGCGAGCCCGGCACCGAGATCCACCCCTTCCGCAGCTGGGACGTCATCCGCTCGGTGCACGACCAGCTCCGGATGCTGGAGCGCGGCCCCCTGCACACCGGAGGCTTCCCCACACCGTCGATCCGGCACTGGATCGTGACGCCCATCGGGGAGGGCGCGAAAGCGGTGTCCCGGCCGTCGGGCACGGACGTCGAGGCGTTCCAGATCAAGAACCACGAGATACAGCGGATCTGCAACGAGCAGCAGTTCGGCAGCGGCGACCGCCACTATCTGGGCGTCCAGTTCACCCTCTGGGACGGCCAGTTGGTGATCACGATGCTGATCACGGTCACCGTGCTCCACCAGACGCTGCGTATCGAGGTCACCGGGCACGCCCTGGGCCCGGTGCACTCCCTGTTCACCAGCGGCCCCGCGGCCAAGACCAAGGACATACCGAAGGCGATCAAGTTCTGGGAGACCAGGACCCGCAATCTGCCGCTGGTCGAGACGGACGAGGTGGTACGGCTCGCGGCGCGCGCCCCCTTCACCTGGTATCCGCCGGTCCTGGACTTCCTCGGCGGATCGCTGTCGCTGCCCGAGCCCTTCGGACTGCGGCACGCCTGGGCGGACAAGCCCTGGCGGCACCGCTTCATGGCCGACGACGCGCTGCGCGCGGCAACGCCGGTCCTGCGCGTCGTCCACACGGCGGCGATCAAGGTCCTCGAAGAGAACGGCGTGGACACCGAGAAGTTCGGCGCCCGCTCGGGCTTCCTGAGCGGAGCGGTCCAGGACCCGGCACCTAGGAAGGCAGACGTCTACGATGCGTGAGCGCTCCGCTGGGAGCGAGCGGGGCGGAGAACGGTACGTAAGGAGCTGCGGGTCGGCTGTGGCTGGCCGCGCAGTTCCCCGCGCCCCCTTCGGGGGCGCTCCTTCGGAGCCGCGCTATGCCTCGGTGGGCCAGGCGTCGGCCAGCAACTTACGGGTATCCGCGAGTAGCTGCGGCAGCACCTTCGTATGGCCGATCACCGGCATGAAGTTCGTGTCGCCACCCCAGCGCGGCACGATGTGCTGATGCAGATGCGCGGCGATCCCCGCGCCCGCGACCGTGCCCTGGTTCATGCCGATGTTGAAGCCGTGCGCCCCCGAAGCGGACCGCAGCGTCGTCATCGCCTGCTTGGTCAGCAGCGCGAGTTCGGCGGTCTCCACAGGCGTGAGTTCGGTGTAGTCGGCGACATGCCGGTACGGCACGACCATCAGATGTCCGCCGTTGTACGGGTAGAGGTTGAGCACCGCGTAGACATGCTCGCCCCGGCGGATGATCAGGCCGTCCTCGTCGGACTTGGCCGGGATGGAGCAGAAGGGACACCCGTCGTCGACTCCCGGTCCGGTCGGCTTGTTCTCCCCCTGGATGTACGCCATCCGATGGGGTGTCCACAGCCGCTGGAACGCGTCGGGCGTCCCTACGCCGCTCTGCCGCTCCGGCTCACTCGTCGTCATGCTGAGCAGCATATGACCCCCGGGAGGCGAGGCTTCCCGGGGGCCGACGGCGATCAGCCGGTCGCATGCGCGCGATCAGCCGATCACCCCGCACGATCGGCCGGTCACACCTGGACGCGCCGCTCCACCACGTCCACCAGCTTCGCCAGCGCCTGGTCGCGCGGGATGCCGTTCTCCTGGGAGCCGTCCCGGTAGCGGAAGGAGACCGTACCGGCGTGCATGTCCTCGTCACCGACGATGATCATGAACGGGACCTTCAGCTTCTGCTGGGTCCTGATCTTCTTCTGCATCCGGTCCGACGACGCGTCCACCTCGACCCGCAGCCCCTGGCGCTTGGCCTCGGCGGCGAACTCCTGGAGGTAGGGGATGTGCGCGTCGCCCACCGGGATACCGACCGCCTGCACCGGCGCCAGCCAGGCCGGGAACGCGCCCGCGTAGTGCTCAAGGAGCACCGCGAAGAACCGCTCGATCGAGCCGAACAGCGCACGGTGGATCATGACGGGCCGCTGCTTGGAGCCGTCCGGACCCGTGTACTCCAGGTTGAAGCGCTCCGGGAGGTTGAAGTCGAGCTGCACGGTCGACATCTGCCAGGTCCGGCCGATGGCGTCCTTGGTCTGGACGGAGATCTTCGGCCCGTAGAAGGCGGCGCCGCCCGGGTCCGGGACGAGCGGGAGCCCCTGCTTCTCGGCGACCTTCCGCAGTGTCTCGGTGGCCTCTTCCCACACCTCGTCCGACCCCACGAACTTCTCCGGGTCCTTGGTGGACAGCTCCAGATAGAAGTCGGTCAGACCGTAGTCCCGCAGCAGGTTCAGCACGAAGGTCAGCGTCGAGTCCAGCTCGTCCGCCATCTGCTCCTTGGTGCAGTAGATGTGCGCGTCGTCCTGCGTGAAGCCGCGCGCGCGGGTCAGACCGTGCACGACGCCCGACTTCTCGTACCGGTACACGGTCCCGAACTCGAAGAGGCGCAGCGGGAGTTCACGGTACGACCGGCCGCGCGCGTCGAAGATCAGGTTGTGCATCGGGCAGTTCATGGGCTTGAGGTAGTAGTCCACCCCCTCGTCGAGCTGCATGGGCGGGTACATGCCGTCCGCGTACCAGTCGAGGTGCCCCGAGGTCTCGAAGAGCTTCCCCTTGGTGGCGTGCGGGGTATAGACGAAGTCATACCCCTCCTCCTCGTGGCGGCGGCGCGAGTAGTCCTCCATGACCCGGCGGATGATGCCGCCCTTGGGGTGGAAGACGGCGAGGCCCGAGCCGATCTGCTCCGGGATGGAGAAGAGGTCCAGCTCCTGGCCGAGCTTGCGGTGGTCGCGCTTCTCGGCCTCGGCGAGGAACTCCAGATGGGCCTTCAGCTCGTCCTTGGACGGCCACGCGGTGCCGTAGATCCGCTGGAGCATGGGGTTCTTCTCGCTGCCGCGCCAGTACGCGGCGGCGTTACGCATCAGCTTGAACGCCGGGATGTTCCGGGTGGTAGGCAGGTGCGGGCCCCGGCAGAGGTCCTTCCAGCACAGGTCGCCGGTCTTGGGGTCGAGGTTGTCGTAGATCGTCAGCTCGCCCGAGCCGACCTCGACATCGGCGCCGTCGTCGTGCGACGCGGAGCCCTTGATGCCGATGAGTTCCAGCTTGTACGGCTCGTCGGCCAGTTCCTCGCGCGCGTCGTCGTCGGTGACGACGCGTCGCGCGAACCGCTGTCCGCGCTTCTGGATCTCCTGCATCTTCTTCTCGACGGCCTTGAGATCCTCGGGCGTGAACGGCTTCTCGACGTCGAAGTCGTAGTAGAAGCCGTCCTTGACCGGCGGCCCGATGCCCAGCTTGGCGTCGGGGAACAGTTCCTGGACGGCCTGCGCCATGACGTGCGCGGTGGAGTGCCGCAGGATGTTCAGGCCGTCTTCGGAGGAGATCTCGACGGGCTCGACCTCGTCGCCGTCCGCGACCGGGTACGCCAGGTCCTTCAGCTCGCCGCCCACACGCGCGGCGATGACGGTGCGCTCGCCGGTGAAGAGGTCGGCGGCCGTGGTGCCCGTCGTCACCGCGCGCTCTTCCCGCTCGGAATCGCGTTGGATGATCACGCGGACGTCTGACACCGGTCTCTCCTGACTGAAGGTGGGCGCGGCACCGAACCCTGGTGCGCGCGCACCAGGAATCGTACCGATCGCGAGGACCCCACCGCGAAACGGCCGGGCAGCCCCTCTGCCCTGGGCGCTAGGGGGTTTCTGATGGATCTCCGTGGAAGAAGGAGCGGCGTTCGGTGCGTGCTCTCGGCGTGCCGGGCGGAAGCCCTCGTACTGGGCGTACTTGGGCTTTCGCCCGGTGCGGCGAGAGGGCGTGCCGGGCGTCGCGACGCCACGGAGATCCATCAGAAGCCCCCTAGTCGCCGCTGCACGCCTCCTCGAAGAAGTCCAGGTTCTCCTGGAGCGCCTTCATCAGCCGGTCGCGCTCGGCCTCGTCCACCTGGACGGGGACGACGCCGGACGCCCCGGTGAGCCTGCGGAAGCCGCCCCGGCTCTCCAGGCGCCCGTGCACCCGAATCGGCAGCCCCACCAGATGGGCGTGGCCCGCAATCCGGTACGACTCCTCGTCCAGGGTCAGCCGTACGTGCGGCACCTCCGCGCCCGCGAGCACCCGCAGCCGTACGTTCCCCTCGCCGCGCGGTCCCGAGCGGCGCATCCGCACCACGGCGCCGGTCAGGCGCACCGGTACCGAGGGCTCGTCGCGCAGATAGCGCTCGCTCGCCGCCCGCAGCGCGGGCAGGTCACCTGGCGAGAACTCGACGGGTTCGACGGTGGCCGCGCAATCGTCGGGCACGCCGATCGCCGGTGCCCATTCGACGGCGATCCTGGCGCCCTCGGTGCCCCGGACCAGGGCGATCAGGGCCTCGGTCAGCTCATGGCTGACGCCCGCTTCGACTGCGCCGTCGAAGGCGTCCATGCCGCCGGTCGCCCGCCGGTAGTCGATGGCCTCGCGGGCCGCGTACAGGGCCTGGTGCAGCCGGACGGAGAGCGGGCGCCCGGTACTCACCGGCACGAAGGCGGTCAGCCGGCGCCCGCCGGGTGCGGCGCCGACCAGGACGGTGTCCAGGGACGCGGCGGCGGGCCCTCGGTGCCGGGCGCCGTAGTAACCGGCGCGTCCACGTGCGGCGAGCGCGCCCGCGAGAAGCATCAGCCGGGCCGCCGTACGCAACCGCTCCTCCTCGGGCCAGGTGCCGGCGCCCGCGGGCCCTGCCGGCACATCCCGCCACCAGCGGATCTCGTCGCTGGGCACGGAGAGGCCGACGAGCACCTCGCGCGCGGAGGGCGTACCGCTGCGCTGCAACGCGTCCAGGGCCTCGGCGAGCAGATCGTCGCTGTCGGGGAAGGCCCGGGTCTCCGGCACGAGCAGGCTGGTGCGTCCGGCGCCGGGTCCTGGCGGGGTCCAGCGTGCGTACCGACCGGGGTCGCCGCCACGTCGCCGCCAGCCGTGCCGGTCGAGGAGCGCACCGAGCACGGCGGGGTCGACCTGGTCGGGTGGCGGTGGCTGGGACCAGGCGCTCGCCAGGTCGACGGGGTGCGGCAGGGCGTGCGGCACCGCATTCACGGGCTTCACGGCTTTCACGGGCGTCGCGGACTTCACGGGTGTCGCGGGTTTCAAGGGTGGGGGTCCGGATGGTTCGCCGGGCGGTCGGTACGTCACGGTCTGCCTCCCGTTCCGACCCGCGTCATGATCTCGCAGAGCGCCCGGTCGTCGAAGATGCGCGAGGTCGGCACGCGCACGGTGGTCCTGGTCCGGCCGGTGACGGCGTGGCCCGCGAGGTTGATCCAGTAGCAGCAGTGCCGCAGGTCGAGCCGGTCGTGGCCGGCGCGCAGCCAGTCGTCCTGGGAACGCGGCACCAGCATCACGACAAGGATCTTGTGCACGGAGACCGGTGTCCGCGCGAGCTTCGCCAGATGCGCGTTGTCCAGCGTGAACGAGAACGCGGGACCCGGCGGGTTCGGCGGTATCTGGTAGGTGCACTTGAGCTGCACCTTGATGGTGACTTCGTCGTCGACCGTGTGCCCGGGGGCGCTGTGGCTGACGTGCCAGTCGATGCCGTTGTCGGGAAAGGGCTGGGACAGGGAGCATCCGGCAGCCGCCGCGACGGCGTGCAGATATCCCACCTGCAAGGTCTCCATGCACGCGGTGGCGGCGAGGGTGCCACGTCGTGCTGTCCGTTCGGGCAGCAGCCCGCCCCTTTCGGGCTGCGCGATCGCCATATCCAACAAGCCTTCCGCGTCCGGTGGTTGGGCGGCCGGGCCCTTGAACTCCTCCGGCCTGTATCTGTGTTGTCTCCGTGCGGCGTACGGAACAAACAGCCCGGGTATCACCGAAACGGGCAGAGAAGGCAGGTCAACTGCCTGAGGTGAACGAGGAGTTGTGTAGGTATGACGCGCTGGTACGAGGGCCCTCTGGTCGCCTTCGACACGGAGACGACCGGCGTGGATGTGGAGACCGACCGGATCGTGTCGGCCGCCGTCGTCTTTCAGGACGCGGCGGGGCTGCGCCCACGGGTGAGCAGGTGGCTGGTGAATCCGGGAGTGCCGGTGCCCGAGGCGGCGACGGCCGTACACGGGCTGACGGACGAACAGCTACGGCGCAACGGCCGCTGGCCGTCGCCCGTGATGGAGGAGATAGCCAAGGAACTGAGCGAGCACAGCGCGGCGGGCCGCCCGCTCGTGGTGATGAACGCTCCGTTCGATCTGACCCTGCTGGACCGCGAGTTGCGCCGCCACCGGGCGTCGTCGCTCGCCCACTATTTCGAGCGGTCACCCATGTGGGTGCTCGACCCCCGGGTCCTGGACAAACATCTGGACCGCTACCGCAAGGGCCGCCGCACCCTGACCGACCTGTGCGCGCACTACGACGTGGAGCTGCGGGGCGCGCACGAGGCGGCGGCGGACGCCCTCGCGGCGCTGGATGTCGTACGGGCGGTGGGCCGCCGTTTCGCCACCCGCCTGGACCGGCTGGCCCCTGGCGAGCTGCACACCTTGCAGGCGGTGTGGCATGCGGCGCAGGCGCGTGGGCTACAGGCGTGGTTCGCGCGCTCGGGCACCCAGGAGGCCGTGGATCCGGCGTGGCCGCTGCGGCCCGAACTCCCGGCGGCGGCCTGAGTCCTGGGGAGGGGCGCGAACAGCGGAAAGCCGGTCCGTCTGCTGACGGACCGGCTTGTCCCGGTGGGCGATACTGGGTTCGAACCAGTGACCTCTTCGGTGTGAACGAAGCGCTCTCCCACTGAGCTAATCGCCCGGGAACGGACTGAACCATACAGGTCTCGGCGGGTTTCCTTCAAACCGCTTTCAGCCGCTTCAGCCGCGTGGTGAGCCCACGGCGGCCCGCGCGCATCATCCAGGCGTGGTTGAAGAGGAACACGGGCCGGCCGGGCACGGCGAGCCGCCGCAGCAGGGCCTTGCGCACCTCGACCTCCTGATCGTAGAGCGCGCGGGTGCCGGTCCCCGCGGCGCGGACGGTCCAGCGGGCCCAGCCCTCCAGATCGCCGCCCATCGCGATCTCCAGGACGCCGGCGGCCGGGTCACGGCGCGTTTCGGTGGCGGTGACGACGAGGTCGTACGGCAGCAGGGAGCGGAAGCGGGCGGTGCCGCTGCGGTCGTCGACGGGTGTCACCTCGCGGACCTGCGGCCACCAGCCCGGGTACGCCTCGGCCTCCGCCAGGACGGCGTAAACGGCGGCCGGTCCGGCCGGGAGGTCCCAGACGCTGCGGAAGCGGTAGTGGCTCCAGTTCATACGCCGAGTCTGACCCGCCGACGGCGCGACAAGGGGCAGACACCCGCGCGGGTCGAGAACGTGGGACCGGAACGCGGGACGGGACCCGGGACCGGAACGCGGGGCGGGAATCTGAGTACGCCCTGAGTATCCGCGCTCATGCCGCGCGCCGTGACCCGCGCCACACTCCTCGGCATGACGAACCTTCCGCCACCGGCCGAGGAGCTGCGGATCCTCGACCTGGAACTGCGGCAACTCGACGTCCGCAGAACCCAGTTGCTGGCCCGCCGGGCCTGGCTGCTCGGCGCCCTCCAGGCTGCCTCGCGGCAGGCGGCGCCCGCGTGGGGCGCGCCCGCGCCCGGCACGCGGGACGGGGCCCGGCCGGAGGCGGGCGCGCCGAGCGTGCAGAACCTGCTGCTCGCCCTGGGCGGCAGCCTCCTCACCATCGCGGCGATCGCCTTCACCGTGGTGAGCTGGGGCCATCTCGGCATCACGGGCCGCTCGGCGGTGCTCGGCGCGGTGACGCTCGCGGCACTCGGCGCCCCCGTACTCCTGCTGAAGCGCGGGCTGCGGGCGACGGCGGAGACGGTGGCGGCGCTCGGCCTCGCCCTGACCGTGCTGGACGCGTACGCGCTGCACGAGGTGGCACTGCCCGGAACGTCCGGCACCGGGTTCACGGCCGCCGCGATGACCGTCCTCGCCGTGGTGTGGGCGGGGTACGGGCTGTGGCTGCGGGAGCTGCGGCTGCCGTTGCCCTCGGCCGTGGCGGCGGTCCAACTCCCCTTGTTCCTGTGGGGTACGGCGGCCGGGGCCGGTGCCCACACGCTGACGGCGGCTCTGCTGGCGACCTGCGCGTTCGACGCGGCCCTCGCCCTGCGGACGGACGACCGGGCGACTCGGATCGCGGCGGCCGTCGGCGCGCTGGTGACCGGCGCGTGGGGTGTGCTGGCGGCGAGTTGGCTGTCCTGGGTGACCTCGGACCTCGCGGACGCGGCCGGTGCCAGTGCGCTGCTCGCCCTGGCCGCCGTGATCGCTTTCGCGGTGGCGTACCGGGTGACGCACTCGGGCATCGCCTTCGGTACGGCTCTCTCCGGCGGCCTCCTGTCGGTGGCGGCGCTCGGTGGCGTACCGGCCGAGATGCTGACGGGCGCCCTGTCGTGGACGGTCCCCGTGTATCTGCTCTGCGGGTTCGCGGTGGGCGCGGTGGCGCTGCGGCCGTGGGCACCGGCCGAACTCCCCTTCCCCGACGGCGCGTTCCGGCGCGGCCTCGCCACCGCTTCGGCCGTCGTGCAGGTGGTCGCCGTGCTGTGGACGCTGCCCCGGCTCGCCGTGACGGCACTGGGACCGGTGAACCTGACCGACGCGGTGTGGTCGGGTGTGCCATCGGACCTCCTGGACGGGTCGGCGGTCGGCGTCCCCCTGCCGGACGGCACCGCCGTGTGCGTGACCCTCGCGGTCGTCGCCGGGGTGCTGTACGCCCTCGCGCACCGCGCCGGACGGCAACATGCCTGGCACCCGGCCCTGTCCGCCGGAACGCTGACCCTCGCCTGGGCGACCCTCTTCCTCCTGCCCCCGGCACTTTCCCTGCCGTACCCGGCGGTGGTGGTGGCGGAGGTCGCCCTGACGGCGGCAGTACTGGCGATCGCGACGAGCACGGACACGAGTACGGGTACTTCGACCGGCGCCAGTACCGGTACGGACGCCACGGCGCCGACGCCCCCCAACTCCCCGCCCCGGGCAACCACTCCCTCCCTCCCTCTTCTCCCCCTCACCGCCCACCTCCTCGCCCTGGGCACCTCGCTCAGCGTCGCGTGTCTCGCGCTGGCGACCGAGGCGGCGACCCTCGGCACCCTGGCCGCCCTGACGGTGCTGTTCGCCCTCGCGTGCCTGCGTACGGGACGCAGCGCGGACCCGCGCCCGGCGCAGGTCTCGGCGGCCGGCGCGGTCGCGTACGCCACCGGACTGGCCTGTGCCGTAGGAGCTTCGGCCGGGTGGGCCCCCTCCTCGACGGCCCTGCTCGTGCTGGTGGTTCCGGTGGCCGCCGCACTGCTCGCGGCACGGTTCGCCGGGCACCCGCTGACGCCGGTCGTGGAGTGCGCGGGAGCGGTGGCGGGTTTCCTCGCGATCGGTCTGGCCGCCGAGGACACGCCGATGCTGGCCCTCGTCCTCGCGCTGTGCGGGGTCATCTGCGCGGCGACCGCCCTCCGGGACGACCGTCGCGGCGTCGGGTACGCGGCCGGGGCCCTGTTCGTCCTGGCGACCTGGGTGCGGCTGGGAGCGTGGGACGTGCGGACCACGGAGGCGTACACGCTCCCGGTGACGGTCCTGGCGCTGGCGGTCGGCGTCCTGCGCCGGCGGCGCGATCCCGAGGCGTCGTCCTGGGTGGCGTACGGGCCGGGGCTCGCGGCGACGCTGCTGCCCAGCCTCGCGGCGGCCTGGGGCGACGGCGACTGGCCGCGTCCGCTGCTGCTCGGCACGGCGGCCCTCATGGTCACGTTGATCGGTGCCCGGCAGCGTCTCCAGGCGCCGTTGATGCTCGGTGGCGGTGTCCTCGCCCTGGTCGCCCTGCACGAACTCGCCCCGTACATCGTCCAGATGGTCGGCGCGCTCCCCCGCTGGCTGCCACCGGCCGTCGCGGGTCTGGTCCTGCTGGCACTCGGGGCCACCTATGAGCAGCGGTTGCGGGACGCACGGCGGATGCGGGACGCGCTCGGCAGGCTTCGCTGACGCGTGCCCCGTCCGGATGAACCGGTGGTCAAGCTGATTACCGGTCAGCTGATTAGCGGTCAGATTCCCGGGTGGTAACCGAAGTTCCCCATTCCAGAATTGACAGGAAATGAGTTCCGGCCTATTCGACACCCGCGTCGATACCCGCTTCGTTACCCGCACGGACGAGGAAGTTCCGCACAAAAGCCCGCGGCCCGGAGGCTTGAAACCTCCGGGCCGCAGGTCCGGGTGGGCGATACTGGGTTCGAACCAGTGACCTCTTCGGTGTGAACGAAGCGCTCTCCCACTGAGCTAATCGCCCGGACGCACGGAGAACATTACCGCATGTCAGCCGCTGCCTCCGACCGGCCCCGAGGCGGGTCGGAGCCACGTCGGAGGCGGGCCGCGGACACCGGAGCGGACCCCCGCGAGGGGGTGATCACTCCTTGATGTTCCAGGGCATCTCCAGGCCGAACTTCCAGAGATAGATCCCGCCGAGCACCGCCACGATGACCAGACCGATCGTCGTGAGGATCACGTTGCGGCGGCGCACCTTCGGGTCGAGCGCACGCTGTGCCGCCTCGGTGACCTTGCGCTTCGTCCACCGGAGCGCGAGCTGCGCCCAGACGAACTCGGTCGCCCAGATCGCCATGCCCCCGAAGATCACCAGCCAGCCGGGCCCCGGCAGGGGCAGCATCACGATGCCCGCGACCACCACCGCGAGGCCGACGACGAACACCCCGACCTGCCAGCTCAGGTGCAGGGTTCTGCGGGCCTGGATGAACCCCGGTGCCCGGGAGCCCAGCTCCCGCTCCGCCTTCGTCCCGTCGGCTTCGTCGACCGCCAAGGCGACCTCCCCCGTTCCGTCACTCCCCGTATTCATACGCCTAAACCTACCGGAGCGAATCCGGTCACCGGAATGGTCCCACAGGACGAACAATCACTCCGCCGTACGAGGTACCTAAAGACACGCAAAACTCCCAGAGGGGTTTACAACGGCACCGTAGGTGGCATGTCGATTTCGCCGACGTGCGAATCCCCGAGCGCACACTGAGCGAAAGGCCCTGGCGCTTATGAACACCACGGTCAGCTGCGAGCTGCACCTGCGCCTCGTTGTGTCGAGCGAGTCCTCACTGCCTGTACCCGCAGGACTGCGGTATGACACGGCCGATCCCTACGCCGTGCACGCCACCTTCCACACCGGAGCCGAGGAGACCGTCGAGTGGGTGTTCGCCCGCGACCTCCTCGCCGAGGGCCTCCATCGGCCCACCGGCACCGGAGACGTCCGTGTCTGGCCGTCCCGTAGCCACGGCCAGGGCGTCGTCTGCATCGCCCTCAGCTCCCCGGAAGGCGAGGCTCTGCTCGAGGCCCCGGCGCGGGCCCTGGAATCGTTCCTGAAGCGAACGGACGCCGCCGTGCCACCCGGCACGGAGCATCGCCACTTCGATCTCGACACCGAGCTTTCCCACATCCTGGCCGAAAGCTAGGCACCGCCTGCGGACAGCCACGCGATCAGCCCGACGCCGCCCGACTCGGGGAGGCGGCGCGGGCCACGACAACCGAATACGGCAGACACCGGCGCCGTCGCCGCGGATTTCCGTGGCGGCGGCGCCGGTGCGTCGTGCCGGTCCGGCGCACGCGGGCCCCTACGGCGTGTCGCAAAGCCGCTAGCATCGGCTCGCATCGGCGGGCGTGCGCCCGACCCCCATGCCAGGGAGCGAATCGTGCTGATCACCCACGACACCCGGTGCGCGCTCGACATCGTGGTCGATCTGGTGAACTCCGCACCGGAGTCCGCGCCGGAATCCGTACCGGAGGGCAAGACCGGCGGCGACCGCGGCACGTCGGGGAGCGACAAGACCGACGGGCTCGCCGATGTGACGGCCCTGGGCGAGTTCGTACGAAAGCACGACTTCAGCGATGTGGGGACGCTCACGGAGCGTGACCTCGCCGGGGTGCACCGGGTGCGCGACCGGTTCGCTCAGGTGTTCGTCGAGCCCGATCCGCGGACGGTGGCCGGGCTCATCAACGAACTGGTCGCGGCGGCGGGCACCACGCCCCGGCTCACCGACCACGACGGCTACGACTGGCACATGCACTACTTCGCGCCGGGCGCGTCCGTCGCCGACCACCTCGCGGCCGACTGCGGGATGGCGCTGGCGTTCTTCGTGGTGGCCGGTGAGCAGGAGCGGCTGCGGCGGTGCGAGGCGCCGGACTGCCGGCGGGCCTTCGTGGATCTCTCGCGCAACCGTTCGCGCCGCTACTGCGACAGCCGTACCTGCGGAAACCGCCTGCATGTGGCCGCGTACCGGGCGCGCCGCAAGGAAGCCGCCGGCTGACCGGTCCGGTCACAGCAGGAACAGGTCGTGCAGCGCGCCCATCATCAGCAGGATCCCGATCACGGTCAGGAAGATCATCAGCGGCGGTTGCGAGAGGGCGAACAGACACCCTCGCCGCTCTTCCAGCGGGGGCGCGGGCGGCCGGGCCACGGCGACCGGAGGTGCGACGGTACGCGGCGGGGTACCGGGATCCGTCGGCGTGACGGTACGTGTCGTCGGGGCGGTACGCGGCGGGGGGACCGTGGCGGTCCGAGTGACCGCGTCGCCCCGGGAAATCGTGTCGTGGGGAGCCGTTTCGATGGGGGCGGCGCCGCTAAGTGTGGTGTCGAGCATCTCGGGCCGATGATGACGTAGCGCGGCCCCGCTCGGCGATCAACACGCCCGGAATGGCAGGGAGTTCGCAGGTATCCGTGACCGTATCGTGAGACGCCGCAGAGAGAACAGGCCCTAGTGAACCGCCTACTTCTCACATACTGAGACGCACACCCTCTTGCCCGGCTTCCTCAGACGCCGCGCTTCTTCAGATGCCGTGCTTCGTCAGATGCCGTGCTTCTTCAGGATCGCCTCGATGTCGCTGAAGTCGTCCGTGCCGCCCGATGTGGGCTTCGAAGCCGGTTTCGTGGCCGGCTGCGCCTCGGGGCGGGTCGCCGGGGACCGGCCGGTGGCCTGGCCCAGCGAGGGCGCGGAGGCGGCGGGTGCGACGGCCTCCCGCTTGGCGGCCTTCGCCGCGGCCCTGCGTTCCTTGCGGGTACCGCCACGGCGGCGCTCGACGGCGCGGGTCGTCATGAACAGCAGCCAGGCGATCGCGAGCACCCCGAAGCCCGCCCAGGCGGTGGGGCTGAACGCGGTGTCGACCACCCACTTCACGGCACCGGTCATCACCAGACCGGCGGGAACCAGCGCATACGCGGCCAGGCGGGTCGCCGCTAGGAAACGCTTGCGGTAGGCGGTCACCGCGGCGATGCCGAGGCCGGCCACGGCCACGGCGGAACACACGGTCTCGGCAATCATCCGGTCCTCCTGGCGGCTGGTCGGGCTGGGACGGTTCGTCCCCCTCCATCCTGCACCGTCACGGGCACCTCGGGCCACGGTCCGGCGACAGCTCAGGGAGATCTCCGGGTACGGGATCATCCCCAGGTCCCGGTTGGGGCGCGGCGCGGCGGGCTGGGAGACTGGCCCCATGAGTGACCCCAGCATCCCGAGCACCGAACCCCGTCCCGTCCTGGACGTCTGGTGCGAACTCCAGTGCCCCGACTGCACCACCGCCCTCGACGACGTCCACGCCCTGCGCGCCCGCTACGGGGACCGGCTGGAGATCAGGCTGCGGCACTTCCCGCTGGAGAAGCACAAGTACGCCTTCGCGGCGGCGCAGGCGACGGAGGAAGCCACCGAGCAGGGACAGGGCTGGGCATATGTCGAAGCCGTGCTGGCCCGGGTGGCGGACCTGGACCGCCGGGGCGAGGCCCTTCTCCTGGACGTGGCCCGCGAACTGGGCCTGGACGCCGACGAGTTCGAGACCGCGCTCATCGACGGCCGGCACATCCTGATCGTCGACGCGGACCAGGCCGAGGGCAAGGCGATCGGGGTCACCGGCACCCCCACGTACGTCATCGACGGGGAGCGGCTCGACGGTGGCAAGAGCCAGGAGGGCCTGCGCGGGCGGATCGAGACGATCGCGGACCGCCTGCTGGCGCACGCCTAGAACCCACCACGGCCCGTGCCACCCCACCCGGTCCGCCTGGTCCGCCCGGTCCGCTACAACAGCGCCTTGTACAGGTGGATCACCCGGGTCTCGTAGCCGAGCGAGTCGTAGAGGCGGCGGGCCGGAATGTTGTCCGCGAAGACGGTGAGGCCGAGGGTGGTGCGGCCGGCGGTCAGGGCCTCGCGCTCGGCGAGCAGCATGAGGGAGCGGCCGTGGCCCTTGCCGCGGTGCTGTTCGGCGACCTCTACGTCGTAGACATAGGCGTCGTCGTCACGGACGGCCACCCACAGGGTGCCCACGGGCTCGTCGTCCTGTTCGAGGACGCTGACGACCATGCCGGGGGTGCCCGCGCCGTCGGGGAACAACCGGGCGTGAGCGCGCTCGGACATGGCGCGGGCCTCGGCCTCGGGAACGCCTCGGGCGATCCAGGAGCGCGCGTACTCCTTGATGGCCCGCGCCTCCCACACCTCGAACTCCGCGTCCGTCATCGGGCGGGCGTGCACACCGTCCGGCAGGGCGGGAGCGGTCGGGCCGACGTGTTTGCTCATGCCGCGGTTGCGCTCGACGTAGCCGAGGGCGCCGGCGAGGCCCAGCGCGGTCTCGGCGCCGGCCGGTACGGACGCCTCGATCCGTGTACAGCCCCAGCCGCGCGCGATCTCTTCGGCGGCGAGCGCGGCGACCGTGCCGCGGCCCCTGCCCCGGTCGGGCTCATCGATGCTCAGGTTGCCGACGCGGGCCACGGTGGGCCCGAACCGCTCGTCCGTGCTGAGGTCCGCCTCTCCCACGGGACGGCTGTTCACGCACACCTGGTAGTGGCGTGACAGCGCTCCGTCGGCGGCGCGTTCGAGCGGCCCGGTCGGCCGCAGGGTGGTGGTCATCAGGGGAGTTGTACCCGCCGTGCCCCCGGTCGTCATCCTGATTACGGGGGCGTGTTTTCCACCGCTTCCCTACCGCGTCACGGGTCGAGGTCGTTCCCGGCGCGCTCGTCGAAGATCCGCATCGCCTTGGCGGTCACCGGGCCCGGCGCGCCCGGGAGTTCACGTCCGTCGACCCGGTGCACACCCTGGACGTCGCGGAGCGTGGAGGTGAGGAAGACCTCGTCGGCGCGGTCCAGGACGTCCAGCGGCAGATCGGTCTCCTTGGCGCCCGTCCAGTCGACGGTCAGGGCGCGGGTGATGCCCGCGAGGCAGCCGGACGCGACGGGCGGGGTGTGGATCTCGCCGTCGAGGACGACGAACACATTGGATCCGGTGCCCTCGCAGAGCCGGTCTGCGGTGTTCCCGAACAGCGCCTCGGACGCGCCCTGTTCACGGGCGCGCGCGAGCGCGACGACGTTCTCGGCGTACGAGGTCGTCTTGAGTCCGGTCAGCGCACCGCGTTCGTTACGGGTCCACGGGACGGTGATCACGGCGGTCGCGTCGGGACGGCGGGCGGTCTCGCCGAGCGCGACAAGGAGCGTCGGGCCGTGCGCGCCACGGTCGGAGCCGAGCGGTGACTCGCCGCCGGTGTAGGTGATCCGCAGTCGGCCGAGGGATATCGGGTTGGCGTCGATGACGGCCGCGCAGGCCCGGCGTACCTCGTCGAGGTCGGGCTCGGGCAGACCGAGGCCGCGCGCCGAGCGGGCGAGCCGGTCGAGGTGCCGGGTCAGGGCGAACGGCCGTCCGTCGACCGTCTTGACGGTCTCGAAGATGCCGTCGCCCACGGTCAGTCCGTGGTCGAAGACGGAGACGCGGGCGGAAGCGGACTCCCGGAGCCCTCCGTCGAGCCAGATCTTCACGAAAGGGTCCCTCCGCTTTCTGTGTACGCGCCGTACGCGCCGTTTTCCGTGTACCTTCCCGACGCTACCGCCAGCAGCCGGGACGCCTTCAGCTCGGTCTCGCGCCACTCGCGCTCCGGGTCCGAGCCCCAGGTGATGCCCGCGCCGGTGCCGAAGCGGAGCAGGCCCGCCGCCCGGTCGAGCCAGAAGGTGCGGATGCCGACCGCGAGCGCTGCCGTGCCGCGATCCGCGTCGACCCAGCCGATGCCTCCGCAGTACGGGCCACGGGGAGCGGTCTCCAGGACGTCGATGATCCGCAGCGCACTGGACTTGGGGGCACCGGTGACGGAGCCGGGCGGAAAGGCCGCGGCGAAGAGTTCGGGCCAGCCGGCACCGTCGGGCAGCTCGCCCCGGACCGTCGAGACGAGATGGACGAGCCCCGGGTGTTTCTCGACCACGCACAGGTCGGGCACGGTCACGGAACCGGTCACGCAAACCCTTCCGAGGTCGTTGCGGACCAGGTCCACGATCATCACGTTCTCGGCGTGGTCCTTCTCCAGGAGGTCCGCCTCGGTGCGTCCGGTGCCCTTGATCGGCCCGGACTCGACGGTCCTGCCGGTCCGGCGCAGAAAGAGTTCCGGTGACGCGGTGGCGATCTCCACGCCGTGCTCGGGCAGCCGGATCGTGCCCGCGTACGGTGCCGGGTTGCCCCGGGCGAGGAGGGCGGTCAGGGCGTCGACGTCGGCGTCCGGGGCGACCGGGGCGGACAGCACCCGGCACAGGTTGGCCTGGTACACGTCGCCCGCGGCTATGTGCTCCCGTATCCGCCGAACACCGGCCGTGTACGCGGCGCGGTCGAGCGACGACGTCCAGTCGCCGACCCCGGGTCCACGCCACGCGCCCGGCACCGGAGCGGGCACCGGCACCGCCCTGACCTCGGCGAACCGCGCGCACACCAGGCGCCCTTCGAAGTCCGCGGACACCGCCCAGAAGCCGGCGGAGTCCAGTGCGGCGGGGTCGCTGGTGACATCGCGAAGGCCGGTGGCGAGGAGGCCACCGAAGCGGGCCATCGGATCGGGGTGGGACACGGCTGCCAGTCTAGGGCGGTGACCTGCGGGTGCCCGGGGGCGGTCGCAGGGCAGCACGCTGCGTAAACGCGTTTTTGTGCTGGCCCCGGAATCCGCTAGAGTTCAACACGTCGCCGGGCCCGCGCGAGCGGACCCGAAACGACAGGCGGACGTAGCTCAGTTGGTAGAGCGCAACCTTGCCAAGGTTGAGGTCGCGAGTTCGAACCTCGTCGTCCGCTCAGGAAGTGGGGATCTTTCCCGGGCCCCGCGACTCCTGGTGGAGTGGCCGAGAGGCGAGGCAACGGCCTGCAAAGCCGTCTACACGGGTTCAAATCCCGTCTCCACCTCCAAGGACGATTAGCTCAGCGGGAGAGCGCTTCCCTGACACGGAAGAGGTCACTGGTTCAATCCCAGTATCGTCCACTGGACCCCGCGAGGGGTCCCCGCGCGATTAGCTCAGCGGGAGAGCGCTTCCCTGACACGGAAGAGGTCACTGGTTCAATCCCAGTATCGCGCACGCACACGTAGGAACCGCAGGTCACAGCCTTGCGCGATTAGCTCAGCGGGAGAGCGCTTCCCTGACACGGAAGAGGTCACTGGTTCAATCCCAGTATCGCGCACCAGCCGAGAGCCCCCGGTCGTCCCAGACGGCCGGGGGCTTCGTCGTGCGCGTGCTCAGGATGCTCAGGAGGAGATGAGCGTCAGGAGGAGAACAGCATCCGGCCGAAGCTCTTCTGACGGTGGTGACCGTAGTGGCCGCCGTGCGAGCCGTGGCCGCCGTGCTGGGCGCCCCAGGCGGGCGCGGGAGCCGACGGGTACGCCTGCGGTGCCGCCGGCGGCGGGGCGGGCTGCGACCACTGGGTCTCCAGACGGGTCAGCGCCTCCAGCTCGCCGTAGTCGAGGAATATCCCCCGGCAACCACTGCACTGCTCGATCTGGACGCCATTGCGGTTGTACGTGTGCATCGGCGCATGGCACTTGGGACACTGCATGGTCGGCTCAACTCCCACCCGGTCGGTACGACTTCGCCGGAACCTTTCCCGGATCCGGTCGTCCGCACCCTACTTCGTGGCGGTCCGTGCCAACTCCACCGGGACCGTGGCCATTCGGACACAGGTGTCGATCACGGCCTGTTCGATCTCGTCCAGTTCGCGGCCCTCGGTGACCGCCCTGCCGACGGCGAGGGCACCGGTCTGCACGGTGAGGGCGCGCGCCGCGACATCCAGCGCGGGCCACGGGTCGCCCTCGCCGATCCCCGGCACGGCGGGGCCGCGTCCCCGCTGATACGCGGTGAGGAAGCGGTTCCACTCCTCGGGGGCCAGCAGTCCGCAGGCGTGCCAGGCCGCCGGGCGGGCGAGGTCCCACGCCGGGTCGCCGAGCCCGATGTCGTCGATGTCGATGAGCAGCCAGGGACCGCCGCCCACCGGGCTCCGCACCAGCTGTCCCAGGTGCAGATCGCCGTGGCACAGGATCCGTGACGGCGGCATCGGCGCCTCGTCGCGCGCCCACGCCGGCAGCGTCGACCAGGCCCGCCGCACCGGTCCGGCGGCCGGATGCGGGCCCGCCGCCCGGAGCCGGGTGAGCGCGCGGGCCGCCTTGACGGGACCCCGCATGGGCGGCAAAGGGCCCCCGGCGCCCGGAAGTTGAGGGGCGCCGGGCGAGATGTCGTAAGCGAGGCGGGCCGTGTCGGTGCGGTGGAGCCTGGCGAGAAGGGCGCCCGCCTCGGCCCAGGGCGCGTGCTCCGGCGCGTTCGGGTCGACGGGGGCGCCGTACGGCCAGAGCGTGACGAGTCTGCCGTGCAGGTCGACCGGGTCGGGCCGCAGCGGTGGGAGCAGGACGCCGGCGAGCGAGGGATGGGCGGCGACGGCGGTGCGCAGGGCGAGCGGCGCGGGATCCGTGCCGGGGGCGTGGGCCTTGGCCACCGCGTCGCCGTGCCGGACCACGGTCGCGTCGTCACGGTCGGCCAGGACGGCGTCCCCCGTCCCGCAGACGCATCCGTCATCCCTGCGACGGACGTCATCCCCGCGAGGAACATCGTTCCCGCGACGGACATCGTGTTCGCGACGGACATCGTGTTCGCGATGGACGGCGCCGCGCACCGTGGCCTGGAGCGCGCGCAGCACCTCTGCGGCCACCGGATCCCTCCCCCTCGGTCATGCCCCGCGCCGGCGCGGCCGGGCATGCCGTGAGCCTACGCACCGTCCCGGGCAGCCACGTCCGGGCAAAGCAATGCCCGCGCAGCTCCCCAGCTGCGCGGGCATTTGTGCCGTCCGCCGCACCCCCGTCCCCACGGGGTTTCATGGCCGGATGTCCCCGCCCGGACCGCTCTTCCGGGCCTGGGGCGCCGCTCAGCGCCCCAGCATCACGCCCACGGACGACGCTTGTGTGACCACTGCGTCCCAGCCGCCGAAGACGACTACGAGCAGGGCCGCCAGGGGAAGGACCATGGCCGTCGCCACCAAGGGGTGACGCTGGCCGGATCGGCGGGTCCCGAACGCGGCGTACGCCTTGCGTCCTTGGGTGCGGATCAGTGCCCGCGGTGCTGTGTCCGCCATGATCCCTCTCCTGATCAAGTCATTTCCGAAGCTCTTCCCGGGGGCTCACGCACCCGGTCACAGCTCTTCTGTCTGGCAGCGGCGAGTGCCTGACCTCGGGGGACGAGTACCGCACCCGCCGCTTGACAACAAATCTAGGTGCGCGGGCCGCCGGGGTCGTCATGCCCTCGTACCGATTGGCGGGCCTCCCGGAGGATGACCGATCACCTGCCGCCTACTCCCCTGGGTGGAGACGCGGGCGCGGGTCTCGGGGTCTTCCCGGAGGGGACGCGCTAGGAGGCCGCCCGCTCCGAGCCGTCCTCCCTCGGGACGGGCTGCTCGACCAGGGCGAGCACCCGGGTCGCCATGAAACGGGCCGTCCGCACCACACTCCCATTACGCGTGACTTCGCTCACTTCGACCACTCCCCTTCGCACCGCTGTCTCCACCCTGCGGCCCGCTCGACTGGCCACCACCTCATACGTGCGCGTCGTGTCCCCGGCGTCCACGACTATCTCCACCCGGTCACCCTTCACAGGTCCAATCCCCCTTCTGCGACGGACGGTTGGGAATCACGACCTCGGTGAGGAGGCCCGTCCCCGTGTCACCTGACCACCCTTCAAGTTTCCCACCTGGCACTGACAATCGATCCGAGCGCGAGGGCGCGGCCTCTGCGCGCACCCGGCCCGCGGTACGTAAGCTGTGGCTCGTCAAACGGACCGGGCAGCGGGGATGAAGATGGCGATGATGCGCCTGAGGCGCGAGGACCCGCGTGTCGTCGGCTCGTTCAGGCTTCACCGGCGGCTCGGCGCGGGCGGCATGGGCGTCGTCTATCTGGGGTCCGACCGCCGTGGCCAGCGGGTCGCGTTGAAGGTGATCCGGCCGGACCTGGCGGAGGATCAGGAGTTCCGGTCGCGCTTCGCACGCGAGGTGTCGGCGGCACGGCGGATCCGCGGCGGCTGCACCGCGCGGCTGGTGGCGGCCGACTTGGACGCCGACCGTCCCTGGTTCGCCACCCAGTACGTGCCGGGCCCGTCGCTGCACGACAAGGTCGCCGAGGAGGGTCCGCTGACGGCCGCCGACGTGGCCTCGATCGGGGCGGCGCTCTCGGAGGGCCTGGTCGCGGTCCACGAGGCGGGAGTCGTCCACCGGGACCTCAAGCCGTCCAACATCCTGCTGTCCCCGAAGGGGCCGCGGATCATCGACTTCGGTATCGCCTGGGCGACCGGTGCCAGCACGCTCACGCATGTCGGTACGGCGGTCGGCTCCCCCGGTTTCCTCGCGCCCGAGCAGGTGCGCGGCGCGCCCGTGACGCCGGCGACGGACGTGTTCTCGCTGGGCGCCACGCTGGCGTACGCGGCGACCGCCGACTCGCCCTTCGGGCACGGCGGTTCGGAGGTGATGCTGTACCGCGTGGTGCACGAGGAGGCGCACTTGCAGGGCGTGCCGGACGCGCTCGCGCCGCTGGTACGGGCGTGCCTCGCGAAGGACCCCGAGGAGCGACCCAGCACCCTCCAACTGTCGCTGCGGCTCAAGGAGATCGCGGCGCGCGAGGCACAGGGCCTGACGGACACCCGGCCGCCAAATCCGCGCAACGAGCCCGACCGTCCCACGGGTCGGCTCGCCGAGGAGTACGCGGAGCAGCGCACCCAGCGGCGTACCCAGGGCGGCACGCCCCCGCCGCGTACCGGTTCCTCGCGGCCCCACCCGTCGTCGCCCTCGTCGTCGTCCTCGTCGCGGTCCGGTGCCCGGCCGCCCGCGCCGCGCTCCACCCGGTCCGGCGGCCGTCCCGCGCCGCGCAGTGGTGCCGGGCGCCCGGGGCCGCGTACCACGGGCACGGGGCGGCGGCCCGCCAACCCGAGGCTGCTGCGGCAGCGGCTCATCGTCTTCGTGGTGGTGACGCTGCTCGTGGCGCTGGGGATCGCGGCGGCGCAGGGGTGCCAGGGTCCCGCGCGCGGGCTCGGTGACGGTGACGTACGGGACGTACTGCCGTGGTCGCAGCAGGCGGCGGGCGCCGCACCGCTTGAGTGACGCGGCGCCGCGTTCGCCGGCCGGCCGGGAGGCGGAGCCCGCGGGTCAGAACTCTCCGGTGTGCGCCATGGTCGCCATCGTCGCGGACAGGGTCCGTACGAACGCGGCCTTGGTCCGCCGGGCCTGCGGGGTGTCGACGTACAGCGAATTGACGTACAGGCCCGTGTCGTTGCAGTGGAACCAGAAGCAGATGCCGTTGGTGCTGGACGCCCAGATGTGTTTTCTCGCCTTCAGTGCCGTGTGGTTCCGCGCTCCCGGGGCCTTGCGGAAGTCGAGGTACGAGAAGAAGTTCACGGCGAACGGCCAGGAGCGCAGCGACGCGTACTCCGGGGCCAGCAGGTGCCACACCTTGACGAACGGGACGCCGACACTGCGGAGCATCTCGGTGGACGCGGCCCGCACCCGGCCGATGACCTCCGTGAAGTCGTCGCCCGCGACCGAGAATTCGATGGGCAAGGTGTTCACGAACCAGCCCATGGCGTGCGCGTAGGAGCCCCGACCACGCTCACTGACTGGCATCAGCCCCCGGTACACATCGGGACCGCCCTCCTTCCTGAGGGCGACGGCCACGGCCGCGAGTACGCCCATGTAGAGCCTCCCGTCGGCCGCCAGACAGCGGGCCTCCAGGGCGTCGACGGCAGCGGCGGGCAACAGCGCGTCGGTCTCGTTGAGCGTCGGATACATCCGGCCCGGCTCGACGCCCAGGTCGAGCGGGAACGGCGGGAAGAAGCCGCCGTTGTGCGCCATGAACGTCTTCCAGTAGCCGAGGCGGCTGTCGTCCACGTCGATCGACCGGCCCAGACGGCGCTGCTCCTGCCCGAAGGTGAGATAGCTGCCGGTCTCGGGCAACTCCGCCTCGCGATCCGACGAGAACGCCTCGTACGCGCTCGCGATGTCGTGCACGGCGATCGGTGTCGACATACCGTCCGACACGAGATGGTCGAAGGCGAGATACACCGTCGTGGACGTGTCCCTGATCACCGCGCCCATCACGAACAGCGGCCAGGACAGGGTGTCGATGCGTTCGAAGGACTCGGACAGATACGTCCGGATCTTGTCGGAGCAGTCGACATGTCCGAGGTCGAACGGTTCGAGGGTGACCTCGTCCGGGCCCAGCGGCTCGCAGGTGAGATCCCCGGCGAGCTGCCGGAACTCGCACCGCAGCACCTCGTGACGGCGTACGAAGTGGTGCAGCGCGGCGTCCAGGGCCGGGCGGTCGAGCGGGCCGTCGATCTCGAAGGAGCCGGCGACATAGGAGGCGATCGGGTCACCGGTGGTACGGCAGTCCTGGGCGGTAGTGAAATGTTTCTCCTGGTTGTACGAGGCGATCCTGCGCTGTTGCGCGGGGACGGGAGCCGGTGCGGATGCCGGTGTGGATGCCGATGCGGATGCCGGTGCGGATGCCGATGCCGGTGCCTTTGCGGTCGCGGTGGGGGTGGTCGTGGGCACGGCGGCGCGGGTCCTCGTGGACCGCAGTCGCCATTCCACGACCCGCCCGGGTGCGACATCCAGTTCTGCGATGGGGGCCTGAAGCACCGATGAACGCCCTTTCCGTTGTTGCGTCCAAGTTCCTCGGCCCAACGAGCCAACCTGCGGCGCGGCAACGGGTGGGGGTCAGACAGGGCCTAGAGCCGGGGCCGTCCCGTCGCCACCGCGTAGAAGGCGACGGCCGCCGCCGCGCCCACATTGAGGGAGTCGACGCCGTGCGCCATCGGGATACGGACCCACTCGTCGGCGGCCACCAGGGCCTGTGTGGAGAGCCCTTCCCCCTCGGCGCCGAGCATCAGGGCCACCCGGTCCATCCGATGCGGAGCGGCCTCGTCGAGGGTCGCCGCCTTCTCGTCGGGAGTGAGCGCGAGCAGGTTGAAGCCTGCGCCGCGCACCGACTCCAGGCCCTTGGGCCAGGACTCCAGACGTGCGTACGGGACGGCGAAGACGGCGCCCATGGAGACCTTCACGGAACGGCGGTAGAGCGGGTCGGCGCAGTCCGGTGAGAGCAGGACGGCGTCCATGCCGAGGGCGGCGGCGCTACGGAAGATGGCGCCGATGTTGGTGTGGTCGTTGACGGCCTCCATCACGACGACACGGCGCGTGGTGCGGAGCAGGTCGTCGGCGGTCGGCAGGGGCTTGCGCTGCATGGAGGCGAGGGCACCCCGGTGCACGTGGTAACCGGTGACCCGCTCGGCGAGTTCGGGGCTGACCGCGTAGACGGGCGCGGGGAGTTCGTCGATGACATCGCGCATGACGTCGACCCACTTGGACGACAGGAGCATCGACCGCATCTCGTAGCCCGCGTCCTTGGCACGGCGGATGACCTTCTCGCCCTCGGCGATGAACAGTCCCTCGGCGGGCTCGCGTTTGCGCCGCAACTCGACATCGGTCAGACCTGTGTAGTCACGCAGGCGCGGGTCGTCGGGGTCCTCGACGGTGATGAGATCGGCCACAGAGTGATACTGCCTTGTCCTGGGTGCGGTGCCAACGGCTGGACGGGGGTTGTGTTACCCGTGGTTACGTGCGGGGTCGTTCGGGGCGGCGGGTCCGACGTTGACGACCTCGCCGATGACGATCACGGCGGGCGGGCGTACCTCCTCGGCGACGACGGTGTCCGCGACGGTCGCGAGGGTGGCGTCGACCCGGCGCTGCGCCGCGGTGGTGCCCTCCTGGACCAGGGCCACCGGCGTGTCGGCGGGCCTGCCGTGCGCGATGAGCGTCTCGGCGATCCGGCCGATCTTGTCGACGCCCATCAGGACGACGAGGGTGCCGCGCAGCCGGGCGAGCGCGGGCCAGTCGACCAGGGAGCGCTCGTCGTCGGGTGCCACATGGCCGCTGACGACCGTGAACTCATGGGCGACCCCGCGATGCGTGACGGGGATGCCCGCGGCGCCCGGCACGGAGATCGAGCTGGAGATACCCGGCACGACGGTGTACGGAATCCCGGCCGCGACGAGCGCTTCGGCCTCCTCCATGCCCCGGCCGAAGACGAACGGGTCACCGCCCTTGAGCCGCACCACGGACCGGCCCGCCTTGGCGTGCTCGACGAGCGCGTCGTTGATGGCCTCCTGCGCCATGTACCGGCCGTACGGGATCTTCGCGGCGTCGATGACCTCGACGTGCGGCGGGAGTTCGGCGAGCAGGTCGCGGGGGCCGAGCCGGTCGGCGATGACGACATCGGCCTCGGCGAGCAGCCTGCGGCCCCGGACCGTGATCAGGTCGGGGTCGCCGGGACCGCCGCCGACGAGGGCGACCCCGGCGGTGCGGGTGCGGTGGTGCGGGGCGACGAGGGTGCCGTCGCGCAGGCCCTCGACCACGGCGTCCCGTACGGCGGCGGTGTGGCGCGGGTCGCGGCCCTGGGCGTCGGTGGTCAGCACGGCGACCGTGACGCCCTCGCTGTGCCCGGTCGCCGGGGTCCAGGCGGTGGCCGCGTCGGCGTCGTCCGAGCGTACGCACCACACGCGGTGGGCCTCGGCCTCGGCGGACGCGCGGACGTTCGCCGCGTGGTCGCTGGTGGCGATCAGGGCGTACCAGGCGTCGGCGAGGTCGCCGTCCGCGTACGGCCTGCGCAGCCAGGTGATCTCGCCCGCGTCCGCCATCGCCTCGACGGACGGGGTGACCGCCGGGGAGACGAGGACGAGGTCGGCGCCCGCCGCGATCAGCGCCGGGAGCCGGCGCTTGGCGACCTGGCCGCCGCCGAGCACGACGACACGGCGGCCGGTGAGGCGGAGTCCTACCGGGTAGGGCGGGTGCGGGGCGTTCGCTGGCATGGCGGTGCGGCTCCTCGTGCGGCCCGCTGCGGCGCCGGAGCGGGGGTGACGTGCGGGGGCGGGGCGGCGTGCGGTCGCGGTGTGTCGTGGCGGTGTGTCGTGGTGGCATGTCGTGGCGGTGTCTCCACGATACGGCGCCGCCCGGCACCCGGCGTGGGGTGCGCGGGCGGCGGTCCGTGGTCCGGCCGGCGGCCGGGGCTACTTCTCGGTGACTCCCGCCGAGTCGAAGGTCGCCACCTCGTGCATCGCGCGGGCCGCGCTCTGCACCAGCGGGAGGGCGAGCAGGGCGCCGGTGCCCTCGCCGAGCCGGAGGTCGAGGTCGATCAACGGCCGCAGGCCGAGCTTGTTGAGCGCGGCGACATGGCCGGGCTCGGCGCTGCGGTGGCCCGCGATGCACGCGGCGAGCGCCTCGGGCGCGATGGCGCGGGCGACCAGGGCCGCCGCACCGGCGCTGACCCCGTCGAGGACGACGGGTGTGCGCAGCGACGCGCCGCCCAGCAACAGGCCGACGATGGCGGCGTGTTCGAGGCCGCCGATCGCCGCGAGTACCCCGATCGGGTCGGCGGGATCGGGCTGGTGCAACTCCAGGGCGCGCCGTACGACCTCGGTCTTGCGGGCCAGCGTCTCGTCGTTGATGCCGGTGCCGCGGCCGGTGACCTCGGCCGGGTCGGCGCCCGTGTAGACGGCGATGAGCGCGGCGGACGCGGTGGTGTTGGCGATGCCCATCTCGCCGGTGAGCAACGCCTTGTTGCCCGCCGCGACCAGATCGCGGGCGGTCTCGATGCCGACCTCGATGGCGGCCTTGACCTCGTCGCGGGTGAGCGCGGGCCCGGTCGTCATGTCACCCGTACCGGCCCTGACCTTGCGCGGCAGCAGCCCCGGGGTCGAGGGCAGCTCCGACGCCACGCCCACGTCGATGACGCAGACCTCGGCGCCGACCTGGTGCGCGAACGCGTTGCAGACCGCGCCGCCGCCGAGGAAGTTGGCGACCATCTGGCCGGTGACCTCCTGCGGCCAGGGCGTGACGCCCTGGGCGTGCACCCCGTGGTCGCCCGCGAAGATCGCGACGGCCGCGGGCTCCGGGATCGGCGGCGGGCACATCCGGGACAGGCCGCTGAGCTGCGCGGAGATGATCTCCAGCATGCCGAGCGCACCGGCCGGCTTGGTCATCCGCTTCTGCCGCTCCCACGCCTCGCCGAGCGCCTTGGCGTCCAGCGGCCGGATTCCGGCGATGGTCTCGGCGAGCAGATCGTGCGGCTCCTCACCGGGCAGCGCGCGCCGTCCGTACGTCTCCTCGTGGACGACCCAGGACAGCGGGCGCCGCTTGGACCAGCCGGACTGCGCCAGCTCGGGTTCCTCCGGGAACTCGTCGACGTATCCGACGCACAGATACGCCACGACCTCCAGGTGCTCCGGGAGGTCGAGCGCGCGGACCATCTCACGCTCGTCGAAGAAGCTGACCCAGCCGACGCCCAGTCCCTCGGCGCGGGCCGCGAGCCACAGGTTCTCGACCGCGAGCGCCGACGAGTACGGCGCCATCTGCGGCTGGGTGTGCCGGCCGAGGGTGTGCCGGCCGCCACGGGTGGGGTCGGCGGTGACGACGATGTTCACCGGGGTGTCGAGGATGGCCTCGATCTTGAGTTCCTTGAACTGCTTCGCGCGGCCCTTGGGCAGGGACTTGGCGTAGGCGTCGCGCTGCCGCATCGCGAGCTCGTGCATCGCCCGCCGGGTGTCGGCGGAGCGGATGACGACGAAGTCCCAGGGCTGCGAGTGCCCCACGGACGGCGCGGTGTGGGCGGCCTCCAGGACCCGCAGCAGTACCTCGTGCGGGATCGGGTCGGGGCGGAAACCGTTGCGGATGTCGCGGCGTTCACGCATCACGCGGAGGACGGCTTCGCGCTCGGCGTCGTCGTAGGCCGGGGCGGGGGCGCCCCGGTCGGGGTCCGCGCCGGAGACGTCTCCGGGCGCGCCGCCCTCGTCGGCGAAGCGGGTGTCCATGCCGTCCGGGGACTGCGCCGCCAGGGGTTCCGGGGCGTTGTCCTGGTCCGTTGCGGGGAGGGGGGCTTCGCCGGTACGGGGGGCCGGCAGGGATACGTCGGCCGGGTCCGCGAGGTCCGACGGGGCGGGGGCGCCGGGGGTTTCGAGGGCGTCCGGTGCGTCGGGGTGGTCCGGGCCGTCCGGTGCTTCGGGGGTCCCGAGATCTGCCGGCGGTTGCGGCGCGGAGGCCGCCAGGGGTGCGGGGGCGTCGGGCGCCTCGGACGTCCGGGGTGCTTCGGACGCCTCGGGTACGTCGGGTGCGTCGGTCCCCTCGGGTACGTCGGACCGCTCCGGTGCTTCGGTCGCCTCGGGTGCGTCAGGTGCCGCCTGGGGCAGGTCCGGTGCGGCTTCGTGCGGGTCGGGGGTGGCCTCGGCCGGGGCGTCGGGCGCCGCTGCCGATGCGGGCGCGAGGGGCACCGGCTCGGGGAGGGGCTGCTCGGCAACCGCGACATCGGTGACGGATTCCTCGGTCACCGGCCCTTCGGTCACCGTGGCTTCGGTCACCACGGCTTCGGCGAGCGGCACTTCCGCGACTACCGCTTCCGCAACCGCCGCCTCCGCAATCGCCGCTTCCTCGGCAGCCGACGATTCGGCAACCGGCTGCTCGGCCAACGCCTCCTCGGACAGGCCCGCTTCCGCACCGGCCTCCGTGACGGGTACCTGTGCCTCGGGCACCGGTACCGCGGCGGGCGGCAGCGCGATCGGCAGGCCGCCGGTCCCGTTCTCGGGCACCGGCGGCACCCGTAGCGCGTGCGGAGGCGTGGGCGCCAGATGGGGCGTGGTCGGAATGGTCCCGTCGACCGGTACGAACTGGCCGAAGGCGCCGGAGTCGGGCGCCTCGGCGGGGCGCGTGAAGTCGACGCCGGATGAGGCGCCGGACGTCTCGCCGGACGGTGCGTCGGAGGGGGCGCCGAGGTGGGCGTCGGCCCCGGGGACCAGTACCTGCTGAGGTCCCTGAAGTCGCTGCGTACCGTCGCCGGACGGCGCTCCGTTCGCCGGGGACGAGAAGTCGCCCAGTTGTCCGACGTCCATGGTCTGCGTGGCGTACGCCGGCTCCGGAGCGGGAGCGGGCGGGAAAGCCGTCGCGGGAGGGGTCGCGGAGGCGGGCGCCGAGGCGGGCGCGGGGTCGAGGTCGGGAGCGACCGATTCTGCCGGTGCGTCACCGAGGGCGCCGGGCATGCCGTTCGGGGGCAGCGGCGACCAGGGCGCGCCGCCCTGCACGGGGATCTCGCCGAGCTGCGGTCCGGGCAGCGGGGTCGCGTCGCTCGGGACGTCCAGGTACTCGGGGCCGATGGTCGGAGGGCTCTGCCGGCGGACCTTGACGGCGCCTCGGCGGCTTCCGGCGGGGCCCCGGTCGGACAGGGAGCGCACGGGGCTCGCTGCGGCGTCGGGCAGGGGCGGGCCGAGATGCAGCGGACGGCGGGCCGGACCGGAGGGGGCTCCGGACGCGCGGACGTCCCCCAGGTCGACGGAACCGGTGTCCCGTCCGGCCGTCTCCTGCGCCACGGGCTCCTGCGCCGCGGGCTCCTGCGGGGCCGGAGTCTCGGCGGAGGTGTCGCCGGTGACCGGAGTCTCGGCGGTGGTGACCGGGGGCTCGACGGCGGCCGGTTCGGGCATGACGGCCGGTTCGAAAGCCACTTCAGCCGCTGCCGGGTCCGGCACGACGACCGACTCCGTACCGGTGACCTGCGGGGCCGCGTACGGATCCGCTTCGAACGGGTCCGGTTCGAACGACTCGGGCTCCAGCGAGGTCGGAATCGAGGGCACCACGGTCGTGTGCGTCACCGGCGGGTACGCCACGGCCCCGTCCGGTACGCCGGGCAGGCCGGCGCCCGAGGTGGACGGGCCGTCGCTCCAGGCGCCCTGGGCGCCCGGCATCAGCAGGAGGTCGTCGTCTTCGGCGGGAGGCTCGGCGGGGTCGAGGTAGGTGTAGGCACTCGGCGCCTGGACGCCCGACTGCCCCGCTCCCAGGTCCTGGACGGACCCGGCAGCGACCCCCCCGCCGGCACTCTCCGGCAGTCCCTCGCCCGGGATCTGGCCGGTGTCGGTCATGCGTACCCCTCGCCCATCGGTAGTGCTTCTTCGACCGTCCCCGGCCTTGCCGGGGTGGCCCGCCTGCCCGGGGGCGGCGCACCGACCGCCCTTCTTCAAGAACGAGCGGGCACGCCACGCGGCACGAACGGTCCGTGAACGGCGCCGCCCGTGCCGGCAGGTCCGGCCACAGCCATTGTCCCGGTTCGCCCCCACCTCGGCACCCGGTTCCGGCACGGTCCACTGTGGACTGCGCCACGTCGCGCGTCCTCCGGTCCGCTGTACCACACACCACCCAAAACGGGCGGGTTTTCCGGACATTGGGCCACGAAGCCCTGGGTGGTCCGGAGCGGTACAACGATCGGCCAGCCTACCTCGCGCCCCGCCCGGGGAGGATCACGGGGCGCGGTCCGGCAGGCGTCCGCAGAGCAGGAAGGCGACGGTGCGTTCCTTCTCGGACCAGGCCCTGGTGTCGAGTTCGACGGACTGGAGGAGTGCGCATTCGACGTCGTAACCGTGTTCGGTCAGGCCCCTGCCGACGAGTTCGGCGGCGTCGCGCGTCGCGGCGTGCGTGACGATGCGTGCGGGGCGCCGGTCAGCGACGGCCGAGACGACCTCGGCTCCCCCGCCCCCGACGCGTACGACATCGGGTTCGGGCAGGTCTTCGAGGATGTGCGGGGCCGCGCCGTGCACGATCTGGAGCTGGACGCCGAAGCGGCGGGCGGTCGCCGTGGTGCGGGCGCAGGCGTCGGGGTCGCTGTCGACGGCGATGACGGCGGCGCCGAAGCGGGCCGCCTCGGTCGCGAAGGCGCCACTGGCCGAACCGATGTCCCAGACGAGGTCGCCCACGCGGGGCCCGGTGCGGGCGAGTTGGGCGGCGCGCAGCAGGTCGTTCTCGCCCTCGTGCGGGTCCGCGCCGTAGGTGGCGGACGGCAGGGCCCAGCCGCGTGCGGCCGTGGCGGGTTCGCGTCCGGCGATCCAGGCGGGTTCGGGTGCCGCGGTGGGGGTGCCGCCCATGACGATGACGACGTTGGGGTCGCGCCAGGCGTGGTCGGCGGCCTTGTCGGAGGTGACGACGGTGACGCGCTCGCGGGTGGTGCCGAGTTCCTCGCAGATGACGAAGGTGCGGTGAACGCCTCCGAGGAGGAGGCCGAGTTCGGCGGGGCCCGCGCCGGGTGAGGTGAGGACGGCGACCTTGGTGTGGGCGCGGCACACGTTCACGGCGCGCCGCAGGGTCCGGCGGTGGGCGACGACCACCTCGGCGTCCTCCCAGGCCATTCCGGCGCGGGCGAACGCCTGCGCCACGGAGGACACGGCGGGGACGACCTCGACCTCCAGGCCGAACTCGGGGCCGTGCAGGGTGCGGACGACACCGAAGAAGCCGGGATCGCCGTCGGCGACGACGACGGCGGTGCCGCGGTGGGCGGCGATCCGGCGGGCGGCGAGGGCGACACTGCCGAGCCGGATGCGTTCGGCGGCGGGCGGGACCTCGGGGAGCGCGAGGTGGTGGGCGGCTCCGGCGACCAGGGTCGCGGCGCCCAGTGCGGAGCGTGCCGCGTCGGTCAGGGGCGAGCCGTCCCAGCCGATCACCGTGACCCGGTCCGCCATCGTCGTCAGTCTCCAGGGGGTCTCGGGTCGTCCGCTGTCCGGGTCGGGTTCGGCCGGGTGTTCCGGCAGGTGATGGAGGTGCGTGCGGGCACCTGAGGGTACCGGGCGCGGCTGTGGTGGGGCAGGGAGGGGCGGGCGCCACTCGGGCCGGGGGCGGATCTCCTGGTGACGGGCGGGGTGCTCAGTTCCAGTCGGCGTAGGCGGTGAAGCCGTCCGCGTCGGCGAAGTGGTCGGGGACGCCGTCCAGGTCCTCGGGCAGCAGGCTCCAGACGATGAGGTCGGTACGGGTCTGGACCCAGGCGCCGTCGTCGGTCCTGACCCGCGCTATCCAGGCGTTGCGCAGGACGCCTTCGCTGATGGAGCCGATGCGCTGGGCGACCTGCTGGGACGCGGTGTTCGCGGCGGCGGTCCGCAGTTCGAGGCGCTCGAACTTCTGGTCGTGGAAGAGCCAGTGGGCGACGGCGAGGGAACCCTCGGACGCGTAGCCCTCGCCGCGTGCCCAGGGAGCGACGACATAGGCGATCTCGGTGGCGCGGATGCTCCAGTCGGTGTTGCGCAGGTGCACGATGCCGACGAGGCGCTGGGTGAGGAACTCGCTGACGGCGAAGACGATGCCGTGGCCCTCGGTGCGTTCGGCGGGCGCCAGTTCGGTGACCCAGGCACGGGCGTCGGCCTCGGTGTAGGGCTGGGGCACGGTGGTCCACATGGTGACGAGTTCGTCGTTCATCATCTCGGTGAGGGCCGGGACGTCCGCTTCCTCGAAGGGGCGCAGCACCAACCGCTCCGTGCTGATGGAGATGTCGGGGAAGGTGGTAGTCATGGCGCCGCTCCGTAACCCTCAGGAACCTTCAGGTCTCTGCTGAATGCCCCAGCATGCAGCATCCGGGCGCCGGATCGCACCACGGGGTCCGGCACCGACCGGTGCCGGACCCCGTGGAACGGGCGGGTTCAGGTGCCTGTGACGGGCAGTACGGAACCCTGGTAGGTGTCCCGGATGAACCGCGCGACCTCGGGTGAAGTGAGCAGCTCGGCCAGCTTCTTGACCCGCGGGTCGCCCTGGTTGCCCTCCTTGACGGCGAGGACGTTGTTGTAGGGATTGCCCTGGACGGATTCCAGGAGGATGGCGTCCTTCTTGGGGCTGAGGCCCGCGTCGAGGGCGTAGTTGTTGTTCACCACGGCGGCGTCCACGTCGTCGAGGGAGCGCGGCAGTTGGGCCGGGTCGAGTTCCTTGAAGACGAGTTTCTTCGGGTTGTCCGCGATGTCGGCGGGGCTCGCGTCCGGTCCCGCGTCCTTGTTCAGCCCGATGACGCCTTTGTCCGCGAGGAGTTGGAGGGCGCGGCCCTCGTTGGTGGTGTCGTTGGGGACGGCCACCGTGGCCCCGTCGCGCAGCGCCGTGATGTCGCCGGTCTTCTTGGAGTACACGCCCATGGGCGGCAGGTACACCTCGGTGACCGCTGTCAGGTCGGTGCCCTTGGACTGGTTGAAGTCGTCAAGGAACGGCTTGTGCTGGTACAGGTTGGCGTCGAGCGAGCCTTCCTGGAGTGCGGTGTTCGGCAGGACGTAGTCCGTGAACTCCTCGATCTCCAGGTCGAGTCCGGCCTTCTTCGCGAGGTGGTCCTTGACGTACGCGAGGACTTCGCCGGCCGGGACGGCGGTGGCGCCGACGACGAGTGCGCCGCCGTCACCGCCGCCGTCCGAGGAGCCGGAGTCCGAGCCGGAGCCCGACTCGAAGCCGCAGGCGGTGAGGCCCAGGGCCAGGGCGACGCCGGACGCGAGCAGGGTCAGTGACCGGGAGCGCTGGACAACGCGCATGACTAGAACGCCGGTACGACGGCGCCGTCGTACTTGTCCTCGATGAACTTCTTGACCTCGGGCGAGGTGAGGAGCTTGGCGAGCTTCCGCACGCGCGGGTCGTCCTCGTTGCCCTTCTTGACGGCGAGGAAGTTGCCGTACGGGTTGTTCTGGGAGCTTTCGGCGGCGATGGCGTCCTTGGCGGGGTTGAGCTTGGCCTCGATGGCGTAGTTGCCGTTGATCACCGCGGCGTCGACGTCCTCAAGGGACCGCGGCACCAGGGCCGCCTCCAACTCCTTGAACTTGAGGTTCTTCGGGTTGTCGACGACGTCCTTGGGGGTCGCTTCGAAGCCGACGCCGTCCTTGAGCTTGATGACGCCGTTGTCGGCGAGCAGCTTCAGGGCGCGGGCCTCGTTGGTGGTGTCGTTCGGCAGGGCGACGCTGGCGCCGTCCTTGAGGTCCGTGAGCTTCTTGACGTTCTTGGAGTACACGCCGAGCGGCTCCAGGTGGACCGTGGCGCCGGGGACGGCAACGATGTCGGTGCCGTTCTTCTTGTTGAAGTCGTCCAGGTAGGGCTTGTGCTGGAAGTAGTTCGCACCGACCTCGCCCTGCTGCACGGCGGTGTTCGGCGTGACGTAGTCGGTGAACTCCTTGACCTCCAGCTTGAGGCCCGCCTTCTGCGCCAGGTTGTCCTTGACGTAGGTGAGGATCTCGCCCTGCGGGGTGGGGGTCGCGGCCACGGTCAGGACCGCGTCGGAGTCGGCTCCGGCGCCGGTCGATGACGACTTGTCGGAGCCGCACGCGGACAGGCCCAGGGTGAGGGCTCCGGCGGCGAGGACAGCGGTGGTGATCTTGGTGGTGTTCCGCACGAAAAGTGCCTTTCTCATGGGTGGTGCCTGCCCCGCGCTGATGGTGCGGGGCGAGTTCGGGGGGTGTGGTGAGGGGCGGCCCTGAGGGTGCTCAGGGGACCTTCACCGGGTCGGGTTCGGCGACCGCGTCGCCCTGGGTCGGGGCGGGCGGGGTCTTCGCCGGGGCCGGGCCGCGCAGCAGCCGCAGCCGGGGCGCGGGCCCGGAGTGTCCGCCGCGCCGGTGCAGCCTGCGGGCCGCGTGGTCACCGGCGAACTGGATGACGGAGATGACGACGGCGAGGATGCCCACCGTGATCCACATCAGTCCGGTCTCGAAGCGCTGGTAGCCGTAGCGGATGGCGATGTCGCCGAGTCCGCCCGCGCCGACGGTGCCGGCCATCGCGGAGTAGCCGATGAGGGCGACGACCGTGGTGGTGGCGCCGGAGATCAGCGACGGCAGCGACTCCGGTACGAGGACGCTGCGGACGACCTTCCAGGTGGAGCCGCCCATCGCCTGCACGGCCTCGACCAGACCGCCGTCCACCTCGCGTACGGAGGTCTCCACCAAGCGCGCGTAGAACGGGATGGCGCCGATGGCGAGCGGCACGATGGCGGCCTCGCGGCCGATGGTGGTGCCGGTGATCAGCCGGGTGAAGCTCATCAGGGCGACCATCAGGATGATGAACGGCATCGAGCGGGCGACGTTCACGACCTGCCCGATGACCTTGTTGACCACCGTGTTCTGGAGCAGCCCGTCGCGGTCGGTGAGGACGAGCAGGATGCCGAGCGGCAGTCCGGCGACGACGGCGATCAGCGTGGACCAGCCGACCATGTAGAGGGTGTCCCAACACGCCTGCTCCAGCAGCGGTCGCATCTCCGACCAGGTCACTTGGCACCTTCCTTCACCAGCGCGTGCTGGGCGACGATGTCGATCTGGAGGCCCTGTTCGCGCAGGAAGCCGACCGGTACGACGTTGTCCTCGTAGCGTCCGGGCAGTTCGATCCGCATCCGGCCGACCTGCTTGCCGCCGACGGTGTCCATCGCGGCGCCGAGGATCGAGATGTCGATGTTGTAGGTGCGGGAGAGCTGCGAGATGACGGGCTGGGTCGCGGCGTCGCCGTGGAAGGTGACGTCGACCACCGTGCGGTCGTCGCCGGATGCCTCGCCGCTCAGCGGGAAGAGCGCTTCGGCCAGTTGGGAGCCGGGCGTGGCCAGGAGTTCCCCGACGGTGCCGGACTCGATGATCCGGCCGTCCTCCATGAGGGCGGCCGAGTCGCAGACCGTCTTAACAACGTCCATCTCGTGGGTGATGAGCAGGACGGTCAGACCGAGTTGCCGGTTGAGGTCGCGCAGCAGATGCAGGATCGAGCGGGTGGTCTCGGGGTCGAGGGCGCTGGTGGCCTCGTCGGAGAGCAGCACCTTGGGGTCGCCGGCCAGGGCGCGGGCGATACCGACGCGCTGCTTCTGGCCGCCGGAGAGCTGCGCCGGGTAGGCCCGTGCCTGGTCGGCGAGTCCGACGAGGTCGAGCAGGTCCAGCGCCTTGCGGGAACGTTCCTTCCCTGAGACGCCAAGGATTTCGAGGGGCAGTTCGACGTTGTCGTGGACGGTGCGTGAGGACAGCAGGTTGAAGTGCTGGAACACCATGCCGATACGGCTGCGGGCCGCGCGGAGTTCGCGGCCCGCGCGGGGGCCGCGCCCGGCGAGGGCGGTCAGGTCCCGGCCGTCCACGGTCACGGTGCCGGAGGTGGGGCGTTCCAGGAGGTTGACGCAGCGGATGAGCGAGGACTTGCCGGCGCCGCTCTGGCCGATGACGCCGTACACCTCGCCTTCGCGTACCTGGAGGTCGACGCCGTCCAGGGCGGTGACCTCGCGGTCGCGCGAGCGGTAGACCTTCGTGAGGCCCTGAGTGGTGATCACTGGGTTTCCGTCACTGTCGAGTGCGCGGCGCTCTGTGGAGCACCGGGCACGGGGCATTCGTCTTCGGGGCACGGCACGGATCCCGCACGGGGCGGGTGAACCGGAGGGGAGCCGTGCGGTCGGGGCGGACCTGTCAGCCCCGGCGGACCTCGGGGGTCCGGTCAGGGGACGTACGGTCCGGGGCACAGCTCAGCGGTCTCGCTTCGGGGCGCGAGGTCGGCTGCGGTGCGGGGGCCCTCAGAAGGCGCACATTCGACACATACAGCGAGCACCGGGCGTCGTCATCGCCTCGGTCGCAAGGGTGCGGCTGCTCGTTGTGGTCATGCGGGCAAGTAAAGCAGACGTCAGTACGGCACCCGGCAGCGCTGTCCGTATCGTGGACACACGTGGACAGCATCTGGACACCGTCACCGGCCCCGCTCCCCCGCTCCTGACCTGCGCGGACACAGGGAAGGGCGGGCTTGGCAGCGGGTCGGCCACGGGCTCCGGTGGATCAAGCGTGTGGCCAACGCCACGGCGATCGAGGGCCCCGGCGAGCGAGCGACCCGGACGCCGGGACGGGGGTCCCGGGGCCGAGGGCTTCGATCCGTATGGCCCGTAATAGGGTCGCCGCATGCTTGATGCCCTGACGATCGCGACCGCTGTGGCCGCGCTCGTGCTCGCCGCGTGGTGCGGCTTCGCCGCCTACCGGGACCAGCCGACCAAGGACTGGCACTTCCTCGCCATGGCCGTGGTGTCGCTGCTCGCCGCCGTCCAACTGGTCGTGGGCATCGTCCAATTGGGGCGGGGCGAGAAGCCGGAGCAGGGCACGACGATCTTCGTGGCGTATCTGATCGGCGCCTTCGCCTGTGTCCCGGCGGCCGGGTTCATGTCCCTCGGGGAGCGCACCCGGTGGGGCTCGGTGACGGTCGCGGCCGGCGGAGTCGTCCTCGCCGTCCTCGAAGTACGGCTCTACGACATCTGGGGAGGCTGAGGTGACGGTGACGCCGAACGACGAGCAGGTGGAGCGGCGCGAGGGCGGTGCGCGGAAGCTGATCTCCGGGCCGGGCACGCTCCTGGTGTGGCTGTACGGCGTGATGGTCGTCGGCGCCGTGTCGCGGTCCGTCGTACAGATCGCGACGGAGTTCGACCACGCGCCGCTGGCGTACTCGCTGTCGGCGGCGGCCGGCGTGGTCTACGGCTTCATCACGTACTCGCTGGTGCGGGGCGGTGAGCGGGCGAGGAAGGCGGCGCTGGTGTGCTGCGCCGCCGAACTCGTGGGCGTACTGACCGTGGGCACCTGGACCCTCGCGGACCCCTCGGCCTTCCCGGACACGACGGTCTGGTCGGACTACGGGATGGGGTACCTGTTCATCCCGGTACTCCTCCCCATCACGGCGATGTTCTGGCTCCGCACCGCCCGCCCCGCCACCGCGTAGGAACCCGCACCGCTCGGGCGGCTCAGGCGCTGGCGGCGAAGGCGGGTGCCTCGATCGTCTTCGACAGGGTGACCACGGTCAGCCGCTCGTCGACCTGCCGCGAACCGACCGGCGCGTACCCGTGCTTGCGGTACAGGCGCATGTTGTGGTCGCTGCGGTGCCCAGTGAAGAGCTGGTAGCGCTTGGCCGTACCGATGGATCCCAGCCGGTCCTCGATCGCCGCGAGCAGCCGCCCGCCGAGACCGTGCCGCTGCATCCGGGGGTGCACGATGAGCTTGCTGATGTGCGCGGTGCCGTCCGCGTCGAGGGTGCCGCGCACCGAGGCGACCACTTCGTCACCGAGCCGGGCGACCAGCACACTGCCGCCGCTCAGCTCCGCCCGAATGGAGTCGAGCGGCTGCGTGAGCGGCTCGATCGAATAGTCGCCGTAGAGCTCGGCCTCGCGCTGGTAGCACAGATATTGCAGTTTGAGGATCTGTTCGGCGTCCTGCTCGGCCGCCGCAGAGATGGTCACGCTCATGCCCATGTGTGCATGCCTCCCGCTCACCTGCTCCACCGGTTGTCTAACGCTCCTTTCCCCGTCGTTCAGGAGCTGCAACCTCCGCCGCGAGCATTCTGCGCAGACATCCCAGGCATCGGGAACGTTCCGGCCCCAGACTGCCCTGTGACATACCCAACTCTCCTGCGATTTCCCGGTAGGTGAGGTCCTTGGGCGACAGAAAGGCAGCCACCAGTCCGGGACAGCGGCCGGGCAGTCTACGTACGGCTGCGTACAGGGCACGCGTCCTGTCGGCCGTCAGGGCGCGCTGCTCGGGCCCCGATCGGATGTCGGCGGCGGGCTCGGACGCGTACGGCTGTTCGTGCCGGGCCGGGCGGCGCAGCCGGCGGGCCTCGGAGCGGACAGCGCGGCGGAGCCAGCCGGGCGGGTCGGTGGGCGGCCCGTCGCTCGCGAGGCGTTCCAGGAGGCGCAGCCACACGGCCTGTTCGAGGTCGCCCGGTTCGGTGCCGGAGGCGTGGGCCTCGGCGGACGCCTCGGCGGCGAGCAGCGGGCGCAGGGCGCGGACCAGCTCGTACGGGTCGTCAGTAACCGTCTGTGCGCACGTCGGTGTCATGTCGGGCGGGACGCCGCCGCCCCGGCAGAAGGTTGCCGGGGCGGCGGTGCGTCACCCCCATCGGGGGTGGGTGCTCAGCGGTTGACGAAGTCGGCGCGGGCGAGGAGTGCCGTGTCGCCGTTGTCCGAGAAGATGCCGTCGATGCCGGTGGCGAAGTACGCCTGGAAGGCGCCGAAGGCGTCGCCGTACGCGTTGGGGTCGGTGCCCTTGCGGAAGTCGGCGGGCAGGAAGGCGTTCTCGTTGCGCAGGGTGTAAGGGTGCAGGATCAGCCCGGCCTTGTGCGCGTCCCGTACCAGCGTGGTGGGCTGCGTGAGCTTGCCGCTCGCGTCCTTCGGGATGATCAGGTCGAGGGTGGGACCGATGCCCTGGGCGTAGGACGCGATCCACTTCAGGCCCTCGGGCTTGACGAGGTCGTCGGTGGTGCGGGGGTCGCCGGAGACCACGAAGTCCCAGGGCTTGCTGCCCGCGCCGGACAGCAGGACCACGCCCGGCGCGTCCACCAGGCGGGCCAGGCGCTCGATGCTGCTGGGCTCGAAGGACTGCAGGAAGTTGGGCGCGGTGCGGCGCTGACGGCCGTACTTGCGCAGCAGCTTGGCGAGGGGCTCCTCCAGGCCGAGGCCGAGGTCACGGAAGTAGGTGGGGTGCTTGGTCTCGATGTGCAGCCAGACCGGCTTGCCCCGCTTGCGGCCCTCACGGTCGGCCCACTGGAAGACCTCCTCCAGCGTGGGCACCTCCCAGCGGCCGTCGTAGAGGGTGTTGTGCTGACGGGTGCCGGGGATCCGCTCCTTGGCACGCAGCGTCTTCAGCTCGGCGAGCGTGAAGTCCTCCGTGAACCAGCCGGTGAGCTTCACACCGTCGATCGTCTTGGTCGTCTTGCGCCCCGCGAACTCGGGGTGCGCCGACACATCGGTGGTGCCGGTGATGTCGTTCTCGTGACGGCACACCAGATGCCCGTCCTTGGTGGGGACGAGGTCCTGCTCGACGACGTGCACGCCCATGTCGAGGGCGAGCTGGTACGAGCCGAGGGTGTGCTCGGGGCGGTAGCCGCTGGCGCCCCGGTGCCCGATGATCGTCGGCACCGGCAGGCCCTTGAAGCCGCCCTGGTCGTGCCGTTCGTCGGCTCTCGCCACCGCGGGCAGCCCCGCGACGGCACTCGCCGCGCCGAGCGCCGCCGCGGCACCCAGCACCGCGCGCCGTGTCGCCCGCCCCTGCTCGTCCGACCCCTGCGTACCCATGAGTACTCCTCCCGAACGCCTGTTCCGCCGACTGCGCTGCGATCGTAGGTGCCGGGGCGTGACCGGAGGGAGACGTGAGCCGGAACGGACGGGTGATGTCAGGTGGCCGATCCGTATGTATCGGCCATGTGCGCGGGACCCGTTGACGGCGTGTCAGTGGCGCTCGCGGAACTCGCCGATGCGGGATCCGTCGGCGGTGTGGCGCATCGCACGCGCCCTGCGGCGCCGACCAGGGGACACGCCCGGGACGGCGTGAGGGTCAGGTACGCGCCAACGGCCGATCCGGCGTAGTGGTTCTGCGTCATATCACGGAGGTGACGGGGACGCGACGCCGTGCGAGAACAGGTCAACAGTGCGTAACCACTCCGTGAACCCGATGTGCAAACCGCCCGCGCTCGCGAGTATCGTCCTCACCTGCACAGACTTCGACAGACCGCGACCGGCGCAGCCGTCGAACCCGACCCCGGAGGGCCCGTTGTCCCGTTTCGCACTGATCAAGGCAGTGCTCGGACCGATCATGCGCCTGATGTTCCGTACCCGGGTGGAGGGGGCCGAGAAGATCCCCGCGACCGGTCCGGTGATCCTGGCCGGAAATCATCTGACGTTCATCGACTCGATGATCCTGCCGCTCGTGTGCGACCGGCAGGTCTTCTTCATCGGCAAGGACGAGTACGTCACCGGGAAGGGCTTCAAGGGGCGGCTGATGGCCTGGTTCTTCACGGGCGTCGGCATGGTCCCGGTGGACCGGGACGGTGGACGGGGCGGGGTCGCGGCCCTCATGACGGGACGTCGCATCCTGGACGAGGGCCGGATCTTCGGCATCTACCCGGAGGGCACGCGCTCCCCCGACGGGCGGCTGTACCGGGGGCGCACGGGGATCGCCCGGCTCACCCTGATGACGGGGGCGCCGGTGGTGCCGTTCGCGATGATCGGCACGGACAAGCTTCAGCCGGGCGGCAGTGGGTTGCCGCACCCCGGACGGGTGACGGTTCGCTTCGGTGAGCCGATGGAGTTCTCCCGATACGACGGCATGGACCGGGACCGCTATGTCCTGCGCGCGGTCACCGACTCGGTCATGACAGAGGTCATGCGCCTGTCGGGCCAGGAGTACGTGGACATGTACGCCACAAAGGCCAAGGCTGCCTGAACCGGTCCACTCCCGGCCGTCCCCCATTCCGCCGAACCCTCACCGTCGTGGCCCAGCGCCGCTGCGGCGGGACCACGGCTGCGCCGTGAGGAAGCGACCGACGCGCTTCACCCGTCCCCGATTCCGCCGGACCCTCGCCACGGTGGCTTGTCGCCATCGCGGCGGGATCACGGCTACGCCGTAAGGAATCGCCCGACGCGCTCCGCCCGCGAGCCATTTCGCCGGACCCTCGCCATCGTGGCCCGGCGCCGCTGCGGCGGGGCCCACGGCTTCGTCGTGGTCGGGTGGCAGATCACTGCTCCGTTTGGCAGCGGGACGACCCCCGCCCCCGAGCGGAGCGCCACGGTGGGGGTCAGTGCTCGACGGGCTCCGCGCTGTCCTCCAGCTTCTGGCCCCGTAGCAGGAACCAGGCCGCCACCGCCGTCGCCAGCAGGACCACCGCGCCGGCGCCCGCGGCGATTCTCATGCCGTTCACGAAGGCGTCCTGGGCCGCGAACAGGAGAGGTTCCGCCGTGTGCGGGGGAAGACCTCGTACCGCCTCCACCGCACCGCCGAGTGACTCGTGTGCCGCCGACGAGACGTCGGCCGGTGTCCCGGCCGGGACCGCGAAGTCGCGGTACACACCGGTGACAATGGAGCCGAGCAGCGCGATACCGAGTGCCGCGCCGAGTTCGTACGCCGTCTCCGAGACGGCGGACGCGGCACCGGCCTGGTCCTTGGGCACGCTGGAGAGGATCACATCGGCCGTGACCGTGAAGGAGAATCCCGCACCGACACCGACCATGAGCAGCACCGCGCCGAGCATCGGGTACCCGGTGGACTTGCTCAGCACGGTCAGGGCGGCCAGCGCGAGCCCGATCGCCGCGAGCCCCGCGGACACCACACTCCGTACGGAGTACCGCCGCGCCACCCGGCCCGCGATGAGACCGGCGACCACCGCGCCCACGGCGGCGGGCAGTTCGGCGAGGCCCGCCTCGAACGGCCGCCTGCCCTGCACCAGTTGCAGGAACTGCGAGAGGAAGAAGACAAGGCCGGACAGACCGAGAATGGTCAGCAGATCGGCGAGCACCGCTCCGGAGAAGCCCCGGTGCCGGAACAGCCGCATGTCGAGCAGCGGCGCCGGCAGCGTGAGCTGACGCCGTACGAACCAGACCAGCGCGACGACACCGAGCAGCCCGGTCGCCCCGGCGACCCCGTTCGGGCCGTGTGTGGCCGCTTCCTTGACCGCGTACACCACGGCGACCATGCCGATGAGGGACAGCAGGACGCTGATCAGGTCCCACGGGCCCGGCTTCGGGTTCTTCGACTCGGGCAGCAGCTTGAAGCCGACGACGACCAGGACGGCCATCACGGGCAGGTTGATCAGGAAGACCGAACCCCACCAGAAGTGTTCGAGCAGGAATCCGCCCACCACGGGCCCGACGGCCGTACCGGCGGACGCCATGGCGCCCCAGATACCGACGGCGAGGCTCCGCTCGCGCGGGTCGTGGAAGAGGTTGCGGATGAGCGCGAGCGTGGACGGCATCAGCGTCGCACCGGCGACACCGAGCAGCGCACGGGCGAGGATCATCATCTCGGGGGTGGTCGCGTACGCGTTGAGCACGGAGACGGCACCGAACGCGAGCGCGCCGACGAGCAGCAGTTTCTTGCGGCCGATGCGGTCGCCGAGGCTACCCATGGAGACGAGCAGACCGGCGATCACGAACGAGTAGACGTCACCGATCCAGAGCAGCTGGTTGCCGGTCGGCTTGAGGTCCTCGCTGATGTAGGGCGTGGCCAGACCGAGTACGGTCGCGTCGACCGCGACGAGCAGCACCGCGAGGACGAGCACGGAGAGCGCGAGCCAGCGCCCTGGCCGGTACTCCACCGCCTCCGTCCCGGGCGTCCGCTGCTGCGTGCTGGTCATGGTGTCACTCTCCGTCGTGCGCCACCGAGCAACAGCTCGGCGATCATGAATGGGAAGTCCTTCGCGGCCACCCGTCCGTCCTGGACGGACCAGGCGGCGGAACCGATGAGGCCGTAGAGCGCGTCCGTCAGCCAGGCCGGGGTCAGATCGATCCGGAACTCACCGGATTCCTGGCCGCGTTGGAACAGGGCGGCCATCCGGGCGTCGAGCCGGGCCCAGCCCTCGTTCTGCGCGTCGCCCTCGAAGAGCTGGTTCTCGGTGATGAGGAAGGCGACCAGACCGGCCACGGGTTCCACCTGGGTGACCAGCCGCCGCAACGCGTCCTCGGCCGTCCCCTCGTCGAGCCGCGCCGCGTCCAGGGCGGCCTCGCACTCCCGGATTCCCAGGTCTTCGAGGGCCCGGACGAGGGCGTCACGCCCGGCGAAGTGCCGGTGCAGGGTCGCACGGCTGATCCCGGCGGCCCGTGCGACCTCGTCCATGGTGGCGGTGGCTTTGCGGGTGAGCAGGGCGGCGGCGTTGCGCAGCATCTGGTCGCGATCGACGGACATGAGACAACGGTAACGCACATGAGACATCTTTGTCTCATCAGTTTTACGCACCGGCGGGAGAGGAGCCGGGCTGTTGCGGGGATGCTGAGCGTATGAAGCCGTTGAAACCGCTGCTGCTGCTCGACATCGACGGACCACTCAACCCCTATCTGGCGCTCTCGGGCCCGGTGCCGGACGGCTACACGCGGTTCCGGACGCGTCCGGAGAGCTGGACCCAGTCGCCGTATCTGCCGGTGCTGCTCAATCCGGACCACGGAGCGCGGCTGCTCGGTCTGACCACGCACTTCGAGCTGGCCTGGGCGACGACCTGGAAGGACGAGGCCAACGACTGGATCGGACCGCGTCTGGGGCTGCCCCGGCTGCCGTTCATCGACTGGCCGGAGATGCACGGTCCGGCGCCGGACGGGACGTACTGGAAGACGCAGTACGTGGTGGCGTACGCGGCGGGGCGGCCGTTCGCCTGGGTGGACGACGAGATCACCGCACGGGACACGGGGTGGGTCACGGCCCATCACGGCGGCGCGGCGCTGCTGCGGTGGGTGCATCCAGGGACGGGGCTGACCCGGACGGACTTCGAGGTGCTCGCCGGATGGGCCGACGAGCACCTCGGTTAGGCGATCACTGAACTCGGGACGCGGTGACGATCTCTGAATTCAGGAAGCGGTGCTCTGGCCGGGGCGGGTGTCGGCCCAGGTCCGCTGGACCGCGAGGTCGGCCCTGACCTCGGTGAGCTGTACGGCCACCGCGGACGGCGCCGTACCGCCGCGCCCGTCGCGGGACGCCAGGGCGCCCGGTACGTCGAGGACCGAGCGGACCTCGGGGGTCAGATGCGGGGAGATCTTCGCGAACTGCTCGTCGGTGAGCTGGTCCAGCTCGATGCCGTGCGCCTCGCACTCCTTGACGCACTCGCCGGCCACCTCGTGCGCGACACGGAACGGGACGCCCTGCTTGACCAGCCACTCGGCGATGTCGGTGGCGAGCGAGAACCCGGCGGGCGCCAGCTCCGCCATACGCTCCCGGTGCACGGTGAGCGTCGCCATCATGCCGGTGAACGCGGGCAGCAGGACCTCCAGTTGGTCGCAGGAGTCGAAGACGGGCTCCTTGTCCTCCTGGAGATCGCGGTTGTACGCGAGAGGGAGGGCCTTCAGGGTGGCGAGCAGGCCCGTGAGGTTGCCGATGAGCCGGCCGCTCTTGCCGCGCGCCAGCTCGGCGATGTCCGGGTTCTTCTTCTGCGGCATGATCGACGAGCCGGTGGAGAAGGCGTCGTGCAGGGTGACGAAGGAGAACTCCTTCGTGTTCCAGATGATGACCTCCTCGGCGATCCGGGAGAGGTCGACGCCGATCATCGCCGTGATGAACGCGAACTCGGCGGCGAAGTCACGCGATGCGGTGCCGTCGATGGAGTTGGCGGCCGAGCCGTGCTCGAAGCCGAGGTCACGGGCGACGGCCTCGGGGTCGAGGCCCAGCGAGGACCCCGCGAGAGCGCCGGAGCCGTAGGGCGACACGGCGGTCCGCGTGTCCCACTGGCGCAGCCGCTCGGCGTCCCGGGAGAGAGCCTGCACATGGGCGAGCACATGGTGCGCGAACAGCACGGGCTGGGCGTGCTGGAGATGGGTGCGGCCCGGCATGGCGACGTCCGGGTGGGCGTCGGCGAGTGCGACCAGGGCTTCCTGGAGGTCGGCGATCAGAGCGCCGATCACGCGCGCGTGGTCGCGCAGATACATCCGGAAGAGGGTGGCGACCTGGTCGTTGCGGGAGCGGCCCGCGCGCAGCTTGCCGCCGAGGTCCGGGCCGAGCCGCTCCAGGAGACCGCGCTCCAGAGCGGTGTGCACGTCCTCGTCGGCGACGGTCCCGGTGAAGGAGCCGTCGGTGACGTCCGCTTCGAGCCGGTCGAGTCCGTCGAGCATCCGCTCCAGCTCATCGGCGGTGAGGAGACCCGCCCGGTGCAGCACGCGCGCGTGGGCACGGGATCCGGCGATGTCGTACGGGGCGAGGCGCCAGTCGAAGTGGACGGAGGCGGAGAGTTTCGCCAGGGCCTCGGCGGGGCCGTCGGCGAACCGGCCACCCCACAGCCGGACGTCACCGCTGTTGCTGCTCACGTGCTCTGCTCCTCACGGCAGTTGATGTGCGACCGCCTCCCCTACCGGGCGCTGACGCACGGCGGGGAGGCGGGGGAAACGCTATCGGCTGCGCCGGCTTCCACCGGTTACGCCAGATCCGGTGGTGCCTGGTCCGGTTACGCCAGGTCCCGCTTGGCGGCGATCTTCGACGACAGGCCGAAGATGTCGATGAAGCCCTGCGCCTTGGACTGGTCGAAGGTGTCGCCCGAGTCGTAGGTGGCGAGGTTGAAGTCGTACAGCGACTCCTCGGACCTGCGACCGGTGACGACGGCGCGTCCCCCGCTGAGGGTCAGCCGGATGTCGCCGGTGACGTGCTGGTTGGCCTCGTCGATGAAGCCGTCCAGGGCGCGCTTGAGCGGCGAGAACCAGAGGCCGTCGTAGACCAGCTCGCCCCAGCGCTGCTCGACCTGCCGCTTGTAGCGGGCGAGTTCACGCTCGACGGTGACGTTCTCCAGCTCCTGGTGGGCGGTGATCAGCGCGATGGCGCCCGGCGCCTCGTACACCTCGCGGGACTTGATGCCGACGAGGCGGTCCTCGACCATGTCGATCCGGCCGATGCCCTGGGCACCCGCGCGCTCGTTGAGCTGCTGGATCGCCTGGAGCACGGTGACCGGCCTGCCGTCGATCGCGACCGGGACGCCCTCCTTGAAGGAGATGACGACCTCGTCGGCCTCGCGCTGCACGGCCGGGTTCTGCGTGTACTCGTAGATGTCCTCGATCGGCGCGTTCCAGATGTCCTCCAGGAAGCCCGTCTCGACGGCGCGTCCGAAGACGTTCTGGTCGATGGAGTACGGGGACTTCTTGGTGGTCGCGATCGGGAGGTTCTTCTCCTCGCAGAAGGCGATGGCCTTGTCACGCGTCATCGCGTAGTCACGGACCGGGGCGATGCACTTGAGGTCGGGCGCGAGGGAGGCGATACCGGCCTCGAAGCGGACCTGGTCGTTGCCCTTGCCGGTGCAGCCGTGGGCGACGATCGACGCGCCGTGCTTCTTCGCGGCGGCCACCAGGTGCTTGACGATGGTGGGCCGGGACAGTGCGGAGACCAGCGGATAGCGGTCCATGTAGAGGGCGTTGGCCTTGATCGCCGGGAGGCAGTATTCCTCGGCGAACTCGTCCTTCGCGTCCGCGACCTCGGCCTCGACGGCACCGCAGGCGAGCGCGCGCTTGCGGATGACGTCCAGGTCTTCGCCGCCCTGGCCGACGTCCACGGCGACGGCGATGACCTCGGCGCCCGTCTCCTCGGCGATCCAACCGATCGCGACGGAGGTGTCCAGGCCGCCCGAGTAGGCGAGTACGACGCGCTCGGTCACGGGTTTCTCCTTACAAGTGCATTCGCTGATATGCATGAGTATGCACTGCCCTGCATGGTTCGTCAATTCACCCGAGGGATGCGTCCGGGGACACGAATACTTAGGCGCCCAAATCATTAGACTTCCGAATGACCTCCGTCGATAATCGGTGGACATGGGAAAGACTTATGAACGCATCGACGGCAGACTCCGCACGTTCATCGAGGCGCAGCCCGTCTTCTTCACGGCGACGGCACCCCTCTCGGGCGACGGCACCATCAATCTCTCGCCCAAGGGCCTGAGCGGCTCCTTCGTGGTCCTCGACGAGCACACGGTCGCGTATCTCGACTTCGCGGGGAGCAACGCGGAGACCATCGCGCACCTCCGCGAGAACGGCCGGATCACCCTCATGTGGTGCGCCTTCCAGGGCCCGCCGAACATCGTCCGGGTGCATGGCCGGGGGGAGCCCGTCTTCCGCGACGACCCCCGCTTCCCCGAGCTGGTCGGGCACTTCCCGGACATCGACCCCACCCCGCACGGACTGCGTGCCGTCATCGTGGTCACCGCCGAACTCGTCCGCGACACCTGCGGATACGCGGTGCCGTTCATGGCGTACGAGGAGGACCGCGATCTGCACGCCAAGCGGTTCGCGCGCGAGGACGACGCGTCGCTGGGCGCCTACTTCGAGAAGAAGGACCATGTGGCGACGAGCCTGGACGGCCTACCCGGGCTGCCGTTGCCGCTGCCGGGCCGTACGTTCTGAGGCATGCGCCTCGCAGTCACCGCGATCCTGTCCGCCGCCCTGCTCACCCTGGGCGCCGCCCCGCCCGGCCCCATGTCCCACCCGGTGCCGCTGCCCGCGCGGATGGCGGACACCGGCGGCGGCAGCCAGCTGATCACCGCCCAGGCCGCGCGCGCGGACGCGACGACCGGGACGGTCACCTGGTGGGACCTGCGCGACGGACAGTGGGTCGCGGCCGGGTCGGCGAAGGCACGCTTCGGCGCCAAGGGGCTCACCGAGGGCGGCTCCCGCAGACAGGGCACCAACACGACGCCCACCGGTCTGTACGACCTGCCGTTCGCCTTCGGCATCAAGCGCGCGCCGGCCGGCACGGCGATCCCGTACCGGCCGGTCCGCGAGACCTCCTGGTGGTGCCAGGACAACGACTCGCGCGCGTACAACCGCTGGACCGAACCGCGCCCGGCGGACTGCCGCGCCACCGAGTCGGAACACCTCGTCAGCTACGCGACCCAGTACGCCCACGCCCTGGTCATCGGCTTCAACTACCACCGTCCGGTACGGGGCCGGGGGGCCGGCATCTTCCTCCATGTCAACGGGAAGGGCGCGACAGCGGGGTGCGTGTCGCTGCCGCTGGGCTCCATGCGGGAGGTTCTGTCCTGGGTGAGGTTGGATCGGGCGCCGCATATTGCCATCGGAACGAGGTCTGGCGCGACGGCGCTGACCCGGTATTGAGCGCCCCGGCCACCCGGAAATATTCAGTGATCCTTCTGCGCCAGTCTCAGCAGGTGGTCGGCGAGTGCCTGGCCTCCCGTCGCCTCTCTGCTGATCAGCAGCAACGTGTCGTCGCCTGCGATCGTGCCCAGGATTCCGTGGAGTTCGGCCTGGTCGATGGCTGAGGCCAGGAATTGGGCGGCGCCGGGGGGTGTGCGGAGGACGACGAGGTTCGCCGATGCCTCTGCCGAGATCAGCAGCTCTCCGGAGAGGCGCCGCATCCGCTCCTCCTTCGCCGACTCCCCCAGCGGCGCGCGCGGGGTGCGGAAACCACCCTCGCTCGGCACCGCGTAGATGAGGTCGCCGTCGTTGTTGCGGATCTTCACCGCGTTCAGCTCGTCCAGGTCCCGGGAGAGCGTCGCCTGGGTGACGTTCAGCCCGTCGTCGGCGAGGAGCTTCGCGAGTTGGCTCTGGGAGCGGACCGGCTGCCGGTTGAGGATGTCCACGATCCGCCGATGCCGTGCGGTGCGGGTCTGCGGCACGGCGGGTCCCGCGTGATCGTTGTCCTGCTGCGCCTGACTCATCGTCGCTTCATTCTCCGGCTCGTCCGTCCCCGTGGACTGTGTCGAGAACGCCGGCCAGGGCCCCCAGGAACGCGTCCACCTCGTCGTCGCGGACGTTCAGCGGCGGCATCAGCCGTACGACATCGGGTGCGGGCGCGTTGACGAGGAAGCCGGCGTCCTGAGCCGCCTGCTGCGCCTGCGACGCGAGCGGCTCGGTGAGCACGATACCCAGCAGGAGGCCCGCGCCCCGGACATGGCTGATCAACGGGTGCCCCAGGGACTCGATTCCGCCCCGCAGCCGCTCGCCGGTCCGCTTCACGTTCTCCAGCAGGCCGTCGTCCGCGACGGTGTCGAGTACGGCGAGTCCGGCGGCGCACGCGACGGGGTTGCCGCCGAACGTCGTGCCGTGGTGGCCCGGCTTCAGCAGGTCGGCCGCCGGCCCGAAGGCGACGGTCGCGGCGAGCGGCAGTCCGCCGCCGAGCGCCTTCGCGAGGGTGACGACATCGGGGTCCACGCCCTCGTGCGCCTGGTACGCGAACCAGTGTCCGGTGCGGCCGACGCCGGTCTGCACCTCGTCCAGGACGAGCAGGGTGCCGGTGGCGCGGGTGATCTCGCGGGCCGCCCTGAGATAGCCGGCCGGGGGGACGACGACGCCGTTCTCGCCCTGGATCGGCTCGATGATCACCAGTGCGGTGTCCTCGGTGACGGCGGCGCGCAGGGCCTCGACGTCGCCGTACGGGACATGGGTGACGTCGCCGGGCAGCGGGCGGAAAGGTTCCTGCTTGGCGGGCTGGCCGGTGAGGGCGAGGGCGCCCATGGTGCGGCCGTGGAAGGCGCCCTGCGTGGCGACCATGTGGCGGCGCCCGGTCAGCCGCCCGATCTTGAAGGCGGCCTCGTTGGCCTCGCCACCGGAGTTGCAGAAGTACACCCGGCCTTCGCGGCCGAAGAGTTGGAGCAGGCGTTCGGCGAGGGCGACGGGGGGCTGAGCGACGAACAGGTTCGAGACATGGCCGAGCGAGGCGATCTGCTCGCTGACGGCCCCGACGACCGCGGGATGCGCGTGCCCGAGCGCGTTCACGGCGATCCCGCCGACGAAGTCGAGGTACGCGGTGCCGTCGGCGTCCCACACACGGGTGCCCTCGCCGCGGACCAGGGGCAGGCGCGGGGTGCCGTAGTTGTCCATGAGCGCGGCCTGCCAGCGCCGGGTGAGGTTGTCGTTGCCGGTCATGCGTCCCCCTCCTCGTCCGGCACGACCATCGTGCCGATGCCCTCGTCGGTGAAGATCTCCAGCAGGATCGAGTGCTGGACCCGCCCGTCGATGACGCGGGCGGTGCGGACGCCGTTACGGACGGCGTGCAGACAGCCCTCCATCTTCGGGACCATGCCGCTGGCCAGTTCGGGCAGCAGCTTCTCCAGTTGGCTCGCGGTGAGCCTGCTGATGACCTCGTCGCTGTTCGGCCAGTCCTCGTAGAGGCCCTCGACATCGGTGAGGACCATCAGCGTCTCGGCGTTCAGGGCGGCGGCGAGGGCGGCGGCGGCCGTGTCGGCGTTGACGTTGTAGATGTGTCCGTCGTCGCCGGAGCGCGCGATGGACGAGACGACGGGGATACGGCCGTCGTCGAGTAGGGCGGTGATCGCGCCGGTCTCGATCCGGGTGATCTCGCCGACCCGGCCGATGTCGATGCGTTCCCCGTCGATCTCGGGGCGGTGCCGGACGGCGGTGATGGTGTGGGCGTCCTCGCCGGTGAGGCCGACGGCGAACGGGCCGTGCTGGTTGAGCAGTCCGACCAGTTCGCGCTGGACCTGTCCGGCGAGGACCATCCGTACGACGTCCATCGCCTCGGGTGTGGTGACGCGCAGGCCCGCCTTGAACTCGCTGACCAGGCCGTGCCGGTCGAGCTGGGCGCTGATCTGGGGGCCGCCGCCGTGCACGACGACCGGTTTGAGGCCCGCGTGGCGCAGGAACACGACGTCCTGTGCGAAGGCGGCCTTGAGGTCCTCGTCGACCATCGCGTTGCCGCCGAACTTCACGACGACGGTCTTGCCGTGGTGCCGGGTCAGCCAGGGCAGCGCCTCGATGAGGATCTGCGCCTTGGGCAGCGCGGTGTGCTTACGGGCGCTCATGAGGAGTACGCGCTGTTCTCGTGGACGTAGTCGGCGGTGAGGTCGTTGGTCCAGATCGTGGCGGTCTCGGAGCCGGCGGCGAGGTCGGCGGTGATGACGACCTCCCGGTAGCGCATGTCGACCAGGTCGCGGTCCTCGCCGACGCCGCCGTTCTTGCAGACCCAGACGCCGTTGATAGCGACGTTCAGCTCGTCGGGTTCGAAGGCGGCGGAGGTGGTGCCGATGGCGGACAGGACTCGGCCCCAGTTCGGGTCCTCGCCGTGCAGGGCGCACTTGAGGAGGTTGTTACGGGCGATGGAGCGGCCCACCTCGACGGCGTCGTCCTCGCTCGCCGCATTGATCACGTCGATCCGGATGTCCTTGCTGGCGCCCTCGGCGTCGCCGATGAGCTGCCGGCCGAGGTTGTCGCAGACCTCCCGTACCGCCTCGGCGAACGCTTCCTGGTCGGGGGTGACGCCGGACGCGCCGGAGGCGAGCAGCAGGACGGTGTCGTTGGTGGACATGCAGCCGTCGGAGTCGACGCGGTCGAAGGTGACCTTGGTGGCGGCGCGCAGGGCCGTGTCGAGGGCCGGGGTGTCGACGTCGGCGTCGGTGGTGAGGACGACCAGCATGGTGGCGAGGCCGGGGGCGAGCATGCCGGCGCCCTTGGCCATACCGCCGACGCTCCACCCGTCGCGGCTGACAACGGCCGTCTTGTGGACGGTGTCGGTGGTCTTGATGGCGATGGCGGCCTTCTCGCCGCCGTGCTCGCTGAGCTGGGCGGCGGCGGTCCCGACGCCCGGCAGCAGCTTGTCCATCGGCAGCAGCAGGCCGATGAGGCCGGTCGAGGCGACGGCGACCTCACCGGCGCTCAGGCCGAGGGTTTCGGCGACCTTCTCGGCGGTGGCGTGGGTGTCCTGGAAGCCCTGAGGTCCCGTACAGGCGTTGGCGCCACCGGAGTTGAGGACCACGGCGGAGACCTGGCCGCCCTTGAGTACCTGCTCGGACCAGAGGACCGGGGCGGCCTTGACGCGGTTGGAGGTGAAGACGCCCGCGGCGGACAGGCGGGGCCCGGTGTTGACCACGAGGGCCAGGTCCGGGTTGCCGTTCTGCTTGATCCCGGCGGCGATGCCGGAGGCGGTGAAGCCCTTGGCAGCGGTGACGCTCACGGTGCGACTCCGATCGTGGAAAGTCCGGTGGTCTCTTCGATCCCCAGGGCGATGTTCATGCTCTGGACGGCACCACCCGCGGTGCCCTTGGTGAGGTTGTCGATGGCGCTGATCGCGATGACGCGGTGCGCGGCGGCGTCGTACGCGACCTGGATCTGCGCGGCGTTGGAGCCGTACACGGACGCGGTGGCGGGCCACTGCCCCTCGGGCAGCAGCCGCACGAACGGTTCGTCGGCGAACGCCTTCTCGTACGCGGCGCGGACGGACTCGGCGGTGACGCCCGCCCGGGGCTTGGCGCTGCACGTGGCGAGGATGCCGCGGGACATCGGGACGAGCGTCGGCGTGAAGGAGACGGTGACGGGTTCGCCGGCCGCCGCGCTGAGGTTCTGGATCATCTCGGGCGTGTGCCGGTGCCCTCCGCCGACTCCGTACGGGGACACGGAGCCGATGACCTCGCTGCCGAGGAGGTGGGTCTTGGGGGCCTTGCCGGCGCCGGAGGTGCCGGAGGCGGCGACGATCACCGCGTCGGGCTCGACCAGACCGGCCGCGTACGCGGGGCACAGGGCGAGCGAGACGGCCGTGGGGTAGCAGCCGGGCACCGCGATGCGCTTGGACCCCTCCAGCGCGGCGCGGCCACCCGGCAGTTCGGGCAGGCCGTAGGGCCAGGTCCCCGCGTGCGGCGAGCCGTAGAACCGCTCCCAGTCGGCGGCGTCGCGCAGCCGGAAGTCGGCGCCCATGTCCACGACGAGGACATCGGGGCCGAGCTGTTCGGCGACGGCGGCGGACGCGCCGTGCGGCAGCGCCAGGAACACGACGTCGTGCCCGGCGAGGACATCGGGGGTGGTCTCGGCGAGAACGCGGTCGGCGAGCGGGAGCAGATGCGGCTGCAGGGAGCCCAGGCGCTGTCCCGCGTTGGAGTTCCCGGTCAGCGCCCCGATCTCGACCCCGGGATGCCCCAGGAGCAGCCGCAGCACCTCCCCACCCGCATACCCACTGGCCCCAGCCACCGCCACACGCACCACCATGAATCCTCCTCCTGGAGAGCATGACTATACGCAGGAATGCACGTTTATGCAACGCCGTCGGGTGGGAGTGCGGACCTGGAGCGGCTGAGCACTGTAGCTGGCACTTGAGCAGCTCAGTTGGAACTTGGGCGCCGGTCGCGTGCACGCTGTGCCCGGCCAGAACCGTGGACACGGCCATGGGCCGGCCGGACGAAGGAGGGGCGATCGTGAGTGCAGATGAGGAACGGGAGCGCTGGGAGATCCTGTCCGAAGGTGGTGTGGGACCTCTCCGGTTCGGGATGTGCCCGGAAGAGGTTGCCGAGGCGCTTCATGTCTCTGGGCCGCTGGAACGGGGCGGCGGCCCGTACGGGCAGGAAGACTTCCCCGACGGGGTGCAGGTGTTCTACGACGCGGGCAGGCTTGCGTGCGTCGCGCTGGATGCGATGACCGGACCGCAGGTCTTTGGCCGGCTTCCCGCTGGCGGGGCGTGATCCCGAGCATGCGCACCAGTACCTCCTTGATCACGCCGCCCAGCACGGCAACTGTCTGCTGTACACCCTCGATGACTCTCTTTCCCTGACTGATCTGGGGCTTCTGATGCGTTCACAGCAGGTTGGGGAAGCACGCCTGACGCGTCCGCTCTTCGTGAAGGAGGAGTGGTTGGAATCGGAGTACTACCGCGACCGCCTGCCCCTGGAAGGTGACCCGGCCATTGATGGATGACCAGCCGTGGCATGCGTACGGGCCGCTGACGTGAACGGTCTGAGCATGTGAGGTGGTGAGCGGGGCCGACCGGAGCGCTCGTGTCACGCCAAAGGCGGGGGGCGGTCAGAGGTGGGGGTTCGGTTGGAGCCAGTGGTGGGTTGTGGTCCAGGCGAGGAGGCGGCGGCCGGGCTTGGTGTTCGGGGTGCCGCCCGCTGCGGTCTGGCGCAGGCCGTTCAGGGCCGGGGCGAGGCGGGACGCGACATGGGTGGGGTGACGGGTCGCCTCCTCGTAGAGGCCGGCGATCACCTCGGCCTGCGTCTCGGGGTCGCACAGCGACAGGTGGAACACCATCTGGCGCCAGGCGTACGCCGCGTCCTTGATCGTGGGCAGGGGCCACGGGTTGTTGTGTACGCGGGCCGTCGTCCGGCACACGGTGGTGAAGCTGCGGCGGGCCAGGTCGTCCCAGCCGGGTTCGGGGTCGATGCCGACCCGGGTGACCAGGGTGGCCAGGTTGTGGGTGGTGAGGATCTGGGCCTGTTCGATGACCATTCCGTTGGCCGCGACCGACCAGTCTCCGGACACGCCGGCCCGGCGGGCGCACAGCTCCGCGAATCCGGGAGAGGTTCGAGGCCCCTGAGCAGGGGGCCGCGTCTCGTTTATCTCGGCTGTCGCCAGGGTGCGGACGCCAGCGTACGCGAGCCGATGGTCAGGCGGCCGTCGGCCATCCCGGGGAGCACGGCACGCCAGCGGGCGACCCGGGTCTCGGCACGGCGCCGGGTCGCTTCGTCGGCGTGGGTCGACGCGGTCAGGAAGGCACGGGCCGGCAGCCGCTGCGGGTAGCTCGCGGATGGAATGATTCCGCCCGATGGATCGACTCCGGCGGACGGATCGGCTCCGAAGGACGGATCGGCCCCGAAGGATGTATCGGCTCCGGCGGGCGGGTTGATTCCGGCGGAAGGCTGCTGCTCAGCGTCGTCTTTCATAGCGCCGACGTGGCAGGTACCGCCCCTGCGCCCTCCGGGTCCCGAGCCCGGTGCTCTCCTGCTGAGCTACACGCCGATGGACGTGAGGCTAGACGCCCGCCCGGCGCGCGTGCAGCGCATTTTTCGGCAGAGCCCCGGGCTCCGGAACCCAGGCTCCAGGCTCCAGACCCAGGGGCCCGGACTCCCCCGAGGCCCCGGACTCCCCGGACGCCCCCGACTCCCGTGGCTTCCGGGGCCGCCGCCCGGTCAGCCGCCCACGTACGTCGCGAGGTGTTCGGCGGTCAAGGTGGAAGCGGTCTTGACCAGGTCCGTGGGGGTGCCCTCGAAGACGATGTGGCCGCCGTCGTGACCCGCGCCCGGTCCGAGATCGATGATCCAGTCGGCGTGCGCCATGACCGCCTGGTGGTGCTCGACCACGATGACCGACTTGCCGGAGTCCACCAGCCGGTCGAGCAGGCCGAGCAGTTGCTCGACATCGGCGAGGTGAAGGCCGGTGGTCGGCTCGTCGAGGATGTAGACGCTGCCCTTCTCCGCCATCCGCGCGGCCAGTTTGAGCCGCTGCCGCTCGCCGCCGGACAGCGTGGTGAGCGGCTGGCCGAGGCTGACGTAGCCGAGCCCGACGTCGGCGAGCCGGTCGAGGACGCGGTGCGCGGCCGGTGTGTGCGCCTCGCCCGCGCCGAAGAACTCCCGCGCTTCGGTCACCGACATGGCGAGCACCTCGCTGATGTCGCGGCCACCGAGGTGGTGGTCGAGGACCGATGCCTCGAACCGCTTGCCCTCGCAGTCCTCACAGACGGTGGAGACACCGGCCATCATCGCCAGGTCGGTGTAGACGACACCGGCGCCGTTGCAGGTGGGGCAGGCACCCTCGGAGTTGGCGCTGAACAGGGCCGGCTTCACACCGTTGGCCTTGGCGAACGCCTTGCGGATCGGGTCGAGCAGTCCGGTGTACGTCGCCGGGTTGCTGCGCCGTGAGCCCTTGATCGCGCTCTGGTCGATCGACACCACGTCGTCGCCGGTGGGAATCGATCCGTGGACGAGCGAACTCTTGCCGGACCCGGCGACACCCGTGACGACGACCAGGACCCCGAGCGGAATGTCGACGTCGACATCGCGCAGGTTGTGCGTCGTCGCACCGCGGATCTCCAGGCTGCCGGTGGGCTTCCGCACGGTCTCCTTGAGCGCGGCCCGGTCGTCGAAGTGGCCGCCGGTGACGGTGCCGCTGGTCCGCAGCCCCTCGACGGTGCCTTCGAAGCAGACGGTGCCGCCCCCCGTACCGGCCCCGGGACCGAGGTCCACGACGTGATCGGCGATCACGATCGTCTCCGGCTTGTGCTCCACGACGAGCACCGTGTTCCCCTTGTCCCGCAGCCGCAGGAGCAGGTTGTTCATCCGCTGGATGTCATGGGGGTGCAGGCCCGCGGTGGGCTCGTCGAAGACATAGGTGGTGTCGGTGAGCGAGGAGCCCAGGTGACGGACCATCTTGACGCGTTGCGCCTCACCGCCCGACAGGGTGCCGGCCGGCCGGTCGAGGGAGAGATAGCCGAGGCCGATCTCCACGAACGAGTCGAGGGTCTGTCCCAGTGTCGTGAGCAGTGGTGTCACCGACGGCTCGTCCAGGCCGCGGACCCACTCCGCGAGATCACTGATCTGCATCGCGCAGGCGTCGGCGATGCTGATCCGCTTGATCTTCGACGCGCGGGCCCCCTCGCTGAGCCGGGTGCCGTCACACTCGGGGCAGGTGGTGAAGGTGACCGCCCGGTCCACGAACGCCCGGATATGCGGCTGCATCGCCTCCCGGTCCTTGGACAGGAACGACTTCTGGATCTTCGGGATCAGCCCCTCGAAGGTGAGGTTCACCCCCTCGACCTTCACCTTGGTCGGCTCCCGGTGGAGGAAGTCCCGCATCTCCTGCTCGGTGAACTCACGGATCGGCTTGTGCGGGTCGAGCAGCCCCGACTCGGCGTAGACCCGGACGGTGAAGAAGCTGTCCGACTTCCAGCCGGGGATGGTGAACGCGCCGTCGGCCAGCGACTTCGCGTCGTCGTAGAGCTGGGTGAGGTCGATGTCGGAGACCGTGCCACGGCCTTCGCAGCGCGTACACATGCCGCCGGTGCGGTTGAAGGTCGCCCGCACCGCCTTCCTGGCACCGCGCTCGACGGTGATCGCACCACTCGCCCGGACCGACGGGACGTTGAAGGCGAACGCGCTGGGCGGGCCGATGTGCGGCTTGCCGAGCCTGCTGAAGAGGATGCGGAGCATCGCGTTGGCGTCGGTGGCGGTGCCGACCGTGGAGCGGGGGTCGGCGCCCATCCGCTGCTGGTCCACGATGATCGCGGTCGTGAGCCCTTCGAGTACGTCGACCTCGGGCCGCGCCAGCGTCGGCATGAAACCCTGGACGAACGCGCTGTACGTCTCATTGATCAGCCGCTGCGACTCGGCCGCTACCGTGTCGAACACCAGCGAACTCTTCCCCGAGCCGGAGACGCCCGTGAACACCGTCAGCCGGCGCTTCGGGATCTCGACGCTGACGTCCTTGAGGTTGTTCACGCGCGCGCCGTGCACGCGGATCACATCGTGGCTGTCGGCGCCGTGCCGTACGGGCGACCGGGGGTCCGTTCTCTGGGCCTTGCTCATCGTCTCTCCATCTGTGGCTGCGGGGCCGCCTTCGCGAGGGTCCGGTGTCCAGGTGAACAGCGGGGCCGCGACCCTACCGTGCAGGGTGTGCCGTCGAGGCTACGAGGCCGGCGGCCGACCGCGCTTCTCCGATCCTGATCCGGTGCACCGCTCTCGATGAGATCACTGCTCCCCACCGGTGCCTCCTGCACCACTCCTGTTGTAATCACTGCTCTCAGCGAGATCACCGCTCACGGACGCGGGTGGAGTACGGCCGGGGTAAGCACGCGGGATAGGCAGGCGGGGTATCAGATCCGCCGCCACACCGGCCGGCAGTGACGGGTTGGCGGCTGCCGATTCCACCACCTGCCAGTCGGCGTCGGTCAGCAGCCCCGCGATGACCTCGGGCGGGAGCGCCGGGTGCCCTGCGGCGTGCGGCCTTGCCTCGCGGTCCGCCAGGCAGGCGAGGAGCGCCGGGGCCGTCGCGTTGCGGTGCCGGGCGACCTCGCGAAGCGCCTTGTGTACCGCCCGCCCGTACCGGGTCAGGTCCTCAAGGAGCGCCGGAGATGCGTCCGGATTGGCCGCCACCTTGGCCACGACCCGTGCTCCGTGCCGGGCGACCATGGCGCGCAGCCGTGCTTCGGAGAGGCCCGGGTGCGGCGCGACGGACTTGACCACTTTCGCGTCGGGGTCGCCGGCCAACGCGTCGCGGATTCCGGCGGGCAGGTCGCGCCGTTGGGCGACGAGCATCCGTACGGCCGGGTTCGGTGCCTGGGTCAGCGTCTCGACCTCGGCGGGAGAGGCGGCGGCGATCCGCGGCAGCAGGGTGGCACGGATCTTGACGGCACCGGCCAGGTCCGCGGTGAGGACGTCGAGCGGCACCCGCGGATGGTGGGCGAGTTCGCGCAGCACGTCGTGGTCCCGGTCGCCTGCCAGTACGCGGATCAGGGCGTCGCCGATCGCGGGATTCCCGGCGAGTTCGGCCCGGACACCGGGCATCGGGTCCCTGGCGAGCCGCGCGCCCACCTCCGGGGGCAGGTCGGGTCGGCCCGCGAGCGCACACCGCACGATCATCGAAGGGTGGTCGGCGAATCCGACGACGGCCCCGGTGGGCGTGGCCGGGTTCCGCAGGGCCGCGACCTGCGTGTCGTGCACGGTGGACTCATGGGAACCGCCGCAGGCGGCGCCCGGAAGCAAATCGCAGTTGAGGCTCGGGCAGTACGGATCGTGCGTGAAGGGTGTCTCCTCGCGGTCGCAGACCAGGCATCGCCGGGCGGGAGGCAGCCCCTCGCCGGTGATCAGCGCCGCCAGGATGTCCGGGGGCGTCGCTTCGTTGACGGCCACCGCGCGGCGGACCTCGGCGTGGGGATGCGCGGCGAGTCCGGCAGCCACCTCCGGCGTCGTCCACAGCGCCAGTTCCGCGACCACCCGTACATCCGTGTCCGCCGCGAGCGTCCGCACCACGTCGGACGGGAGGCCGGGGCAGGCCGCCAGTTTCTCGCGGCGTTCGGCGTCCGGATCCGCCGCGAACAGGCGCGCCCACTCCGGTCGCCCGGCACCCTCGTGGAGCAGCGCGAGAGCGGCGTACGGGTGTGTCGCCGGGTCGATGTCGGCGTCGGTCAACCGGCCCTCGTACACGAGTCGTACGGCGCTCTCCTCGACGCGTGCGGCCAGCGCGACCGCCTGTTCACGGGTGAGGTCCGCGCGAGCGGCGAGGTCCGAGGCAATGTCGGCGTCGGCGACCGCGATGAGACGGTCGACCAGTTCGGACGGCAGGGCCGGGTGGGCGGCGAGCCCGCACAGGAGATGGTTCACAGAGGCATCCTGCCTCGCCCTGCCTCGCCCGTAGGGTGGGGAGGGTGAGGAATCAACGCCGCTTGCGCCGTCTGACAGTTGGCGAGGTGACCTGGCTGTGGTCCGTGAGGCACAGGTGCCGCGAGTGCCGCGAAGTGCTGTACCTCCGCGCGGAAGGAAGTGACGCGGCCCTGCGGATCGTCTTCTACGGGGGTCCCGGCCGCGCCATCGCGACCTATCCGCTGCATTCGGGGGCGATCAGCGACGGCCCCTTCACACTCAACCTCCACGAGCCGGGTGTCGTCCGCCGGTTCGTGGACGAGGCGGTGGCACGGGAGATCCTGCCCGTTCCGCGCGGGGTGAAGGAGATCGACGGCTGGCCACTCTTCGACGCACTGGCCGCCCGCGACTGACCCTCCCCCGGCCGGGTACCGCTCAGGCCCGGGTCGGGAACGTGAAGCGTACGTCGGTCAGTTGCTCCGACACCTCCCACAGACGGCGGCCCGTCTCGGGGTCGGACGCCGTGGGTGACGGGCGCACCTGGGTCGGCGCACCGCGCAGTTCGGCCGGACCGTCAGGACCGATGAACTGGCCGCCCTCCAGCCCCGGTTCACTCGCCGCGTAGAGCTGCGGCAGCGCGCCGCGGTCCGGGCGCTGGGCGAACAGCGGGTTGCCGATTCGGCCGAGCACCACCCGATACAGGCCGACCGGCGTGCCGCTCTGAAGGTTGGTCGCGGTATATCCGGGGTGGGCGAGCAGGCTGCGTACCGGGCTGCCGGCCTCGGTCAGGCGCCGGTGGAGTTCCTGTCCGAAGACGGCGTTGGCGAGCTTCGACTGGTTGTACTGGCCCATGGGCGAGTAGCGGCGCTCGCCGTGGAGGTCGTCGAAGCGGAGCCGGGCCGAGCGTGAGCGGTGGTTGACCGAACTGACCGTGACCACCCGGGGGTTGTCACCGAGGGCCAGCAGGTCGAGGAGTAGCCCGGTGAGCGCGAAGTGGCCGAGATGGTTGCAGGCGAACTGCAGCTCATGGCCCTGTGCGCTCAGCGAGCGGGGCGGCGCCATCACTCCGGCGTTGTTGACGAGCACGTCCAGGTGCCGGTGGTCGGTGTGCAGGCGGTCCGCGAAGGCCCGGACCGAGTCGAGGTCGGCCAGGTCGAGGTGGCGTACCTCCAGGTCGGCATCCGGCTGTTCGGCGGTGATCTCCGCGACCGCCCGGCGCCCCTTCCTCTCGTCGCGCACGGCGAGGATCACGTGCCCGCCGCGCCGGGCGAGCGCCCGGGTGGTCGCCAGACCGAGACCGCTGTTGGCCCCGGTGACGACGAACACCCGCTTGGTCTGGTCCGGAATCCGGTCCACGGTCCACTGCTGCTGCGTCATGCGGCACATGCTGCCCTCGGTGGCACATGGTGTCAACATGCGCCTAGGTGTCACGCAAGGCATGGCGTTACCATGACGCCGTGAACTCCCGCCCAGAGGTCCGCTCAGAGGTCCACCCCGAAGCCCGCTCCGAAGCTCGCCCCGAACCCCGCTCCGAAGTGAGCCTCGCCCAGCGCAAACGCCAGTTCGTCTCGAACGAGTTGACCGAGGCGGCGCTGCAACTGCTGGCCCTGAAAGGGTTCGACACGGTCACGGTGGACGAGATCGTGGCCACCGCGGGCGTCTCCAAGCGCACGTTCTTCCGGTACTTCGCGTCCAAGGAGGACGTGGTCGTCCAGTTCCTGGCCGACATGGGCACCGGGATGCGCGCGGAACTGGCGGACCGGCCCGCCGGGGAGCGGCCGTCGCAGGCGCTGCTGCACGCCGTGTCGGTCCCCGTCGCCGCCTGCGCCGACCATTCCGATCGGGCCCTGCGGGTGGTCCAGCTGATTCTGCGTACGCCGGCTCTGCTCGCGCGTTTCCTGGAGCGTCAGGCGCAGTGGCGCGACGATCTGGCGGCGGAGTTGGCGCACCGCCTGGAGCTGGACCCCGACGCCGAGTTGTACCCGCGGCTGGCCGCCGGAATGGCGCTGACCGCCTTCGACGCCGTACTGCACCGATGGAGCGGCAGCGACGCCACCGAGGACCCCCTCGCCCTGCTCGACCGGGCCTTCACCGTCATCGCCCCGGCACTGGACACCGTCGGGCGGACCGCATGAATGGCCATGACACCCGTGCCACCGCCCGGCATCATGAGCCCCATGCAGAACCCCAGCGCCGAATGGATCACCGTCGCGGCCTACGAGAACCTGCCGGGCCGCCCCCGGCCGATGGCGGCCGTACGCGCCTGACTGCGTGACCGCGGCATCGACTGGATGCCCTTCGAACAGGGCGAGATCCGTTGGGACTTGTCCTGCGGTATCGGTTCCGACGGCCACTGGCACGGCTGGTTCACCGTCCGCGTACGTGCCGATGCCCTTCGGCGGCTCGGACTCCGTCCCGACCAGCCCACCGCCGAGGTCACCGGCTCATCCCCGCCCGGATGGTGGCACGCCGCCGCGGAACGCGACGCTCACTAGCACCTCACGCCCCACCCCAAAGACACTCACACCTCTGAATCCGGCGCGATGGCGCGGTGCTCGGCTTGGTGCTCGGCCCGGTGCTCGGTCGGAGTGGTGCCCCGTACGCGCTTGAACGCGACGCTCAGGGCGAAGGTGTTCGCGTAGCCGACCCGGCGGGCGATCGAGCCGACCGTGGCGTCCGACGCGCGCAGCAGGTCGGACGCCATACCGATGCGCCACGCGGTGAGGTACGTCATCGGCGGTTCGCCGACCCGCGCGGTGAAGCGGCGGGCCAGTGCGGCGCGGGACACGCCCGCCCCGGCCGCGAGTTTCTGCACGGTCCACGGGTGCGCCGGATCCTCGTGGAGCAGCCGCAGGGCCCGCGCCACCACCGGATCGTCGGTCACGCCGTACCATGCCGGCGCCCGTACGTCGGGCCGGTCGAACCAGGCGCGCAGCGTGGACAGGAGCATCAGGTCGAGAAGCCGGTCACGCATCACCTGCTGTCCGGGCTGCTCGGTCACGATCTGCTCGATCACCAGATCCCGCAGGGGACGGTGGCACGCCGCGTCGGCGACCACCAGGACCTCGGGCAGCGCCTGGAGCAGCCGTTCACTGATCTCGCCCCGGCCGGTGTAGGCGCCGCTGAGCAGCAGGGCCGAGCCCTCCGGCCCACCATCGGTTCCGGCATCGCCGGTCGCGCCGCCGACCCGCACGCAGTAGTCGGAGCTGTGGATCACGGCGCGCGGTGGCGTGGCCGGGTCGTCCGCGACCTTGTACGGCGTCCGGCCGCTGATGACCGCGATGTCCCCGGTGCCGACCGGGACGGGTGCACCGCCGGCGGGGACGATCCATGCCCGGCCGCGCAGCATCGTGGCGAGCGTCAGGGGTGAACCACTGGCGAACCGCAGGGACCATGGCCGCTTCATGACCGTCCGCTGGAACAGGGCACCCCGCGCCCGCACACCGTCCAGCAGTTCGGAGAGCACATCCACGCCTTCACTGTAGACGCGTGGACATCGGAGTGAGAGGAACAGCCATGGATCGTCTCACATGGGGCGACTTGACTGGACCCATGACCAAGCACCTGACCGAACAGTCGACCACGTCCACGACCAAGCACCGGGCCACCCACTCAGCCCCGCACCCGACCAAGCACCCGATTCTCGTCACCGGCGGTACCGGCAAGTCCGGACGCCGGGTGGTGTCCCGGCTCCGCGCCCTGGGGACCCCGGTCCGGATCGCCGCCCGCTCCGCCGAACCGCCCTTCGACTGGCGGGACCGCACCACCTGGGATGCCGCGCTGGACGGAGTACGGACCGTCTATCTCGTGCCGCTGGACGGCGAGTTGCTCACCCGCCCCTTCGTCGAACGGGCCGCCCGGCTCGGTGTCGAACGCGTCGTCCTCCTGTCGGGGCGCGGCGTCGACGTCCCCGGCTACTCGGGCGAGGCGAACTCCGCCGGTGCCACGCACGTCGACGGTGAGAGCGCGGTGCGCGACAGCGGTCTCGCATGGACGATCCTGCGCCCCGCGTGGTTCGCGCAGAACTTCAGCGAGGGTTTCTTCAGGGACGCGATCCTCGCCGGTGAGTTGAGGCTGCCCGCCGGAGACGGCGCGGCCTCCTTCGTGGACGCCGAGGACATCGCCGAGGTCGCGGTCGCGGCGCTCACCGAGGACGGCCACACCGGGCAGACGTACGAACTCTCCGGGCCCCGGGCGCTGACCATGGCCGATGCCGTCGCCGAGATCTCCCGGGCCTCGGGCCGCGCGATCCGCTATGTCCCGCTCTCGCACCGGGAGTTCGTCACCGAACTCATCGGCCTTGGCTGGTCCGCCGCCGAAGCGGAGGAGTACGCCGAGGCGGTGGGCCCGATCCGGCGCGGCCTGGACGCGGGCCTGTCGGACGGCGTGCCGCGCGCCCTCGGCCGACCGGCACGCGACTTCTCCGAGTACGCCGACGCGTCCGCGAAGGCGTGGCGCGACTGAGCCCGCCCCCGACTCCTGACGCAATCAGCTGACGCCGTCACCCAGCGTCCAGGCGCGGAAGCCCGCGCTCGTCGCGAGCGAGGTCAGTTCCTTCGCGTGGGCGGCGCGCAGGCACACCACCGGATAGCAGTCCGACTCGATGTCGAGGACGGCGAGCGCCGCGCCGATCGCCTGGTGGTGCCGGCCGCAGACCTCCAGGAATTCGAAGGTCGGCAGTTCCGTGTCGCCGTCCTCAAGCAGCACCCAGGGGTCGACGGAGGGGCGGGACGCGAGGTGTCCGAGCTGGGCGCGGATCTCGTGCGGATCCTCCTTCCAGTCGAACTCGGCGAGCAGCCGGTGCCCCGCGAGGGCGTCGCAGAGCGCGATCCAGGCCAGGTCCGGGATCGGCTCGTCGATACCCCGGTCCGCCAACTCGTCGGCGTACGCGCGCACATAGCCCTCCGGGTCGTCATGGGCGCGCAGCACCCGCTGCGCCACGTCGGGATGCGCGGGCGCCAGCAGGGCCGCCATGGCGGCCAGGGACGTACGGACTGAATCGGTGCCCGACATGGGTGCGCTCCTTCGGTCGGCATCCTCCCGGCACCCTGCCACAGGGGTACGACAACGGGCGTTCGGACGGCGCGGTGGGACCGTCCGCCCGGCGGTCACCGGCGCGCTACGCTGCGGGGCCGCTCAAGCGGGCTGTTGGGGGGCGGTTCCGGGAAGGGGCCGTTCAAGGGGAGGGGACTGTCGTGGCGGAGTCGAGTGTTGCCGTGGGACGGGCGAGAGCCTGCCCGGAGTGCGGGGCGGATGTGCCGGAGGATCCCCGGTTCGTCGCCTGGTGCGCCGGGTGCGGATGGAATGTGGACCCGAGTCCCGAGGACGCGGCGCCGGGCCGGGTGGAGGCCGTGCGGCGACGCCTCGCGCACCGGCACGGCGAGCAGTTGCTGACCGAGATGACGACGGCGACCGATCCGCGCCCCCGCCGGGACACGGCGGGCGTCGTCGCGTACGGCATCGCGCTGGCCGTGCATCTGGTCACGGTGGTCCTGACCGTTGCCGGGGTGCTGCTGGTGGTCCTGGGCTGGAGCACGGTGATCCAACCGATCATCGGGGCCGTGCTGTTGATCGTCGCCTTCGCGCTGCGGCCCCGTTTCGGACGGCTGCCCGACGACACCCCCGTCCTCTCGCGCGCCGAGGCGCCCCGGCTGTTCGCGCTGATCGACGAGATCGCGGCCGTCGCGGGCACCCGTGGCGTGGACGCGGTCGCGGTCGGCCCCGAGTTCAACGCGAGTGTCACCACGTACGGAATCCGGCAGCGGCGGGTGCTGCGGGTCGGGCTCGGGCTGTGGGAGGTGATGAGCTGGGAGCAGCGCGTCGCCGTACTCGGGCACGAGGTGGGCCATTACGCGCACGGCGACATCCGGCACCAGCAGGTGATCGGCGGCGCCCTGCGGTCGCTCGCGCTGTGGCTGCACATGCTCTCGCCGATCGCGTCGCCGACCCTGATCGAGCGGTTCGCCAACGCCCTGATGTTCCTGCCGCGCTGTGCGGTACGGGGCCTTCTGCTGCTGCTCGACCATCTGACGCTGCGGGCCTCGCAGCGCGCCGAGTACCTCGCCGACCGGACGGCCGCCCGCGCCGGTTCGGCCGCCGCCGCCACCGAGGTGATGGATGTGCTGCTGCTCGGCAGCGCGGTCGGCACCGAGCTGCGGCGCGCGTCGGTCTCGGCGCAGACCAGGAGGGGGACAGGGGGCCGCACCGAGGTGGCCGACGGACTGTGGGAGCGGCTGGCCGCGCACACCGCGTCGGTGCCGGAGCACGAGTTCGAGCGGCTGCGCCGGGTCGGTGCCCTGCGTGGCCACAGTGTGGACGCGACACATCCGCCGACCCATCTGCGCCGCCGGTGCCTCACCGAGGGTGAGCAGTGCGCGGGCCTGGTCCGGATCGAGGACGCGACGGCGGACGCGGTGGCCGGTGAACTGGCCGCCGCACGCGCCCGGTCGGCCCAGCAGGTCGTCCGCGACTACGCGGGCTGATCCCCGGCCCCGGTCCCGCCCCGCCACCCTCGTGCGTAAGCTCGATCGTGCCGCGTACACCGCTACGCGGCACGAGCAGGGGAAACGGAAGGGATCGTGGGCGAGTTCCAAGGCGTGCCCGATGTGCTGGCGTATCTCGGCGGGCGGTGGCGGGTGGAGCGGGTGGTCCGTGATCTGGCGGGCGGGGCGGAGGGCCGGTTCACCGGCACCACTGACTTCCGGCCCCTGGAACCGGCCGCCACGGACACGCCCGGCGCCCTCACCGGCGCCACCGTACGCGGGCTGCTGCACCACGAGTCCGGCACCTTCGTCTGGCAAGGTGTCGCCCGCCCCGCCGAGCGCACCCTCCGCTTTCTGCCGGGCGAACCGTCCGGCACGGCCCGCGTCGAGTTCGCCGACGGACGCCCCTTCCACGACCTGGACCTGCGTACGGGCCACTGGGTCGCCGACCACCCCTGCGTGGCGGATCTGTACCGGGGCGTGTTCACGGTCGACGGCGACGACGACTGGCGCACCGAGTGGCGGGTACGAGGCCCGGCCAAGGACCTCGTCCTGAGCACCGTGTACCGCCGCGACACCGCGTAATGCTCCCGCCGCGCTACATCGAGGGACCCCCGTCCAGCCGCAGACTCCACCGCCCCGGGCTCCCCGTGAGCGTCACCGTCGACAGGGGCAGCACGTCTATGCTCCAGTACGTCGTCGGCGCCGCCTTGAGCGCGTAGACGAGGGCCGCCCGGACCACCGTGGGTTCGGCGACGGCGACGATACGGACCCCGTCCTCGGCGGGGCGGGTGTCCAGCCAGTGCCCTATCCGGGAGATGAAGGCAAGGAGCGATTCGCCGCCGTGCGGAGCCGCGCGCGGGTCGCCCAGCCACAGGTCGACGGCGTCCGGTTCATGGACGGTCACCTCGGCCAGGGTGCAGCCGCGCCAGCGGCCCATGTCGCAGTCGCTCAGGGCGGGTTGGACGAGGGGCGCGAAGCCGAGTGCGGTGCCGGTGGCGCGGCTGCGCGGGGTCGGTGAGCAGTAGCGCAGCTCGGCGACACCGAGCGGGACCAGGGCATGGGCGGCGACCTGCACCTCGTACCATCCGGCCTGGTCGAGCGGCCGGTCGTCATCGAAGCGTTCCGCGAGCAGCGAGGAACTGCGGGCGGTGGCGATGAGTGTGACGCGAACCTGCATGCGGTGATCGTGGGGCCGGGGAAACGTCCAGGTCAAGGCTTCACGGATGGTAAGGGGCGGGCGCCTGAGCGCCCCGTACGTCGTCCCATGCCGCGCGCAGCCTCCGTACCCCTTCGGTGATCTCCGGGGGCCCCGCGACACCCGCGAAGCTCAACCGGAGGTGGGCGGCGGGTGGTTCGGCGCAGAAGTACGGGCGGCCGGGGGCGACGGCGACGCCTCGGCGCAGCGCGGCGGCGGCCAGGGCGGCCTCGTCGGTGCCGTCGGGCAGGCGCAGCCACAGGTGGTAGCCGCCGGACGGGATGTGCGGGACGGTGAGGTCGGGCAGCGCCATGCGCAGCGCGGCCGTGATCCGGTCGCGCCGGCCTTGCAACTCCTCGGAGACGGCGCGCAGATGGCGGGGCCAGGCGGGCGAGCCGACGAGTTCGAGCGCCGCCTCCTGAAGGGGCCGGGGGACGAAGAAGTGGTCGACAACCTGGATGGCGCGCAGCCGCTCCAGGACCGGGCCGCGGGCGGCGAGGGCGCTGACCCGGAAGCTCGGTGAGGTCGCCTTGGTGAGCGAGCAGACATGGACGACGACACCGTCGGGGTCGTCGGCGACCAGCGGGGGCGGTAGCGGCCCGGCGTCCCGGTGGACGAGCCGGCGTGCGAAGTCGTCCTCCACGACGAACGCCCCGGCGGCGCGGGCGATCCCCAGGACCTCGGCCCGGCGCTCCGGCGCGAGGACGGCGCCGGTCGGGTTCTGGAACAGCGGCTGGCAGACGAAGAGCCGTGCGCCGGTCGCCCGGAACGCGTCGGCGAGGAGCCGTGGCCGTACGCCGTCGGTGTCGACCGGGACCGGCACCGGACGCAGCCCGGCGGCGCGGGCGATGGCGAGCATGCCGGGGTAGGTGGGCGACTCGACCAGGACGGGGGCGCCGGGGGGTGCCAGGGCCCGCAGGGCGGTGGTGAGTCCGCACTGGCCGCCCGAGGTGATCAGGACCTCGGCGGCGGTGATCGCGCCGCCGATCCCCCGCGCGAACCATTCGCGCAGCTCGGGCAGTCCGTCGACGGGCGGGCGGCCCCAGGCGCCGGGCCGGCGTCCGGCGCGGGCCAGGGCGGCGGCCATCGCGCGCTCGGGTTGCAGCGACGGGTGCAGATAGCCGCCGTTGAACTCGACGACTCCGGCGGGCGGCGCGGCGAGCGTGACCAGCACCCCGGACGCGTCGACGGTGCGCGGTACCGGCTCGGTGGCCGCGTCCGCGCTGAGCGCGACCTCCTGCCAGGAGGTGTCGCCGCCCCGCGCCACCGGGGTACGGGGCCCCGCGCGGAAGGCACCGGCGCCCGGCCGTGTCACCACCAGACCCTCGGCGGCGAGCCGGGCGAGGGCGCGCGAGACGGTCACCGGGCTGACGCGGAACCGTTCGACCAGGGACCGGCTCGACGGCAGCTTCTCGTCCGGTGAGTAGCGGTCCAGCTCCTGTCGGAGCTGTTTCGCCAGTTCAGCCACACTGCTACGCTCTTGCATGACAGCACAGGATAGCGCTACTCCCGCCGGGCCGATAGCAGTTGACGGTGGCGGCGGTACGGCAGGAGCGGGAGCGGCACCCGTCGGCCCGCGGTCCTCCGGCACCGGAGCCCCCGACCGCGCGTCCCGGCGCGGCGGCACCGTTCTGGCGGCTCTCGGCGTCATCGCGTTCTCGCTCACCTTCCCCGCCACCGCCTGGGGCCTGGAGGGATTCGGTCCCTGGTCCCTGGTCACCGTGCGCAGCGTCCTCGCCGCACTGATCGCGGGCGGCTGTCTGCTCGCGCTGCGGGTGCCCGTACCGCCACGACGGCACTGGGCCGGGCTCGCCGTTGTCGCCGCCGGTACGGTGCTCGGCTTCCCGCAGCTCACGACGCTCGCCCTGGAGTCGTCCAGCACCGCGCACGCGGCGGTCGTCGTGGGACTGCTGCCGCTGACCACGGCGCTGTTCTCGGCACTGCGGATCGGCACCCGGCCGTCCCGTACCTTCTGGATCGCCGCGTTCGCGGGCGCCGCAGCCGTGATCGCGTTCACGGTCCAGCAGAGCGGCGGCGCGCTGACCGGCGCCGACGCCTATCTGTTCGGGGCGCTGCTGATCTGCGCCGCCGGATACACCGAGGGCGGCCGGCTCGCGCGGGAGATACCGGGCTGGCAGGTCATCGCCTGGGCCCTCGTGCTGTGTCTGCCGCTGACCCTGCCCGGTGCGCTGGTCGCGCTCTCGCTGGAGCCGGTCCACCTCACCGCGCACAGTGTCGCCGGACTGCTCTGGGTGGCGGCCGGGTCACAGTTCCTGGGTCTGCTCGTCTGGTATCGGGGCATGGCCGTGATCGGCATCCCCAAAGCGAGTCAACTCCAGCTCGCGCAGCCGCTGTTGACCCTGGTGTGGTCGGTGTTCCTGCTCGGCGAAGACCTCACGCCCGCCGCGCCGCTGACGGCGCTCGCGGTGCTGGTGTGCATCGCGGTCACCCAGCGGGCGCGCGGCTGACGCGGAGGGAAGGAGTCCTACTGAGCCGTGTCCCGGTGCTGGACGACACAGTCGGGACCCGGGGACATGACCGCTTCGTGCCCGTCCGGGAAGCGGACGCGGTACGGCGGATTGCCCTGGTTGCCCATGACCTCGACGATCTCGGCGACCTTGTCGTGCTGGCCCACGATCCTGCCGTGCACCAGCAGACGGTCACCCTTGATTGCATGCATCGGAGCGCCCTCCTCGTACCGTTCGAGGGGCCCTGGGGTGGCCCGCCCGTTGCCGGTGTTCCGTGGCCTGTCCGTAAGCGTCAGTCTACGACCGGTGGCCGGGCCCGGCGCCCGTAGTGGTCGGCGACCACGCGGGCCATCGCCCCGCTCGGATCGGTGAGCACTTCCTTGCCCGAGAAGTAGACATGTCCGCGCACCTCCGGGTGCCGGGCGGCGAGGGTGAGATGGCGGGACAGCTCGGCCGGGTCCTGCCAGGGCGCGGGCTGCGCCGGGTCGCCCGCCTTGTACAGCGCCTCCCCGACGTACAGGCCGACGCCGGTGCCGTCCGCGACCTTCGCCCACCACGGCAGCAGCTTCGCGTAGTCGACGGCGTCGAAGCCGATGTTCCAGTACAGCTGCGGGCAGATGTAGTCGATCCAGCCGTTACGGACCCAGCTTCGGGTGTCCGCGTACAGGTCGTCGTAGGTCTGGACGCCGGCGCGGGTGTCCGAGCCGAGCGGGTCGGTGGACGCGTTGCGCCAGATACCGAAGGGGCTGACGCCGAGCTGGACGCCAGGGCGGATCCGCCGGATCCGGGCCGCCGTCTCCGTCACCAGCCGGTCGATGTTGTCGCGCCGCCAGGCCGCCCGGTCCGGGAAGCCGGCGCCGTACGCGGCGAAGGCGGCGTCGTCGTCGAAGACCTGCCCGGTGACCGGATACGGGTAGAAGTAGTCGTCCCAGTGCACGGCGTCCACCGGATAGCGGTGTACGGCGTCGAGCATCGCGTCCTGGACGAAGCCGCGTACCTCGGGCAGCCCCGGGTTGTAGTACAGCTTGCCGCCGTACGGCACCACCCAGTCCGGATGCACCCGTGCGGGGTGGCTCGCGATCAGCCGTGCGGGATCGGTGTGGTTGGCCACCCGGTACGGGTTGAACCAGGCGTGCAGTTCCAGGCCCCGGTGGTGTGCCTCGGTGACGGCGGTGCCGAGCGGGTCCCAGCCCGGGTCACCGCCCTGGACCCCGGTGAGGTACTGCGACCAGGGCTCGTACGGCGAGGGCCACAGCGCGTCGGCGGTCGGTCTGACCTGGAAGATCACGGCGTTCAGCCGGCGCTCCACCGCGCCGTCGAGGAAGCGCAGGAGTTCCGCGCGCTGCTCGGCGGCCGGGAGCCCGGGGCGCGAGGGCCAGTCCCGGTTGGCGACGGTCGCGAGCCACATGCCGCGCAGCTCCCCGCCGCGCGGGACACCGCCCGCCGCCCCCGGACTGGCCCGTCGCCGCTCCGTGACGGCGGTTCTCACGGCCGCCGCGTCCCCGGCGGCCGTGAGTCCGGTCAGCGCCACCGCCGCCGCCGTGAAGCCCCTTCGGGTCAGCCACCCCATACATCACTCCTGCCGTCTCGCGTCGGTCTCACCCGGTCTCACGTCGGTCCCGTCGGACAGCATGCCCGACCCGGCGGGACGTCCACCCGGAGATCCGGAGTACGGTGCAGGCCGGGGCAGGCGCGGTCACCCTACGAGGGTCCTGCCTGCTAACACGTTCACGAAAGGGACGAAGTGACCGACACTCTCACCGACATCACACGCGTCGGAGTGGTGGGCTGCGGCCAGATGGGGGCAGGCATCGCGGAGGTCTGCGCGCGCGCCGGACTGGACGTCAAGGTCGCCGAGACCACCGGCGAAGCCCTGGAGATCGGCCGCACCCGGCTGCACAACTCCCTGTCCAAGGCCGCCGAGCGGGGCAAGATCAGCGAGGCCGAGCGGGACGCGACGCTGGCGCGGCTCAGCTTCACGACCGACCTGGGCGAGTTCGCCGACCGTGATCTGGTGATCGAGGCGGTCGTCGAGAACGAGCAGGTCAAGACCGAGATCTTCCAGGTGCTCGACCAGGTGGTGACCCGGCAGGACGCGATCCTCGCCTCCAACACCTCGTCCATCCCGCTGGTGAAGCTGGCCGTCGCGACCTCGCGGCCCGACCAGGTGATCGGCATCCACTTCTTCAATCCGGCCCCGGTACAGAAGCTGGTCGAGCTGATCCCGGCGCTCACCACGTCCGAGGGCACCATCAGCCGGGCGCAGGCGCTGGTCGAGAAGGTGCTCGGCAAGCACGCGATCCGCGCCCAGGACCGCTCGGGCTTCGTCGTGAACGCGCTGCTGATCCCGTATCTCCTCTCCGCCATCCGGATGTTCGAGTCGGGCATCGCGAGCCGCGAGGACATCGACAACGGCATGGAGCTGGGCTGCGCCCACCCGATGGGCCCGCTGAAGCTGGCCGATCTGATCGGTCTGGACACGGTCGCGTCGGTCGCGGACTCCATGTACGAGGAATTCAAGGAGCCGTTGTACGCCGCTCCCCCGCTGCTTCAGCGGATGGTCGACGCGGGCCGCCTGGGCCGGAAGTCCGGCTCGGGTTTCTATCCGTACGCCTGACCCGTCCGTACACCTGACCCATCCGGACGACTGACCCGGAGGCTGACGGGGCTTCGGCCTCCGGTTCCGGACACGCTCCGTAGTTCTCACCCCTTGGGGCCCGGCGCTCTCGCGAGTGCCGGGCCCGCGCCGTTCGCACGGGGTGTGGGCACCGGGCTCGCATATGCCCTCCGCACACGCTCCCGCCGTGCCCACCAGGCGTGTTGACTTCCGATGTGCGTGAAAGGGATGTGACGACCACCGAAAGGAGCGGACTCGTGACCACCGATCAGGACCATCCCCTGGCCGCGGAAGACGTGGCGGAATTACGTCGCCGTCTCGATGTGGGCCTCGCCCATATGGAGGGACGGCTGGCCTTGCTCACCCAGCGTGATGAACAGACCGCCAAGGACCAGGACGATCTGAGCGTACGGGTCGCCGCCCTGGAGCACACCCGATGGCCGCTGCCCGCGATCGCCGCACTCACCGCCTTCGGCGCCCTCGTCGTGACCGTATGGCAGGCCCTCGGCCGGTAGGGCCTGTCGTCACATTCCCGCCTGCCTCGCGACGCCTGGCACGCACGCTCGCGGCGTTACGGAAATGCCCTAGTAGCTCCGCTACGAGACCATTCCCGCGCCTTGCGATCGCACGCACCAGACGCCGCGAGGCCCGCCCTCCGGGCGAACGGCGGGAATGTGACGATAGGCCCTAGGTGTTCCGGCCCCCTGGTGACGGTGCGCTGTCCTGACCCAGGCGCAGATGGTGCAGGAGCAGCAGGGCCGCCGCCATGTTGGCAGCCGGGACCTCGCCCCGGGCGACCATGTCCGGGACGAGTTTGAGCGGGACCCACTCACGGCGGTCCGACTCGAAGTCGTCCACGGGATGGCCGACGTACGCCCCCTCGTCGGCCCAGTAGATGTGGTGCCGGGCATCGGTGAGCCCGTTCGACGGCTCGACGCTCATCAGATGCCGCAAGGGTCCCGGCCGCCAGCCGGTCTCCTCCTCCAGTTCGCGGGCCGCCGCGACGGCGATGTCCTCGCCGTCCTCGACGACGCCCGCGGCGAGTTCCCAGCCCCAGCTGTCGGTGATGAAGCGGTGCCGCCACAGCAGCAGGATCTCGTTGGCGTCATTGACGACCGTGGCGACGGCGACGGGCCGCAGGCGTATCAGGAAGTGGTCCAGATGCCGGCCGTCCGGCAGTTCGACGTCGGCCAGGTTCACGCTGAACCAGCGGTTCGCATACACAGGTTGTTCGCTTTGTTTCGTCCACTGCACGGTTCTGCCACCTTCCTGGAAGTAAGTGGCAATATCGCAGCAGGAACGTGATCACAGGGGTACGCGTAGCGCCCTGTCGATGAGTTCGGCGGCCTCGGCGGTGCCCGCGCAGCCGCCGCGCAGGAGTTGGGCGCGCACCTCGCGCAGCCGGTCGCGCAGCCGCTGGGACTCCATGCCCCGGGCCTGTTCGGTCATGTGGACGGCGGTGGCGGCGGCCTTGTCCGCGTGGCCCTGGCGCAGTTCGATCTGGCTGAGCATGGCGAGCCGGTGCACCCGGCCCCGGTCATGGGCGGGGGTGTCCACGGCCGCGGCGGCGTGCTCGGCGGCGGCCCGCAGATCGCCTAGGCTCAGCAGCGCCTCGGCCACCTGGACGTTGACCAGGCCGGGTTGGACATATCCGGTCTCGTCGGGTTCATGGCCCCGGCGGATCCGGTCGGCCGCCGACTCGGCGCGCCGGATGCAGGACAGGGCGCCGGCCCCGTCGCCGAGGTGCGCGTACGCCTTGGCCTGCATCGCGTACAGGTCGGACGCGAGAGCCGGTGTGATGTGCCGGCCCGCCGCGCGCAGGGCGGCCTCCGCGAAGGCGACGGCCTGCCGGTGCTCACGCATGAACAGCGACTGGTTGACGAGCAGCGCGATGACATAGGCGCCGAGGCCCCGGTCACCGCTCGCCTTGGCCAGGCGCAACGCCTGGTGGAAGTAGCGCTGGGCGAGCCCGTGCGCGTCGGAGTCGTACGCGCAGATCCCGGCGATGGCGACCAACCCGCCCGTGGCGCGGTGGAGTTGACGGCCGGTGGAGTCGGTGTAGCCGCCGCGCAGCAGGGGCGCGGTCTCGGCGTTGAGGAAACCGACGATGCGGGTGCGGGTCGCTATGCCGCCGGCCTTGCGGTACATCTGCTCGTAGTGGGCGCGGGCGGCGCGCAGCATCTCGATGTCGGCCATGCCGACGGGGTGGCGTCCGCCCCGGGACACATCGACGTCCTCGGGCGGGTTCTCCCACTCCCACACCGGCATCACGGCGGGCGTTCCGGTGACGGCGGGGGCGCCGAGGAGATGCGGGCGCTGCTGTTCGTCGGAGCGCCACAGCGCGGTGGCCCGCTCCACGAACCCGGACAGCGTCGAGCCGTGCACGGCGGCCGGCCGGCCGGGTACACCGAGGCCGATGTCGTCGAGCGTGACGGGCCGGTGCAGCCGGGCGGCGAGTACCTCGCAGATCAGGTCGGGCACCTGGCCCCGGGGCCGCTGGCCCTTCAACCACCGGGCGACGGCGGTGTGTTCGTACCGCAGGGCGAGTCCTCTGGCCCGGCCCGCCTGGTTGACGTGCGCGGCGAGTCCCGCGTGCGAGACACCGGCCTCGTCCAGTATGGCGTCGAGCAGGGTGTTGGGCTGCATGATGCCCTCCGGTGCCTCGGTGCGGACAGCGTAGTGGAGCTTCGCCGTGGAGCGGAGCGGACTTCACACAAGGACGTCACACGGGACTTCACACGGGACTTCACACGGGGTGTGAACCGAGTGCGCGTATCCGCAGCGTGCGCACGCTGTCGCGGTGGGTGTCGGGGGCGGTTGACTGAAGCACCTCGTCAGAGAGGCCGGCCGGGTCGCCGGCTCCCCCTCGTACAGTGCGGCGGCCCGCCCTCCGCGCCGTCCGCCCCCCGCCGCCTGCCCGACACACGCGGCCGGGCGGACGGCGCGCCCCGCCCTCAGGTGGCCCGCTGCGCGGGCTGCCGTATCGGTTCACCCTGCTGGACGACGAGGCGTCTGCGGTCGTTGGCCAGGACCAGGAGCGCCCCGTCGTCGGCGGGCAACCCGCCCGCGTGCCGCAGGAGTTGGGCGAACAATGCGTGGATCAGGGCCTGCGGGACGACGGGCCTGACCCGTACGGCCTCGGCGAGCGCGGTGTGCAGCGGGAAGAACCGGCCGCGCCGGTCCCGGGCGTCCTCGACACCGTCGGTGTGCAGCACGAGCGCCTCACCGGGGCGGAGCCGTCCGCAGCGCACCAGGGGCAGGTCGGCGGGGAGCGGGAACGGGCCGAGCGGTGGCAGGGGTTCGCCCCCGTCGAGCCGTTCCACGCGTCCGCGCGGGCCGCGCGGTCCGGGTGTGGACGACAGCAGATAGGGCCATGGATGGCCGCAGTTGAGGGCGACGACCTCGCCGTCCGGCCGGATCTCCAGGAGCAGCAGGGTGACGAACTCCTCGGCGAGCGGGCTGTCGGGCTCCGCGCCGCCGCCCGCGGGGTGTTCGGCGCGTGAGCGCTCCCGCAGGTGCCGGGCGAGCGCGCGTTCCAGGCGGCGCAGTACGCCGGCGAGTTCGGCCTCGTCGTGCACGGCCTCGCGGAAACTGCCGAGTACGGCGGCGACGGTGGACAGGGCGCCGAGCCCGTGCCCCCGGACGTCGCCCATCACGACACGTACGCCGTGCTCGGTGGTCAGGACCTCGTACAGATCGCCGCCGACTCCGGCGCCCGGGTCGGCGGAGAGCTGGCCGCCGGCGACGGCGAGCCCGTCGACGCGGGGTGGCAGGGGGCGCAGCAGGACGTTCTGGGCGGCGTGTGCGATCTTCCGCATCTGCCGTAGTTCTCTGAGCAGGGTGTGCCGGATGTGGACGACGAGGGCGGTGCCGACGGCGAAGAAGACGGCGCTGGTGACGATACGGGCGCCGAGTCCCGTCTCCTGGGCGAGTGGGCAGACCAGTTTGTAGGTGATCGCGACGGCGCCCCAGAGAGTCGGCAGCCCCAGCGAGATTCCTCGGCGCAGCCGCCGGGGGTCTCCCGGGAACGCCAGGAACCGGAGGGGTCCCGCGCGGACGCGGGCCCGGAAGGTGGCCCGGGTCCTCGTCCGTGTCCTCAAAGCCCCAGCCCTGATACGGATCATGCGGCCGGCCCCCCTCGTAGGCCCTGTACAGCGCGAAGGCCGAGCCTTACGGCCGGATCGATTGTGTCGACCACATGCCCCGATCGGGACAGATCGCCCGGACTTGTCACCCGAAGGAATGAACAGCCTTCACACGCGGCGATTCCGGTGCTTCGAGGGCTCCGCCGTCACATCCCCCTGGTCGAAACGTGAGCGCGCCCCGCACAAGCTGTGCGGGGCGCGCTCATGTGTGGTCGGGTCAGGCGCCGCGCAGTACCGCGCCGCAGCGGTCCGTCGCCGTCGTGATCGCCGTGTCACGGGCCGCTGTCGCTTCCTCGACCGTCAGGGTGCGGTCGGGGGCGCGGAAGCGGAGGGCGTAGGCCAGGGACTTCTTGCCGGCGCCGATCTGTTCGCCGGTGAAGACGTCGAACAGGCGGAGGGATTCCAGGAGTTCACCGGCGCCCTCGCGCAGCGCCTGCTCGACGTCGGCGGCGGGCACCGAGGAGTCCACGACCAGGGCGACGTCCTGGGTGGCGACCGGGAAGGTGGAGATCCGGGGCCCCTGCGGGACACCGGCGCTCGCCTCCTCGATCAGGTCCAGGTCGAGTTCCATGGCGCAGGTGCGGTCGGGCAGGCCCAGGGCCTTCACGACGCGCGGGTGGAGTTCGCCCGCGTGTCCGGCGATCCGCTCGGCGCCGTCCACGACGACGGCCAGTTCGGCGCACCGGCCGGGGTGCCACGGACCGTACTGCCCCTGGCGCACGACCAGTTCGGCGCCCGCCTCGACGGCGACGGTCCGCGCCGCCTCGACGGCGTCGGCCCAGTCGGCGGGACGGCCCTTGCCCCACCAGCCGGCCTGCTCACGGGCGCCCGCGAGGACGACGGCGACATGCCGGGGCTGGTCGGGGAGCGCGGCGGTGAGCGACGCGATCTCCTCGTCGGTGGGCCGGCGGTCCACGGGCAGCCGCCCCGCGATCCGCTGCTCCTCGCGCGGGTGGAAGACCAGGCCGGTCTCGAACAGCGCGAGGTCGTGGCTGCCGCGCCCGTCGTTGCGCCGCAGCGCGCCGAGCAGACCCGGCAGCAGCGTCGTACGGAGGGCGGGCTCCTCGTCCGAGAGCGGGTTGACGAGCGTGACGACCCGGCGGTTCGGGTCGTCGGACGCCAGGCCGAACTGGTCGAGGACCCGGGTACCGATGAAGGGGTAGTTCGGCGCCTCGACGTATCCGGCTCCGGCCAGCGCCCGGCCGACGCGGCGGTGCAGCCGCTGCCGGTCGGTGAGACCGCGGCCCGCGGGGGGCTTGGGCAGGGTCGAGGGCAGGTTCTCGTAGCCCTCCAGACGGATGACCTCTTCGGCGAGGTCGTTGGGGTCGGTCAGATCGGGCCGCCAGGACGGCGGGGTGACGACCAGCTCGTCCTGCCCGTACACGTCGCAGCCGACCTGCTGAAGTCGGCGTACGACGGTCTCCCGGCCGTACGCGACGCCCGCGACCTGGTCCGGGTGGTCGGCCGGGATGGTCAGCGTGCGCGGCGCGGCGGGTGCGGCGACCTCGGTGACGCCCGCGTCGGCGGTGCCGCCGGCGAGCAGGACGAGGAGATCGACGGTGCGCTGGGCGGCGGCCGACGCGGCGAGCGGGTCGACGCCGCGTTCGAAGCGCTTGGACGCCTCGGAGGCCAGCTTGTGGCGGCGGGCCGTGCGCGCGACGGAGATCGGGTCGAAGTGGGCCGCCTCGATGACGACCTCGGTGGTGCCGGTGGTCCGACCGGTCTCCGGGTCCGTGACCGGGTCGGCGATCTCGGTGTCGGCGCCGCCCATGACGCCGGCGAGGCCGATCGGGCCGCGGTCGTCCGTGATCAGCAGGTCCTCGGGGTCGAGGGTGCGCCGGGTGCCGTCGAGGGTGGTGAGCTGCTCGCCGGGCGTGGCGCGGCGCACCCCGATGGTGCCCTGGATCCGGGTCCGGTCGTAGGCGTGCAGGGGCTGGCCGAGTTCCAGCATCACGTAGTTGGTGATGTCGACGGCGAGCGACAGGGGCCGCATCCCGGCCTTCTGGAGGCGCCGCTGGAGCCAGATCGGGGAGCGGGCCTCGGGGTCGAGTCCGGTGACGGTCCGCGCGGTGAAGCGGTCGCAGCCGTGCGGGTCGGCGACCTCGACCGGGTAGCCGTAGGCGTTCGGGCCCGGCACGTCGAGGAGCGCCGGGTCGCGCAGCGGCAGGCCGTACGCGGTGGCGATCTCCCGGGCGACTCCGCGCAGTGACAGGCAGTAGCCGCGGTCAGGGGTGACGGCGATGTCGAGGACCTCGTCGACCAGTTCGAGCCGCTCGACCGCGTCGGCGCCGACCTCGTACTCGGGCGGCAGCACGATGATGCCCTTGGTGCCGTCGTCGCCCATGCCCAGCTCGTCGCTGGAGCAGATCATGCCGCGCGAGACATGGCCGTACGTCGTGCGCTCGGCGATCGCGAAGCCGCCGGGCAGCTCCGCGCCGGGCAGCACGACGACGACCTTGTCGCCGACGGCGAAGTTCCGGGCGCCGCAGACGATCTCCTGCGGCTCACCCGAACCATTGGCCTGGCCCACGTCGACCGTGCAGAAGCGGATCGGCTTCTTGAAGCCCTCCAGCTCCTCGATGGTCAGCACCCGGCCGACGACCAGGGGGCCCTTGAGGTCGGCGCCGAGCTGCTCGACGGTCTCGACCTCAAGCCCTGCGGACACGAGCTTGGCCTGCACATCGCGGCCGGTCTCGGTGGCGGGGAGGTCGACATACTCCCGCAGCCAGGAAAGCGGGACCCGCATCAGATCTCCATCCCGAACGGCCGGGTGAACCGGATGTCACCCTCGACCATGTCTCGCATGTCTTCGACGTTGTGGCGGAACATCAGCATCCGTTCGATGCCGAACCCGAAGGCGAATCCGCTGTACTTCTCGGGGTCGACCCCGCAGGCGACGAGCACGCGCGGGTTGACCATGCCGCAGCCGCCGAGTTCGATCCAGCCCTCGCTGGAGCAGGTGCGGCAGGGCCGGTCGGGGTGGCCGACGGAGGCGCCCTTGCACACGTAACAGAGCATGTCCATCTCGGCGGACGGCTCGGTGAAGGGGAAGTAGTTCGGGCGCAGCCGGGTCTTCATGTCCGATCCGAAGAGCGACTGGACCATGTGGTCCAGGGTGCCCTTGAGGTCGGCCATGGTCAGGCCCTCGTCGACGGCGAGCAGCTCGATCTGGTGGAAGACCGGGGTGTGCGTGGCGTCCAGCTCGTCGGTGCGGTAGACGCGGCCGGGGCAGACGATGTAGACGGGCGCCTCGCGGTCGAGGAGCGCGCGGGCCTGCACGGGTGAGGTGTGGGTGCGCAGCACCACACCGGACTCGTCGCCGTGGGTGTCCGCCGGGCCCTGGACGAAGAAGGTGTCCTGCATCTGCCGGGCGGGGTGGTCGGGCGTGAAGTTGAGGGCGTCGAAGTTGAACCACTCGGCCTCGACCTCGGGGCCTTCGGCGATCTCGTAGCCCATGGCGACGAAGACGTCGGCGACGCGGTCCATGAACGAGGTCAGCGGGTGCCGGGCGCCGGCCGGGACGCGGTCGTAGGGCAGCGTGACGTCGACGGCCTCCTCGACGAGGACGCGGGCGTCCCGCTCCGCCTCCAGCTCGACCTGGCGGGCGGCGAGCGCCTTGTTCACGGCGCCGCGGGCCTGTCCGACGCGCTTGCCCGCCTCGGCCTTGGCCTGCGGGGGCAGTGCGCCGATCTCGCGATTGGCGAGGGCCAGCGGGGAGGTGCCGCCGGTGTGGGCGACCTTGGCCTCCTGGAGCTGTTCGAGGTCACCGGCGGCGGCGAAGGCGGCGAGCGCCTCGTCCCGCATGCGCTCGATCTCTTCCGGTTTCAGTGCCTCGACCTCAACAGGGTCGTACGACTTGTTCGGTGCCGACATCTCTTCCCGTGCTTCCGATTGGCTGGCGGATGGTCCCCGTCCCGGCTCATGGGCGCGCCGTCCCGAACTGGAGACGCTTCGTCTCGGATCTGGGGACGCCAAGGTGCCAAAGGCCGAGTCTAACGGGGGTGAGAGGCCCCCACGGAACGGGCGGGGTGGGCCCGGTGTGCGGGCTCTCTCGTGGACGACGAAGCCCGTGGGCGGCTCAGCTCAGATAGGCCGGAGCGCTCACGGGCAGCGTAAATCGGAACTGGGCACCTCCGGCGGGCCCTCGGCCGACCGTGATGGTGCCGCCGTGGGCCTCCACGATGCCCTTGACGATGTACAGGCCGAGCCCGGTGCCGCCGCGCTTGCTGCCCCGCCAGAAGCGGGTGAAGACACGGTTCATGGATTCCTCCGGGATGCCTGGGCCCTCGTCGCTGACCGTGACCGCGGTATCGGCGCTGCCGGGTTCGCGCGGGCTCGGTGCGGGCTCCACATCGATACTGACGGTTCCCTCGCCGTGGCGCACCGCGTTTTCCAGCAGGTTGCTCAGTACCTGGTCGACCTTGTCGGGGTCGGCCCACAGGTCGGGAAGGGGTTGCTGGAGCCGGACGAGGAAGCGGTCGGCGGGCTGTCCGGCGGCGACGTGGGCCTGGATGTGACGGCCGACGGCGGTCCCGATGTCGACGGGCTGGCGGCGCAGCTCCAGGCGCCCGGAGTCGATGCGGGAGATGTCGAGGAGTTCGGCGATGAGCCGGGTGACGCGGTTGGCGTCGGCGTCGACGGTCTCCAGCATGAGCCGCTTCTGGGCGTCGGTGAACCGTTCCCATTTGGCGAGCAGCGTCGCGGTGAAGCCCTTGACGGAGGTCAGCGGGGAGCGCAGTTCGTGGGCGACGGTGGCGATGAGTTCGGCGTGGCTGCGTTCGGTACGGCGGCGGGCCTCGGTGTCCCGCAGGCAGACGACGACCTTGTGGACGGGTCCGTTGGGCGCGGCGCGGAGGTAGCGGGCGGAGACGAGGACTTCCCGGCCGCCGGGCAGCAGGAGGTTACGTTCGGGCTGTCCGACGCGGATGGCGAGGCCGCCGTAGGGGTCGGTGAGCTGCCACCAGCGGCGGCCTTCGAGGTCCTCCAGCGGGAGGGCGCGTTCCAGGAGGGTGCCGAGCGCGGTGGCGGCGGGGACGGCGGTGATCCGGGCCGCGGCGGCGTTGAAGGTGACGACACGGCCGCTCTCGTCGGCGACGACCAGTCCGTCGGGGAGGTCGTCCGGCGCGATGCCGAGTGCCGTGGAGGCAGCGTGGGCCTGCGTGGCGCCACTGGTGCCGACTGACATGTTCCCGTACCCCACCTCTCGAACCGGTGCAGTGGGCCCCCGAGTTGGTCACCCTACTAGGGTCTGTCCGGCGGATCAGGTCGGAGGAATGTAACAGCATCCTGGTAGTGCCGGGGAGCGGGGTCTGGTGCGTGCAGGTGCAAGGCGGAGGAGGGCGTCGACGCGGAGCGTCGGCAACCGACGACAACGCCGCAGATGTGCGTGCCAGACCCCGCGTCTCCGACATGATCCGCCGGACAGGCCCTGGTCACCGGTCGTCTCCTACCAGTCACGTAGCCGGGTGCGGTACGGGCCCTGAAGTGGGGTCCGGTGGTGTGCTCAGGCCCGGCAGCCGTCGCCCGTGCGCTGGGCGCGTGCGGAGGCGTAGAGACATACGGCGGCGGCGGTCGCGAGGTTCAGGCTCTCGGCGCGGCCGTGGATGGGGACGCGGACGACGGCGTCGGCGAGGGCGCGGGTCTCCTCGGGCAGTCCCCATGCCTCGTTGCCGAAGATCCAGGCGGTGGGGCCGCCCATGGTGCCGCGGTCGAGTTCGGTGTCGAGGTCGTCCTCGCCGGCGCCGTCGGCGGCGAGGATCCGTACGCCGGCGTCCTTCAGCCGCTGGACGGCGGTCTCGACGGGGACGCCTACGGCGACGGGCAGATGGAACAGCGAGCCGACGGAGGCGCGGACGGCCTTGGGGTTGTAGACGTCGACGGAGGCGTCGGTGAGGACGACGGCGTCGGCACCCGCCGCGTCGGCGCAGCGCAGTACGGTGCCGGCGTTGCCGGGGTCGCGGACATGGGCGAGTACGGCGACGAGCCGGGGCCGGGCGGCGACGATCTCGGGGAACGGGGTGTCGAGGAAGCGGCAGACCCCGACGAGTCCCTGCGGGGTGACGGTGGTGGAGATGTCGGCGATCACGTGTTCGTCGGCGAGGTGCACCCGGGCGCCCGCCGAGCGGGCCGCGGTGACGATGTCGGCGTACCGTTCGGCGGCCTCGACGGTCGTGAACAGTTCGACGAGCGTCGCGCCGGCGGCCGAGGTGTGCCCGGCGGCCTCCCGTATGGACTGCGGCCCTTCGGCGAGGAACAGCCGCTCCTTACCGCGGAAGTTCCGCCGGGCCAGCCGCCGGGCGGCGGCCACCCGGGCGGAGCCGGGGGAGATCAGTTCGGGGGTGGCGCGGGGCATCGGAAGTCACCTCAACTGTGTCCGTCGCGACGGCGGTCGGCCACGACGGCGGATCTCGACGGTGCCGAGACAACCCGCACCGCACAACACAGCGGACCCGCAGGTACTGAGCCCACGGGTCCGTGTACGTCTTCGTCTTCTCTGCTGAAGCCCAGCGCAGCGTCAGGCGGCAGCCTTGGGGGCGTTGACGTCCGACGGCAGGGCCTTCTGCGCGACCTCGACGAGGGCCGCGAACGCGTTGGCGTCGTTGACCGCCAGCTCCGCGAGGATCTTGCGGTCCACCTCGACGTTGGCGGCCTTCAGACCCTGGATGAAGCGGTTGTAGGTGATGCCGTTGGCGCGGGCAGCGGCGTTGATGCGCTGGATCCACAGCTGACGGAAGTCGCCCTTGCGCTTCTTGCGGTCGTTGTAGTTGTAGACCAGGGAGTGGGTGACCTGCTCCTTGGCCTTGCGGTACAGGCGCGAACGCTGACCGCGGTAGCCGCTGGCGGCTTCGAGGATCGCCCGGCGCTTCTTGTGGGCGTTGACTGCCCGCTTGACGCGTGCCACTTGTTAACTCCTTGTAGCGGGGCCGTGGTGGTGGTCACACGGCCCGGTATCGATTGGGTCCCGGTCCTGGCGTCGCGGTGCCCCCGTCACCGGGGGCCGCGACGTCACTTGCCGAGAAGCTTCTTGATCTTCTTGGCGTCGCCCGGGGCCATCTCGGCGTTGCCGGTGAGGCGACGCGTCACACGGGACGACTTGTGCTCAAGCAGGTGGCGCTTGCCGGCCCGCTCGCGGAGCACCTTGCCGGAGCCGGTGACCTTGAAGCGCTTGCTGGCACCGCTGTGCGTCTTGTTCTTCGGCATGGCGCCGTTTCTCCTCGTCAGGGGCGTTCCGGTGCCCGGTCGTGAAACCGGGCACGGTGGAACGTCATGTGGATCGGTGGGCATCCCTGGACTGATGTCCCTGGATTCCCGGGACTCGCGTCCTGGGCACCCGGGGTGTGCGCCCCGGGGTCATGCGTCGGCTGAAGCCTCGGCCGGGGCTTCGGCGATCTCCTCGGCCGAAGCCTCGGCGATCTCCTCTTCGGCGGCGTTCTGCGAACGACCCGGGTGGGCCTTCGCGTCCGCCTTGCGGGCCGCCTGAGCCTCACGGGCCTCGGCCATCGCCTCGGTCTTCTTCTTGTGCGGACCGAGAACCATGATCATGTTCCGGCCGTCCTGCTTCGGGTTCGACTCCACGAAGCCGAGGTCCTGGACGTCCTCCGCGAGCCGCTGGAGCAGTCGGTAGCCGAGTTCCGGCCGGGACTGCTCACGACCACGGAACATGATCGTGATCTTGACCTTGTCGCCCTGCTTGAGGAACCGGACGACGTGACCCTTCTTGGTGTCGTAGTCGTGCGGGTCGATCTTCGGCCGGAGCTTCATCTCCTTGATGACCGTGTGCGCCTGGTTCTTGCGCGCCTCACGGGCCTTCATGGCCGACTCGTACTTGAACTTCCCGTAGTCCATGAGCTTGCACACGGGCGGGCGGGCGGTCGCCGCGACCTCGACCAGGTCCAGGTCGTACTCCTGCGCAAGCTCCAGGGCCTTGGCAAGCGGGACAATCCCGACCTGCTCGCCGCTGGGACCGACAAGTCGCACCTCGGGAACGCGAATCCGGTCGTTGATGCGGGGCTCGGCGCTGATGGATCCTCCTCGGTAGCACCACGCGACGGTCTGGCGGACAGCCGCGTAACGTCTGTGTTCGTAAAAGACCTGACCGAGCCGGCGCATGAAAAATGCCCCGGACGATCACAGCGGGGCTCCTTGCTTACCGGAACACCGCCGCGCGGTCGCGGGGCGTACATCGGGCGGGCCACGTCGCATGGGACGGGGCCGCCTGACCGGTGACCCGACACCCGTGAGGGCCGTCAGGTGGGAGAGCGGAGCCTCCACTTGTGGGCCGGACACCTCGGCATGCTTCTGGGGCGTCCGACCGGTCGTTACACCAGGTTAGCAGTTCGGGTCAGGACGGGCCAATCGACGGCGCCGGGCCTTCACCCGTACGCCAGGACCTCACTCGGATGCCCTGTGGGGCTGGGCCTATCGTGTGGGGCATGAGTGACGTCACCCCTGAGAGCCAGACCGAGGGCACCGATGGTCCGGCCCCCGACTTCGACAGTATGACCCGTGACATCGCGGACGTTCCCGCGGTCGAGGTGATCACGACGGTGGCGGTGCATCTGATGAGCGCCGCCGCGGTGAACCTGGGCCTCGCGGAGGATGGCGCGGCCCACAAGGACCTGGACGAGGCGCGCAAGCTGATCCACTCGCTCGCCGGTCTGATGGACGCGGGCGGCACGGAGATCAGCTCGTTCCACGCGGCGCCGCTGCGGGACGGTCTGAAGTCGCTCCAGTTGGCGTTCCGTGAGGCGTCGCTCGTTCCGGACGCGCCGGGTCAGGGTCCGGGCGAGAAGTACACGGGCCCGCTCTACGGGTAGCCCGCCGTCCGACCTACCCGTCATCTGACATACAAGGGCTCGCCCGGTGGGGTGCTGCCGGCCGGCAGGAGTGCCAGGTCGAGGCCGCGTACCAGGCGGGCCCTCAGTGTCTCGTCGGCGGCGAGCAGCCCGGCGACGCGGTGAACGGCCTCGGCGGGCGCGGCCGTCGGGTCGAGGACGAGGGCCAGGGTGCCGTCGGCGGTTCCGCGTCCGAGGTGGGCGCGGAGCACGGCGGGCTCGGCGGCGACGGCGGCACGGACCGCGTCGGTGACGGCGGGGTCGGCGAGCGGGTCGCTGCTGGTGCGGCCCTCGGCGAGGGCGAGCAGGGCGGGTCCGGTGAGTTCGTAGGTGACGGGTCCCGCGAGGTCGAGGACGACCGTGTCGGCCTTCTCGTGCGCGGCGGCCTGGAGCGCCTGGTGCAGCGGTACGGCGACGGGGCGGGCCTCGGGGTCCCAGCGGGCCAGTGCCTCGGTCGAGGTGAACGCGGGCAGGGCGGTGCGGGTGCCCGCCTTGAGGGTGGGGACGGCCATGTCGCTGGTCTTCTCGCGGCGCAGCACGTTCGCGTCCTCCTCGACCTCGCCGAGCACGGCGACCACGGGCACGAGCAGGCGGGCGCCCCTAAGGGCGGCCAGGACGGGTCCGTGGGCCGTGCGGTCCTCGGACCAGGCCGCGAGGGCCGAGGTCAGCCGGGGGTCGGCGGAGCCGTCGTCGTCGGAGAAGCCGGGGTCGGGGATGTTCTTGTTCGCCACGGTGGTCGACCCTACCGAGGCCGGCGCCCGGGGGTATTTCGGGGGAGCTGTCCCGGTGGCTCCCTCATTTTTCTCAGACGGTCCTGATCCGACTCTCATCATTTACACAGGAACACCGCCAAGCATCCGGGCATGTACCGTCACCGGTTTCCCCTCGCGGCGTGCGCGCTCGCTGTTCTTCTCGGCTCCCTCATAGGCTGCTCGGCCATGGACCGCACCCAGTCGGTGGCGGCCACCTCCATGGCGCCGTCGTCGGCGGTCACACGGGTGTCGGCCCCAGCAGGGGCGGGGGCGACCACGGCGGCGGGTGAGGTGAGTGCGGTGGATCCGGACAAGGTGCTCGCGAAGGCGCTGGCGGATGTGCCGACCGAGGGGGACGCCCGGTTCTCGGTGGCGGTGGCGTCGCTGGACGGGGCGGGGGGCGTCGCGCGGTACGGGGGCGGGACGGCGTACGACACGGCGAGCATCGTGAAGGTGGACATCCTGGCGGCGGTTCTGCTGCGGGCGCAGGACGCGGGGCGCCGGCTCACCGACCAGGAGCGGACGTACGCGACGGCGATGATCCGCAGCAGCGACAACGCGTCGGCGAGCGCGCTGTGGGAGGCGATCGGCCGGGCGCCGGGCCTGAACGCGGCGAACGCGCGGCTCGGTCTGACCGGTACGAAGGGCGGCGACGCGGGCCGGTGGGGGCTGACGCGGACCACGGCGGACGATCAACTCAAGCTGCTGCGGGCGGTGTTCGCGACCGGAACGACCGGGACGATCGGCACGGTGCTGAGTGAGGCGTCGCGCGTGTATGTCCAGGATCTGATGGGGCGGATCGTGACGGACCAGGACTGGGGGGTCTCGGCGGCTGCCGACACCGACTGGGCGCTGAAGAACGGCTGGCTGCCCCGGACGACGACCGGCCTGTGGGACATCAACAGCATCGGCCATGTGACGGTGAACGGACACCCGTATCTGCTGGCGGTCCTGTCGGACGGCAACGCGTCGAAGGACAAGGGTGTCGCGCTGGTCGAGCGGGCGGCGGTCACGGCGGTCGGTGCGCTGGCGAAGGCGAAGGTCTGACGCGTCCGACGGCTCCCCGGACCGAGCGGCATGACGGCGGATCCCGGCGACGGTTCCGGTAGCGGTCCCTGGGTTCGGTAGCGGTGCCGGGTTGGGTCAGCGCCGGGCTCGGCGGCCTCGCCACAGGTAGACCGCCGTGGCGAGCAGGGCGACGCCCAGGCCGCCCGCGAGGGGGCCCGCCCAGCCGGTGACGGAGGCGTCGGACGGGTCGTCGGGGCCTGCTCCGAAGTACTGCTCGCCGTACGCGGCGGCCTTCAGTTCGGGTTTCAGCTTGGCGCCCTCGGTGATCGCGGCGGCCGGGTCGACGAGCCCGAAGCCGCGTGAGTCGTCACGGCCGCCGGCGGGGGCGTTGCGGGCCGTGTCCTCCAGGAGCCGTTTGATCTGTGCCGGGTTCAGGTCGGGGTGGGCCGCGCGGACCAGGGCGACCGCGCCGGACACGAAGGCGGACGCCGCGCTGGTGCCCCAGCCCTCGTAGTAGCGGCGGTCCGGGTCCACGAGGACGATGTCGACGCCGGGTGCGCTGACGGTCGCGTACCAGCGGCGGGTGGAGAAGGAGGCGCGGGTGCCGTAGCGGTCGACGGCGGTCGCGGCGATCACGCCCGGGTAGGCGGCGGGGTACGAGATGTGGTCGCCCTTCTCGCCGCCGTTGCCGGAGGACGCGACGACGACGATGCCCTTCTTCAGCGCGTACTGGACGGCGGCGTCCTCGGCCGGTTCGGGGTGGGCGGACTCGGAGTCGTCGCCGAGGGAGAGGTTGATGACGTCGACGTCCTGGTCGGCGGCCCAGCGGATGCCTTCGGCGAGGGCGCCGCCCCGGTTTTCGCGGGCTTTCTTGCGGGACGGATCGTCGTCTTCCAGGATCACCCGGACCGGCAGGATCTTGGCCTCGGGCGCGATACCCATGACGCCGTCGGCAGCGTCGGCGCCATGGCCGTGACCGGCGATGATGCCCGCCATCGCGGTGCCGTGGCCGGCCCAGGACGCGTCGCCGCGCGAGGCACCGAAGCCCACGATGTCCTTGCCGGGCAGGACGTTGCCCTCAAGGTCGGGATGCTGGTCGTCCACGCCGGTGTCGAGGACGGCGACGGTGATGCCCTTGCCCTTGGTGGTCCGCCATGCCTGCTCGGCGTGCAGCGCCTCCAGGCCCCATTCGCGGGCGCGGATGCTGTCGGCGTGCGCGGCCGTGGCGGGCAGCAGCGCGACGACGGTGGCGAGCAGGGCGGCGGCCGTGCCGGTGACGGCGGGCCGGGCGCGGCGTGCGGTACGGGTGAGGACGGTCATGTGTGTTTCTCCGTGGCCGCTGCGACGGTTTTGCGCAGGCCGCGTTCGACGCGGTCGGCGATGCCCTGGGCCTCGTGGCCGAGGCCGGCCTGGGCCGGGGCGGTGCCGGCGCCGGCCTTCATGGCGTCGTCGGCGGGCTGCGGGTCGGTCACGGTCCGTCCGTCGGCGAAGCCGGAGATCGCGTAGACGACGACGGGGACGTCGGTGAGTACGGACAGCGTCCAGGAGGCCCGCTGCTCGTCACCGAATCCTTCGGCCACGGTGCCCTTGGCCGCGTACGGGCGGGGCATCAGATCCTTGCGGCGGTCGAGGCCCTCGTCGGCGAAGCGTTCCCGCAGGGTCCGCATCCCGTCGGCGTCGGCCTTGGTGAACAGCAGTCCCACGGTGGTGACATGGCTGCGTGTCGCGTCCGTGTACGTGGCGCGGAGCAGCCGCAGACAGCCGGCCGGGTCGAGTGCCTTGCGCAGCAGCGGGTCGAAGGCTTTCTCGCAGGTGCTGTCCGGCGCGACGGCGATCCGGGTCCAGGTGCGGTCGGCGCCGCCGGGTCCCGCGCCCTCGCCCTTGAGCACCGGCGGGAAGAGCTGGTCGACGGGGGTGCTGTGCCAGAGGCTGTCGGCGGCGGCGTACGCGTTCCGGGTGTCCGACGCGGCGGTGCTGTCGCCGGTCAGCCAACTCCCGGTCACGGCGCCGCCGATGAGCCCCAGCCCGAGGACGACGCAGGCAGCGGCTGCGGCAGCGCGGGGGCGCACCCGGGGCCCGATGGGGCGCAGTCGGGTGGTGTCGTCGTCGGTGGGGGCGCCGGGTCCGGTCTCGGGCGGCGCGAACGTCACAAAGGGCCGTCCGGCGCCGGGGCCCGGGGTCAGGTCGACGGATCCGACGGGACGGCGGAACGGGCGGGCGGCGGGACGGACCGGGGGCGGAGCGGTCAGCGGGGTGCCGCTCGGCGGTGTGGGGCTGGGGCGGCCTACGGGACGGCCGGTGAGCCTGTCGGTGACCCGGTCGTCGGTCGGGCGGCGCGGCGCCACCACGGGACGCGGCGGCGCGGCGTCGGCCGCCGGGCGGCGCGCGGGCGGCGGCAGGTCGGGGAAGCGGGCCGAGGGCGACGGCGGGGGCGGGGTGGGGCCCGGGACCGGCGCGGAAGATGGCGCCGTGGACGAAGCGGGCGGGGCGGGCGGCCTGGGGGGCGCGGGGGGTGTCTCGTCGACCGGGGTGCTGGGGCGCGGGAGGAGCGTCGGGAAGCGGGGCACCGAAGGGGTGTCTCCGTGCTCGGTCTCGACCGCGTCACCGGATGTGCGGGACGGATCGGTGTCACCGGATGTGTCGGGTGAGACGGATGTGACGGGTGTGCGGGACGGTGGTGGGGGCGGCGGTACCCGGGGTGGCCTGGGCGGCGGTGGCGGGGTCGCGGGGCGAGGAGGGAAGGGGGGCCGACGCGCTTCCGTACTCATGCACCCCCCGTTTCTCGCGTCCGGGCCTCCACCCGGCCGGACTCCTGGCCCCGGGCGCCCTGCCCGGAACCCGTACCGGGCGCCGGATCGGGCCCCACGTCGAAGGCTTCCCGCGTCCGGGCGTCCGCACGCGGGACGCGAAGGTGGCGCGCCCGCGAGGGACCGCTCCGACAGGCCGGTTCCGTTCCCACGTGCGCGTCACTCTACGGGCTGAGCCCCACTGTGCGGGAACCAGTCCGCAGGCCAGGGTGATCTGCCCGGAACGTCCCCCTACCCTGGGGTAATCACGTCTGGCAGGCTGCGTTCATGACTGTCCGTGCCGCCGATCGGGCCCGCTACGACCGGGCCACCGCCGATCTCGACGCCCCCGTCGCGATCGTCGATCTGGACGCCTTCGACGCCAATGCCACGGATCTCGTCCACCGGGCGGGCGGCAAGCCGATCCGGGTCGCCAGCAAGTCCGTGCGCTGCCGCGCCCTGTTGGAACGGGCGCTGGCCCGGGACGGTTTCGCGGGGATCATGTCGTTCACGCTGGCCGAGTCGCTGTGGCTGGCCAGGTCCGGCTTCGAGGACGTCCTGCTCGCCTATCCGTCGGCCGACCGCGCCGCGTACGCGGAACTCGCGGGCGACCCGAAGCTCGCGGCGGCCGTGACCGTGATGATCGACGACCCGGCGCATCTGCGGTTCATCGACGCGGCACGTGACGGCGGGCGTGAGGAGGTGCGGGTCTGTCTGGAACTCGACACCTCGCTACGGCTGTTCGGCGGCCGGGTCCGGATCGGCGCGCTGCGTTCCCCGCTGCGCTCCCCCGCCCAACTCGCCGACCTGGCCCGCTCGGTGGCCCGTACGCCGGGCTTCCGGCTGGTGGGCATCATGGCGTACGAGGGGCATGTCGCCGGCGTCGGTGACGCGGTGGCCGGTCGGCCGCTGCGGTCGCGCGCGATCCGGCTGATGCAGGCCACCGCGCGCCGGGAACTGGCGGTGCGGCGGGCGGAGGTGGTGCGGGCGGTGCGGGCCGTGGCGCCGGATCTGGAGTTCGTCAACGGCGGCGGTACGGGCAGTGTGCAGCACACGGCGGCCGAGGACGCGGTCACGGAGATCGCGGCGGGCTCGGGGCTGTATGTGCCGCGACTGTTCGACAACTACACGTCGTTCAGCGGGCGTCCGGCCGCGCTCTTCGCTCAGCCGGTGGTCCGCAGGCCGGGCGTGGGTGTGGTGACCGTGCTCGGCGGCGGCTATCCGGCGTCGGGGGCGGCGGGTGCCGACCGGCTGCCGGTGCCGTATCTGCCGGAAGGGCTGCGCTACGACCCGCAGGAGGGGGCCGGTGAGGTGCAGACCCCGCTGATCGGGTCGCCCGCGGACGATCTGCTCATCGGCGACAAGGTGTGGTTCCGGCATGCGAAGGCCGGCGAACTGTGCGAGCGGTTCGACGAGTTGGCGCTGATCGAGGGCGACCGGGTGACGGCGACCGTGCCGACGTACCGGGGCGAGGGACACACCTTTCTCTGACCCGGCCTCCCCGGCGGGGCTACGGCGTCGGCAGGGGTTCCATGCTCTGGCCGACGCCACCGCCGGTGTCCGCGTCGTTCACGGACCGGATGCCCTTGGTGATCCGGTCCATGTCGGCGAGCGGCGGTCCGTCGGATCCGGCGTCGAAGACGTACCGGACGATGACCATCGACTCGGTGCCCACGCTTGAGGGAAACGCGAGCGACTGGACGTAACCGCCGGGCCCCAGCTCGGTCTTCACGCGCCAGCGGACGTAGTAGCCGGTCCGTCCGGCCACCGCGACCTGGCCCGCCTTCACCCGCTGGTGCGAGGTGATGCCGTTGAACGGGCGGCGGTCGATGCTGTCGCGGTCGTACCAGTCGTCGGCGGCGTCCTCGATGTCCTTCAGGGCGAGGACGCGCGGGGACTTCTCGTCATTGGCGGTGACCGTGCGGGACATCACCGCGCCGTGGCGGCAGACACCGCTGTCGCCGGGGCAGTCGTAGGTGCCGTCGGTGGACATCACCATGGAGTCGTCGGTGGTGAACTTCGGCCGGACCCAGCCGTCGAGCAGGGGCAGGGTGATGCCGTTGAGTTCGTCGACGACCACCGCCGGGTCGTCGGCCGCGGGTTCCGAAGTCGCCGACGGCGAGGGCGTGTTCTCGTGCGGGGACGCGCCGGAGGACGACGGCTCCCCCGACGTGCTGTCCCTCGCCTTCGGGTCGGTGGTGCCGTCGCCGCCGCCGAGCACCACGACGCCGGTGACGATCGACGCCACGAGGACGACTCCGGCGAGGGTGAGCGCGACCAGCCTGGCCCGCCGCCCGGACCCGTCACCACCCGGCACGGGCACGGGCACCGGCGCCGGAATGGGTGCCTCCGCAGGTGGCTGACGGTGTTCCGTCCATCCGGTCCCGTCCCACCAGCGCTGTACGGACGGTGCCGACGGATCCGGGTACCAGCCGGGCGGAGGCGTCATGCTCATCCCGGCACTCTAGGACGTGCGCCCAAGCGCCGGTACACGGCACCCGTACCCGTACGCGACCTCAGTGCACGGTGTCCCTCTGGTCCGGCACCGTGGAGCCGTCGCGTCGCAGCAGCGGACCGCCGCCGCCCCGGGGCTCGTTGTACGCGGTCGTGGCGCACGGATAGGTGCCGGACTTGCGGGGCAGCGGTGCGATGAACATCGGGTTGACGATCCAGCGGCCGTCCTCGTCGTCGTACGCGCGGCACATCACCTCGGCCTTGTTCCGGTTGAGGACGAGGTGCGCGCCGGTCGCGTCGCCGACAAAGGTGACGTCCGTGTCGGCGTCCCCGGCGCCGAGCGCGATGCGCTGGTGCCACGGCTGCGCCTCCCAGGCGGCGGCGCCGCGGACCCCGAAGATCTCCTGGTTGATCCAGCACCGCTTCCCGTCGATGTACGGGATGGCGTCGCCCCGGCCCGCTGGTACCCCGCCGCAGCCCTCGTTGCGGGGCGTGATGCGGCCCCGGCGGTCGAGGACCGAGCGGATGGCGATGGTGTGGTTCGCGTCGACGCCGACACCCCGGGACCACACCTCGGTCACCGGTTCCGAACCGGCCGACACGATGTAGACGTCGAACCCGGCGCGCTGGAGCGTGCGGATGAGGTCGCGCTGCTGGTCGTAGTAGCGGACATAGCCGGGGATCTCGTGGGTGCCGACGGTCCGGGTGGCCCCGACGGGCGCGGCCAGCGCCTCGGTACGGGCCTTCTCGGTGTACGCGGTCAGCTCGCGCACGGTACGGCCCGTGAAGAGCTGCGGCACCCAGGCGTACTGCGGCACGGTGTGCCGGTGGTTCCAGTCGCCCGCGAATCCGGCGGCGCCGCTCATGGTGCGGCCGTTCTCGCGCAGCTCCCAGATCTCGTCGGCGCAGCGGGTGTTCGTCGCGGTGGGCAGCGGCGATCCGACGGGCACGGAGGTGCCGCAGGCCCGGGTGAGCGCCCGGTCGGCCGCGTCGCTGAGCCACTGGCTGGAGTCGCGCCAGCTCTTCGGGCGGAGGATCTTGTCGTGCCGCAGCGCCCAGCCGAGGGTCGCGTCGGTGACGTCGTTCTTGGTGACGGTGTTGTCCCAGTCGAAGGCGGCGACCGGCCGGCTCCGTCCGCCACCGGAGCAGCTCCCCCGTTCGTCGATCACCTGCTGGAGCCGGTCACGGTTGTCCCCGTACCAGGCGAGGTCCGTGGACAGGCGGGGGCAGTGACGTGCGACGGCCGCGGCCGATGACGGGAGAACCACGGCCGCCAGCGAGGCGGCCGTGGCCAGGACCAGCGCGAAGACTTTTCCGTTACGCATGGGCCGGGACCGTACACGGGTCAAGGGTTCACGGCCGGGAGGCGATGCGGGACGCGCCCCGTCAGGGGCGCGGGGAACTGCGCGACCAGCCACAGCGGGCCCGCACCCGACCGACCACCCCTCCCGGCAAAGCCCTACAGCGGAGTGACGTACGCGCCGGAGATCCCCCCGTCCACAAGAAAGTCCGTCGCGTTCACGAAGGACGAATCGTCACTGGCCAAAAAGGCCACCGCGGCAGCGATCTCCGTGGCCTCGGCGAACCGCCCCACCGGAATGTGCACGAGCCGCCGAGCCGCCCGCTCAGGGTCCTTCGCGAACAGTTCCCGCAACAAAGGGGTGTTGACCGGCCCGGGGCACAGCGCGTTGACGCGGATGCCCTCGCGCGCGAACTGGACGCCGAGTTCCCGCGACATCGCGAGGACGCCGCCCTTGGACGCGGTGTACGAGATCTGCGAGGTCGCCGCGCCCATCCGGGCCACGAAGGAGGCGGTGTTGATGATGGAGCCCTTGCCCTGGCGGCGCATATAGGGGAGGGCGGCCTTGCAGCACAGGTACACGGAGGTGAGGTTGACCTCCTGGACGCGCTTCCAGGCGTCGAGTCCGGTCTCCAGGATGGAGTCGTCGTCGGGCGGTGAGATACCGGCGTTGTTGAAGGCGATGTCGACCGAGCCGTAGGTGTCGTACGCCGCCTTGAACAGCGCCTCGACCTGGTCGGCTGAGGTGACGTCGACCTTCACGAAGGTTCCGCCGACCTCGTCGGCGGCGGCCTTGCCCGCCGTCTCGTCGATGTCGCCGCAGACGACGTGCGCGCCCTCGGCGGCGAGGCGGCGCGCGGTGGCCAGGCCGATGCCGCTGCCCGCGCCGGTGATGACGGCGGTGCGGCCCACCAGGCGGCGGCAGATGTTCTCGGTCTCGGTCATGGTCGTTCAGACCTCCGTGCTGATGAAGACGTTCTTGGTTTCGGTGAAGGCGGTGAGGGCGTCGGGTCCGAGTTCACGGCCGAGCCCGGACTGCTTATAACCGCCGAAGGGGGTCCAATAGCGCACGCTGGAGTGCGAGTTGACGGAGAGGTTCCCGGCGGTGACGGCCCCGGAGACCCGTAGGGCGCGGCCCACGTCCCGGGTCCAGATCGAGCCGGCGAGCCCGTACTCGGTGGCGTTGGCGAGGCGTACGGCGTCGTCCTCGTCGGTGAAGGGCAGGACGACGGCGACCGGGCCGAAGACCTCTTCGCGGGCGGCGGGCGCGTCGGGGCCGAGGCCGGTCAGGACGGTCGGGGCGCACCAGAAGCCGGGGCCGTCGGGTGCGGTGCCCCGGATGGCGGGCTGGTCGTCGGAGAGATAGGAGCGCACCCGGTCCAGTTGGGCGCGGGAGATCAGCGGGCCCATCTGGGTCTTCTCGTCGGACGGGTCGCCGACCACGACGGAGGTGATCCCGGGGGCGAGAAGGTCGAGGAAGCGCTCGTACACCGATGCCTGGACGAGGATGCGGGTGCGGGCGCAGCAGTCCTGGCCGCTGTTGTCGAGGAAGGACATCGGCGCGGCGGTGGCGGCGGCCTCGATGTCGGCGTCGGCGAAGACGATGTTCGGGCTCTTGCCGCCGAGTTCGAGGGTCACGCGCTTCACGCGGTCGGCGCACTTGGCCATGATCCGCTTGCCGACGCGGGTGGAGCCGGTGAACACGATCTTGGCGACGCCGGGGTGTTCGACCAGGGCCTCGCCGGCGATGTCGCCCGTGCCGGGCAGCACCTGGAACAGTCCCTCGGGAAGCCCTGATTCCAGGCCGAGTTCGGCGAGCCGCAGGGCGGTGAGCGGGGTGGTCTCGGCGGGCTTGAGGAGGACGGCGTTTCCGGCGGCGAGCGCGGGCGCGGTGCCCCAGGCCGCGATGGGCAGCGGGAAGTTCCAGGGTGCGATGACGCCGATCACGCCGAGGGGTTCGAGGATCGTGATGTCCAGGCCGCCGGGCACCGGGATCTGACGACCGTTCAGGCGTTCCACTCCCCCGGCCGCGTAGTCCAGGAGGTCACGGGCGTTGCCGGCCTCCCAGCGGGCGTTGCCGATGAGATGGCCGGCCTCGCGGACCTCAAGACGGGCCAGTTCCTCGATGTGCTGGTCGACGGTGGCCGCGAAGCGGCGCAGCAGCCGGGCCCGGTCGGCGGGGGCGAGGGCGGCCCAGGTGCGCTGGGCCGCCGTGGCGCGGACCACGGCCGCGTCGACATCGGCCGCCGTGGCGCCGGCGACGGTCGCGATCACCTCCTCGGTGGCCGGGTTGAGCACCTGGAGGTCGTACGGGTTCGACAAGACGTTCCTCACATGCGTTCGAAGGAGCGGCGGAGTTCCCAGTCGGTGATCGCGGCGTCGAAGGCGTCGAGTTCGACGCGGGCCATGTTGCGGTAGTGCTCGACGACCTCGTCACCGAACGCGGCCCGTGCCACCGGGCTGTTCGCCCAGAGGTCGGCGGCCTCGCGCAGCGTGGTGGGGACCTGCGCGTAGTCGGCGGCGTACGCGTTGCCCGCGCAGGCGTCGGGGAGTTCCAGTTTCTGTTCGACGCCGTACAGACCGGCCGCGATGAGGCCCGCGACGGCCAGGTGCGGGTTGACGTCGCCGCCGGGGAGCCGGTTCTCGAAGCGGGTGCCGGGTCCGTGGCCGACGACGCGCAGGGCGCAGGTGCGGTTGTCGTGGCCCCAGGCGACGGCGGTCGGCGCGAACGAGCCGGGCTGGAAGCGCTTGTAGGAGTTGATGTTCGGCGCGTACAGCAGGGAGAAGTCGCGCAGCGCGGCGAGCTGTCCGGCGAGGAAGTGACGCATCACGCGGGACATGCCGTCCGGCCCGTGGCCCGCCATCACGTTGCGGCCGTCCGCGTCGGTGAGCGAGAGGTGGATGTGGCAGGAGTTGCCCTCGCGCTCGTTGTACTTCGCCATGAAGGTCAGTGAGACACCTTCCTGGGCGGCGATCTCCTTGGCACCGGTCTTGTAGATCGCGTGCTGGTCGCAGGTGACCAGGGCCTCGTCGTAGCGGAACACGATCTCGTGCTGGCCCGGGTTGCACTCGCCCTTGGCGGACTCGACGGTCAGGCCCGCCGCCGCCATCTCGTTGCGGATGCGGCGCAGCAGCGGTTCGACGCGGCCTGTGCCCAGGACGGAGTAGTCGACGTTGTACTGGTTGACCGGGGTGAGGCCGCGGTAGCCGGTGTCCCACGCCTGTTCGTAGGTGTCCTTGAAGACGATGAACTCCAGCTCGGTGCCGACCTGCGCGGTCCAGCCGAGGGCGGCGAGCCGGTCGAGCTGGCGGCGCAGGATCTGGCGCGGGGCGGCGACGACGGGGCTGCCGTCGTTCCAGGCGAGGTCCGCGACGAGCAGCGCGGTGCCCTCGTTCCAGGGGACGCGGCGCAGGGTGCTGAGGTCCGGGTGCATGGCGAAGTCGCCGTAGCCGCGGTCCCAGGACGACATCGCGTAGCCGTCGACGGTGTTCATCTCGGTGTCGACGGCGAGGAGGTAGTTGCAGCCCTCCGTGCCGTGTTCCAGCACTTCGTCGAGGAAGAAGCGGGCGGCGAACCGCTTGCCCTGGAGTCGCCCTTGCATATCGGGGAACGCCAGGACGACAGTGTCGATCTCACCGCTCATGACGAGGGCGTGCAGCTCCTCGACGCCGAGCGGGGGTGTGCGGTCTGCCACGGGACGGGCCTCCTTCGGTCAGCCGAGGCAACATAAGGTATTGCCGAGAACCTTTGCTTGGGAAGGGGGTGCGGGCGAATGCGTCCGGATGCCGAGGACCGCTTGACGCCGATACTCCGGCCGGTGCGCGCCGGGAACGGTTTCGAGGAGGCGCTGGAACAGATCCTCCAGGTCGTACGGCTCGGCCTGGTGCCGGGCGGGGAGCGGCTGCCGGCGGAGCGCGAACTGGCCGAGCGGCTCGGCATCAGCCGGGTCACCCTGCGCGAGGTCCTGAAGGTGCTACAGGACCAGGGCCTGGTGGAGTCCCGGCGCGGGCGGTACGGAGGGACGTTCGTACTGCCGAGGACCGAGACGCCGGGCGAGGAGGAACTGCGGCGCAGGACCGGGCAGATCGACGTCGAGGACGCGCTGCGCTTCCGGGAGGTCCTGGAGGTCGGCGCGGCGGGGCTGTGCGCGACGCACGGCCTGACCGACGAACAGGCCGCGCGGCTGCGCGATGCCCTGTCCCGTACGCACGACGCGCCGCTCGCCGAGTACCGGCGCCTGGACACGCTGCTGCATCTCACGCTGGCCGAGCTGAGCGGGTCCCCGACGCTGACCGCGCAGTACGCGGCGGTACGGGCGACGGTCAACGACCTGCTCGACTGCATCCCGCTCCTGGTAAGGAACCTGGAGCATTCGCAGCGTCAGCACACCGCGCTGGTCGAGGCGGTGCTCGACGGGGACGCGGACGGGGCGCGGGAAATGATGCGGGAGCACTGCGCGGGGACGGCGGCACTGCTGCGGGGTTTTCTGACCTGAGCCGCGATGCGAGTGAGCCGGTACGAGTGGCCCGGTACGACTGACCCGGCACGACGCGACACAACGGCGGTTTACGGCGACGTAACGCACAGGTCTTGCTTTCTGCCGTCCGGCGACGCAAAGGTATGGCTCCGTTCCATTGAGCCGCGTCCACCGCCCGCCCCATGGGGAGTCGTGCCATGTCTCTGGATTCCACCCGAGAGCGTTCCGCCGAACCGGCGGACGACTATCTGGACCGCAGAACCCTGCGCCGCGGCAGCGCCGGCTGGCTGCTCCTGACCGGCCTGGGCATCGCGTATGTCGTCTCCGGCGACTACTCCGGCTGGAACTTCGGCCTGGCGCAGGGCGGTTTCGGCGGCCTGGCGATCGCGATGGCACTGATGGGCGTGATGTACACGTGCATGGTGTTCTCGCTCGCCGAACTGTCGTCGGTACTGCCCACGGCGGGCGGCGGCTACGGCTTCGCCCGCCGCGCCCTCGGCCCCTGGGGCGGCTTCCTCACCGGCACCGCGATCCTCATCGAGTACGTGCTGGCGCCCGCCGCGATCTCCATCTTCATCGGTGACTACGTCGAGTCGCTCGGCCTGTTCGGGCTCACCTCGGACTGGCCGGTGTATCTGGCGTGCTTCGTCATCTTCATCGGCATCCACCTCTGGGGTGTCGGCGAGGCACTGCGGTTCAGCTTCGTGGTCACCGGGATCGCGGTGGCGGCGCTGCTCATCTTCGCCGTGGGCGCCTTCATGGACTTCGACGCGTCCCGGCTGAACGACATCGCCGTGGAGCCGGACGCGTTCGGCGCCAACTCGTGGCTGCCGATGGGGCTGCTCGGGATCTGGGCGGCGTTCCCGTTCGGCATGTGGTTCTTCCTGGGCGTCGAAGGGGTGCCGCTGGCCGCCGAGGAGACCAAGGATCCGGCGCGGACACTGCCCCGCGCGATCCGCTGGTCCATGGGCATCCTGGTGGTCCTGGCGCTGCTCACGTTCCTCGCGTCGGCGGGCGCGCGCGGCGCGGACGCCCTCCAGGAGGCGGGCAATCCGCTGGTCGAGGCGCTCCAGCCGGACGGCGAGGCGACCGTGCTGAGCCGGATCGTCAACTACGCGGGGCTCGCGGGCCTGGTGGCGTCCTTCTTCTCGCTCATCTACGCGGGCTCGCGCCAGCTCTTCGCGCTCTCCCGGGCGGGCTATCTGCCCCGCTTCCTGTCCCTGACGAGCAGCCGCAAGGCACCCTGGCTCGGGCTCCTGGTCCCCGGCGCGATCGGCTTCGCGCTGGCCGCGGCGACCGGCGACGGCGCCCGGATGCTGAACGTCGCCGTGTTCGGCGCGACCATCTCGTACGCCCTGATGTCGCTGTCGCACATCGTGCTGCGGCGCCGTGAGCCGGGGCTCGCGCGGCCGTACCGTACGCCCGGCGGGGCGCTGACCTCGTCGGTGGCGCTGGTGCTCGCGTGTGCGGCGCTGGTGGCGACGTTCCTGGTGGATGTGGTGGCCGCGTTCATCGCGCTCGGGGTGTACGCGGTCGCCGTCGCCTACTTCGGCCTGTACAGCCGTAAGCGGCTGGTGGCGCGCGCCCCGGAGGAAGAGTTCGCGGCGCTGGCCGCTGCCGAGGCAGAGTTGACACGCGACCGGTGACCGACCGCTGAGGGAGGGCCGGGTGAAGGGCCGTGTGGAGGGCCGAGTGGAGGAGAACCGCGTGAGCAGGCCGCTGATCGGAGTCAGCACGTATCGGGAGAACGCGCGCTGGGGGGTGTGGGAGCTGGAGGCCGCGCTGCTGCCGATCGGCTATCCACGGCTCGTGCAGTCCGCGGGCGGGCTCGCCGCGCTGCTCCCGCCCGACGACCCGGACGCCGCCGCCGCGACGGTGGCACGGCTCGACGGCCTGGTGATCGCGGGCGGCCCCGATGTCGAGCCGGTGCGCTACGGCGCCGCGACCGAGCCCCGCACCGGACCGCCCGCGCGGGACCGTGACGCCTGGGAACTCGCCCTGATCGACGCGGCGTTGGCGTCGGGGACTCCGCTCCTGGGGATCTGCCGGGGCATGCAGTTGCTGAACGTCGCCCTCGGCGGCACCCTCGTCCAGCACCTCGACGGGCACATCAAGGACACCGGCGTCTTCGGCACCCACCCGGTGACGCCGGTCCCGGGCACGCTGTACGGGGGTCTGGTACCGGCGGAGTCGGCCATACCGACCTATCACCACCAAGCCGTGGACCGGCTCGGTTCCGGTCTGGTGGCGTCGGCGCACGCCCTCGACGGCACGGTGGAGGCGGTCGAACTGCCGGGCGCGCACTGGGTGCTCGGTGTGCAGTGGCACCCGGAGATGGGCGAGGACCTCAGAGTGATGCGAGCCCTGGTACGGGCCGCCGCGCCAGCCGCGTCCTGAGCCAGTCCAGGGCGGCGACGCCCTGGGCGTGCTGGAAGGCCCGTACCGTCGGCAGCCCCGGCGGGGCGGGCCTGCGGGCGTGCGACACGAAGAAGCCGGCGAGCGCCGCGAGGGCCGTGGTGACCGCGTCGGGATCGGCGGCGCGGCCCAGCGGATGCCCGGTGAACGTCGCCTCTGGTTCGGGCCCGCCCTGGGCGCGTACGCACGGCAGCATCACCAGGAGGTCGAACCAGGGCGCGGCGAGCGAGGCGTGCGGCCAGTCGACGAAGACCACCCGGTCGTGGGTGAGCAGCATGTTGTCGGCGCGCAGATCGCCGTGCGCGAGGGTGGTGCCGGCCACCGCCTCGCGCCACGGCGCGCTGAGTTCCGCGAGCGGGCCGAGATGCCGGGCGACCCACGGGTCGAGTCCGCTGATGTCGTCGGCGCCGGTGAGGTCGGCCCAGCCCCGGAAGTCGTCCGCGACCCGGTCGGCGACCGGCGGGGCGTCGACCGGGGACGGGGTCAGGGCGGCCGACAGGTCGTGCACGGCGTCCAGGACCCGCCCGAACTCGTCGTCCCGCCAGGGGACATGGGGCTGGTGTCCGGGGACGTCCTCGAAGACGAGGGCGACCCAGGTGCCGTCGTCGTAGGAACCGAGCAGCCGGGGCGCCGCGATGTCGTCGGGGAGCGCCGCGGCGTGCCGGGCCTCGGCGCGGTGCATGGTGGGGCTGATCGGGTTGGACTCCGTGCTCACCGCCTTCACGAACGCGGCCCTGCCCGATGCCGTGCTCACCCGCGCGGCGACGCCCGGCGAGAAACCGCCGCGCTGGGTCACCGAGGTCGCGACCGGGTCACCGAGGATGTCCGCCACGGCATCCCGGACCCGGCCCGGGAGATCCTCCCAGGGGATGCGGACGCCGGTGGCCGGTGGCGCGGAAGGGGTCATGGACGCATCGTCCTTCGTCCCCGGGGTCCGCGCCAATCGAATTTCGCCCGGGACGCACCGCCTTGGGCCCGCCGGGAACGGGTCGGGCCCACCGGTCGGCGGGTCAGGCCAGGTCGGTCGGGCCCGGCCGTCGCCGGGTCAGCGACAGCAGGTCGCGGGCCGGGCCGGTGGGGCGGTGTCCGGTGGGCCAGACCGCTTTGAGGTCCCGGGCGAGGCGTACGCCCTCCAGGGGGATCCTGACCAGTCGGCGGGCCGCCAGTTCCTCGCCGACGGCGAGTTCGCTGAGGACCGCGGGACCCGCTCCCCCGACGGCCGCCGACTTCACCGCCGTGGTCGACGACAGCTCGATCAGGGGCCGCGCAAGACCGCCGAGCGCGGTGTCCAGGACCTCCCGCGTTCCGGAGCCCTCCTCGCGCAGGATCAGCGGGGTGCGGGCCAGTTCCGTACCGTCCAGGATCCGGCCGCGGCGGGCCCAGGGGTGTCCGGGCGCGGTGACGACGACGAGCCGGTCGTGCGCGATGACCACGGTGTCCAGGCCCGGCGGCAGGCTCAGGCCCTCGACGAACCCGAGGTCGGCCGCGCCGGACAGGACGCGGGCGGCGACGGCGGCCGAGTTGCCCGCGAGCAGCGAGACGGCCGTGTCGGGCCGCCCGGTGCGCAGGGCGATCAGCCAGCCGGGCAGCAGATACTCCGCGATCGTCATGCTCGCGGCGACCCGGAGCCGGGACTCCCGGTCGGCCCGCAGCGCCTGGGCGCCCGCGTCGAACACCTCGGCGGCCTCGACCACGCGGCGCGCCCAGTCCGTGACCAGGGCGCCCGCGTCCGTGAGCCGGGAGCCGCGCGGCGACCGGTCGACCAGGGCCAGGCCGAGCTGCCGCTCCATGGACCGGATCCGGCCGCTGGCCGCCGGTTGGGTGATCCCCAGCTCCCGCGCCGCCCGCCCCAGACTCCCGAGCCGCGCGACCGCGAGCAGCAGCTCCAGGGCACCGAGATCGGGCACGCGATGGGCGAGCGGGGGGCGGTCGGGTGCGAGTGCGGGTGCGGAGGCCGGGACGGGTGGCTTGGCAGGTGACGTGCCGCGGGCAGGCTCGGGTGACGTGGCGGGCGACGGGTCGGGTGATGGGTCGGGTGATGGGTCGGGGCGGCCGGTCATAAGGTCAGGTTATGCCCTCATAGCGGCATGCTCCCTGGTGCGGGTCCCGTTCGCGCGGGACCGTGGAGTCCATGGTCACCGTCGCCCACCCCCGCGCCCTCGCCGTCACCCCCGGCCCGCTGTTCCGGCTGCGCACCGGTGTCCGGTATCTCGGCCCCAACTGGTACGCCTCCGTCATGGGCACCGCGATCGTCGCCACCGCAGGGGCGGGCCTGCCGGTGAGCGTGCCGGGGCTGCGGACCGTACTCACCGGGGTGTGGGCGCTGTCCCTGCTGATGCTCCTGGCACTGCTGACCGCCCGCGCCCTGCACTGGGCGCACCACCGCGACCAGGCCCGCGCGCATCTCCTCGACCCGGCGATGGCGCCCTTCTACGGCTGTCTGGCGATGGCGCTCCTCGCGGTCGGCGGCGGCTCCCTGGTGGTGGGCCGGGACTGGATCGGGGAGCGGGCCGCGGTCGCCCTGGACATGGTGCTGTTCGGCGCGGGGACGGCGATCGGTCTGGCGGCGGCGGTGGCGATCCCGTATCTGATGGTGGCGCGGCACCGGATCGAACCGGGACAGGCGACCCCGGTGTGGCTGCTCCCGGTGGTGGCGCCGATGGTGTCGGCGGCCCTGGGCCCGCTCCTGGTGCCGTATCTGCCGGCCGGGCAGCCCCGCGAGACGCTGCTGCTCGCGTGCTTCGCGCTGTTCGGGCTGAGCCTGCTGGCGACCCTGGTGATGCTTCCGGTGATCTTCGCCCGGCTGGTGACGGCGGGTCCGCTGCCGCTCGCGCTGACGCCCACGCTGTTCCTGGTCCTGGGGCCGCTGGGGCAGTCCACGACGGCCGTGCAGAAGATCGCCGACGCGGCGCCGGGCGTGGTCCCGGGCCCGTACGCGCAGGGGTTCTCGGTCTTCGCGGTGCTCTACGGGATACCCGTCATGGGATTCGCGCTGCTGTGGCTGGCACTCGCGGCGGCGCTGGTGCTGCGGGCGCGGCGGCGCGGTATGCGGTTCGCGATGACGTGGTGGGCGTTCACGTTCCCGGTCGGCACCTGTGTCACGGGGGCCGAGGCGCTGGGCGCGCACACCGGCCTGGCGTTCTACGACGCGCTCGCGGTCGCGCTGTACGCGGCGCTGGTGGCGGCCTGGGCGGTGGCGGCCGTGCAGACCGTGCGGGGGCTGGCGGCCGGCCGGCTGCTCAGCGCTCCGCCGCCGCCCTCAGCGCAGGTCGCAGCGCCGCGCGGATGACATCGGGCGCCCGCGTCAACGACGGCCCGTACCAGGTGAGATGGCGTCCACTGACGAGCGCGGCGGGCACCTCGAACGCCTCCGGACCGTCCTCGGCCGTGAACCGGTACGGCTCGTCCGGCAGGACCACCAACTCGGCGCCGCTCGCCCGCAGTTCGTCCAGCGGGATCTTCGGATAGCGCTCGGCGTGGCCCGCGTAGAGGTTGTCGACGCCGAGCCGGGCCAGGAGGTCACCGGTGAAGGTGTCCCGGCCGACGACCATCCAGGGGCGGCGCCAGACGGGGATCACCGCGCGGGTGCGCCCGGCGGGTTCCGGCAGCCGCGCCCAGGCGTCCTCGGCGGTGTCGAGCCAGCCGGGGCGGGTGTCGGCGCCGCATGCCGTCAGCACCCGTTCCAGTTCGCGGAACGCCTGCGGGAGCGTGCGGATCTCGGTGACCAGCACCTCGGTCCCGGCCGCGCGCAGGGCGTCCAGGTCGGGCGCGCGGTTCTCCTCCTCGTTGGCGATCACGAGGTCCGGGGCGAGCGCGAGGATCCCCGGCACATCGGGGTTCTTGGTGCCGCCGATCCGGGTCACGTCGAGGTCGGAGGGGTGACTGCACCAGTCGGTCGCGCCGACCAGGGTGCCCGGCAGGGTCACGGCGACCGCCTCGGTCAGCGAGGGCACGAGGGAGACGACACGGGGACGGTCCGGCGAGGGCATGGCGCTCCGATTCACGGACGGTGACGGTTCACGAGGTGACGATTCACGAGCGGTGACAGTTCACGCACGGTAGCCGTTCACGGACGGTGACGCTCGGACACCGCGTCGATGTGCTCGGCGACCGCGACGATCAGGACCCGGGTGTCCGGGACCGTGGCCCGCCAGCGGTGCCGCACCCCGCCGGTGAGATACAGGGTGTCACCGCGCCCGAGCCGGTACGCCCTGCCCTCGGCCTCGATCTCCACCGCGCCGTCGGCCACGTACAGCAACTCGTCGTTGCGGTGCTGGAATTCGCGACCCGCGTCGTGGTCTCCGGTGAACTCCATCGCCTGCAGCTGATGGTGGCCGCGCACCAGGGAACGGGCGCGGGCGTCCCCTGCGGTGCCCTGGTCCTCGTCCCGTACGACGTCGACCGTGGCCGCCGGGTCACCGGCCGCGAGGAGTTCGACAGCCGTGGTGCCCAGGGCGTCGGCGACCTTCTCCAGGGAGCGCCTGCTCGGGCGCGCCCGCTCGTTCTCGACCTGGCTCAGGAAGGGCACCGACAGACCGCTGCGCGCGGCGACGACGGCGAGGGTGAGTTCCAGGGCCCGGCGCCGCCGCCGCACGGCCGCGCCCACCCGTGGTGTCTCTTTGTCGTCCATCGCTCCGGCTCCCTCCTCTGCCATCGTGCCGCTGCCGCCGTACCGCTGTCGCGCCGTGGGGTCCGCGTCAGGTCCTGTCACGTGTTCTGCACCCTACGCATGTTCGGCAAACAGCCGTCGCCAGTACAGCAGCTCTCCGGCCGGTCCGGGTGGCGCCCGGGAAAAGCGCGGAGGGGTGGCCCGCCGTGCGGCGGGCCACCCCTGCGGGTCTGTGCGGGTCAGGCGGTCGGTGCCATGCGTTCCGGCATGTCCGGGTGCTTGTCCAGCCAGGCCCTGACGGCCTCTTCCTCCTTGCCGGCGCCGCGCTGGTGGATCTCGTTCTCCAGACCGGCGAGTTCGGCCTCGCTCAGCTTGAACTTCTTGAACCACTCGGTGAGCTGCGGATACTGCTCGGGGAACTTCTCGCTGGCGACGGTACGGATGGTGTCGCCCTTGCCGAACAGGCCCTTGCCGTCCGCCAGCCTGGTCAGGTCGTACTCGTTGTAGGCCCAGTGCGGGGTCCAGAGCATGACCGCGATCGGCTCCTTCTTGGCGTACGCGCGCTTCAGTTCGGCGAGCATCGCGGGCGTGGAGCCGTCGACGACCTTGTACTCCTTGTCGAGGCCGTAGCCGGGCAGGACCTTGTTCTTGAGGATGTTCATGGTCTCGGTGCCGGGCTCGATCCCGATGACCCTGCCGTTGAACTCACCGCCGCGCCCCTTGAGATCTTCGAGCGACTTCACGCCCTTCACATACGAGGGCACCGCGACCTCAAGGGAGGTCGGGCTGTACCACGTACCGAGGTCGTTGAGTTTGTCGCCGTACTTGTCCCAGTACTTCTTCTGTGTGTACGGCAGCCAGCCGTCGAACTGGACGTCCAGCTGTCCCGCCGCCAGTGCCGTGTACATCGGGCCGACCGCGAACTGCTTCAGGTTCATGCGGTAGCCGCGTTCCTCCAGGACCGCCTTCCACAGATACGTGACGGCGATGTCCTCCTCCCAGGGGAACCACGCCACGTTCAGCGGGCGGGCCGCCTCGCCCTGGCCCTTGCCCGCCGCCTTCGAACCGCCGGGCAGCGGCGCCCACGTGTCGACCAGGCCCGGGTTCGCCTTCAGCCAGGTGCGGACGGCGTCCTGCTCCTTGCCCTTGCCGGCCTTCTGGATCTCCGCCTCCAGACCGGTGAGCTGCTTCTCGGTCATCTTGAAGTTCTTCAGCCACGCCCCGACCTCGGGGTTCTCCTTGGCGAATCCCTTGCGCGAGAGCGTGTGGACGCCGTCGCCCTTGCCCCAGGAGACCTTCGGGTCCTTCAGCTTCTTCAGGTCGAATTCGCTGTACGCCCAGTGCGGCGACCAGAGCGTGACCGCGATCGGCTCCTTCTTGGCGTACGCGCGCTTCAGTTCGGCGAGCATCGCGGGCGTGGAGCCGTCCACGACCTTGTACTCCTTGTCGAGGCCGTAATCCCCCAGGACCTTGCTCTTGAGCAGGCCCATCATGCCGGCGCTCGGCTCGATGCCGACGATGCGGCCCTTGAAGGTGTCCGCCTTGCCCTTGAGGTCCTCCATCGACTCGATGCCGTCGACGTAGGAGGGCACGGCGATCTCCAGCGAGGTCGGCCCGAACCAGGAGCCCATGTCGTCAAGCTTGTCGCCATACTTCTGCCAGTACTCGGCGTGTGTGACCGGCAGCCAGGAGTCCGTCTCGAAGTCGATCTGCCCCTGGGCGAGACCGGTGTAGAGCGGCCCGGCCGTGTACTGGGTGGTCTCGACCTTGAAGCCGCGCTGTTCGAGGAGTTCCTTCCAGAGGTACGTGGACGCGATGCCCTCGTCCCATGGGATGTAACCGATCTTGATCTGCTTGCCCTTGCCGACGTTCGTGGCCGCCTCGCTGGTCGCCGAGGGGCTGGAGCCGAAGATGCCCATGCCACCGGCGACGAGCGCCAGGACGATCACACCGACGACGGCGACGGCGGGACGGGGGCGGTGGTTCCAGATCTTCAGACCCCCGGCGGCACGCGCCTTGGCGGCGGCGCGGCGGCCCAGCGGGGAGATCTGGCTGCCGAGCGCGCCGGTCATCCGGTCCAGGTAGATGGCGAGGACGACGATGCCGAGGCCCGCCTCGAAGCCGAGACCGATGTCGAGCTGGCCGATGGCCTCGTTGACGGCGCCGCCGAGGCCGCCGGTGCCGACCATGCCGGCGATGACGACCATCGACAGGCCCAGCATGATGACCTGGTTGACGCCGGCCATGATCGTCGGCAGCGCGAGCGGCAGTTGGACCCGTACCAGGGTGTTACGGGGTGTCGTACCGAAGGCGTCGGCGGCCTCCACGAGTTCCGCGTCGACCTGCCGGATACCCAGCTCGGTCATCCGGACACCGGGCGCCAGCGCGAAGATCAGGGTGGCGATGACACCGGCCGGTACGCCCATGCCGAAGAAGAGGATCGCCGGGATCAGCAGGACCATCGACGGCATCGTCTGCAACAGGTCGAGCACCGGGCGCACGGTGGCGCTGACGGTCTTCGAACGGGCCGCCCAGATGCCGAGGGGCACGGATATGACCAGGGCGATGACGGTGGCGACGATCACCAGGGACAGGGTCGACATCGCCCGTTCCCACAGGTCCATCGAGTCGATCAACGCGAATCCGGCGAAGGCTAGGACACCCGCTACCAAACCGCGCAGCCACCAGGCGAACAGCGCGAAAATGCCCGCGAGGAGCAGCGGCTCGGGTGCGGTGAGCACCGCGTTGGCACCGTCGTACATGCCCTCGACGACCGCTTTGACGGCGTCGAAGAGCCAGGACATATGGGTGACGAGCCATTCGACGCTGCTGTCGACCCAGTCACCGAGGCGGATCCTAGGCACCGGCGATCACCTTCTTGCCCTGGTCGCGCGGGGCGTCGCAGGGGCTGGGGGCGCCGTTCTGGTCGCCGAGGAAGCCGACGAGCCGCCGCTGCGGTACGACGCCCACGATGTGCCGTTCCTTGTCGAGGACCGAGACGGCGTGGGACACGCGCGCGCTGATGGCGCACAGCTCGCCGAACGGGGTGTCGACGGCCGCCGTCTCGCAGGCGCAGGTGCCCTCGTCGCCCACGAGGTCGGTCGTCATGACGGAGGCGGCCGTCAGCACCCGGGACCGGTCGACGTCCTGCGTGAACGCGGCGACGTAGTCGTTGGCCGGGGTGACAAGGATGTCTTCGGCGCTGCCGGTCTGGACGATGCGGCCGTCGCGCATGACGGCGATCTGGTCGCCCAGGCGCATGGCCTCGTTGAGGTCGTGCGTGATGAACACGATGGTCTTCTTGAGCCGCTTCTGCAGTTCCAGGAGCTGGTCCTGCATATCGCGCCGGATCAGCGGGTCGAGCGCGCTGAACGACTCGTCCATGAGCAGCAGATCGGCGTCCGTGGCGAGCGCGCGGGCGAGGCCGACGCGCTGCTGCATACCGCCGGACAGTTCGTCGGGCCAGGATTTCTCCCAGCCGGCGAGCCCGGTGAGTTCCAGGGCCTCGGTGGCCCGCTTCTCCCGCTGGGCACGCGCGACGCCCTGCACCTCCAGGCCGTACGCGGCGTTCTCCAGGACGCTGCGGTGCGGGAAGAGGGCGAAGTGCTGGAAGACCATGCTGATCTTCTGGGAGCGGACACCGCGCAGCTCGCGCGGGCTCAGTCCCGTCAGGTCCTGACCGTCGAAGCGGACGCGTCCGGCGGTCGGCTCAAGGAGTCCGTTCAGCATCCGCAGCAGTGTGGACTTGCCGGACCCGGACAATCCCATGACGACGAAGATCTGGCCGGGTTCCACGGTGAAGGACGCGTCGATGACAGCGGCGGTGGTCCCCTCGGCGCGCAGTTCCTCACGGTCTCCGCCTGCGCGGAGCCGCTCCACGGCGGCATCGGGTCGTCTCCCGAACACCTTGAACAGGTGTTCGGCTTCAAGCCTGGACACATAAACCTCTCGGGTTGAACCATGACGGCCCGTCTCCCCCGCCGGCGGGCCGTGGAGCCGCGGGTTCCGCCCGCCTCACCGGACTCGCGTTTGGTTGAAAACGGTCCTGGTTCGCTCCGGGTGCGCGCCTGCCCCCCTTTGACCGGCCCAAACGCATGAGTGGCCCAGTTCACAGTTCGTCCCGTTCTGTCGAGTGAGGGCCCGTGTGGGGGCTCAGGTGGGGGCGGCTGTCAGTGGGCTGCGGCATGATGCGGAGGTGACTCAGCGAACGCGACGGCTCATGCTCCTCGACTCCGCTTCCCTCTACTTCCGGGCCTATTTCGGGGTCCCGGAGTCCGTGCGGGCCCCGGACGGCACTCCGGTCAACGCGGTGCGCGGGCTGCTCGAATTCATCGACCGGCTGGTCAAGGACCACCATCCGGACGACCTGGTCGCCTGCATGGACGCCGACTGGCGCCCGCAGTGGCGGGTCGACCTGATCCCGTCGTACAAGGCGCACCGCGTCGCCGAGGTCACCGCGTCGGGCCCGGACACGGAGGAGGTCCCGGACACCCTGTCGCCGCAGGTCCCGGTCATCGAGGCCGTCCTGGACGCGCTGGGCATCGCCCGGGTGGGCGTCGCGGAGTACGAGGCGGACGATGTGATCGGCACCTTCACCGCCCAGGCCAAGGGCCCGGTGGACATCGTCACCGGCGACCGTGACCTGTACCAGCTGGTCGACGACGCGCGGGGCATCCGCGTCCTGTATCCCCTGAAGGGCGTCGGCACCCTCCAGCTCACCGACGAGGCGGTCCTCCGCGAGAAATATGGCGTGAACGGCTCGGGGTACGCCGATCTGGCCACCCTGCGCGGCGACCCCAGCGACGGTCTGCCCGGGGTGCCCGGCATCGGCGAGAAGACGGCCGCGAAGCTCCTCGCCGAATTCGGCGACCTGGCCGGGATCATGGCCGCCGTCGACAAACCCACGGCCCGGCTCACCCCGTCGCAGCGCAAGCGGCTGCACGAGGCCCGGCCGTATGTGGCGGTGGCGCCGAAGGTCGTGAAGGTCGCCGACGACGTGCCGCTGCCCCCGGTCGACACGGCACTCCCCCGCGCGCCGCGCGACCCGGCGGCACTCGACGCGCTCGCGGCCCGCTGGGGCCTCGGCGGATCCCTCAACCGGCTGCTCACCACACTCCAGTCGTAACAGCGGGCCCCGGCGCTCCCCTGACCCTCCCCTCTCACAGCTTGAGGTGTTAACTTAGGTTTGCCTAAGTTGTTCGTGATCAGGGGAGGCCGCATGGCAGAGCGTCCGGCACGCAAGGCGCCGTCCACCCATCTGGGACAGGTCGTGCGCACCGAGCGGCTCACCCCGCACATGGTGCGTGTGGTGCTGGGCGGTGACGGGCTCGCGCAGTTCTCGGCGGGCGAGTGCACCGACCACTATGTGAAGCTGCTCTTCGCGCCGGAGGGCGTGACCTATCCCGAGCCCTTCGACATCCAGCGCATCCGCGCGGACCTGCCCCGCGACCAGTGGCCCGTGACCCGTACGTACACCGTGCGCTCCTGGGACACCGACACCCGGGAACTCGCCCTCGACTTCGTCGTCCACGGCGACGAGGGACTCGCCGGCCCCTGGGCGTCGAACGTCCGCCCCGGCGACACCGTACGACTCCTCGGCCCCGGTGGTGCCTATGCGCCGGACGCCGACGCCGACTGGCATCTGCTCGCCGGTGACGAGAGCGCGCTGCCCGCCATCGCCACCGCCCTGGAGGCGATGCCGGAGGGTGCCGATGTCCGCGCCTTCATCGAGGTGTCCGGGCCTGAGGAGGAGCAGAAGATCGACTCGGCGGCCGGGGTCGTCTGGCTGCATCGCGGCGAACGTCCGGTCGGCGAGGCCCTGGTGGAGGCCGTACGTGCCCTGGACTTCCCGGCGGGCCGGGTCCAGGCGTTCGTGCACGGCGAGGCCGGCTTCGTGAAGGAACTGCGCCGGCTGCTGCGGATCGACCACGGCGTACCCCGCGAGGACCTGTCGATCTCCGGCTACTGGCGCGTCGGGCACAACGAGGACGGCTGGCAGGCGTCGAAGCGGGACTGGAACGCACAGGTCGAGGCCGAACAGGAGACCGCCGACCAGCCGGCCTCCTGAACAGCACCCGGCACCGGGCCACCGCACGGACCGCCGAGCCGCCGCACGGACCACCCGGGCGCCGCACGGACCGCCGGGCCGCTACACGGACCGCTGGTACGAGCGGAAGGTCCGTGTCGACAGCCACACCGCCACCACGGCGAGGGCGAGCAGCGCGCCGCCCCTGGTGAGGACGGTTCCCCAGTCCGCATCGGCGGCCAGCGCCGAACGCCCGGCGACCATCGCCCAGTTGAGCGGGTTGAAGTCGGCCGTGTCCCGCATCCAGCCGGGCATCTGCGACGGCGCCATGAACGCGGACGACAGGAACGTCAGCGGCAACAGCAGAAAGGTGTTGATGCCGATGATCGACTCGCGCTGCCGCACCAGCATGCCTATGGCGTTGGAGAGCGCGCCGAACACCGTGCCGAGCAGGACCGAGGCGACGATCAGGATCACCACGCCGAGGACCCCGCCCGGGTAGTCGGCGCCGCCGAGTTTGCCGAGCAGCACGATCACCAGGGACTGGAGCGCGGTCGTGAGGCCCTGTTGCACGACGTTCGCGTTCATCAGGGCGCTGCGGCTGACCGGCGTGATCAGAAAACGGTTGAGCGTGCCGCGCTCTATCTCCTCCAGAGTGCCCATACCGGCCCACATGTTGGAGCTGAGGGCACTCATCACCACGATGCCGGGCACCAGATAGTCGAGATAGCTGGTGGTGCCGAAGCCGCCCAGTTCGACGACCTTCTTGAAGAGGTTCCCGAACAGGAACAGCCAGACCGCGGGCTGGATCAGCATCATCACGAGATACGCGGGCTGCCGTAGCACCGCCATGAGTTGACGCTGCGTCATGTACCAGGTCTGGGTGAGGGTCGCCGTGCTCATCGGGCACCTCCGGCGGGGGTCAGGGCGAGGGCTCCGGTCCCGTCGGCCTCGGCCGCCGCTGCCGCCTCGGCCTCGGAGTATCGGCGTCCGGCATACCGCAGATACACGTCGTCCAGTGACGGGCGTGCGACGGTGGCCGCGGCGACGGCGGCACCGATCCGTTCCAGTGCGGTGAGCAGCGCGGGCACGGCCGCCGCTCCGTCGTCGGCGCGGACGCTGACCCGGCGCCCGTCGATCAGCACCTCGTGCACCCCGGACAGTCCGCCGAGCGCGCCACGCAGCACGGTTTCCCCGCCCTCGCCGACACCTTCGCGCAGTTCCAAGTGGACGGCGTCGCCGCGCAGTTCGCCCTTGAGGAGGTCGGGGGTACCTTCCACGACGACCCGGCCGCGGTCCACGATGGCGATGCGCTCGGCGAGCCGGTCGGCCTCTTCGAGGTGGTGCGTGGTGAGCAGGATGGTCAGCCCCTCGTCCCCGGCAAGCCGGGCGATCTCGTCCCACATCGCGGTGCGCGCCTCGGGGTCGAGTCCGGTCGTCGGCTCGTCCAGGAACAGCACATCGGGCCGGTGGACCAGTCCGAGCGCCACGTCCAGACGCCGCTGCATGCCACCGGAGTACCCCTTGACCTGGCGGTGCGCCGCTTCCACGAGGGTGAAGCGGTCGAGCAGTTCGTCGACGCGGTGGTTCAGGGTGGCGCCCCGCATTCCGTAGAGCCTGCCCTGCAACCGGAGGTTCTCCCGGCCGGTGGCGACGGGGTCGGCGCCGGACTTCTGGGCGACGACGCCGATCGCGCGACGCACCCGGTCCGGGTGGCGCAGCACGTCGTGTCCCGCGACGGTGGCCGTGCCCGAGTCGGGGCGGGCGAGGGTGGTGAGGATTTTGATGGTGGTGGACTTCCCGGCGCCGTTGGGCCCGAGGAGTCCGAAGACCGTGCCCGGCTCGACGGTGATGTCCATCCCGGCCAGGGCGGTGACCTCACCGGGATAGGTCTTGATCAGTTGACGCGCCTCGACCGCGGGCGCAGTGGTACTCATGTCGACGGCTCTCCTGTGTGAGCGGTTGTCTCGGAAGGGCCGAGCCGAAACCGCGGGAAGAGCGCCGGGCTATCCTGGGTGTGCCGCACCTCGATCGCCTGGCCTGCTTCACCGTGGGTCCGGTCCGGGGTTCGTGACCCTGGCGGGAACTGCTGCAACAGCTCCTGCCGGGGTCTTTTTCACGGGACCCGAAGGACCTCTGAAAACTCTGGAAACTCTGGGCCTCGCCGGGCCTCCTTCAGCTCGGATCCTGGAGCGAGCCTGCCTCAGGTCGGGTCCTGGAGTTCGGCGAACTCCGGTGGCAGTTCGCCGGTCTCATGGAAGCGGCGCCACGCGTCGACGCCGTCCAGCGAGCCGGTGTGGATCTCGTTGAGGAATCCGCCGACCCACTCCACCTGCGCCTCGATCATGTGGAGTTGGTACTCGACCTCCACCAGGAAGAGTCGCGGCACTGTCTCGTACAGCTTCTCCAGGCCGCCCCGGACTCCGGCCGCCTCCACCTCCAGCTTGGCCAGCCGCTCCCGCAAGAGCCGCGCGACCTCGTCGGGTTGGATGACGCCCATCAGCGAGAGGGCGGTCTCGAATATCGGGTACTCACGCGCGGGGAGGGCCAGCAGGTCCGACAGCCACTCGGTCATCTCCTCGCGCCCCGCGTCCGTGAGGCCGTACAGGGTGCGCTCGGGGCGCTTGCCCTGCCGCTGTACGTCGGTGATCTCGACGAAGCCGTGCTTCTCCAGGTTCTGCACCACCGTGTACAGCGAGCCGTAGTTGATCTTCGTGCTCTGGTCCTTGCCCTGGCGCCGCAGGGTCTGCGCGATCTCGTAGGGATGCATGGGCCGCTCGGTGAGCGCGACCATCACGGTCAGCGCCAGTGGATTGCTCAGCTTGCGGCGTTTCGACGCCATCCGTGACACCTCACTCCCTCACCCCGACACACAGCACGGCACCTGACACCCGTACGGAACCCTCGTAACCGAATATCCGTGAACGAACATATCGTGAGTACGCGACTTCCGTCAATACACGATGTATCGCGTATATGAATCGATTGGCAACCCGTCAAGCGCGACGCTTGTGGGTCCCGGGTGTGTAGCCGAACGCGCGGCGGAAGACGTCGATGAAGGCGCTGGTGGAGGACCAGCCGCAGCGGTGGGCGACCGTGGTCACCGGCAGGTCGTCGGCCAGCATGCGCAGGGCGTGGTAGAGGCGCAGTTGCGTACGCCACTGGGGGAAGGTCATGCCGAGTTCCTGGCGGAAGAGACGGCTGAGGGTGCGCTCGCCCGCGCCCGCGGTGGACGCCAGGGCGGCCAGGGTGCGCGGGTCGGCGGGGTCGTCGTGCAGCAGGTCGCAGACGGCCCTGAGGCGGGGGTCGGTGGGGGCGGGCAGCTGAACGGGTTCCTGTGGGGACGCGCGGAGTTGGTCGAGGAGGACCGCGCGCAGCCGCATCCGCTCAGGGGTGTCGTCGTGCGGGTCCCTGGTGCAGGCAAGGATCAGCTCGCGCAGCAGGGGGCCGACGGAGAGGACCGTGGGGGCGTCGAGGCCGAGCGGGTTGACCTCGGGGGGCAGGCCGAGCAGATGCAGGGCGAGGTGACCGTGGGCGCGATGGGAGTGGACGCAGCCGGCGGGTACCCAGATGGCCCGGTTGCCGGGAGCGAACCAGGTGCCGACCTCGGTGGTGACGGCCAGGACGCCGGAGCCCGCGTAGATGATCTGGTGGTCGTCGTGACGGTGCGCGTCGATGCTCTCCCCGGGCGCCAGTGCCTGGGTACGGGTGGGCGCCTCGGGGGTGTGGCGGATGTGGCGGGCGCTGTGGCGGATGTCCGTCATACCTTGGCATTTTATTGGAAGCGCGCCAGATCGTGCCCTCGCGACGATGGCCAGGTGTCAACGAACGAGGTGTCAACGAACCACGAGGGCCCGACGAACCGGACGTCACCTGCCGGTTCCATCACATCCCTCTCCCTCGGCCACGCCTGCGTGGACATCTACCAGGGCGCCGTGGCCGCCCTGGTGCCGTTCTTCGTGTCCGAGCGCGCCTACTCCTACGCCGCCGCGTCCACCGTCGTCCTGGCCGCTTCCCTGCTGTCCTCGGTGGTGCAGCCGTTGTTCGGGGTCCTCACCGACAAGTGGGCCATGCCGTGGCTGGTGCCGGTGAGCACGATGGCGGGCGGCGCCGGGGTCGCGCTCGCCGGGGTCAGCGATTCCTACACCGTGACCCTGGTGGTCGTCGCGATCTCCGGGATCGGTGTCGCCGCCTACCACCCGGAGGCGGCCCGCGTGGCACGACGCGTCAGCCGTGGCAGTCACTCCGCGATGGGTTGGTACTCCCTCGGCGGCAACCTCGGTTTCGCCGCGGCGCCTCTGCTGGTCTGGGGCGTCATGGCCGTGGGCGGCCTGCGCGCCTCGCCCCTGCTGATCGTCCCCGCACTCGCCGGGGCGGCGCTGAGTGTGGCGGCGCTACGGGGAATGAAGGCCCGCACCACGACGACAGCGACCCTTCACACGGGCCATACCATCGACCCTCACGCAGACCAGGCCGCCGCCCCTCACACGGGCGAAGCCACCTCCGAAGTCGCCACCCCCCACGCAGGCCAACCCCCCGCCCAGGACGACTGGACATCCTTCCTGAAGCTGTCGGGGGCCATCGTCTGCCGCTCGATCGTCTTCGTCGGCCTCAGCGCGTTCGTCTCGCTGTACGTGCGCCGACGCACCGGCGGCGGAGAAGCCTCCGGTACGGCCGCGCTGGTCGTGCTCTACCTCGGCGGCGCGCTGGGCACCGTCGCCGGCGGGACACTCGCCACCCGCTACGGCCGTCTCCCGGTCGTCCGGTGGTCCTACGCCCTGACCGTCCCGGCGGTGGCCGGCGCGGTCTTTGTCCCCGGCCCGCTCCTCTACGGGTTCATCGCGCTGACCTCGGCCGGGCTGTATCTGCCCTTCTCCCTGCACATCACCCTCGGCCAGGACTATCTGCCCCGGCGCGTGGGCACCGCCAGTGGCGTCACGCTGGGCCTGACCGTCAGCATCGGCGGCATCGCGACCCCGCTCATCGGCGCCGCCGCCGACGCCACCTCGCTCCAGACCGCCCTCGTCCCGCTGATCGCACTCCCCGCCCTCGGCTGGCTCCTCCTCCGCACCCTGAGCGAACCCGACACCCTCGAAGCGGTCACGCGGGACGCACCCCGACCGCCGCAGGACGCACCCCGACCGCCGCAGGACGCACTCCGACCGCCCGTCGGACCCACACCGGTGGGACCCACACCGGTGGGACCCACACCGGTGGGACCCACACCGGTGGGACCCACACCGGTGGGACCCACTCCGGTGGGACCCGCGCCGATCACACCCGCCGGGACCGGCGATGCACCCGCAGGAACCACACCGCCAGGCCCGCGAAAATGACCGCTCCGGCGACACCGGCCACATGCAGCCCGCCCGTGAACGCGTCATGCGCCGCGCGCAGCAGATCGGCCGCGGCCCGTTCGGGCAGCCGGTGCGCGGCGCCGACCGCACCGGCCAGCGTCTCCCGGGCCGAGTGCGCCGCGCCCGGGGGCAGCCCGGCCGCCGTCGCGTCCGCCACCGGGCCTGCCATCCGGTGCTGGTAGAGGCCGGTGCCCGCGGCGCCGAGTACCGCCATGCCGAGTGACGCGCCGAAGAAGTTGCCGGTCTCCGACATCGACGCGGCCGAGCCGGCCCGCTCCGCCGGTACCGCGCCCAGGACCACGCCGATACCGAGCGCGAACAGCGGACCGGTGCCCAAGGCCAGCACCGCGACCCCGAGCGCCAACGGCAGCGGCCCGCCTCCGGCGCCGACCCGCGTGATCAGCAGGCAGCCCAGTACCGAGACGGCGAGCCCCGCCGCGATCGCGGCGGGCAGCGGCAGCTTCCGGCCGAGCGTCGGCGCCAGCAGCGTGCCGAGGCCCACGGCCAGCCCCATGGGCGCGAACCACAGCGCCGCCGTGGTCGGCGACAGGTCGAGCACGCTCTGTAGGAACTGGGTGCCGAGGAGTCCGGTGCCGGCCATCGCGAAGCCCGCGAGGACCAGTGCGCACAGGACCGCGGTGAAGGTCGGGTTCCGGAACAGCCGCAGGTCCAGCAGCGGTGTGGGCAGGCGCAGTTGCCGCCGGACGAACAGCGCGCCGACGCAGCCGCCGACCACGATCGCGGCCACCGGAAGCGCCGGGCCGCCGCCGCCCTCGGGCACGGCCAGCCGTTTGATCCCGTAGACGATCGGCAGCACGGCCACCAGCGACAGCGCCACACTGACCGGATCCGCCCTGCCCGGGGCCGGGTTGCGGTACTCCGGCAGCAGTAGAGGACCGGCCACCAGTACGAGCAGCATCACCGGCGCGGCCACCAGGAACACCGAGCCCCACCAGAAGTGCTGCAACAGGAACCCGCCGAGCACCGGTCCGAGGGCCGCGCTGGTGAAGTTGCAGGTGGCCCAGATCGAGATGGCCCGCCCGCGCTGCCGGCCCTCGGCGAACATGCTGGTGATCAGCGCCAGCGTCGACGGCATCAGGGCGGCGCCCGCCAGTCCGAGCAGCAGCCGCGCCCCGATCAGCATCGTCGCGCCCGTCGAGAACGCGGCCAGTACGGACGCGGCGCCGAACCCGGCCGCGCCGATCAGCAGCAGCCTGCGCCGGCCGATCCGGTCCCCCAGGGTGCCCATCGTGATCACGAACCCGGCCGTCATGAACCCGTAGCTGTCGGTGATCCACAACTGCTCGGTGCCGCTCGGCCGCAGCTCGGCGGTCAGCCTGGGCAGTGCCAGGAGCAGGACGTTGATGTCCACACCGACCAGCAGCGTGGGCAGCGCGAGGAGGGCCAGTCCGCACCAGGCCCGCCGCCCGGCGCGATCCTCGGCCGGGGACGGTTTCTCGGTCGCCTTCTTGGCCGCCTTCCCAGCGGTCTTCCTGGTCGCCTTCTTGGTCCTCGTCGTGGTCATGGGGCAGCCTCCTCCAGGTGGTCGTCACCTGAGGTCGGAGCCGATCGGCGGATCTTGACGCGCCCCGGCGGATTCGGCCGGTCCGCCGAACCCGCCGCCGGGATGTCCCGCCGTAAAGTCCCTCCGGCATGTCAAGGACGGCCGACCCGCGACGACCACCTGATGACGGGGCCCGACCGGGCGCCACGAAGGTGAGGAGCAGACATGAAGTACCTGCTGATCATGAACATCAACCCGGCCATCATGGAGGAGCTGACCGAGGCCGAGCGACGGGAGATCATGGACGGTCACGGTGACTTCATCAAGACGGTCCGCGAGTCCGGCGAGATGATCGGTACCGCGGCGCTCGCCGATCCGTCCCAGAGCGCGGTGGTCCGCGTCCGCGACGGTGTGCCGGTCGTCACCGACGGCCCGTATCTGGAGGCCAAGGAGTTCCTCGGCGGCTACTACCTGGTCGACGTCGCGAGCAGGGACCGCGCCCTGGAACTGGCCGCGTTGATCCCGGACGCCCGGGTCGACGGCATGGGTATCGAGGTCCGCCAGGTGATCTTCTCCGACGACGGCGGCCCGTCCGCTTGAGCGCCGACCGCACCACCGTCGAGGGCCTGCTGCGCGCGCTCGCGCCGCAGGTCCTCGGCGTGCTGGTGCGCCGGTACGGGCAGTTCGACCTCAGCGAGGACGCCGTACAGGAGGCGTTGCTCACCGCGGCGACCCGTTGGCCGGCCGAGGGTGTCCCGGGCAATCCGCGCGGCTGGCTGACCACGGTCGCCGACCGCCGCATGGTCGACCAGATGCGCAGCGAACGGGCCCGGCGCCGGCGCGAGGACGCGGTGGCCGCGCGGGAGCCGGATCCGACGACGCCCGGTCCCGGCGAGGACAGCCCGGCGGACCGGGACGACACGCTCACGCTGCTGTTCCTGTGCTGCCACCCGGCGTTGAGCCCCGCCTCGCAGGTCGCTTTGACGCTGCGCGCGGTCGGCGGTCTGACCACCGCGGAGATCGCCCGCGCCTACTTCGTGCCGGAAGCGACCATGGCGGTCCGGATCAGCCGGGCCAAGCAGCGGATCAGGGCCGCCGGCAGCGCGTTCACCCTGCCGGTCGGGCAGGACCGGGCGGAGCGGCTGCGGGTCGTGCTGCATGTGCTGTACGTGATCTTCAACGAGGGGTACACCGCCAGTTCCGGTGACCGGCTGCGCCGCGACGACCTGGCCGCCGAGGCGATCCGGCTGGCCCGTGTGCTGCACCGGCTGCTGCCGGACGACGGCGCGGTGACCGGTCTGCTGGCCCTGATGCTGCTCACCGACGCCCGCCGGGACGCCCGTACGGGACCGGACGGGGAGTTGATCCCGCTGGACGAGCAGGACCGCTCGCGCTGGGACCGGGGTCGCATCGCCGAGGGCGTCGCGCTGGTCAGCGACGCGATGGCCCGCTCGACGCTCGGCCCGTACCCGTTGCAGGCGGCCATCGCCGCGCTGCACGACGAGGCGCCGAGCACCGGCGAGACCGACTGGCGCCAGATCAACACGCTGTACAAGATCCTGGAGCGGATCTCACCGAACCCGATGGCCGGTCTGAACCGGGCGGTGGCGGTCGCCATGATCGACGGGCCACGGGCCGGCCTGGCCCTCCTTGACGAACTGGCAGCGGACGAACGGATCACCGACCACCACCGGTTGCACGCGGTCCGCGCGCATCTGCTGGAGCGGGCGGGCGACGACGCGGCGGCGCGGGAGTTCTACCGGCGTGCTGCCCGCGGCACCTCCAGTCTGGCCGAGCGCCGCTACCTGGAGGCCCGCGCCGCCCGCCTGGCGTGAGGACTTGGGCGCCGACCCGACACGGAAGGGATACGCGGTCGAAACAGCGTCTCCCTAATTTCTGTCAACCGACAGGAATCGCCGAAAGCAGGTGCCGCCGTGACGTCCACCGCTCCCTTTGACGTACGCCCCGACCCGCCCGAGTCAGCACCCGGGTCCGCGCCCGAGTCCGCGCCCGAGTCCGCGCCCGCGAAGGCCGCCGCCGCGTACGACGACGGCTCCCTGGGCGCGTTCGGCTACCGCCAGGAGTTGCACCGCAGTCTCGGCCGCTATGCCTCGTTCGCCGCCGGGTTCTCGTTCATCTCCGTTCTGACGACGGTGTTCCAGTTCTTCGCGGTCGGCTACGCGTTCGGCGGCCCGGTGTTCTTCTGGGCCTGGCCGGCCGTCCTGGTGGGCCAGTTGGCGGTGGCCGCGTGCTTCGCCGAACTCGCGGCGCGCTATCCGCTCTCGGGCGCCATCTACCAGTGGGCGTCCCGGCTCTCGAACCTCACCTTCGGCTGGTTCGCCGGGTGGATCATGGTGATCGGGCAGATCGTGGTGGTGGCCGCCGCCGCGCTGGCGCTCCAGATGGTGATGCCGCCGCTGTGGTCCGGCTTCCAGTTCGTCGGCGGCGATCCCTCGCCGACCTCGCCCTCGGGAGCGGCGAACGCGGCGATACTCGGCGTCGTGCTGCTGACGCTGACGACGCTGGTCAACGTGGTCGACAACCGCGTGATGTCCGTGATCAACCGGGTCGGGGTCACCGCCGAGATCGTCGGCGCCGTCCTCATCGCCGCCCTGCTCCTCACGCACACCGAACGCTCACCCGGCATCACCTTCCATACCTCGGGCGCGGCCCAATCGGGCCTGTTCGGGGCGCTGTTGGTGGGGTCGTTCACGGCCGCGTACGTGATGATCGGGTTCGACAGCGCGGGCGAGATGAGCGAGGAGACCCGGCATCCCCGTCGTACCGCGCCCCGGACGATCCTCATCGCGCTCGGCGCGGCGGGTCTGCTCGGCGGGCTCCTGGTGCTCGGCGGGCTGCTCGCGGCGCCCAGCCTCACCGACGGTCGGCTCGGCGTGGACGGTATGAGCTATGTCCTGACGAGCAGTCTGGGCGACGGCGTCGGCCGGGTGCTGCTCGCCGATGTGGTGGTGGCGATCACGGTCGGCACCCTCGCGATGCAGACCGCCGCGTGCCGGATGCTGTTCTCGATGGCACGCGACGGTCAACTGCCGGGCTCCCGACTGCTCGCGAAGGTCGATCCGCGCACCGGGATGCCGAGCGGACCCGCCCTGGCCGTCGGCACGGTCGCCGGGGCGCTGCTGCTGCTCAACTTCGCGTCTCCGGAGGCGTTCCTGGCCATCGGCACCACCTGCATCGTGATGCTGTACCTCGCGTACGCGATGGTGACGGGCCCGCTCCTGCTGCGGCGGCTGCGCGGCGACTACGCGGGGCGCGGCACGGACGGCACCGACGAGACAGGACGCCCGCTGTTCTCCCTGGGCCGCTGGGGCGTCCCGGTCAACGTACTCGCCCTGCTGTACGGCCTGTTCATGACCGTGAACCTGGCGTGGCCGCGCGCGGAGGTGTACGACCCGGCGGGCGGGCACTGGTACTTCCAGTGGTTCACGGTGCTGTTCCTGGCCGTGACGCTCGCCGCCGGCGCGGCCTACCGGATGTACCGGGGCCGCGCCGACCGCCGTTCAGGCGACCATCGTCCGCCTACGGTGCCTCAGCTCTCCGCCGGGTCGGCCGGGCCGGCCGGACCCACACCCGGTACCCCGGACCCGGCGGCGTCGTCCTCGTAGCGCGACAGGGTCACGGTGTCCGCCTCGAAGCCGAACCCCTCCCAGTACGCGCGTGCCCGCGGATCGTCCGCGCCGACGTCGATCCGCAGGGTTCCCGCGCCGCACGCCTTGAGATGCGCGAAGGCGGCACGGGCGAGGGCGCGGCCGGTGCCGTGTCCGCGGTGCGCGGGTACGACGTAGAGGCATTCGAGGCGGCCCATGGGCGGGGGCAGCAGCCCGTCGCCGTGGTCCAGGGCGCCGTTGACATAGCCGATGACGTCGCCGTCCAGGACGGCGACCAGGCAGAACGCCTGGTGGTGCCAGGCGGCCGTGCTGAGCATGCGGCCGATACGGGCCTCGCCGCCCGGGGGCAGCGGGCCGCCGTCCGGGATCTCCTGGACCATCCGGTTCCAGAGCGCGGCCACGGCGGGCCCCTCGCTCTCGGTGATGCGCCGGATCAGTGTTCCGGTGTTCATGTGTGCTGCTCCTTCTCGGGTTCGTCTCCTGGGTGTCGGTGGTGTGCACCGGGCAGGAGGCGCCCGAGGGCGGGCAGAGGCGTGGTGTCAGCGTCAACCTGGCATGGATTCACCGTAGTTGACCGGGGGTGTCGGGTCAGCCCCTACGCGCGCGTGGAGATGCATGTCGTGCCAGCCGTCCGGGTGGAGCAGGGCGGACCGCTTGGTGCCCTCCAGGAGGAAGCCGGTCTTGTCGGCGACGCGGCACGAGGCGTTGTTACCGGTGGCGTGCAGGAGTTCGATCCGGTGGAAACCGATGTCGTCGAGGGCCCAGCGGCACAGTGCGGTGACGGCGGTCGGGGCGACACCGCGTCCCCGGGCGGCCGGCATGGTCCAGTACGCGATCTCGGCCGCGCCGTCCGCCAGGGTGATGCCCCGCAAGGCGATCCGGCCGGCGATCTCGTCGGACTCCGCGTCGGCGACGGCCCAGAACGCGTGCCGTTCCCCGTGCCACGACGTACGCCACTCCTCGATCCAGTCGCGTACCTCGTCCTCGGAGTGCGCCACGCGCGCGTGCCACTGCTGCATCACAGGGTCCTGGAAGGCCGTGAACACGGCCGGCGCGTCCTTCGGCTCCCAGGGACGCACCCGCAGTCCCGACGCCACGGGCAGCGTGGGCTGCTCACGGGCGGCGAACGTTCCGGTGGGGATCACGTCGGGGATCAAGGACGGCATACGGGCATCGTGCCACCGGGCCACGACCACCCGACACCGAATTTCCGCGCTGACCACGCCGCACCGGCCTGCACGACCTGCACGGCCTGCACCGGCCTTCGGATGCCCCCGGTGACTACCCTGGACCCCGATGACCCGTTCCCGCCGTGTTCCCCCCGCTCCCCTCGCCCAGCGCGACGGTGTCGACGCCGCCCGGCTGCGGCTTCCGGCCGACGGGGTGTGGGACACCGTCCGTGACCATCTGGTGGCGCGGCTCGCGCCGCCCGCCGAGGTGATCGACGGCATGCTGCGGGACGGCGCGTTCGTGACCGCCGACGGCAGCCCCGTCCGGCCCGACACGCCCTACGCGCCCGGTCTGTGGCTGTGGTTCCACCGGGACGTGCCGCCCGAGGTGCCGGTGCCGTTCCCGCTCGACGTCGTCCATCAGGACGGGCACATCGTCGTCGTGGACAAGCCGCACTTCCTCGCCACCACACCGCGCGGCAGTCATGTCACCGAGACGGCGCTTGCCCGGCTCCGGCGCGATCTGGGGCTCCCGGAGATCGGCGCCGCGCACCGCCTCGACCGGCTCACGGCGGGCCTGGTCCTGTTCACGGTGCGACCCGGGGAACGCGGCGCGTACCAGAGCCTGTTCGCGGAGAAACGGATCCACAAGGAGTACGAGGCGATCGCCCCGTACGACGAAGCTCTCGCGCTACCGCGTACCGTGCGCAGCCGGATCGAGAAGGAGCGCGGGGTGATCGCCGCCCGCGAGGTGCCCGGGGAGCCGAACGCGGAGAGCCGGATCGAGCTGCTGGAGCACCGCGCGGGACTGGGCCGCTACCGGCTGCTGCCCCGCACCGGGCGCACCCATCAGCTACGGGTGCACATGAGTGCGCTGGGCGTGCCGATCGTCGACGACCCGGTGTACCCGGTGGTGGCCGGCCCCGTGCCGGACGGTGACTTCCGGCATCCGCTGCAACTCCTCGCACGGGTACTGGAGTTCACGGATCCGGTCACGGGGCGGGCCCACCGGTTCGTCAGCGGCCGGACCCTGGCGGCGTGGCCCGCGCACCAGGGGCCCACGCGCCAGGGGACGGACACCGGTCAGTAGCCGCGCCACCACCGCACGAGCCGCGCCCAGGCGCCACGCGGCGCGGGGACCTGGGGTGCGGGCTCGGGCTCGGGCGCGGGCGTCGCGGCCTGCGGCGGCAGCGGCGCGGGCGCGGCGGGCTGCTCCTGGCGGGGCACATCGGCCGGAGCGGAACTCGACACCTGCCAGTCGGCGCGGGCGGACTGCGCCTTGCCGATACTGGGCCGGGTCATCACGTCCTGCGGCGGCTTCGGCGCGAAGGTGACGGGCAGCTCCACCAGGTGCCGCGAGAGGATCGACGACCGCCACGTCAAGTCGTCCTCGTCCACGGCAAGTTGCACGTCGGGCAGCCGCATCAGGAGCGCGTCGACACCGGTGTCGGCGATGGCGCGTCCGATGTCCTGCCCGGGGCACTCGTGCGGCCCGCCGCTGAAGGCGAGGTGCGAGCGGTTGCCCTGCATGTTGGCGCCGAGGTCGGGCCGTACCGCGGGGTCGACGTTGCCGGGCGCGATCCCGAGGATCAGGCCGTCGCCCGCGCGGATGTGCTGGCCGCCCAACTCGGTGTCCTGCTTGGCGAAGTAGCCCACCATCGCGGTGAACGGCGGCTCGTCCCACAGGGTCTGCTCCACCGCCTCGGGCACCGTCATCTGACCGCCGCTGAGCTGGGCGCGGAACCGCGGGTCGGTGAGGACCATGCGCAGGACGTTGGCGATGAGGTTGGCCGTCGCCTCGTACGCGGCGATGAGGACGAGCCGCAGATGCTGGGCCACCTCGTCGTCGGTGAGGCGGGACTCGTGGCTGATGAGCGCGCTGGTGAAGTCTTCCTCGGGCCGTGCGCGGCGCCGGGCGACGAGATGCATCATCGCGCCCATCACGTACTCGTTGCTGGCGATGGCGGTCTCGGTGCCCTTGATCATGTCGCGGGCGGCCTGCACCATGCGTTCGTTGTACTCCTCGGGCATGCCGAGGATCTCGCACATGACGGCCATCGGCAGCTGCTCGGCGAACTGGCTGACCAGGTCGGCCCGTCCCTCCTGGCAGATGTCGTTGACGAGGCGCTGGCTGTATCGGTTGATGTAGCGGCGTACGCCCCGGTGGTCGATCGTCGACATGGCGCCGGTGACCGCGCCGCGCAGCCGCTGGTGTTCGGCGCCCTCGGCGAAGCTGCAGATCGGCTGCCAGGAGAAGACGGGCGCCAGCGGGTGGGTGGGCCCCGCGGTGCCGTCGAGGACGGCCGACCAGGTGCGAGCGTCGCGGTTGAACGTCGACGGCGTACTGGTCATGTGGAGGTTCTCGCTGTGCCCGAGGACCACCCACATCGGGACGTCGTTGTGGATGAGCACGGGCGCGACCTGGCCGTGCTCGGCGCGCAGCTTCTCGTAGAGGCCGGCCAGGTCGGCGTCCGCCTCCGGCCCGTACAGCCGGCGCCGGCCGCCGGGGGCCAGGCCGTGCGCGGGACAGCCCGGCGGCGGACTCTGGCCGGTGTCGTCCATGCCGGGGAAGCGAGGGGTGGGAGTCGTCACGGGGGTCGCTCCGAGGTTCCGGGGTCCGGTGGATGGGGAGTCAGGGCAGGGTGGTTCGGGGTGGGTCGGTGGGATCCGGGTGGCGCTCAGGCGGGAGTCCCCGTCAGCGAGTGCAGGAAGTGCATCAGCGTCATCAGGACATCCCGGCTGGACGCCTTGCGCCGGGCGTCGCATTTCACGATGGGGATGTCGGGGGACAGATCGAGCGCGGTACGGAGTTCCTCCACGGGATACCGCGGCGCGTCCGGGAAGTCGTTGACCGCGATGACGAACGGAACGCCCCGCTCCTCCAGTCGCCCTATGACGTCGAAGCTCACTTCGAGGCGCCGGGTGTCGATGAGTACGACAGCGCCGAGCGCCCCTTCGAAGAGGCCGTTCCACAGGAACCAGAAGCGTTCCTGACCGGGCGTGCCGAACAGATACAGCACCAGCTGGTCGGTGATGCTGATCCGTCCGAAGTCCATGGCGACGGTGGTCGCCGTCTTGGTGTCGGAGCCGTAGTTGTCGTCGACTCCGATACCGGCCTGCGTCATCGTCTCCTCGGTGGTCAGCGGGCGGATCTCGCTGACGGCACCGACCATGGTGGTCTTGCCGACCCCGAACCCGCCCACGATCACGATCTTCACGGCGGCGGACGCGGTGTCCGGCAGATGGTCCTCCACGCGGGGACCCGTGATCGTCTCAGAGCCTTTGAAGTCCATGCATCACCGCTTCGAGAAGGGAACGGTCGGGCAGCGCTGAACGCACGATGGGGGCGCGCGCCTGGACCAGTTCGGCTGCCAGCAGCTCGGTCAGCAGCACGGTCACCACGCTGAACGGCAGATTGAGGTAGGCCGACAACTCGGCCACGGACAAGGGGGACTTGCACAGCCTCAGGACAGTGGCCTGCTCGGGCTGGGCGGTCGGCGGCGGATCGGCGCGCGCGACGATCAGGGTGACGAGGTCGAGTTCTGCCCGTTCCGCACCCTCCGGGCCGCCCGTGATGACGTACAGCCGTTCAGGGTCTTTTTCCTGACCGGGTAACGGAGTGCGGCGTGCGCGTTGCGGAGGAGTCATACGGTCTGCCCGTCACGCCTCGGCGGGCTCGTCAGGTGGGCGCCGATCCGGACGACGAGATCACGCATCCGGTTGCTCATGAGGCCGGCGTCGACGGTTTCGTCGGCGAGGACGGCGAGGTAGGCGCCGGCGCCCGCGGCCATGAGATAGAAGTAGCCGCCGCTGACCTCGATGATCACCATCCGCATCCGGCCGTCGCTGTCCGGGATCTCCGCGGCGACCGCGGAGGCGAGGCTCTGGAGCCCGGCGCAGGCGGCGGCGAGCCGGTCGGCCGCGTCGGGTTCGCCGCCGTAGCGGGCGATCCGGAGGCCGTCGGCGGAGAGCACCACGACCTGCCGGGTCTGCGGCACGCCGTCCGCCAGTTCCTTGAGCATCCAGTCGAAATTGGCTCGCTGCTGGATCACTTGCGGTCCCCCTCGTCCACCACGTCGTCGGTCTGGGGGCGTCCCGGCGCATGCGGGTCGTCCCATGGGTCCCGCCCGATGTCACCGGGACCCTTGATGCCGTTCATGAACGCCTCGACCCACAGGCCAGGTTCGGGGTCGTCCGCCCGCTGCGACGAGGGCGACGGCACATTCCACGGGTTGGGTTCACCGGCGGCCTCCGCGGCCTCGGCGGCGGCGGCCTCCGCGTACCGCTGGGCGAGCGGGGTCTTCACGCGGCTGCGGCGCTGCGGCAGCCCGTTGGGTGTCCACTCGGTGACGACGGGTACGTCGTCGTCCATGGTCGCCGTCATCGGCAGGTCGTCCACGGGGCGCCGGGGGCCCGTCGTGGGACGGCGCTTCTTGGCCTTGCGCTGGAGTTCTTCCATCGGCGAGCCGTCGTCGTTCACGCGGGGCACGGCGGTGGCGCCGATGCCGTGCGCGAGACCGGGCGCGGGGCCGGTGGTGAGCATGTCGCGCGGCACGATGAGGACGGCGCGGACACCGCCGTACGCGGACTGCCGCAGCGAGATCTGCATGTTGTACATCTGCGAGAGCCGGCCGACGACGGCCATACCCAGGCGCGGGGTCTCGCCGAGGTCCTTCAGGTCGATACCTGCCTGGGCCTGGGCGAGCATGCGCTCGGCGCGCAGCCGCGCCTCCTCGCTGAGGCTGACGCCGCCGTCCTCGATCTCGATGGCGATACCGGTCTGCACCTCGACGGCGGTGACATGTACCCGGGTCTGCGGGGGCGAGTACCGCGTCGCGTTGTCGAGGAGTTCCGCGCAGGCGTGGATCAGGGGTTCCACATGGGTGCCCTTGATGGCGACCTTGGCGATGGAGTGCAGGTCGATGCGCCGGTATTCGAGGATGCGGGACATCGCGCCGCGCAACACGCTGAACAGCGGTACGGGCTTGGGCCACAGACGGCCGGGGCGGGCGCCGCCGAGTACCGCGATGGAGTCGGCGAGCCGACCGATCAGCGCGGTGCCGTGGTCGATGCGCAGCAGGTCGTCGAAGACCTCGGGGTTGCGCCCGTGGTCCTCCTCCATCTCGCGGAGTTCCGCGGCCTGCTGGTGGACGATGGCCTGGACGCGCCGGGCGACGTTGACGAAGGCGCGCTGGGTGGACTCACGCATCGCCTCTTCGTTGTCGACGATGGTCAGGACGTCGCGCAGCAGTCGGCGCTGGGCGTCGGGAAGGTCGCGGTAGGCCGGGTCGCCGTCGACCACGGCGGCGATGACCTCGTTGGGCGACTCGCCCTGGCGGAGCCGGAACAGCGCGTCGGGCATGAGCTGCCGGCCGAGGTGGGCGGTCTCGGCGTCATGGGCGGCGATCCGCCCTTCGAGGTGCTCGATCTGCCGGGCGTGCTCGGCGCGGAGGTCCCGCAGCGCGCGCCCGCGGCGTACGACCTGGGCGGCGACCGCGAGGACCAGGAGCGTGCCGATCGCGCCGCAGAGTCCGACGGCGATCCGGGCCGGCTCCGTCACCACGGCGACGGAGCCTCCGGTCACCGCGGCCATCAGGACGGCAGGCAGCAACAGCACGCGGGCGTAAGGAACTTCTCGGCCACCGGGAGGCGCTTGAACACTCACCATGTATGCCCTCTAAGACAGTCGGCTGGGGGAGGTGTACGGGAGGAATCGGGGGTTGCATCAGGGGTGTGCTTCAGGGGGTTGGTTGCGTCACTGGCAACGCGCGAACTTTTCTCAACTCAGCGCGCTGCGGGCGAGCTTAGTCCCGCCGGATCATCACCGTGTCATATTCCGCAAGCGCCTGAAATGCCGGTGTGCGGGCGACTAGACTCGGGCCATTTACACGCTGGGAGACGAATCGCACACATGGAGTAGTGAAGTCCGGTCGTACGATAGCGGGTCCCCCGGGTGAGCGAGCAAGGGGGGGACCAAGGGTGGTGCGGATGAGTTGTGTGGGAATTGAGGGGATGTCGCGGGGCTGTTGAGTGACTCCTGAGTGCTGTTGAGGGGCCGTTCAAGGGTGGGGCGTTCAGAGCCCCGCGATACGCAGGGCCGCGTCCGCCGTGGCCTCGGCGAACGCCGACACGGCGCGCTCGGGGTCGGACCGGTGGACCAGGATGACACCTTCGATGAGCCCGAACACGAGGTCGGTCCGCAGCTCCAACTCACTCTTCGCGAGCGCACCGCCCGGCCCGGTGTCGGCGAGCAACTGCCGGTAGGCGTCCTTGAGTTCGGCCCGTACGGCGTGGAACCCGGCGAAGCGTTCGGCGCGCACTTCGGGCAGCAGATAGAGGCCGCCGAGGTTGTGCGGGCCGCCGCACAGCAGTTCCACGTCGGACCGGCACAGCAGCCTCAACCGCTCGGCCGCCGGTGCGGTGTCGTCGGCGAGGAGCTGCCGGGCCAGGGTGAGCGAGGGCGTGACGGTGGAGTCCAGGAGGTCGGCGAGGAGGTCCTCCTTGCCGGACACGTAGTGGTACATCGTGGCCTGGCGCATGCCCGCGCGTTCGGCGACGGCCCGGGTGGTGGTCGCCGCGTAGCCACGGGTGGTGAACAACTCGGCGGCCGCGGTGAGGAGTTCATCGCGGGGGGACAGGCCGGTGTCGGGGCGCCGCGCGGCGCGGGGGCGGCCGACGCGACGTCCACGGGAGCCGACCGCGGCCCCCGCGTCTCCAGTCACCGAATCTCCGGTCCCCGTGTCCCCGGTCCCCGAATCTCCGGCCGCCGCGTTCTCGGCTCCCGTGTTTTCGGACTCCGCGTCACTGGTCCCCATGCCGCCGATCCTCGCACATCAGGACGGTGCCGCCGCACGACCGGCGACCCCCCGGCCGCACCCGTGAGGGATCGGTAACCGAGCGGCAACGCCGGGGCAACGGCGGCGACCCGACCCGCTCCTAATTTCTGTCGAGCGACAGAAATGCCGAGCCGGAAGGTCACGCGATGGCGACAGCGACCACCCACGGAGCACGCGACCACGCCCGCGCCCAGGAGGGCGCCCGCGCCGACGCCATGCCGGTCGTCCCGGCGAGCGCCTGGCCCGATCCCCCGTGCGCGGCCGGTCAACTGGTCTGGGCCGAGACGGTCGCGGGCGGCGGCTACACACACCGGGTACTGGCCCGGGGCACAGAACTGCGGCTGACGGACCTGACCGGTGACGCCTGCGCGCATCTGCTGCTGTTCGCCGCCGACCGCCCCTGGGAGCGGCTGAACACCGCCGACACCGTCAAGGTGCAGTGGAACGCCTACCTCGGCGAGAACCGGCTGCTCCTCTCCGGCCAGGGCCGTGTCCTCGCCTCGGTGACCACGGACACCTCGGGCCGGCACGACGCGCTGTGCGGCACCTCCACGTCGGCCCGCAACTCCGTTCGGTACGGGGACGGTTCGCCGCAGTCCGGCTACCCGGCCGGACGTGAACTGTTCAAGCTGGCGGCGGCCAAGAGCGGTTTGTCGGCACGTGATCTGCCGCCGTCGGTCTCCTTCTTCCAGGGCGTGACGGTACGCGAGGACGGCGCACTCGACTTCACCGGCTCGGTGGGGCCCGGTGGCAGTGTCACGCTCCGCGCCGAACAGGACGTCACCGTGCTCCTCGCGAATGTGCCGCACCCCCTCGACCCCCGTACCGCCTATGTCGCGGGCCCGTTGGAGGTGCTCGCCTGGCGGGCCGCGCCGACCGCGCCCGGCGATCCGCTGTGGGAGGCCACACCGGAGGGCCGCCGGGCCTTCCTCAATACCGCCGGGATCCTCGCCGCCAGGGGGATCGCATGACCGGCCGTCCGGTCGCCGTGAGCCGGCGATCCGTCGTCGTCCCGGCCCGCGCGCCCTGGTCGGCCGTGCTGCCCGCGGGCGCGTCGCTGACCGTCACCGATCTGCACGGCAACCAGGCCGTCGACTTCCTGGTGTACGACGTCCTGGACACCGCCGTCCGCTACAGCGCCCCCGACACCCTCCAGGCGCAGGGCTCCCTCTTCCTCACCACCGGCAGCGTCCTGATGTCGAACGAGCACACGCCGCTGATGACCGTCGTCGAGGACCAGGTCGGCCGGCACGACACGGTCGGCGGCGCCTGCTCGAAGGAGTCGAACACGCTCCGGTACGGGCATCACACCTGGTCCCAGCACGCGTGCGTGGAGAACTTCCTCGCGGAGGGCTCGCGGTACGGGCTCGGCGCCCGCGATCTCGTCCCCAATGTCAACTGGTACATGAACGTGCCCGTCGAGAAGGACGGCACCCTCGGCATCGTGGACGGCATCTCCGCGCCGGGCCTGCGGCTGACCCTGCGCGCCGAGACCGATGTCCTCGTCCTGGTCTCCAACTGCCCCCAGATCAACAACCCGTGCAACGGCTTCGAGCCGACGGCGGTGGAGATGACCGTGACCGCGGAGACGACCACCGGGACGACCACCGATCCGACCGCCACCGACCCGAGCGCCACCGACCCGACCACCGACGACCGTGGGGCCATCGCATGACCTTCGACACGCTGCTCGTCGCCAACCGCGGTGAGATCGCCGTACGGATGCTGCGTACCGCCCGTGACCTGGGGCTGCGTACGGTCGCCGGGTACTCCGACGCGGATCGCGGCGCCCCGCACGTGCGGCTGGCCGACACGGCGGTGCGGCTGGGTCCCGCGCCCGCCAAGGAGTCGTATCTGGACGCCGATTCGGTGCTGCGCGCGGCGAAGGACTCCGGTGCGGGGGCCGTGCACCCGGGGTACGGCTTCCTTTCCGAGGACGCGGGTTTCGCACGGCGCTGCGAGGACGCCGGGATCGTATTCGTGGGCCCGACACCCGGTCAGTTGGAGCTGTTCGGCGCCAAGCACACGGCGCGTGCGGCGGCCGAGGCGGCGGGCGTGCCCCTCGCCCCGGGCACCGGTCTGCTCGACGGGCTGCCCCAGGCCCTCGCGGCGGCGGACCGGATCGGTTACCCCGTGATGCTGAAGGCGACCGGCGGAGGCGGCGGCATCGGGATGTCCGCGTGCCACTCCCCCGGCGATCTCGCGCAGGCGTGGGAACGGGTGCACCGGGTGGCCGCCGCCTCCTTCGCGTCGGCCGGGGTGTTCCTGGAGCGGCTGGTCGAGCGGGCCCGGCATGTCGAGGTCCAGGTGTTCGGCGACGGCGAAGGCCGCGTCGTCACCCTCGGGGACCGCGACTGCTCGCTCCAGCGGCGCCATCAGAAGGTCGTCGAGGAGGCCCCGGCCCCCGGCCTGCCCGAAGCGGTCCGCGACCGACTGACCACCGCAGCCCGCGACTTGTGCGCGAGCGTGCGCTACCGCTCCGCGGGGACCGTCGAGTTCGTGTACGACGCGGCGCGCGAGGAGGCGTACTTCCTGGAGGTCAACACCCGGCTCCAGGTCGAGCATCCGGTGACCGAGGAGACCTACGGCGTCGACCTGGTCGCCTGGATGCTGCGCCTCGCCCAGGGCGACACCGGCGTGGTACGGGACCCGGGTCCGCCGCGCGGGCACGCCGTGGAGGCCCGGATCTACGCCGAGGACCCGTCACGCGACCACCGCCCGAGCGCGGGTCTGCTGACCCGGGTGGCGTTCCCCGAGGGCGTCCGGGTCGACGGCTGGGTCGAGACGGGCACCGAGGTGACGACGGCGTACGACCCGATGCTCGCGAAGGTCGTGGCGCACGGCGCCGACCGGACCGAGGCGCTGGCCCGGCTCGACACGGCGCTGGCCGCCACCCGTGTGGACGGCGTCGAGACCAACCTCGGTCTGGTCCGGGCCGCGCTCGCCGACGGCTCGTTCCGTACGGCCACGCACTCGACGGCGACCCTGGCGGGCGTCACCGATCCGACGCCCCGGGTCGAGGTGACGGCGGGCGGCACGCTGACGACGGTCCAGGACTGGCCGGGCCGTACGGGGTACTGGCAGGTCGGGGTTCCGCCGTCCGGGCCGATGGACGACCTGTCGTTCCGGCTCGGCAATCGCGCGCTCGGCAATCCCGAGGGTGCCCCGGGCCTGGAATGCACCCTTCAGGGGCCCACGCTCCGCTTCACCCACACCACGACGGTGTGTGTCACGGGCGCCCCGGCCGAGGTGACGGTGGACGGAGTGCCGGTGGCGCGGTGGGAGCCGGTGACGGTACCGGCCGGGGCGAGCCTCGCGGTCGGGGCGCCCTCGGAGCACGGGCTGCGGACCTATGTGCTGTTCGCGGGCGGCGGACTCGACGTGCCGGACTTCCTGGGGTCGGCGTCGACATTCACGCTGGGCCGGTTCGGGGGACACGGCGGACGGGCACTGCGGACGGGCGACGTCCTGCGCCCTTTTCTGCCGGGGGACGGTGTGCGCGACGGTGCCAGGGCGCCCGTACCGCTCGACCGGCGGCCCGTGTTCGGGGCGGTCTGGGAGATCGGCGCGGTCGAAGGCCCGCACGCGGCACCGGAGTTCTTCACCGAGGACGACATCCACGCCTTCTATGCGGCCGACTGGAAGGTCCACTTCAACTCGGCCCGCACCGGGGTCCGGCTGGTGGGCCCGAAGCCCCGCTGGGCGCGTGCCGACGGCGGCGAGGCGGGCCTGCACCCGTCGAACATCCATGACACGCCCTACTCGGTCGGCGCCGTCGACTACACCGGCGACATGCCGGTGCTCCTCGGCCCCGACGGGCCGTCGCTCGGCGGCTTCGTCTGTCCCGCGACCGTCGTCAAGGGGCAGCGCTGGAAGCTGGGGCAGTTGCGCCCCGGGGACACCGTGCGGTTCGTGCCGGTGACCGTCGACGCGGCGGCCCGGCTGCGCGCCGAACCCGCCGCCCGGCCCGTCGCGGACCGAGCCGCCCTCACCGACGGCGGGATCCTGGCCCGGCACGACGACGTCACGTACCGGCGAAGTGGCGACGACAACCTCCTCGTCGAGTTCGGTCCCATGCAACTGGACCTCGCCCTGCGGATGCGCGTACACGCCCTGATGCGGGCCGTGGAGGCCGCGCGGCTGCCCGGCGTCACCGAGGTCACGCCCGGGATCCGTTCCCTTCAGATCCAGCTCGACCCGGATGCCGTCACGCAGCCCGAACTCCTCGACGCGGTACGGCGGATCGTGTCCGGGCTGCCCTCGGACGACGCGCTCGTGGTGCCGTCGCGGACCGTGCATCTCCCGCTGTCCTGGGACGATCCGGCGACCCGCGACGCGATCGCCCGCTACATGGCGGGCGTACGTGACGACGCGCCCTGGTGCCCCTGGAACATCGAGTTCATCCGTCGCGTCAACGGTCTCGCCTCCGTGGACGACGTGTACCGCACGGTCTTCGACGCCGAGTACCTCGTCCTCGGTCTCGGGGACGTGTACCTGGGCGCTCCGGTGGCGACCCCGCTCGACCCGCGCCACCGGCTGGTCACCACCAAGTACAACCCGGCACGCACCTGGACCGCCGAGAACTCCGTCGGTATCGGCGGCGCCTATCTGTGCGTCTACGGGATGGAGGGGCCCGGCGGCTACCAGTTCGTCGGCCGGACCACGCAGGTGTGGTCCGGGTGGCAGCAGCGCGGCGCCTTCGTCCCCGGCTCCCCTTGGCTGCTGCGCTTCTTCGACCGCGTCAAGTGGTACCCGGTAGGCCCCGACGAACTCCTCGACCTGCGCGCCGACCTGGTGTCCGGCCGTTTCGTCCCCCGAATCGAGGAGGGAACCTTCTCGCTCGCGGAGCACCACCGCTTCCTCGCCGCGCATCGGGACGAGATCCTCGCCTTCCGCGCCGATCAGGCCATCGCGTTCGGCAGGGAGCGGGAGGCGTGGGAGGCGGCGGGGGAGTTCGCGCGCGCCGATTCGGCGACAGCCCCGGCGCCGCCCACGGCCGAGGTGACGGTGCCGGAGGGCGGCCGGCTGATCGAGGCGGAGTTCGCGGCGTCGGTCTGGCAGGTGAACGTGGCGCCCGGCGACACGGTGACGGCGGGTCAGCCCCTCCTGACCCTGGAAGCAATGAAAATGGAATCCCACATCCACGCCCCCCACCCAGCCGTGGTGACCCAGGTCTTGACAGCCCCAGGCCACCAGGTAGAACCGGGCACTCCCCTCATGGTCCTCGGCCCATAAATCTGTGACCCGTCTGTGGGCAGGCGTCCCGCACGGCGGGACGGGTGGGCACAGACCGACCACCGACCCGCACCCGAAAGACCCACCTCAGCCAAGGACCCCGCGATGCCCAGCCGCACCGTTCACCGAGTAACCGCCGCCTACACCCGCCTCCGAGAGGCCAACCGCCCCGAAATCTGGATCACCCTCCGCGACGAAGCCACCCTGACCAAGGAAGCGGAATCCCTGGACAGCCGACTCGCCGCAGGCGAACACCTCCCCCTGGCGGGCAGCCTCCTCGCCGTAAAAGGCAACATCGACGTGGCAGACCTCCCCACCACCGCCGGCTGCCCTTCCTACGCGTACCGCCCCACGACGGACGCCCCGGCAGTGGCCCGACTCCGCGAGGCCGGCGCCCTGGTCCTCGGCACCACGAACCTGGACCAGTTCGCCACGGGCCTGGTAGGCACCCGCTCCCCCTACGGCGCCGTCCGCAACGCCCACGACCCGACCCGCGTCAGCGGCGGCTCCAGCTCCGGTTCGGCGGTCGCCGTGGCCCTCGGCATCGCCGATCTGGCCCTGGGCACCGACACCGCGGGCTCGGGCCGGGTCCCCGCCGCCTTCAACGGCATCGTCGGCCTCAAACCGACCCGCGGCCTCGTCCCGGTGGACGGCGTCGTCCCGGCGTGCGCGTCACTGGACTGCGTATCCGTCCTCGCCCGTACGCTCCCCGAGGCCGAACAGGCCCTGGCCCATCTGATCACCGGCCCCACCCCCGCGCCGCCACCGCGCACCCCGGGTCCCTGGCGCGTGGCCGTCGCCGAACCGGATGGGCTCGGCGAGCTGGACGACGGCTGGGCGGAGGCGTACACGGCGGCGGTCGACCGGCTGCGCGAGGCCGGCGCCGAGGTGCGGACAATCGATCCGGCGCCGTTCACCGAGGCCGCGCTCCTGCTGTACGAGGGCGCGTTCGTGGCCGAGCGGTACACGGCGGTGGGCCGGTTCGTCGACCAGGGATCGGCGGACCTGGATCCCACGGTCGCCGGGATCATCACCCGCGCGGGCACCATCCCCGCACACCGCCTCTACGCCGACCGGGACCGCCTCGCCGTCCTGCGCGCACGGGCCCTGGCCTCGCTCGGCGACGCGGACGCCCTGCTGCTGCCGACCGCGCCGGGTCATCCGACGCTCGCCGAGGTCGCCGCCGATCCGCTCGGCGCCAATGCCCGCCTGGGCCGTTTCACCAACTCCACGAACCTGTTCGACCTGGCGGCCGTGGCGGTCCCGGCGGGCGAGGTACGCGGGCTGCCGTTCGGCGTGATGCTGATCGGCCCCGCCCACACCGACGAACGCCTCACGCGCCTCGCCCGACTGCTGGCGGAACCCACGCGGCTCGCGGTGGTCGGCGCCCACCTGACCGGCCAGCCCCTCAACCCCCAACTCCTCGCCCTCGGCGCACGCTGGGAGCGCACCACGCGGACAGCACCCGTCTACCGCCTGCACGCCCTCGCCACCACACCGCCCAAGCCGGGTCTGGTGTACGTAGGTCCGGGCGGTGCGCCGATCGAGGCGGAGGTGTGGCGGCTGCCCGCCGAAGGGCTCGGCCGACTGGCCGCCGCGCTCCCCCGCCCGATGACCATCGGCCGCGTCGAACTCGCCGACGGCACCTCCGTCCCCGGCTTCCTCTGCGAACCCGCCGCCCTCGACGACGCCGAGGACATCACGGCGCACGGAGGCTGGCGCGCGGCACTCCGACACGGGCCGACGTGACAACACCGGCCGGCGTGACCCTCGTACCCGCCCCGACGACCCCGCTCAGGACGCCCGCACGTCAAGAACCGCCTTCCCCACGACCTCCCGGGCCAGCAGCGCCCGGAACGCGTCCCCCGCCCGCTCCCAGGACCCGCGCCACCCCACCTCGGCCGCCAACCGGCCCCGCGCCGCGAGTTCCAGCAGGATCCCGATGTCCGGCCCCGGCCGCCCCGCGTCGCCGAACGAGCTGATGGTGCACGCCGCGCCCAGCGCGAACAGGTCGCCACTCCTTCGACGCCGACCTTGTCCGTCTCCTCTGCCCGGACGGCCGCCCCGACCCACTCGCGGCGACGGTACGGGACCTGGCGTCCGCCCTGATCGCCGCCCGCCCGGCCGCCCCCGGCGCCCGCTCTGCCGTCGGCGAATCTGCTGCGGGCCGAGACGCCTCCCCCGACGGCACCTCCTGGTCAACAGTGGAGTGAGCGCGCGGCGATCAGGGGCCGCGCCCCCACGAGGAGGACCCATGGCGCCACTGACGGCCGGCCGGAACCCGGCCCACAACCCACGAGCCGAGGAGGGCGACACGCCCGCGACCCGGTTCGACGACCACCTCGCCGCGCAACTCCTCACCCAGCGGATCGTCTTCCTCGGCACCCAGGTCGACGAGGTCTCCGCGAACCGGGTCTGCGCCCAGTTGCTGCTGCTCTCCGCCGAGGACCCCCGTACCGACATCAGCCTGTACATCAACAGCCCCGGCGGCTCGGTGACGGCCGGTCTCGCGATCTACGACACGATGCAGCTCATCCCGAACGACGTGTCGACGCTCGCCATGGGATTCGCCGCCAGCATGGGGCAGTTCCTGCTCACAGTCGGCGCGAAGGGCAAGCGGTTCGCCCTGCCGAACGCCCGCATCATGATGCACCAGCCGTCCGCCGGCATCGGCGGAACCACCGCCGATATCGCGATCCAGGCGGAGAACCTCGAATTCATGAAGAAGTCCATCGAGCGGATCACCGCCGAACACTCCGGCCAGTCCGTCGAGACGATCTCCCGCGACGGCGACCGCGACCGCTGGTTCACCCCCGAACAGGCCAAGGAGTACGGCATGGTCGACCGCGTGGTCGACTCACTCGACACGGTCCGCCCCGCGGGCGACCGGCGACGGATGGGGCTCTGACATGGGCCAGTACACGATCCCGACGGTCATCGAGCGGACCACCCAGGGCGAACGCTCCTACGACGTCTACAGCCGGCTTCTCTCGGAGCGGATCATCTTCCTCGGCACCGAGATCGATGACGGCGTCGCGAACGTCGTCATCGCCCAGCTCCTCCATCTGGAGTCGTCCAGTCCCGAGTCCGAGATCGCCATCTACATCAACTCCCCCGGCGGCTCGTTCACTTCGCTGATGGCCATCTACGACACGATGACCTTCGTGCACGCGCCCATCTCGACGTTCTGCGTCGGCCAGGCCGCCTCGACCGCGGCAGTGCTGCTGGCGGGCGGCGACCCGGGGCGCCGGTTCGTCCTGGAACACGCGCGGGTGCTGCTCGGCCAGCCCGCGAGCAGTGGCCGGCAGGGCACCGTCTCGGACCTCAGCCTTCAGGCGAAGGAGATGCTCCGTATCCGCGCCCAGGTCGAGGAGGTGCTGTCCCGGCACACACCGCACGAAGTGGCGACCCTCCGTGCGGACATGGACCGGGACAAGGTGTTCAGCGCCGAGGAGGCCGTGGCCTACGGCCTCGCCGACGAGGTCCTGCGCCGCCGGGTCATCCAGCCCGCCTGACCTCCAGGGTCTTTCGCCCGGACGAGGCCCTATGCGGCCAGGCACATCCCGCCGTACCGCGAGGTGTTCCGCACCCCCTGGTGTGCGCGGCCCGTGGTACGCCTCACGGCGGTGAGGCGTACCAGCTCGCCGTGGGTCAGGGCCAGCAGATCGGCCAGGTCGAGCCCGAGCGCGCGGGCCGCGGCGGCGAGCACTTCGGACGACGCCTCCTTGCGCCCTCGCTCCAGCTCCGAGAGGTACGGCATGGAGATACGGGCCACCTCGGCGACATCCTTGAGCGTGCGTTCCTGGGCGAGCCGTTCGCGCCGCAGGACGTCTCCGACGAGGTCCCTCCAGAGCGGTTCTCGCGGGGCGGGCGTCGGGTCCGGCTCGGCGGCCACCGGGGCGGGGCGCAGCGGGACGACACGGACTGGGTTCGGCGCGTGATGGGTCACCTGTCCAGGGTAGAAGCGCGGCGCCCGACGGAAAGTCCGTGGCGTTCCGCTCTCGGGGAAATCTAAGGTCCGGTCATGTCTTCATCACCCCGCCTGGAGAAGGTCACCCCGGCCACCGTCGAGGCCGCGTGCCGTCTGTCCGTACACCCCGACCAGGAGGATCTGGTCTCCCCTGTCGCCTGGTCCCTGGCCGAGGCATACGCCCAGCCCGATGTCGCCTGGCCCCGCCTGATCCTCGACGGCGACCGGCTCGTGGGCTTCGTCATGGGCTTCTTCGGTGTCCGTTTCTACCCGGACGACCCGACCGACACCCCGCGCGACGGCATCTGGCGCCTGAACATAGCGGCGGACCAACAGGGCAACGGGTACGGCCGTTTCGCCGTGGAGTCGGTGTGCGAGGAGATCATCCGCCGTGGCGGCACGACGGCCACGGTCACGTACAACCCTCGCCAGGGCGGCCCCGAACCCTTCTACCGCACCCTCGGCTTCCACCCCACAGGCAAAACAAGCGGCACCCAACTGGTGGCCGAACGAACCCTGCCCCGGACAGACCCGACCTGAGCCCTGGCACCATCCTCACAAAATGGCCAGATCGCCAACACCTACCCCCGATCTGGCCATTTCCCGAAACAGCATGCCCCGGACGCCAAGTAAGAGCGACCGGGGCCGTCGAGCGAGAACTCCCGGCCTCACAGACCGATCGGCTGATACGCCAGAGCCTGATCAACGACTTCCTCAGCGGAAAGCTCTCGCTCCGACGGCCCATAGATCAAGTCCCCGACATGACCGGACGGACACACCAAGGCTCTGTCGAGCCCGGCGAGCCAACGCCTCACGTCCTCGTCGGAACAGTCCGCGCTCATGATCCGCCGCACCAGCCCGACCGCCTGCGCGCGGCTCATCCCCACCGCCTTCATCCGGCCCCTCCCTCGCCACGCTGACGGAACCCGCGATCACCCGACCAACTCCCCGGCACGCCGCAGCCCAGCCGCTCTCCCCTGCCCCCGGCCCCCGCCCCGCTCCCTCGCCGCCCCCGGCGCCCCTTCCCCCCGCCCCGGACCCCCCGGACCCCGAACCCCCGGCGCCCAACACCCGCCCAACCAACGTCACCCCACCGACGAGTACGCCACCACACCCCGCAGCAACCCATCCACGGCCCGCCGCGCGTTCTTCGCCACCGTCGACCCCTCCGAACCCACCGGCGCCGCCGCCGAGATCTGCCCCAGCACATCGATGACCTGCTTGCACCAGCGGACGAAGTCGCCCGCCGGCATCTCGGCCTCGCGCAACACCTCGTCCAGGCCACTGCCCGACGCCCACATGTACGCGGCCCAGGCGAACCCGAGATCGGGCTCGCGCTGCCCGACCCCCTCGGCCTGGCTGATCTTGAAGTCCTCCTCCAGGGCATCGAGCCGCCCCCAGATCCGGACCATCTCGCCGAGCGCAGCCTTGGCCTGACCGGACGGCAGCTTCGGCGCCATCGCGTCGTCCCCGACCCGCGCCTCGTAGACCAACGCGGAGACGCACGCGGCGAGTTCCGCCGGGTTCAGCCCCTCCCAGACACCGGCCCGCAGACATTCGCTGGCCAGCAGGTCCAACTCGCCGTAGAGCCGGGCGAGCCGCTTGCCGTGCTCGGTGACGTCATTGCCGCGCAGATAGTCGAGTTCGGTGAGGAGCGCGACGATCCGGTCGAAGGTACGGGCGATGGTGTTGGTGCGGCCCTCGATCCGCCGCTCCAGTTGGCCGGTGTCCCGCAGCAGCCGGTGATACCGCTCCGCCCAGCGCGCGTGGTCCTCACGGTCGGAGCAGCCATGGCAGGGATGGGCGCGGATCTCCGTCCGCAGCCGGGCGATCTCACGGTCGTCCGCGGCGGCGGCCCGCTGCTTGCGGTGCCGGTCGGGAACGATGTGCCCTGCCTTGGTGCGCAGCGCGGACGCGAGATCACGACGGGACTGCGGCGAGCGCGCGTTGAACGACTTGGGGATCCGCATCCGCTCCAGCGCCTCGACGGGGATGGGGAAGTCCATCGAGGCCAGCCGCTTGACCTGCCGCTCGGCGGTCAGCACCAGCGGCCGGGGCCCGTCGTGCTGGTCGAGCCCCCGGTGACCGTTGGACCGCCCGGCGGGCAGTCCGGGGTCGAGGACGAGCGCGAGACCGGCGTACTTCCCGGTGGGGACGTGGATGACGTCGCCGGGCTTGAGCTTCTCCAGGGCCGCGGCGGCGGCGACCCGGCGCTGCGTGGCGCCCTGCCGCGCCAACTCGGTCTCACGGTCCTTGAGTTCACGGCGCAGCCGCGCGTAGTCCTCGAAGTCGCCGAGGTGGCAGGTCATCGACTCCTTGTAGCCGTCGAGCCCTTCCTCGTTGCGCTGCACCTGGCGGGAGATCCCGACGACCGACCGGTCGGCCTGGAACTGCGCGAACGACGTCTCCAGGAGTTCACGGGAGCGGTGCCGCCCGAACTGGTCGACCAGATTGACGGCCATGTTGTACGAGGGCTTGAAGCTGGAGCGCAGCGGATACGTACGGGTGCCGGCGAGCCCCGCGAGGTGGTCGGGGTTCATGCCGCGGTGCCAGAGCACGACGGCATGGCCCTCGACGTCGATACCGCGGCGGCCTGCGCGCCCGGTGAGCTGGGTGTACTCGCCGGGCGTGATGTCGGCGTGCTGCTCACCGTTCCACTTGACGAGCTTTTCCAGGATGACCGAGCGGGCGGGCATGTTGATGCCGAGGGCGAGGGTCTCGGTCGCGAAGACGGCCTTCACCAGGCCGCGTACGAAGAGTTCCTCGACCACTTCCTTGAAGGTGGGCAGCATGCCCGCGTGGTGCGCCGCGATGCCGCGCTCCAGGCCCTCCAGCCATTCGTAGTACCCGAGGACATGGAGGTCTTCGGAGGGGATGGACGCGGTGCGCTCCTCCACGATCTCGCGGACCGTGGCGCGCGCGTCCTCGTCGTTGAGCCGCAGCCCCGCGTACAGACACTGCTGTACGGCCGCCTCGCAGGCCGCGCGGCTGAAGATGAACGTGATCGCGGGCAGGAGCCCTTCGGAGTCGAGCCGCTCGATGACCTCGGGACGGCCGGGCGTCCACACCCGTGACCGCTGCCGGCGCTCCCGCTCGCGGTCGGCCTCGCGCATGTTCCTGCCGCGCCGCTTGTCCCTGCCGTACGAGGGTCGTCCCGCCTCCATGGACGCCATGCGGGTGAGGTCGGGGTTGACGGCCTTCTTGTGGCCCTCGCCCTCCTCGAACAGGTCGTACATCCGGCGGCCCGCGAGGACGTGCTGGAACAGCGGGACGGGCCGGTGCTCGGAGACGATGACCTCGGTGTCGCCGCGGACCGTGTCGAGCCAGTCGCCGAACTCCTCGGCGTTGGACACGGTCGCCGACAGCGAGACCAGGGTGACCGACTCGGGGAGGTGGATGATCACTTCCTCCCAGACGGCGCCGCGGAACCGGTCGGAGAGGTAGTGCACCTCGTCCATGACGACATAGCCGAGGCCGAGGAGGGTGTGCGAGCCCGCGTACAGCATGTTCCGCAGGACCTCGGTCGTCATGACGACGACCGGGGCGTCGGAGTTGACGCTGTTGTCGCCGGTGAGAAGGCCGACCTTGTCCGCGCCGTACCTCCGGCAGAGGTCGGAGTACTTCTGGTTGGAGAGCGCCTTGATGGGCGTCGTGTAGAAGCACTTCTTGCCCTGGCCGAGCGCCAGATGGACGGCGAATTCGCCGACGATCGTCTTGCCCGAGCCGGTGGGCGCCGCCACCAGCACGCCCTTGCCCGCTTCGAGTGACTGGCACGCCTCGATCTGGAAGGGGTCGAGGCCGAAGTCGTACATCTCGCGGAATCCGGCGAGTGCGGTGGCCTGCTCGGCGGCGCGCCGGCGTGACGCCGCGTACCGCTCGGCCGGTGAGAGGTCCTCTGTCATCGTGCTTTCGAGCCTACCCGCCCCCTCCGACAACGGACGATCATTATCGGGATCGGCACATGCGTGCTGGTCAGCGCGGTGCACTACGGACCGCGACAGAAACGGCCGGCCACGCCCCCGGGGCGGGGGCGGCCGGGTGACGGGT